>JAEWMY010000040.1 GCA_023393015.1 Spirochaetota bacterium
GCGGCAAGAACGATAAGAATTTTCTTCATCTTTCTCTCCTCTTTTCTGTTTGACACGGGATACCCGAAGGTAACCCATTGCCTTTCATGCGGTAATCCTACACCCATTCGAGAGGCGCTGTCAAATGATTTTTCGCGGTCACTTGCCCGGTAAACCGGTTTACCATTCGTCATAACACCGCGATGGGGTACGCTCTTTTACCTTCGTCTCATCGCGTTGTATCTTTCCGACGGACAAAACGCCGACGAAAAATCGTCATATCAGGTAAAATCGACAATCTGCACAAAGGTTCGGCGATAGTGAACGGGCGACATCCCCGTGCATTTTCGGAAGATTCGAGAAAAGTGAAACTGGTTTTCGAAACCGAACCAATCTGCTATCTCACCGACGGTTTTGTCGGTTGACATGAGCATTCCGCTCGCCCCTTCGACCTTGAGCCGCATGAAGTATTGATGAGGGGTCATGTGTACCTCGTCCCGGAAGGTACGGATGAAGTGCTCCTCGGAGAGGGAGAGCTTCCGCGCGAACTCCTCGATGAGGACGTTTTCCCGAACGTGACGTTCCATAAGGGCGAGGGCCTTTTCGGCGTGAAGCCGGTTAGCGCGACGGGAGAACGCCCGTACATCCTGAGGAGATACGGCGTCCCGGCAATACCAACGGTACAGAAAACTCTGCAGGAGATGCAAGGCCGCTTCCCGCAGGGCCGCGTCGGAGGATCTAGCCATGCGCAACAAATCCTCGAATTGGAACCGGAAATGCGGATCGACCGAAAGGACGGTAGCCTTCGCGGCAATCGTGGAGCGGAGGGTCTCGGGAAGGGCAAACGAGACACGTTCGTCGGTCTCGTCGAAGGCAAACAGTATGGCGTAGTACGTGAGGGGCGCCGAAACCGCCTCGGGAACGATCGAATGGAAATCATACGGACCGGTAAGAAAGACCCGACCGCCCGAAATGGGATAGCGGGCGGTATTGCACTGAAAGGTTCCCGTTCCTTCTATAAAAAAGTGTAACTCGAATTCAGCCGTTCCGTGGGTATGATAGCGACCGTGCCATGAAAGCCGGTCGCTGACGCCGGCACGTTCATCATCCTGTAAACGGTATACGAATACGGAATCCAGTATCTTCATGCGTTTATTATAAGGAAAAGAACGAGAAATATCAATTTTAGATATATAAAATCAGCTTAGACCATACCGTTCCGGCAAAAACGCCCGTATACTCAAGATACGTTAGGAGGTTCGGAGATGAATACAGTAGCCGGAATCGACATGGGAACCCAGAGCATTAAAATCGTGCTCTATGACGGAGTCTCCCGCTCGACCGTGGCAAAGGCCCAGGTACCGGTGGATATGATCGCGGAGAACGACGGAACGCGCGAGCAAAAAACCGAATGGTACGACAGGGCGCTCGAGGAATGCTTCGCCGCCTTCACGGCCGAACAGCGCGGATCGATCAAGGCTATCGGCGTATCAGGACACCAGCACGGCTTCGTGCCGCTCGACGCGGACGGAAAGGCCCTCTATAACGTCAAACTCTGGAACGACACCTCCACCGTGGAAGAATGCAATCTCCTGACCGCTGCCGCCGGCGGCGCCGACGCGGTGATCGCCGAGGTATGCAACCTGATGCTTCCCGGCTTTACCGCGCCGAAGATCCTGTGGCTCAAGAGGCACAAACCCGAGGCCTTCGCGCGCTTGCGTTACGTCATGCTCCCGCACGACTACCTCAACTGGCTCTTTACCGGCGAATACGTCATGGAAGCGGGCGACGCCTCGGGCACGGCCCTCTTCAACGGCGCGAAACGGACCTGGTCGGACAAGATCGCCTCGCTCATCGATCCGGGCTTGCGCAAGATTCTGCCGGCCATTATCGCCTCGGAAAAACCCGCGGGCTTCGTGACCGCGAAGGCGGCTTCTCGCTTCGGCATTCCCGCCGGCATCCCGGTTTCGTCTGGAGGAGGCGACAACATGATGGGCGCCATCGGAACGGGAACCGTCAGCGACGGTTTTCTCACGATGAGCCTCGGAACCTCGGGAACCCTGTACGGATATTCCGACAGCCCCGTGGCGAACCCCGCGAAGGGACTATCCGGATTCAACTCCTCGACCGGCGGGTACCTCCCGCTCCTGTGTACCATGAACTGCACGGTCGCCACCGAGGAAACGCGGGCCCTCTTCGAGCTCGACGTCAAGGCCTTCGACGCCTGCGCGGCGAAAGCGCCGATCGGCGCGGACGGCGTCGTGTTCCTTCCCTTCTTCAACGGGGAGCGCACGCCCAACCTTCCCAACGGACGTGCGAGCATCATGGGACTCACGGCCGCGAACGCCTCGCGCGAAAACATAGCGCGCGCGGCGATGGAATCGGCCATATTCGGGATGCGCATCGGACTCGAGGCCTTCCAGGCGCTCGGTTTCCGCGCGAAGGAAATCAGGATCATCGGAGGCGGCTCGAAGAGCGCGCTCTGGCGCGAGATCGCCGCGAATGTGATGAACCTGCCGGTGAAGCGGCCCGAGAACGACGAAGCCGCGGCGATGGGAGGGGCGATCCAGGCGCTCTGGTGCCTCGAATCGATCGAGGCCACGAAGTCGGGCAAGGCCGCGCGACCGATCTCGAAGCTGACCGACGAGCACGTGAAGATCAACGAGGCGGAACGCGTGATGCCCGATCCCGCGGCGGTCGCGGCGTACGACAAGGCCTATGCCGCGTACAACCGGTATCTCGACGCGCTCGCCCCGCTGTATTCCTGACGCGCGCCGCGGGCCCGCAAACCCGGCGTGGACAAGGCAAGACTGAGGCCTTATTGTTAATAAGGCACGCAATACGCGAGTAATCGCGAAACGTTTTTAGAAGGAAGGAAGACTATGAAAAGACAACTTTCAATGCCGTTCTGGTGCGTCAAGAGCTCCTGCGGGGATCCCTTCGGCGGATCGGTCATGGACTCGATCTCGGCTCTCGAGGCATGCGATATCCTGTGCGAGGCCAAGAAGGAAGGGCTCATCGAGTTCACCTCGACCCATGACGACGACATTGTCGCCTGGGACCCCATGAACCCGATGGACGACCAGGATCCGTCGAGCGACTGCTACAAGACCATCCACGCCCTCAAGGAAAAGATGGACAAGGTCGGACTCAAGATGATCATGGTCACCTGCTCCCTCCACGGGGACAAGCTCTTCCGCAACGGCGGGCTCACGAACCCCGATCCGGAGATCCGCGCCCTCGCCGCGCAGAAGGTCATGCGAACCCTCCGCATCGGAAACTTCTTCGGCGCGCAGTACTTCACCTACTGGGTCGCGCGCGACGGTTTCGAGTGCCAGTTCGCCGTGGACTGGAAAACCCCGTACAAGTACATCGAGCAGGGCCTCAACCTCGCCACGCGCTACATCAAAGAGAACAAGCTCTCGATCAAGTACTGCACCATCGAGCCCAAGCCGAACGAGCCCCGCGGCGAGATGTATCTCGCCACGACCGGACACGCGCTCGGCCTCATCAGCCGCCTCGAGGATCCCTCGATGTGGGGCGTGAACCCCGAGCTCCTCCAGCACGAGGGTATGACGAACCTTTCCGCCTCGAACGCGGCGGGAATGGCGATCCACGCGGGCAAGCTCCCCTTCCTCCATATAGGAAACCAGAAGGCCGGACAGTTCGACAACGACTCCCCCACCCTCACCGGAATGGACGGACTCAAGGAGATGGTCGGCCTCGGATGGATGCTCGAAGTGCTTGACTGGAAGGGACACATCGAGTTCGACAACCACATGCTCCGCACCGACGCCGCGCCCGGCAAGGACAACGCGATCAAGCTCCGCAAGGACTTCGTGAAGTTCAACGTGGAAGCCTGGCGGATGGTCGAAAAGAAGGCCGAGGAACTCGCGAAGAACAAGAACCTCGACAAGATCCGCGCCACCGTGCTCGGAAAGGATTCATCCGTCGCGAAGGCTCTCGATTCGTACGATCTCAAGGCCATTCAGGCCGCGAAGATCGATTACAAGAAACTCGTCGAGACCCCGATCTCCAACATGAACATCGACATGGCCTTCAACAAGGCGATCATGGGAATGTAAGAAGTTCCGCGGGTCCTGGGCCCGCGGACGAGCCGGCTCGCGCGCCAACGCGGCGCGAGAGCCTGACTGCCGACGTCGCGAGACGTCGGCTTTTTTTTTATCGGCTTCGCGAACGCCGTTAGCCGAAAAATATTTATCGAAAATCCCGAATATGCCGTATACTGTACCGAGCACAATCGAGAGGTACTCCATGGCGAAAAAGAAAGAATCGATATTCCTGCGGCTCATCGTGGCGTTTCTCGTCCCGTCGGCCGTCTTGTCCGCGCCGAAGCTTCTCGGCCTCGGAGGATTCTCCGACATAGTCTGCCTTCCGATAGTCTCGGGCCTCGTCGGACTCGCCTTGGCGCACGGTCTCGTGTACCGCAGGATAGCCCGGCTCGCGTCCTTTCTCGCGGGCTCCGAGCGAACCGCCGGGGACCTTACGGCGCGCATGCCGATCGACGGAGCCGACGAAGTTTCCGCGATAGCCCGCGGACACAACGTCTTCGTCGCGCAAGTACACCAGATCGTCTTCAAGCTCAAGAACATCGTTAAGCGGAGTTTCGCGATCAGCCGGGAGCTCGAGGACAAGACGAGGGAAGTCGCCTCCTCGCTCAAGGGCATAGAGGAATCGTCCAAAGCCGTCTCCGAGAACGAGAGAAGGCTCAACGAGTCCATACGGAACTCGCGAGCGCACGTCAGCGAGATCAGGGACGCGATCCGAGACATCGTCGCGCAGATCGAGACCCAGGCGGCGAGCGTCGACCAGTCGTCCGCCGCGGTGGAAGAGACGATAGCGTCCATTCGCAGCATGAACCAGATATCCAGGTCCAAGGCCGAGTTCGTCGGCACGCTCAACGAGCTCGCGAGCGAGAGCGGCGACGACATGCGGGGAACCATGGACGCCATGCGGGGCATCGCGTCGTCGGTCGACCTCATCACCGATCTCATCGGCGTGATCAACGAGGTGGCTGAAAAGACGAACCTCCTCGCCATGAACGCGGCGATCGAGGCCGCCCACGCAGGAGAGCACGGAAAGGGATTCGCCGTCGTCGCCGACGAGATACGGAAGCTCGCCGAGGCGACTTCGGAGAGCGCGCGGGAGGTTAACAAGAATCTCACGTCGATGATATCGGAGATCGAGTCTGCGCGGGGCCTCACCGAGCGGACCGACTCGTCGATAGCACAGCTGCTCGGCGGCATCTCCGACGTTTCCGACAGCCTTTCCGAGATCATCCGCGGTCTCGACGAGATGTCCGGCGGAACGACGGAGATCACGAGCGCGCTGACGCAACTCGTGGACGTAACCGAGGAAGTAAAGGAAAAATCGCGGATCATCGACCGAAAGTCGGAGGAGATAGACGCGGCTATGTCGAGCGTCATCGTCGTTTCCGAGGATTCCAGGCGTTCTATGGACGACTTCTCGTCGGTGCTCGGAGGCCTTCTCGGCAAGACGGACGCTATCGCCGCCTCGGGCAAGGCGAACGCGGACACGATAGCCATCGTCGACGGCGAGGTGTCGCGTTTCAGGATAATCGACGCGTCGGACCTCGCGTCGAGCGACGGTCAGTCGCTCATACAATGGAACCGCGAGCGGAAGGAAATCCCGGTCCGGCCCGACGTTCCGAGATCCCTCCCGGAAACGGACGCCCGGCACTGGTACGACCTGGAGTACGCGGGCTGGCGATCCGAGAAAACCAACATACCCGTATCACCGGCGGACGGGCCCAGGGGAAAACGGGTTATCCTGCTAGAGTCATGCGACCATCCCTATCACGTCTCGTACAAGATCGGCTGCGCAAAGATCGCCGACGCGTTCGGCGTCTCGCTCCGCTCCTACAACGCCGATTACTCACCGGAAATCCAGGCGAAGCAAGTCGAGCTCGCCATCAGGGAGAGGCCGGACCTCATCATCCTGACGCCGACGAGCGTCAAGGAAAGCGCGCAGTGGTTCAGGCGGATCAACGAGCGCGGAATTCCGGTCATCGGAAGCAACACGACGCCGAACGACGAGGGATTCAAGTATATCCTCGGTTGGACGGGTCCGGACGACTGGGGGCAGTTCCGGATGCTCGCGCGCGAGTTCGCAAGCCTAATGGGCAACTCCGGCGGATACGCGATCATGCGGCACGTCAAGGGCAACTCGAACTACTTCTCCCGCACGCACGCCGTCGTCACGGAACTGGCGCGTATCGCTCCGGCCATGCGCTGTCTCGACATGGAGTCGGCGATACAGGAAGACGAGGCGAAGAGCCTCGCGGCAAAGTGGCTCAAGGAATACGGGAACGATCTCAAGGGCTTTTGCTTCTCCGATCCCTCGTTCGGCGCGCGCGGGATCTGCGCCGCCGTACGCGAGGCCGGCCGGGACGATATCGTCATCGTCTCGTCGGGCAACAGCCTTATCACGCAGGACCTCGTTCGCGACGGATGCGTGCGCGCAATCACCTGGCAGTCCGCCGAAGCCGACGGCGCGCTCGCCATGGAGATGGCCGTCGACTGGTTCAGCGGCATCGACGTCGAACCGATCCGCTACCTCCCGATGCGCCTCATAACGAAGGAGAACGTGCAGGAGTTTTACCCCGCGCAGTGGTAAGCGTCCTTCTGTCGCGCGCCTCATGCGCGCTTCCTGCGCCCAGGAACTACGACGTCTCGTTTCTGGTCCTCCCTTCGGTCGGCGCCATCTCACGTTCGACCGCTTGAATC
>JAEWMY010000055.1 GCA_023393015.1 Spirochaetota bacterium
ACGACTGAAACACGAAACCGCGCCGCTTGCAGAGGCTGACGATTTTTTCCATTGATACCGAGTGATCTTCCATTTTAAGAGGCTCCTTCGCCCCCGCTGGATGCGAGGGAAATGTCATAGTGGGTAACAGTTTACCATAGTAAGCGATTGAATGTACAGAAGAAGAAACGTGTTGACGCCCTGACGCCCCGGGTCTATGCTTTCCGTATGGAAATGAGAGCGAAATGCCCGAACTGCGGCAAGACATTCATGATCCGGAAAAGCGAACTTCCCTGCCCGGAATGCGGCGGGCTCCTGGTCAAAGACTCGGGGACGACTCCCTGGCTAATCCGCCTCTTCGACCTCGACGGCATCTGGAAGACCGCGCCGATCCGGTCGACGCACAAGTAACGCCGTACCGTCGAAGCCCGGTCTCCCCGGTCCATTCCGCAAACGACCGGTTTTCGCTATACTGCCGTCATGCCGATCCTGCTGGTTTGCTCGCTTTTCGTCGTATCGACGGGTCTCGCCGCGCTCGTACTGGCCCTGTACGCGTTTCCGCGTCACCCCTCCCGCACGGGGGCGGCGCGTTTCCTGCTCGCGCTGGCCGCCTGGCTTCTCGCCCTTGATATCGCAGTCACCGGTTTCTCCTGGCGAATCGGGATACCCTACCATCGCGGTTTCAGAGCCGTGACGCTCGTGGCACAGAGGGCCGCCTGGACGCTCGTTCCGCTCGCCGGTATCGCGTTTACCGCTCCCCGCAAGGGAGAGCGTCGGGTAACGGCGATCCGGATCGCATTCCCCCTCTCCGTCGTCCTCGCCGCCTTCGCATGTTTCACTTCGTTTTCGGCAATCCCGTCGTTGACGCGGATCGCCTCCGAAAACCGCGACGCGATCTGGGTCGCCTCGAACGCCTACGTTTCGGCGCTTATTATCCTGTCGCTTTTACCGACTCGAAGCCGTCCTTCGCGCGCGATTCACCGAGGACCGTCCGTCGCCGCCGCCGGTATCTCCCTTGTCGCGTCGCTTTTCGCCGCGCTACCCGCGCTCTTTCGCGCCGTGTCCATCGACGAGAACGTCGCAGTCCTCGTCGTCTCCCTGACCCTTTCGACCGCCATTTTCGCCTCGGTGCCGCTTGCCCGGCAATGGAACTCGAAAGGGTCCGACGCTCGCGAAGCGCTCAAACCCGACGCCCTCTCGGACGGCGTGCTGATTCTCCTGAGCGCGCGTGAGACGGAGATCGCGAAGCTCCTCGCCGAGGGAAGGACGAACGCCGAAATGGCCGATACGCTGTGTATCTCCACGAAAACCGTGGAAACGCACGTCTCCAACATCTTCCGCAAAACCGGCGTCACCAATCGCGTTCAACTCGCGCGATCTCTCCTCCGGAGCGATCGGGGTTAACCCCGAGAACCGCCGGATCAATCCGATTACGGGTTTTCCCCAATTGCGGACGGCTCGCGCCCGAGCGTACCATGTGACGCAAGGAGCCCCCCATGATAAACGACAAAAATTACGCGGTCGCCCTCTCGTGCCTGTTCGCCTCGATTCTCGCGTTCGCCTCGTGCGATTCCGAATTCAGGCGTGCGACAAGAGAATTACCCCCTCCCCCGGCAAAGCCGGCTCTCGAGCGGATCGAGTTCCCGAGCGCCGTTCTCGGCAAGACGATGGCGCTCTACGCCTACCTCCCCCCGGGATACTCGCAGGAGCGCGAATGGCCCGTTCTCTATCTCCTTCACGGTTTCGGCAACGACGAGATCGAGTGGTTCGAATACCACAAACTCAACGAGGTCGCGGACAGACTCATAACGGCGGGGCTAATGGAACCGACGGTCATTATCGCGCCGCGAATGGAAAATAGCTGGGGAATCGATTCCGGGAAAACCGCCATGAACGGACCGTCTCCGAAACGGGCGCTTTTCAGCGGTCAATACGAGACGTACTTCGTCAAGGAAGTCATGTACCTCGCGGAAACCCGCTATCGCGCCTCGAAAGAACGGTCCGAACGGAGCCTCGGCGGGATATCGATGGGCGGATTCGCCGCGCTCCATATCGGACTCAGACATCCCGACTTGTTCGCGCGTGTCGGGGGACATAGCCCGGCGCTCAGGGGAAAGGACATTCCCGATTACTTCCTCTACGCGAAGCCCCGAAAGACGACCGACGTTGACCCTGTCGAACTCGCGCGCAAGAGAAACCTCCGTGACTTGAGCGTGTTCATCGACTGCGGAACGGAAGATTCCCTCTTCTCGGGATGCGAGGAACTGGCCGACGTACTTTCGAAACGGAAGGCCGACGTAACGTTCTACTCCGCACCTGGCGCGCATAACGCGTCCTACTGGCATCCGAACCTCGCGCGGTATCTCCGTTTTTACGCCGGGAAACGGGCGGAAAAAACGGACGTTAACCGACCCGTTCCATGATATACTGATACCCATGGATAAAAAAGCGAAACCGGAATACTTCCGCGCGGTACTCGCGCTCGGCGCGTGTGTCGCGTTCGCGCTCTCGCTCTACGGAGCCCTGCGGTTCAGGCCGTCGCGGCAAGTCGAATACGACGCGGCGTTCTGGCCAGCTAAAAAGGTCGAAAGCGGGTCATGGACGTGGTGCGTAACCCACGCGGGTATCGTTTACAACCTCTATATTCCGGAGGGACTTGACCGCGACGACGCCACGGCGACGATCCCGCTCATCGTCTGCTTTCACGGGTCTACCGGGAAGGCGACGTCGAAAGACCAGCTCGGACGGCTCTTCGCGAACGAGAGATCGCAGGCCGCGCTCGACCCTAACGGGGCCGCGGTACTCGTCCCCCATTCCCGAATAGAGTATTTCTCGGACCCCGACGGATACGCCCGATTGATCGACAACGTCATACTCGAGCATCCGTGCGTCGACCCTGACCGCGTCGCCCTCTACGGCTTTTCGCAAGGAGCCGCGTTCGTCCACGAGCTCGCCATGCGCCACCCCGGCCTCGCGCGGGCCGCGGCGACGGGCAGTTCGTATTATTCGGCGGGAGTTTCCGAGCTCTTCAGGGGAGCGCGCGTGAAATTCTGGAGCGCGCTCTCGCGGAACGACGCCGGGATCTACGAACAGGGTGTCCGCACGGCCCGGACGCTCGCCTTCCTGTGTCCCGACTCCCGCTACGTCGAGTACGATCGACGCGGGCACTTTTTTATCGAACCCGGCGACCGGTCGGGCAGCGGCGCCGCGTCGGAACATGACGGGGAGACATTTATCGAATGGCTTTCCGAGGCGCTCGCGCGGTGATTCGCGCGTTCAGAGCCGGTACGCCGCGGGAAGTTCGGTAAGGCTTACGTTGACGAGAAAATGTCCCATGGGCGTCGAAAACGGAACCGCCAGGATCGGTTCCTTGTCCGGCCAGGCGATCGTGTGATTCTGTCCCTGGACGACGAGCGGAACCGATATGTCGATCTTGTACCCGACGAGCTTCCCGGACGCCCGCGCGGCGACGATATTCACCAACTCGCCGACCATGCCGTTGATGAGCTCCTCGCGCTCCTCCTCGCTCTTCCACGCCACCCCGGTCTTTCTGAGCAGGGTGTCCGCGAGTATCCTCGTAAGCCTGATGGCCACGACGCCGATCGCGTTTCCCGTAAGGACCATTACCGACGAGATATCCCACCGGTGCGAATGGGCCCGCTCGTCGATGTATACGTTCGAGGCTGCCGGCGTGACGCCGAACATCTCCGAAAACATCTCGATTGTCGCAGAAAGAAACGGATTGATATACTCGACGTTCACGTCCCACCCTCCCGGTACGTTCCGCGGAAACGCGCGCGTTTCCACGGAAAATGGTCGGTCATGCGGATGTGACTGTCAAGGACGCGCGAGTCGGGCGAGACGCGAAAGCGCGGGAAGGGCGGGCCTAAAACCTCTCGGCGAGGGTCCTTTCCACGCGCGCGACCGCGAGGTCCACGCCGAGAATTTGAATCGAACCGACGAGGGGCGGGCTGACCCGGCTTCCGGTAACGGCCATGCGAACCGGCATCATGAGGTCTCCGATCTTGATCCCGAGGGATTCGGCGGTCGCGCGGAAAAGCGAATCGGCCTCTTCCTCGCCCATGCCGGCGATACGTCCGATTACGTCCTTCGCGGCCACGAGGGCCTCCCGGGTTTTCGCCGCGTCGAGCTTTTTCGGGACTATCTCCTCTACGGGCGGAACGGCGGGTTCCGAGAACAGGAAGGCGACCATGGCGGGGGCCTCGGTAAGGAAGTGGAGGCGCTCCCGGATCAGCGGCATCACGCGCATCAGGGTCGCCCGCTGATCGGCAGTCGGCGAAAGCAGGGTTTGGTCGGCGAAGGAAAGCCCCGAAGCCGCGCGCGCCTCGGGGGAGTTCGGCTCGCCGGGACCGCACTGCCCGAGCACGCCCGAGTTCGCGACAAATGGCCAGGTCAGGTCGAAGAGTTCCGCGTCGGTCTTCGCCCGCATGTACTGTCCGTTGAACCACTCGAGTTTCTTGTAGTCGAACACCGCGGGAGCCTTGTTTATGTGCTCCATGAGGAAAAGCTCGCCGAGCTCCCCGAGGGTATACATGTCCCGTCCGTCCTCGAAGGAACAGCCGAGCATGGCGACGTAATTGATGAGGGCTTCCTTCAGGTAGCCGTTGTTGCGGAATTCGTTGCAGCTCGTCGCGCCGTGGCGTTTCGAGAGCTTCTGGCCGTCCTGCCCCATGACCATGGGAAGGTGGCAATAGTCGGGATGCTCCCATCCGAAGGCCTTGTACATGACGACATGCAGCGGCGTCGACGGGATCCATTCCTGCGCGCGCATGACGTGGGTAATTTCCATGTAATGGTCGTCGACGATATTCGCGAGGTGATAGGTCGGAAACCCGTCGCTTTTCAGCAATACCGGGTCCGGGTTCACGTCCTCGTTCTTCCATTCGATGTCGCCGAGCAGGGCGTCGTGGAATTTCGTCGAGCCTTCGAGAGGCACGGCGAGCCGGATGACGAAGGGCTTCCCCGCGTCGAGATTCGCCCGTACTTCCTCCGGGGCGAGGGACCGGCAGTGCCGGTCGTAGCCCGGGGCCATCTTGTTCATGGTCTGGATCTTTCGGATCCGCTCGAGACGCTCCTCGTCGCAGAAGCAGTAGTACGCCTGCCCCCTTTCCACGAGCTCGAGGGCGTGCTTCTTGTACAGCTCGAAGCGCTGTGACTGAACGTAGGGGCCGAAGGGCCCGCCGCGGGGGCCGCCCTCGTCCCAGTCCATACCGAGCCAGGAAAGCGTATCGTAGAGGTTCTGTTCGTATTCGCTCGCGTATCGGGTCTGGTCGGTATCCTCGATACGGAGGATAAAGGTGCCGCCCGTCGCTTTGGCGTAGAGGTAATTGAAAAGGGCGGTTCTCACGCCGCCGATGTGCTGATTCCCCGTCGGGGATGGCGCGTAACGCACGCGAACTTTCATCCGGAAACTCCTTACCGAAAAGGCGAGGAGCCGGTAGCCCAACGCGCCCGGACTCCATCGCGAGCCTTCAGTATAGAGTTTTTCATACCCTTCGGCAAGAAGGAGGCGGTATTACCCGAAAACCATCTTCTGGAGCCGGACGCCCTTGCAGGACGCGAGCGCGGACTCGAGCGCGTCGCACTCGGACGCGGCCCCGCACAGCTCCAGGACGATCAAACCGTCAACCGCGCAGGATTCGTCGGTTACCGCGTGCAAGCCGAGCCTCGTCTTTATGTTGCAACCGTACTTGGTCAAGACGCCCTGAACCTCTCCCGCCTCCGCGATACGGTTTTCGACATAGCATCCCAATACCCTTATTTCTTTCATTACCCGGTGTCTCCTTTATCGATAAGTGTAATCCATGTATCGCCCGGCGAAAAGGAATCGCGCGCGAAAATTCGCGCTTTTTCCGGAGATTGATTATAGTTAACGCGGACGGAGGAACAGCCACCATGAAAACACTGATTGTCGAGGACGACTTTTCGAGCAGACTGCTTCTGCAGGGCATTCTCCAGCCCTATGGCGAATGCCATATCGCCGTCAACGGGCGGGAGGCGGTAACCGCGTTCGAGACGGCGCTCGACGGGAAAGCGCCGTACGACCTCGTATGCCTTGACATCATGATGCCGGAGATGGACGGACAGGAAACGCTGCGGAGGATACGCAAACTCGAGGAGGGAGCGGGAATACTCATGAGCGACGGGGTTCGAGTCATCATGACCACCGCACTCGACGACAAGAAGAACATCATGAACGCGTTCCGCGACCAATGCGACGCCTATCTCGTCAAGCCGATAGACACAAGAAAGCTCATCGAGCATCTCAAGTCCATGCAGTTGATCGACTGATCGTCCACGGAGCCCACGGATGCCCCAGGACCGCGGTAAAAATGCAGAAAACGAAAGCGTGCTCGAGCTCGGTCTGTTTTACCTCGACGCGACCGCCGAGGTGTTTTCGGCGAACGACGCGTGGCATGACCTGACCGGCATAGGCCAGAACAATCGCCTGGCGACCTTTTTCGGAAGGATATCCGATGAGGACGAGCGTACCCTGAGAACGCTCTTTCTCGAAGGGGGAAAGGAGTGCCACCGGGGCGCCGTGATCGCGTACGCCCACCCCGAACGCGGAGAGCGAATCCTGCAAATCGGCGCGATGCGCGTCGAAACGCGCGATCCCGACCCGGATGAAGGCGTTCCGAGGCGGTACACCGGCGTACTCATAGACATCACGGATCACCGGAGCGCTCTCTCGCTCATGCAGGAATGGAATACCGTCGCGCAGGCGGTCATGGACAACATCCCCATCGGGATGATCATCCTCGACGGTGACACGCGCACGATAGAGGAGGTAAATCCGAGCGCCGAATCAATCCTCGCGATCGGTGAAGCCGAGCTCGTCGGCCGCGTCTGCCATCGCGTCCTGTGCCCGGAGCCCGAGGGTTTTTGCCCGGCGTGCGACCTCGCGCAGGGTTCGATGATCAGGGAACACGTCGTCCTTCGCTCGGACGGAACGAGCGTTCCGGTGCTCAAGACCGTCTTCGCGGTACGCAGCGAAAACCGCGACAAGCTCGTCGAGTGCTTCATCGACATTTCCGAGCGGAAAAAGGACGAGGAACGGCTCAGAAAGGCGACGAACCGGCTGAAGCTCGCGACGCGCGCGGGAGGCGTCGGCATATGGGAGCTCGACATCCTTTCAGGCAAGGAGGAGTGGGACGACCAAATGTACCGGTTGTACGCGGCTACCCGCGAGGAGTTTCCCTCCGGAGAGCTCGCATGGGAGGCGCGCGTGCATCCCGACGACCGCTCCTGGCAGAACGACGAGATGTCGAGGGCCATACGCGGGGAGCGCGACTTCGACTCGACGTTCCGCGTCGTTTGGCCCGACGGGAGCGTGCGCATCATCCGCGCGATGGCGACGCTCCACAACGACGAATACGGGAACCCCACGCGCCTCATCGGCACCAACTGGGACATTACCAGGCAGAAGGAAACGGAGGCCGAACTCGTGCGCACGAACCTCGTTCTCGAACAGGCGGGCATCAAGGCGAACGAGCTCATGCTTCAGGCGGAATCGGCGAACGCCGCGAAGTCGGCCTTTCTCGCGACGGTCAGTCACGAGATCAGGACCCCGCTTAACGGCGTCATCGGGATGACAGGACTCCTCCTGGACACGGAACTATCCGCAGAGCAACGCCAATACCTGGAACTCCTGCGGGACAACGGACGGATACTTCTCGAGTTCGTCAATGAAATCCTCGACTTCGCGAAAGGCGAGGCGCACAAGCTCGAACTCGAGCGTCTCGACTTCGCGCTTCGGGAAGTACTGGACGACGCCATCGCCCTGCTTTCGGTCGAGGGCCGGAAAAAAGGGCTCGAGATCGCCGTGACGGTAGACGACGACGTTCCGACGGACTTCCGGGGAGACGCGGGACGTCTCAGGCAAATCATCGTGAACCTGTTCGGCAACGCGGTCAAGTTCACGTCGGAAGGAAGCGTGCGCATCCGTGTCGAGACGATAGAGAGGGACGAAGCGAGCGCGCTCGTCAAATTCACCGTGACAGACACGGGCATCGGGATACCGCCGGACAAACAGCGCATGCTCTTCACCCCGTTTACGCAAATCGACAGCGGCCCGACGAGGAGATTCGGGGGAAGCGGGCTCGGTCTTTCCATTTGCCGTCAGCTAGCGGAGCTCATGGGCGGGAAAACCGGGGTCGAGAGCGACGGGGTGCGCGGTTCATCCTTCTGGTTCACCGCCCGGCTGGAAATCGTGCCGTCCCGTACGAAGCCGGTCAAGGCGTCGCGCCTCGCCTCGCCGCTTCCCTCGATCGGCAGCTCGCGTCCGAGGTTGCTCATCGTGGAGGACAGTCCGACGAACAGGATCATCACGACCAAGATTCTTGAAAAACTGGATTGCCGCGCGGACTCCGTCGCGAACGGCAGCGAGGCAATCGCGGCGTTTTCGCAGACTCCCTACGACGCGATTCTCATGGATTGCGAAATGCCCGAGATGAACGGGTTCGACGCGACGAAAGCGATCCGCGAAACTGAAAAGGCGAAAGGCACGCGCGTGCCGATCATCGCCATGACCTCATACGCCATGTCGGGCGACGAGGAACGCTGTTTCGCGGCGGGGATGGACGATTACCTCACGAAGCCGATAGATCCCGCCGCGCTTGCCGATACCGTTTCCCGCTGGATTATTTCCCCGTCCCGGGAGGAACGCGTTCCCTCGGCCGTTTTCGACCGGGACGCGTTTTTCGAGCGGGTACTCGGCGACGACAAGCTCGGCCGCGAGATCATCGCCGCGTTTCTCGATGACATCCCCGAGAAGATCGAAAGGCTCGACGAAAGCGCCGGACGCGGGGACTGGCAAACGGTCGCCCACTACGCGCACCTCATACGCGGGGCCTCGGTCAACCTCGGATGTCTCACCCTCGCGAGGTCCGCCGCGTCCGTGGAGACCTCCGCCGCGTCGCGCGACAAGGCGTCGCTTACACGAACCATAGGATACCTGAAACTGTCGTTCAAGGTCGCGAGTCAAGCGCTCCATCTCGTACAAGCGGAGACGGAACAATGAACATCCTCGTAGCAGACGACGACGTGGCGTCACGGACGATCCTGACGGCGCTTCTCAAGAAAACCGGACACGAGGTAACCGTCGTGGACAACGGGATCGCGGCGTACGACCTTCTTTCCCGCGACGACCATCCCGACATGGTCATCCTCGACTGGCTCATGCCGGGAAAGGACGGCGCGGAGATCTGCCGCGAGCTCGGGACGCTCAGGCGCAAGCGGCCCCTGTATATCATCATGCTGACGATCAAGGGAAAGAAATCCGACGTCATCGACGGACTGGACGCCGGGGCGAACGACTACATATCGAAGCCGTACGATCCGGGAGAGCTCTACGCGCGCATCAACGCGGGCAAGCGTATACTGGAGCTTCAACAGGAACTTTCCTCGCGGCTTGAGGTACTTGAGGAGAACGACCGCAGGGTCATGAGGCTGCTCGCCGAAAAGGAACTCATCATGCGGGAGGTTCACCACCGGATCAAGAACGGAATAAGCGCAATCAGCGCCATGTTGCGATACCAGGCGGATGCCTCGTCAATCCCGGACGTACAATCGGCCCTGAGGGAGGCCGCGGGCCGCCTTTCCAGCGTCGATACCCTGTACGAACGCCTCTACCAGTCCGACGGATTCGAATACGTGCACTTGCGCGAGTACCTTAACTCCGTGGTCGCGTCGGCCCGTTGCATCTTCGGAGATCCGTGCACCGTCGAGGTCGAAGTGGACGTTCAGGACCTTTCGGTCTCGGCGAATCTCGCGGCAAATATCGGCTTCGTCGTCAACGAACTCGTCTTCAACGCCTTTCTCCACGCGTTCGAAGGCAGGGATTCCGGCACGATCCGGCTTTCCGCGTCACACAACGACAACGAGACGATTATCGTCACGGTGACGGACGACGGCGTAGGCTTGCCGGATTCGTTCGACGTCGAGACTCCGACGAGCTTCGGCCTTTCCCTCGTGAAAGGCATCGTCACTCAAGTAGGCGGATCGATACGGCACGAAAGGACGCCGCGCAATTCCTTCGTCGTCACGATACGCACGAATGACAACGATTTTCCGCCGTCTCCCTTGCGAAACGGACAGCCTTGAATAGACTTAAGATTACACATGGATGAGGAAACGAGGGAAATACTTGATTCATTCGTCTCGGAAGGTTACGAGCGCCTTGACGACTCGGAGAGCCAGCTTTCCAGACTGGAAGCCGGCAACGAGACCGCCGTACTCAATTCGGTATTCAGGCTCTTTCATTCCGTAAAGGGATCCGCTGGATACCTGGGACTCGATCACGTCAAGGGCCTGACGCACGAGGCGGAAACCCTGCTAGACGTGTTCCTCAAGGAAAAGGTTCCGATAACGACCGAGGCCCTCGACGTCGTGTACGAAACCATCGACATCCTGCGTAAATTGATATCGACGATCGAGAAGGAACTATCCGACGAGTCCGGCAAGGACGTCGCGGCCGCGCAGGCGAAGAAGATCGCGGAGACGATAGCGAAACTCAGGGCGGGCCCCGCGGGAGACAAACCGAACGCCGACGAAGGCCGGAACGCCGACGACGGACGGAATACGGACGGCAACGCGATCGTCGAGAACGCCCTCGTCGAAAAAAAGATGATTCAACGATACCTCGGGGAGTGCGCCGACCTCGTCGACGGCGCGGAACGGAAGGCCCTCGCCCTATCGGCGGGCAAGGATCCGCGCGAGGACATCAACGACATCTTCCGCGCGGTTCATACCATAAAGGGAAACGCGGGCTTTTTCGGACATGCCGCACTCGAGACGTCCTGTCAGGAATTCGAGGGACTCCTCGAAAAGGCGCGCTCGGTATCCGGCGCGCCGGCCGAGACGCTGGTTTCGTCGATACTTTCGCACGTCGACCGTATCAGGTCCATTATCGCGACCGTTACCGTCGTGTCGGCGGAAACGAATGCCGAACGCGCTTACGAGGAAACCCGCAAGACGGATGACGGATCCGGCGAAGCCGTCATGAGGCGCGATCCCGTTTCCGAAGGATCGATCCGGACGGAAACGGCACCCGCGTACAAACCCCTCGGGGAGATACTCGTCGACATGGGCGTCGTGGAGTCGCAGGCGGTATCGGACGCCCTCGCCGAACAGGAGCGGCCGCTCGGCGAGATACTCGTGCAAAAGGGCGTCGTTGACCGCGAGCACGTCACGTCCGCGCTCCGCCTCCAGAAGGAGAGCGCGCCGCTCGCCGAGCAGGAACCGCAACACGAGATAGTCCGCAGGGAAATCCGCGTCGACACGGCGAAACTCGACAAGCTCTTCGAGCTCGTCGGAGAGCTCATCACGGCGGAATCCATGCTCGTCAACTGCCCAGATCTCGAGGGTATCAATCTCGACCGCTTCAACAAGTCGTTCGCGAGCCTCAGCAAGATAAGCAGGGAAATCCAGGAGACGACGATGATGGTCCGGATGATCCCGCTCGACGGCCTCTTTCAGAAGATGACGAGGCTCGTACGCGACCTTTCGCGAAAATTCGACCGTCCGATTCAGCTCCAGGTCTCGGGTCAGGACACCGAGATGGACAAGAACGTCATCGAGCAGGTCGCGGATCCCCTCGTGCACATACTCAGGAACGCCGTCGACCACGGCATCGAAAAAAAGGAGGATCGCGTCGCCGCCGGCAAGAGCGAAAGCGGAACGATTCGGCTCAACGCGAAATACGAGGGGTCCGAAATATGGATATCGGTATCCGACGACGGCGGGGGTCTCGACCGCGAAAGGATTCTGGCTAAGGCGGCGGAAAAGGGACTCGTCGCCGGCGACGCGTCCGGGCTTCCCGACGACGAGGTATGGGCCTTTCTCTTCGAGCCCGGATTCTCGACGTCGGAGACCGTGTCGGAGGTTTCCGGCCGCGGGGTCGGCCTCGACGTCGTCAAGCGCAACATCGAACGAATCCGCGGAAGGGTAACCGTGCGTACGGCTCCCGGCGAGGGCACCGAGTTCACGCTCGCCATACCTATCACGATGGCGATCATCGACGGCATTACCGTACGCGTAGGATCGAGCAGATACTCGATTCCCCTGAGCGACATCATCGAGTTCGTCAAGGTCGCGCCGAAGCAGATCACGCGCACGGACGTCGACCGCGAGACAATAAACGTCCGTTCCGAGTTCATTCCCCTCATCAGGCTACACGACGTATTCAACGTCAAGACCGCCGTTACGGAACCCACCGAGGGAATTATCATCGTAGTCCAGAACAACGGGATGAAGGCGTGCCTGCTCATCGACGAGGTGGTAGGCAACCAGCAAATAGTCATCAAATCGCTCTCGGAATACCTCGGCAAGGTAGAGGGAATATCGGGATGCAGCATACTCGGAGACGGAAACGTCAGCTTCATAGTCGATACGGGACGACTTCTCTCCCTTCGCCTCGAGTAGACGGGGCGTTTCTTCGCGAATGTCCATCAGGAGGACAATATGAGAATAATGACCAAAATGCTGTCAGGATTCCTGCTCGTCGCGGCGCTGTGCGGTGTCGTCGGCATGGTCGGCTTCGTCGAATTATCGTCGGCCAGCGAATCGATTCACCAGATGGGGGAGTCCACAATACCTGGAATAGTCTACCTCAACACTATCGCGAAGGAGTTCATCAAGATAAAGAACGTCACGCGAAACATGGCGAATCCGGCCTTTACCTCTGACGCGGTTCAGACTAAAACGGAGATGGAAACCGTCAACAAGGCACGAGCCGTATATCGACCCGTTCGCGACTCCTACGACAAGCTCGCGAAAACAGACGAAGAGTCCCGTTTGTGGTCAATCGTTCTCAAGAACCTTGATACGGGAGCGGCGTACACGAACGCCTCACTTGAACACGCTAACGCGATTCTCGCCGCGACTACCGAAGAAGAACGTCAGTACCGACAACAAGCCGCGTACTCGTTCGTCTTCGGTCCCGACAGGCTCGCGCTCGACACGCTCATCGCGTCCCTGGACGATCTCATCGTCTACAATACCGATTATTACGGAGTGAAGATGACGAAACGCGCCATCGGTACCGCCGACAAGGCCATAAACGTCATCGTCATCGTCGGCATCTCGGCCTTTCTGGCGGCGGCTATCCTCGGCTTCTTTCTCGGAAACGCGGTCAGCAACCCGCTCAAGAAAACGGTCGGAATACTAAACAAGATCGCCGACGGCGCCATCGACGAAAAACTCGAGGTCAAGACCAAGGACGAGTTCAGGCAAGTCGCCGCCGCGCTCAACACGGTCGTGGATACCGTCGGGAACCTGATCGGGGAAACGAAGGATCTTACCGCGGCGGCCTCCTCTGGGCATCTTTCCACGAGGGGTAACGTCTCGAAGTTCAAAGGCGGATACCGCGACATTATCAACGGAATCAACGAAACACTGGACGCGGTTATAGGTCCGCTAAACCTCACCGCGCGGTATATCGAGCTTATCGCCCTCGGAGATCTCCCCGAATCGGTCAGCGAGGAATTTCTCGGCGATTTCAACAAGGCGAAGGAGAGCATCAACCTCGCTATTCGCAACATACGCTCGCTCGCGGGCGACGCGAGCATGATCACCGACGCCGCGGTCGCGGGCGCCCTGCAGACGCGCGCCGACGCGAGCCTTCACAAGGGCGACTACCGCAAGATTATCGACGGGGTCAACAAGACGCTCGATCTCGTCATCGAACCTATCAACGAGACGATTTCCATCTTCAAGCGGATGGCCGACGGCGATCTCACCGCGCGGGTCGAAGGCGACTACGCGGGCGACTTCGACGTGCTGAAGTCGTCGCTGAACCAGTCGCTCGACTCGATCAACGAGACGCTCGCGCAGATCAACACCGCCGTCGACCAGGTCGCCGAGGGGTCGGCCCAGGTCTCCCAGGCGAGCCAGGCGCTCTCGCAGGGGGCGACAGAACAGGCGGCGTCGCTCGAGGAGATCACCTCGTCGACGACCGAGATCGCGAGTCAGACCAAGCAGAACACCGAGAACGCGGTAAAGATGAACAACCTCGCGCGCGAGGCGCAGGAAAACGCCGAAAAGGGCAACGCGCAGATGAAGGACCTCGTCGAGGCGATGAACGGCATCAACTCGAGCGCGGAGGAAATCAAGAAGGTCGTGAAGACCATCGACGACATATCCTTCCAGATCAACCTGCTCGCCCTCAACGCGAACGTCGAGGCCGCGCGCGCGGGCAAGTACGGAAAGGGTTTCGCCGTCGTCGCCGAGGAGGTTCGAAATCTCGCCGTCAGGAGCGCGAACTCGGTCAAGGAAACGACGCGCATGGTCGAGGAGGCTATCCAGAGCATACAGCGGGGAAACCTTCTCGTGGACGGCACCGCGCGGCAACTCGACGAGATCGTGGGAGGATCCTCGCAGGTTTCGTCGCTCGCCGAGGAGGTCGCGACAGCCGGAAGGGAACAGACGCAGGGACTCGACCAGATCTCGCTCGGGCTCAACCAGATCGACCAGGTGACGCAGAGCAACACGGCGAGCGCGGAACAAAGCGCTTCCGCGTCGGAAGAGCTCTCCTCGCAATCACAGGAGGTCAAGGCGATGCTCGCCAAGTTCACTCTCAAGGCGACGGGTTCCCGACTGAACAACGCGGACATGCTCGCCATGCTGAGGGCGGAACTCGCGGCGAAGGACCGGGGAGCGAAACCGGCGATCGCCCTTCCGCGGCAACTGAAGCCACAAACGCCACAAACGCCACAAACGCCACAAACGCCGCAAACCGCGAAAGGCGCGCAAGCGCGCGAGACGAAACCCGCCGACGCCCGAAAGAAAACGATCCGACCGTCGGACGTCATCTCGCTTGACGACGGCAATTTCGGAAAGTTCTGACGACGGAAGGAGACGCATATGAGCGATACGGCATCACGCGACGCGGCCGTCGCGGAAGACGAGGACTACGAGGACACGCAGGCGAACAAATACCTCTTTTTCAGGATCGGAAAGGAGTCCTACGGCATCGGCATCCGGCACGTAATCGAGATCATCGAATTGCAGCCGATATCGGCCGTTCCCGACATGCCCGCGTACGTCAAGGGCGTCATAAACTTGCGCGGACGGGTGATCCCCATCATCGACCTCCGCTTGCGGTTCGACCTTCCGGAGCGCGAGTACGACAGCAGGACGTGCATCGTCGTCACCGAGGTCGACTCGATCCTCGTCGGTTGCCTGGTCGACACCGTCGAGGAGGTCATGGAGATACCAGAGTCCGGCGTCGAGCCACCGCCAAAGTTCAGGACCGTGTCGGGAAGGGACCAGTACATATCGGGAATGGGCAAGGTCGGGGATTCCATCAAGATACTCGTCGACGTCGAGCGCATCGTTCGCGGGGACGGCGGTCTTTCCCTCAAGGCGGCGGCCAATGGCGCATGAGGCGGTGATGTCCCCGACAGACGGAACCCTTAGCATCGACGACGCGGATTTCCGCGCCATCTCGGACTTACTGTACGAGCGTTTCGGCATTTCTCTCGGGGAACAGAAGAAGACGCTCGTCGCCGGTCGCCTGGCAAAACGCCTTCGCGAACTGGAGCTTCCCTCGTTTTCCGCCTACGTCGACCGCCTGCTCGCGGACCCGACGGGCGGGGAACTGAGCGAGATGATCGACCGCATCACGACGAACCATTCTTTTTTTTTCCGCGAACGCGATCATTTCGACTTCCTCCGGTCGAACGTGCTGCGGGACGCGAGGGGATCGGGCGCGGGAGGGGGACCGCTCCGGCTGCGGATATGGAGCGCCGGATGCGCGACGGGCGAGGAACCCTATTCCATCGCCATGCTCCTGCGCGAGCGTTACGGCGATTCCATCCGCGATATCGACGCGGGGATACTGGCGACCGATATATCGCTCGCCGCGCTCGAAGAGGCGAAGGCCGGACGATACGACGCGGGAAAGCTCGCGGAAACGCCGCAACAGTACCGACGCGCCTGGTTCCGCGAGGAACCGGACGGACGGTACGCCTTGTCGGAGGACATCAAATCGATGGTGCTCTTCAAGCGCCTCAACCTCATGTCGGGGTCGTATCCCTTCCAAGGCACCTTCGACGCGGTCTTTTGCAGAAACGTCATGATCTATTTCGACCGGGATTCCCGCGCGTCGCTCGTGCAAACCCTGTATCGTTACGTCAAACCCAGCGGCTATCTTTTCGTCGGGCATTCCGAATCGCTGAACCGGGAAACGTGTCCCTTCGCCTACGTGAAACCCGCCGTCTACAGAAAGGGAGGAACCGATCATGGACAATGACCGGGTAATAGTCGTCGCTAACCAGAAGGGCGGAGTCGGCAAGACGACGACCGTCATTCAGATCGCCTCCGGTCTCGCGAAACGGGGAACGGGACGCGTTCTCATGATGGACGGCGATCCGCAGGGAAACCTGAGCCTCTTCTTCGGAGCTTCCGGCCGCCGGGATTTCGGCCAGCTTCTGACCGTCCTGCGGACGGAGCGGCGCGTCGCCCTGCCGGACTTCATCTGCCGGAACGTACGGAGGAACCTCGACCTTTTGCCGGCCGGAAACCGGGATCTCAGGCACGAGCAAAGGGACGCCGACATCGTCGCCTCGTACGAGGCCTTCTCGGCGTTCGTCAGCTCGCTCAGGGAACGCTACGCATACATCATCATCGACTCGTCGCCCTCGCACAGCCCGCTCGAGCGCCTGCTCATCCGGTCGTGCGACGCGGTGATCGTCCCGCTCGAATTCCAGCTCTTCTCGGTTTCCGGGCTCGAGTCCATCATCGACGAAGTCCGCGCGTGCTCGGAGGAAACGGGGCGCGAGATACGCGTCCACTCGCTCGTGTTCACCAAGGCGGAAAACAAGCTCAATCGGGTACGTTCGTACCGGGAGATTTTCTCGACCTTCCACCTTCCCGTATTCGAGGTATGCAAGTCGGAGTACATAACGCGATCCCTCGAAAAGTCCCGCACGATATGGGAGTGCGGACCGGCGAGCTTCGCTGCCCGCGATTATCGCGAGATCCTGACAAAGGGCTTTCCGGTGACGACATGAGAAACAGGAGACCGGAACGACTCGTCCAGGACATCGCCTCGAGGATATCGGAATCGCTCGCTCCCGCGCCGGGAGGAAGCGGGTATTCCTTCACGTCGATGCGTTCCGACCCGCTGGTTGCCGATCTTTCGGGAATCTGGGAAGTCGTTTGCCACGAAATCGACGAGGTCCCGTACGAGCGCGCCTTCGCGGAAACGGCGCTCAGGGACGAGAAGCTCGAGGATGTCGAGTATTCGGCCACCTACGAGTTCGCGGGATCCTCCTGCGTCAAGCGCGTACGCGTCCGCGCGACGGCGGCCGGGGCCCCGTACGAATACCGTCTGGGACTGGTCCTTTCATGGCGCCTCTCGGGAACCAGGATGACGGCGCATCCGCTGTCCGGCTATCAATACGTCACGATCGACGGAACGGTGTACCCCGTCAGCGAGCTCGCCGCCTCGCGCGAACCGGTTCACATCGAAGTCGGGATCGACGGGGACGGCATCGTCCTTCGCGACGGCTCGGACGTCAAGACGCTCAGGAGGGCGGGCGCGTGAAGGCCGATCGACCCGTCAGGGTACTCGTCGTCGACGACTCGGCCGTCGCGCGCGACCTCATCGCTCGCGGACTTTCGACGTCGGGCGGAATCGAGGTCGTCGGCAAGGCCTCGGACGCGTGGTCGGCCCGCGACAAGATCGTCTTCCAGAGCCCGGACGTCGTGACGCTCGACGTGCAAATGCCCGGGATGGACGGGATAGAGTTCCTCCGGCGCCTTATTCCCCAGTACCCCCTGCCCGTCGTCGTCGTCTCGTCGGTTACCGGCGAGGGCTCGGCGCGCGCGATGGAGGCGCTCGCCGCGGGCGCCGTCGCCGTGGTGCCGAAGCCCTCCTCGAACGACGCCGCGGGCCTTGCGGGCATGATCTCCGAGCTCGCGGACGCGATACGGGAAGCCTCGCTCGCGGACGTCACGAAGGCCGCGCCGTCCGCCTCGCGCGGTATCGGGGGAGGAATCGAGCGCCGGACGGCCGGAGCCTCCACGCGACCCGCGTTCCCGGACGGCGAACGCGGAATCATCGCCATCGGCGCCTCGACCGGAGGCACCAACGCCCTCGCGGAGATCATCCCGCTCTTTCCTCCCGACATGCCCGGAACGGTCATCGTGCAGCACATGCCCCCGGTATTCACGCGCCTGTTCGCCGAATCGCTGAACCGTTCCTCGCGCGTCGAGGTGCGCGAGGCCAGGGACGGGGACGTCGTCAGGCGCGGTCTCGTCCTCGTGGCTCCCGGCGACTTTCACCTCCGCGTCGCGACCGCGGGCGATTCCTGGAAGGCGAGCCTCTCGGGCGGGGAAAAAGTCAACGGGCACCGCCCCTCGGTCGACGTCTTGTTCGAATCCGTGGCTCGCGCGGCGGGCGAATCGGCCGTGGGGGTACTGTTGACGGGGATGGGCAAGGACGGCGCGGCGGGACTCCTTTCGATGAGGAAGGCCGGAGCCAGATGCCTCGCACAGGACGAGGAAACGTCGGTCGTGTTCGGCATGCCGAAGGAAGCGTGGAAAATCGGGGCTGCGGAACGTCTCGTCGCCGCGGGCGACATGGCCAGGGCGGTCGTCTCGTGCCTGTCGCGCGCGAAGGCGGCGGCCGGCGCGGGGAAAGAGGCCTAGATGGCGGCGAAAACGGTCGGAATCGGAGAGTGGGCGGTCTCGAACGACCCCGAGGACGAAATCAAGACGTACGCCCTCGGCTCCTGCGTCGCGGTGATAATCGTTGACGTCAAGCTCCTCGTCGTCGGTCTCATCCATATCGCCCTGCCCGATTCCGCTATCGACCCCGAACGCGCGAGGAGAAATCCGGGATACTTCGCGGATTCGGGATTGCCGCTCATGATCGAGGAGATGAAGGGTCTCGGCGCCGTACGGCAAAACGTCCGCGTCAAACTGGTCGGCGGAGCGTCGGTCATGGACGACAAGGGCGTGTTCGACATAGGCAAGCGCAACCTCCTGGCCGCGAAGCGGATACTCTGGAAGAGCTCGCTCGGCGCGGTCGCCGAGGATACCGGCGGGGAGATTTCGAGGACGGTAACGGTCCGCGTATCGGACGGAAGCACCGTCATTTCCTCGGGACAGAAAAAGTGGGAACTATAGGAGAGTACGGGATGGGATACCACACGGCCCTGATCGTCGACGACTCGCCGACGTCGCGGATGATCATACAAAGATGCATGGAGATGGCCGGCATCCGAACGGAAGAAACGCTCTTCGCGGAAAACGGGATAGACGCGCTCGCCGCGCTCGAGGAACGTCCCGACGTCGACCTCATCGTATCCGACATCAACATGCCGAAGATGGGCGGAGATACCCTCATCCGCGTGCTCGCCGCCAGGAAGGAAGGCCGCGACAGGACGATCGTCGTCACTTCAAGCGTGGCGGACAGTTCCGTCGAAAGCGACCTCAAGGGACTCGGCGTGAGCGCCATTATCAAGAAGCCGATATCGCCCGAAAAGATGGCGCGGGCGCTGGGAGGAAACGAATGACGGAACGCGTGACGGAAAGGCTTGACGGGGACAAGGCCGCGGACCTGCTCGGGCGCGCGACGTCATCGGTATTCGCCGAGATGGCGTTCGTGGACGCGAATCCCGCCGACGCGATACCCCTCGGAGACGGACGACGCGACGACGCCCCGACGCGCTCGGCCGTCATCGACGTGCTCGCGCCCCTCTCGTGCAGGATAGAACTCCGGATGACGGTGAGCCTCCGCGACAGGATTGTCGACACGCTTTTCGCAGACGAACCGGAGGAAACCCGGAAAAAAAGCGCGGACGACGCGCTGCTCGAGACGCTCAACGTCATCGCGGGGGAATTCCTCTCGTCGTATTTCGGAGCGGGTACGGAAATACGACTGTCCCTTCCGAGGTATCTCTGCGAGGGAGAGACGCTCCCGGGAGAAACCGTCGCCGAGGCGCGACTGGACGCCGAGGGAGAACCCCTCGTCGCCACGCTCGCGTCGGTCAGATACCGTTATTGATCGCCTGAAGCAGGGTCTCTTTCTGGAACGGTTTCACGATGAATCCCTTCGCGCCGAGGGACATCGCCTCGTCCCGCAACGCAGCCTCGTCCTGGGTCGTCAGAACGAATACCGGAATGGCCGAGTATACGGGATCCTTCTTTCGCTCTCGCAGGAACTCGATGCCGTTCATCTCGGGCATGTTGATGTCGAGCAGGATGCAATCGGGTTTCTCCCGCTTGAGGTAGTCGAGGGCGCCAATTCCGTTCTCGGCCTCCTCCACGGAATGCCCCGCGCCCTTCAGCGCGAGCGCGAGTATCTTTCGCATCGTCGAAGAATCGTCCACCGTAAGGAATTTCATAACCGCACCTCCATTAACGCGCTCTTTTCTCCGTTTGTCTTCGCGGCCCGCACGAACTTCTCGCGGATCTCGGCGAACCGAGACTCGACGGCGCCGCGATCGACGCTCAATCCGGCGGAATCGATCCCGGTTTGCAACCTTTGCATGAGCTCGACGATAATGCCGTCGGCGCCTTCCATCATTTGACGCGTGATGTCCTGAAACTGCATCGATTCGAGCACGCCGTCCATGTCGCGATGTATCGACTCCGACATTCCGGCGATCTCCCTCGTAAACGCCTCCGTCCGCTCCGAGGCGGCAATCAGCGTCTCGACGGCCCCCTGGGCGGCGTTGATCCCCCTCTCCACCGAGTCGACTACGGCCCCCGCCTTCACCTCCATGTTGCGCACGAGCGTCTCGTTGTATTCCCTGAATTTCCTCATGACTCCGGTAACCTTGCGGGAGAAGTCGAGCGTGCGGTCGTTGAGCTTGTGCAATTCGAGAATGATTACCTTGAACCCCGCGCCCTTCTCGCCGATTCTCGCGGCCTCGACCGACATGTTGAAGGCGATGAGCTTCGATCGCGCGGTAATGTCCTCGATGCTTTTCAGAAGTTCGAGACCGGTATCTATCTCGCGTCCCATGGCGAGCAACTGCTCGTGATTCTCCTTCGTGCAGGAACGCAATGCCGATATGACCGACTTTTCGTCCGAGACGGTCTTTCTCGAAAGATCCGCCTCGCGCCTGATGGACTTGCCGCTGTTCTCGTCTTCGAGATCCTGTCTGAGCTCGCGGGCCGAGGCGGCCGCTGCTCCCGTAGCCTCCTTGACGACCGTGAACCGGTCCATAACCACGAAGGCCGCTTCCTCGGTTTTTTCCGGCACGGAGCGAATCACCGCCGACGCGAGGGGCAGATACGAAAGCATGTCCGGGACGATCGCTTCCGCCAGCGCGGATACCGACCGTTCGAGGCTCTCGAGACGGGCAAGGGCCTCGTCACGCTCCCGGATCGCCCGCTCGAGCGCCGGGGAAAGGTCCGAAGTAGAGATTATCGCGTCGGCGTCGGCGTCGGCGTCGGCGTCGCCCCCCCCGCCCGCGTCACCTTCCGGCAGGGTACGCGTATACACGATGGCCGACGAGGCGAGGCCCGCGAAGGCCAGTACCGTGAATATCCGGGAGGGAGCGCCGGGAACGAACCCGAACGCGAAGAGCCCGCAGGATACGAACAGGGATGCGTACATCGTCTTTTTACTGACGTTCATATC
>JAEWMY010000047.1 GCA_023393015.1 Spirochaetota bacterium
GGACATGAGATTCTCAATCTTAAAAGACGGGTTCGATTCCCGTAGGGACCGAAAGCGGCGGCCGGCAACGGACGCCGCTTTTTTTTGGTTTCGCCGCCGCATCGGTACCGCGCGCCCCGCGTCTCCCTTCGGCGAGTTACCGATGACCCGTCGCCGCCTTCTCCCGAAAAAGGGGTGGTAAAATCCCCGATCACCGTCCATAATGGGGTCGTATGGGAGAGAAACCGGATACCTTCGAGCGACTCGTTCTCACCATGGAATCCACCGAACGGCGCGACCTGTTGCGTCAACTCGCGGAACGCACCGAGTCGCGTAACGAGGATTACAAGACCCAGGACGCCCGGGTAGAGGTCGTGCCGCCGGGAGAGGAATTCTCGCCGGAGCGCCAGTATACGGCCCAGCCGTTCATCGTGCGACTCTGGTTCGCGCTGATGGCCTTTTTTTCGTCGACGACGGCGCTTCAGGCGTACTCGGCCTATCTCGTACGGGTGCTCGGGCGGAAGCTCGCGCGCCAGTACTCGGCGTTCATCGACGTCCGCCAACGATCGTATACGAACGACTTTCACCGCGAGTTGGTGCGGCTACGCGACGCGCAGGCGTTTTTTACCGCCCTGCTCGTCGAGTACGAGGCGAACAAGGGCGGCTTCTTCGTGATCCTGTCGTCTCTCGCGATGAAAAAGACCTTCGAAACGATCGGGGAAGCCGC
The DNA here is from genome assembly GCA_023393015.1 of Spirochaetota bacterium. Lineage (GTDB taxonomy): Bacteria > Spirochaetota > Spirochaetia > Treponematales > Treponemataceae > Teretinema. The sequence goes on from JAEWMY010000047.1 coordinate 707, forward strand.
GAATCCCTTCTCGGAGCCCTACGACCGGGAGACGGGGAAGGACGTGCGGAACTCGTGTCTTCGCGCGATCGACTCCGTACTGCTTTCGATTCCGGAAGACGAGCGGGCTCGCCTCTATCAGGCCGCGCGCGCCATCGAGTGGATACGCCTCTTTACCTCCGTCCCGATCGACCGGATACTCCTGCGTTTCTCGGTGATGAACGACCTCAAACAGGGCTGTCCTCTCGACACGGTGAGCGACGAGATCGAATGTCTCGCTTCGGCGCTCGCGAGCGGAAGGAAGATTCCCGTACTGATGCTCGAGGCGATGTACCTATTCGCGATGCAGGATACCATGCGACAGGCCGGATTCGACCTCGAGCGCGAGTGTTCCGCCTTTTTGGCCGAGGCCTCGCGGCATCTTCTTTCGATAAAGGAATTCAAGGGCGCGATTCCCCTCGAGGACTTCGTGCGATTCTCGGCCGGAAACGTGAACTGGCGGCCGCAGATACTCGAGGGCGGCGAAGACTGGTTCCAGCTTTTCAAGAACGCGTGGAAAAAGCGGTTCGAGGAACGCTGGACGGAATGGAACCGCCTGCATCGACTCGCGATGCTCAAATCCCGCATCGTGACCTTCCTCGGGGCTAAGGAAATGCCGAAGCTCGAATACCATCCCTGGGAAGGCATGTGGATGCCCCTGTCCCTGCGGCGCGAGCTTTCGGTTTGCTTTCTCAAGGGGCTATTCGAATCCGTGTATCCCTCGACGATAATGAGGCCCCTCAAGATACTCCTCGTGGAGGGCGATTTCTACCGTCGCGAGAATCTCATGGAATTCACCGACGCCTTCAGCGCGCTCGAACACCAGCAGAGCCTCCTTCAGACCTTCGAGTCGCGCCTTTCTCCCAAGGGAGACATCGGCGAGGGTTTCGAACTCATCCAGCGCGAGAAGATCGCGACCGTAAAGGGCAAGGCCCGTCTCGAGAATCTCATGCTCACCACCGAATCCGAAACAGAGCTCCTTATCTCACGGGTCGTCGCGGCCTTGCGCAGCGTCGACCTCATCCTGACCGGCGTCATCGACGTCGTGAGGGGAGGGCCGTACGAGACGCTCGTCAACATGGCCTCGATCCAGGGGAAGCAGAACGAGCGGTTCCGCAAGGAACTCGCGAACGTGCGGCAAATCGCGAAAGAGGCCCTGTTCATCCTTTCCGACGCCGAGGTCATCGAAAAGGAGTCGCTGTGAGCGTCGTGCAGTATTTCGCCTTCGCCGGCCTTCCGCCGCGCCCGAATCCCCGCGAGGCGTCCGCGGTTCCCGAGTGCGGGTTGACGCTTCGGGTTTCCGGCCCGATGAAACCCGGAGTAGACGACGAGAATCGCTCCCGGGTATTCCGTTCCATCGGCGTCGCGCCCGACGACGTCGTCGCGTGCCGGCAGGTGCATTCCCGCGTCGTTCGCGTCGCGGACCGCGCGGAAACCTTCCGTTCCCTGCCGGAGGGCGACGGCATCCTGACGACCGACACGAACATCGTTCCGACGGTAACCGTCGCGGACTGCATGCCCATCTGGATATACGACCCCGTCGCCGGCTATTTCGGCGTACTCCACTCGGGGTGGAAGGGCACCGGCATCCTTCGCGTCGCCTGCGAGCTCGCCGCCGACGAATGGGGGGCCGAGGCGCGGAACGCCCGCGTCATACTCGGGCCGCACATCCGTTCGTGCTGTTATACGGTGGACGCGGAGCGGGCCGACTACTTCCGCGCCGGTTTCGGCGAACGGTGCGTGACGCTCGACCCGGAGCGCGAGGAGGCGGGAAGCCGCTGGCCCTACCGGCTTTCCCTCGTCGAGGCGAACAGGGATATCGCCCTGAAGCTCGGCATTCCCGCGCAAAACATCCACGATTCCGGCGTGTGCACCGCCTGCGACCCCAAATACGGGTCGAGTCGGCGCGAGGGGCAGGATCGCTTCGTCCACATGGCCGCCTTCATCCGCGTGCGCTGAAACGTCCCCGCGCCGCGCGCTACGGCACCCGCGTCGTGCATTGAACAGCTTCCCCGTTTCGTATAAAATCGTCCACGACGCCGCGCGGGCGCGCCGCCCCGCCGCGCATGAGGAGTACCGTGCCCTATGTCTGACATTCGCGAACAATGGAGAGCGCTCGTAGCGCGCGCGCTTGGCGAACTGCTCGCCGCGGCCGACCCCGGAACGCCCGGAGTGGGCACGGAAGGCGTGACCCTCGAAACGCCTCCCGACCCGACCATGGGCGACATCGGCTTCCCGATGTTTCCCTTCGCCAAGACGCTGAGAAAGGGACCTCCCGCGGTCGCGTCCGATGTCGCGCGGCTCGTGGCCTCGTACCCCGAGTCGGCCGCCCTCGGCGAGGTCAAGAACGTCGGGCCGTACGTAAACGCGTTTCTCGCGAAGGGAGACGTCGCCTCCCGGATACTGTCGGAGATACTCTCCCGCGGCGGGTCGTACGGGAAGGGCTCCACCCTCGAGGGCAGGCGCGTTATGGTCGAATTCTCGAGCCCGAACACGAACAAGCCCTTGCATCTCGGGCACCTGCGCAACGACGCCCTCGGCGAGAGCGTCTCGCGCATCCTCGCCTTTTGCGGCGCCGAGGTGCATAAGGTCAACATAGTCAACAACCGGGGCGTCCATATCTGCAAGTCGATGCTCGCGTACAGGAAATTCTTCGCGGGCGAAACCCCCGAGTCGCGGGGCGTCAAGAGCGACCGTTTCGTTGGCGACTGCTACGTGCGGTTCAACGAGTACAGCAAGGAGAGCCCCGAGGCCGCCGAGGCCGAGACGCAGGAGATGCTCCGCGCCTGGGAGGCGGGAGACCCCGCCACGCTCGAGCTGTGGCGGACGATGAACGCGTGGGCCGAACGAGGCATACAGCAGACCTACCAGCGCACCGGCATCGGCTTCGACCGTATCTACTACGAAAGCGACACCTACCTCAAGGGCCGCGAGGAAATACTCGAGGGCCTCGAGCGGGGCGTGTTCTTCCGCGAGGAGGACGGCTCCGTGTGGGTGGATCTCGAGCCCATAGGGCTCGACAAGAAGGTCCTTTTGCGCAAGGACGGAACCGCGCTCTACATGACGCAGGACATCGGCACCGCCATCCACCGGCACCGGGACTGGCCGTTCGACCAGCTCATCTACGTCGTCGGAAGCGAGCAGCAGTACCATTTCAAGGTCCTTTTTTACGTCTTGAAAATGCTCGGGTACGAATGGGCGCGGGACCTTTATCACCTTTCCTACGGGATGGTGAACCTTCCCGAAGGAAAGATGAAAAGCCGCGAGGGAACCGTCGTCGACGGGGATGACCTGATCAACGCCCTCCGGGACGGCGCCCTGGAGGAGATTCAGGCGAAGGGTCGCGAGGAGGCCGTCGGGGATCCCTCAGGAGTCGCCGAGAAAATCGCCCTCGGAGCCCTGCATTACTTCCTCCTGCAAGTCAGTCCGACCAAGGACATGATATTCAACCCGAAGGAATCGCTCTCGTTTACCGGGAACACCGGCCCCTATTTGCAATATATGGGCGCGCGAATCTCGTCGATTCTCAGGAAAACGGGCGCGGAAACCGGGGTAAGCGGGGCTTCCGGCGAGGTAAAGGCGGATTTGCTCACGCACGAGGCCGAATGGGAACTGCTGAAAACCCTCGAATCCTTCCCGAAGGAGGTCGCGCGCGCCGCGGAGGGTCATGATCCGAGCGTGATTGCGGTGTATCTCTACGAGGTTTCCAAGGGATTCAGCCGTTTTTACCACGATTGTCCCATAATCGCCGCGGGAAACCCCGATTTGGCACGGACGCGCCTCGAGCTCGCCCGCGCGACGCTCGTAGTGCTGAAAAGCGCCATGAACCTCGTTCTCGTGCCGTTTTTGGAGACCATGTAGGGCCGGAACCGCGGACGGGCGGGGTCTTACGCCTTGACTCGTCTCGCGGTTTTACGATATAACTGTAAAACGCGTTGTACTGTGCCCCGGTCGCGCCCCGTTATCGCGCCCGGGTTACGAAATATTTTGTGTAGAGGTTAAAGATGTACGCACTCGTCGAGTATAAGGGAAAACAATACAAGGCCGAAAAAGGCGCCCAGATCCAGGTTGACTTGATCGACGCCGAGAAAGGCACCAAGATCGATATCGATACCGTCCTGATGGTAAGCGACGCCGGTAAGGCTACCGTGGGTACCCCGTACGTGAAGGGAGCCAAGGTGCAGCTCGTCGTGGGCGACAGCTTCAAGGACAACAAGGTCATCGTGTACAAGTACAAGCCCAAGAAGGACTATCATCGCACCATCGGACACCGCCAGCGGTATACGATGGTCACCGTCGAGAACATCGTCGGGGCGTAACGGTGATAGCCGTCAGCCTGACGCTCGACGCCGGCGGGAGTTTCCGCTCGGTAGAGGCGTCGGGTCACGCGAACGCGGGCGCGCGCGGGGAAGACATCGTCTGTTCCGCCGTTACGACCCTCCTTCGCACGACGCTGGCGGCGCTTTCCGGGGAGATTCCCGGCATCGAGGCGGAATCGGCCGGTCGCGGTTCGCTTTCGTTTCGCGCGCCGGTCGCGGGAGAGGGGGCTTCGCCGCTTCTCGAATACGCGGGTTTGTTTTTACGCGAGGGCCTTTCGGCCGTCGCGCGGGAGTATCCCGAGTCGCTCGATCTGAGGATCGTCGTACCGGGTGAACCCGCCTGAATAAATTGGTTACTTTGGAGGATTGATATGGGACGCAAGAAAGGTGGTAGCGGCGCGAAAAACGGCCGCGATTCGAACCCGAAGTATCTCGGGGTAAAGATTTTCGGCGGACAAGTCGTTTCCGCCGGTTCCATCCTCGTCCGCCAGCGCGGCACGAAGATTCATCCCGGAAACAACGTCGGTTGCGGCAAGGATCACACCCTCTTCGCGACCTCCGACGGCGTCGTCAAGTATCACGAGCGCATGGGAAGGAATCTCGCGTCCGTCGAGCCCGTTCAGGCTTGACGAAATCGGTCTTGGAGCGTTCGCGGACCTTCTGGTTCCGGACGACCCTGGCCGTTACGCGTGTCCGGGTGCGAACCCGGGCAAACTACGTGTTTTGATGTTCGGCCGGCGGATTACTGCCGGCTTTTTTTTTAAACGGAGTTGTGAGTCGATGGTCAAGTTCGCTGACGAGGCATTCATCATAGTGTCCTCGGGAAAGGGCGGTAACGGTTGCATAGCCTTCCGCAGGGAGAAGTACGTTCCCATGGGCGGTCCCTCCGGCGGTGACGGCGGCAAGGGCGGCGATCTCGTCTTCGAGATACGGCGTAACCTCCGTACCCTCGCGCATCTCCGGTTCAGGCAGAGCTTCAAGGCGAAGAGCGGCGGGGACGGGCAGGGCAGCAAGAAATTCGGCAAGGACGGGGATGACTGCGTCGTGACCCTTCCGCCCGGTACCCTCATCCGGGACGCCGATACGGGCGAACTGATCCACGATTTCGGCCTCGAAAACGAGGGCAGGTTCGTCTTCCTCAAGGGCGGCAACGGCGGCTGGGGCAACGTGCATTTCAAGAGCTCCACGAACCAGGCGCCGCGCAACGCGCTTCCGGGGCAACCGGGAGAAACGAGGCGCTTGCGGATAGAGCTCAACATAATCGCGGATATCGGCTTCGTCGGTTTCCCGAACGCGGGGAAGAGCTCTCTTCTCGACTACTTCACGAACGCGCGCCCCAAGATAGCGCCGTATCCCTTCACGACGAAGATCCCAAACCTCGGCGTGCTCCGCGTCGACGAGGAGACGGACATCATTCTCGCCGACATTCCCGGAATCATCGAGGGCGCCTCCGAGGGACTCGGGCTCGGCATCCGCTTTCTCAAGCACATTTCGCGCGCCGTCGCTCTCGCGTTTTTGATCGACCTTTCCGACGACGGGTATCTCGACGCGTTCGAGAAGCTTTCCGCGGAGCTCGAGGCCTTCTCGCCCGAACTCGCCGCGAAGGAGCGGGTGATCGTCGCGAACAAGCTCGACCTTCCCGGCACGCGGGAGCGGCTCGCGGAACTGAAGGCGAAATACGCGGACCGTACGATACTCGGCATTTCGGTGCATAACCGGTGGGGCCTCGACGAGGTCCGCGACGCCTTTATCGACCTCGTGAACGGCGCCGATCCCGGAGCGTCCGGCGGGACGACAGGGGACGCGACTTCGGCGGGAAGCGGGGATCTCGCCGCGGAGGCGGCAGACGCCGCCTTGATCGCAGGCGACGCTCGGAGCGTCCCGCGGGACACCGCGCGCGTTTCGGCGACCGCGGCGCGCGAGGCGTCCGCGGTGCCCGACTTCATGAAGGTTTCCCTCGACGACGTGGAACAGGCCGACGATCCCGACGCTGGGTTCGGCGCTACCGTGTCGTTGAACAGAAAACGGAAGGGCCGGCGAAAGTGAGGTTGGCCGTCATCGGCGGGAGCTTCAATCCCGTGCACGTCGGTCACATGGCCCTCGCGCGCGCGGTTCGGGAGCGCGCCGGATACGACAGGGTGCTGTTCATTCCAGCCGCGTCTCCGCCGCACAAGGAGCTTTCTCCCGGGGCGAACGACGCGAACCGGCTGGACATGCTTCGTCTCGCGGTCGCCGAGCTCAACGCGGACGGCGGAGTCGGGCCATGGTCGGACGTGGACGATTGCGAGCTTGTCCGGGGCGGCGTTTCCTATACGATCGACACGATACGCGCCCTTAAGGCCCGGTATTCGGCGCGGATCGAGGGCAAGATAGCCCTCGTCATAGGCCTCGATCTCGTTCCCGGCTTTTCGCGGTGGCGGGAACCGGACGCCCTTTCGCGCGAGGCGGACATCCTCCTCGCGCTCCGGCCCGGCGAGGAGGACGCTTCTTTCCCGTATCCGCATCGTGTTCTCGAAGGCCCTCTCGTCGAGGCTTCGTCATCGGCCGTTCGCGCGGCGATCCGCGAAACGGAAGTCAACGGCGCGGAAGGCCGCGACGGCGCGCCCGGCTGGGCGTCGCTTGTCCCGGCATCGGTCTACCGGTATATTACCGAACGGGGGCTGTATGCGGCGCGATGACGTCTTGGATACTGCGGACCGGATTCGACAATACGCCCGGACGGCGCTGAGCCCGTCGCGGTTCGCCCATTGCGAGCGGGTGGCCGGTCTTGCGGTGGAACTCTGCGTGCGCTTCGGCGTCGATCCCGACGCGGGGTATGTCGCGGGAATCGCGCACGACATGTGCAAGGCCTGCAAGGAGCGGTTGCTCCTTTCCCTCGCGTCGCGCGACGGCTATCCGATTTCCGCCATAGAGGCGGACAAACCCTCGTTGCTTCACGGTCGCGCGGCGGCGGTGGTGCTCGAGAACGATTTCGGCGTAACGAACCGTTCGGTCATAGAGGCGGTTCGTCACCATACCTTCGGCTCGCCGACGCTCGATCCGCTCGGATTGATCGTCTTCGTGGCCGACAAACTCGAGCCGGGACGCGACGGCATCGACGGTGAAAGCCGCGCTCGCGCGCTTTCGCTCGATCTGAACGGGATGGCCTTCGAGGTCGCGTCCGACAACGTACGGTATCTCGAGGCGAAGGGAAAGACCGTGTCCTCGGAGACGAGGGAGATGCTCGCGGCGCTCGCGAGGGGGAGGGGTATCGCATGAGATCGTTCAAGCTGGACAGGAGCGTGATCTTCCTGTCCGTCATTCTGCTCGTCCTTTCGGCGGCCGCGTATTTGCTCGTGTCGACGATGCGTACGAATCCGGTACGCGACTCGCTCGCCGGCGACAAGGTGCTCAAGGTGCTCTTCGTGCTCGAGGATCGGGGCAAGCCGATAGCGACGAATATCATCGCGTACTATCCCGGGAACAAGCGCGCCGCCATGTTCGACATACCCGGCGAGACGGGGCTCATCATCAAGAGCCTCGGCAGGGTGGATCGGATCGACGCGGTGTACGTGGAAAAGGGTCGGGAAGCGTACCGTTCGGAGATTGAGGGGTTGACCGGCATCTCGATACCGTTCTCGATCGTGTGTACGATGGACCAGTTCGCGCGTCTGGCGGACTTGCTTTCCGGTTTCGGCGTATTCATACCTTCGCCGGTCGATTTGCCGACTGACGGCGGCCGGGTCCTGCTTCCGTCGGGAGCCGTGCTTCTTGACGGCGACAAGCTGAGATCCTACGTTTCCTACGTGGACCCCCTCGATCAGGAAGGCGAGGCCACGGGTCGCAAGCAAAAGGCCATACTGGCGTTTTTCCGCGCGCTCGGGGACAACGCCTCCGTCGTATTCGACGACGGTTTCTATCCCGCGGTAGCCTCGTGCGTAACGGCCGACATACCGTCGAGCGGTCTCAAGCTCGTGCTCGAGGAACTCTCCGGAATAGACGCGGAGCGGCTCGTGCCGCAGCGCGTAACCGGATCGCTCCGCGAGGTCGACGGCAAGGAGCTGCTTTTCCCGTTCTACGACGGGCAACTGCTCAAGGACATCGTGCGGCAAACGCTCGGGGGCCTCGCGTCCGAGGACGCGGCCGCGCAGGAACGGATATACGCGCTCGAGATACTGAACGGAACCAAGAAACAGGGCCTCGCGCGCATTACCTCCGAGCTGTATCAGAGTTTCGGGTACGACGTCATACGCGTCGGCAACGCCGAAACGACGGACTACGAGGAGACGGTGATAATCGACCGTATCGGCAACAATGCCGTCGCGGAAACGATCGCCGAGGTCATACGGTGCGAGATCATCAAGGGTACCGAGGTCAACGATGACGCGGACCTCTACGGAACCGAGGCTACGGTGGACTTTACGATAATTCTCGGCAAGGACTTTAACGGACGATACGTGAGATAGGGAGCAATATGGAAGTCAAGGGTAACACAAGGGAATCGGCGGTACGGTTGGGACGTCTGCTCGTCGAACACAACGCGGCGAACGTGAAAGTGCTCGACGTGAGCGGAAGCACGAGTTGGGCCGATTATTTCATCATCGCGACGGTAACGAGCGCGACACAGTCGCGGGGTTTGCAGCGTTACGTGCACGAATCGCTCGGCGAGCTCGCTTTGACCGTCAGGCCGACGAAACGAAAGGCCCCCGACGGCGATGAATGGACGTTGATCGACCTGGGCGACGTGATCGTCCATTTGATGACGGCTACCGCGCGGGCGTTTTACGATCTGGAAAAACTCTGGTTCGGGGCGCCGGATCTGATGTCGGAGAAGTAATCGCGGCGAATGCCGCGCCGGTAGGGCGAAGCGGAATCCCGTATCCGGCGGTTTGCCGGCAAAAAAAAAGCCCGCGTCCGGCAAGGACGCGGGCCGTATTTGATATTCGGACGGATCACTCGTCAAAATCGTCGTATTCCAGGTCGTCGTCCTCATAGTCGAAATCGTCTTCTTCGTCGCCGAATTCCTCTTCGTCGCCGAAATCGTCGAAATCGTCATCGCCTTCCTCGTCGCTAAAATCGTCGTCATCCTCGAATTCGTCAAAATCGTCGCCGGATTCTTCCTCGAAGTCGTCGTCTTCGTAGTCGTCATAGGCGTCCTCGAACGCATACGTCCGTCCCGGTGAGTCTTTTTCCAGTTCAATGTTGGTTAACATTCGCTTTGTTTCCGTCCGTTCCTGGTTTATTCCGCCGGTACTCACGAAGGGCCTTTCGTAACCGGGTATGCGCAGAGCACCCTTGAAACATAATTGAGACTGTCAAGTTCTGTCAACTATCCCGCCCGTTTTTCTTTTCGCGGCGGGTCGTATTCGTCGTTCCGCATGCTTTGACAAAGAACGCGTTTTTCTCCATAATGGAGAAACGTCATGGGAATCCTTTCGCGCGTTTCCGCGCCGTGCAAGATCAATCTCCACCTTCGGGTGTTCGCGCGTCGGGATGACGGATTCCATGATATCGAGAGCGTGTTTCAGGGTATTTCGCTCGGCGACGTCCTGGACGTGCGGACGGCGGGTGATTCGGGAATTCCGCGAGGCGAATGTCGCGTCGTATCTCCCCGAATGGAGTTGCCCCCCGTGAACACGCTGACGCGTGCGGTCGATGAATTCCGTGTCGAAACGGGCGTTTCGGACGGAATACGCGTGGATATCGAGAAGCTGGTTCCCTCGGGGGCCGGTCTCGGAGGCGGTTCCTCGGACGCCGCGGCGCTCTTGCGCGCGCTTGATATCCTGTACGGAACGTGTATTTCTCCGTCACGCCTTGCCGAGATGGCCGCCCGTATCGGCAGCGACGTCCCGTTTTTCCTTTCGGGAGGCGCGTGCCTGGTTCGAGGCAGGGGCGAGCGTATCGAGTCGATACCGGCCAGGACCGATCTGTACGGCGTTTTGGCCATGCCGGACGTTCATTGTCCTACGGCAGAGGCGTACGCCCTTTTTGACCGATGGCGGGCCGCAACCGGCGAGGATTCGCGGGAATGGCCCGAGTATGAGGAACTGAAGGGCGTATATGCCGGACCGGTATCGTTCTGGGCGGCTTTTTACAACAGTTTTGCCGATCCGATCGAGGACCGATATCCCCGTATCCGGGAGATACGGGAACGCCTCGCGCGGACCGGCGCTGATTTCGTTTCAATGACCGGATCGGGCTCGGCCGTATACGCGTTGTACGTCGATCCCGCGAGGGGTAAGGAGGTTCTTTCGGTTCTTTCCGCGATGGGCGTGAGGTGCGCGGAATTTCTTTTGCTTGCGTCTTGACCGATGCGGTAGTACAATACGCTGGTGTAGGTATATGCCAGTCGTTTCTACTGCAAAGGAGACAAAAAGTTATGGAAATTACCGACATTCGCATCCGAAAGGTCACGACGGAAGGCAAACTGAAGGCGTATGTAACCGTAACTTTCGATAACTGCTTTGTAATCCACAATGTGAAGATTATCGAAGGGAAAACCGGGATGTTCATAGCGATGCCGAGCCGGAAGATCCGGACCGGCGAGTACAAGGATGTCGCTCATCCGATCTGTCCGGACTTTCGCACCGAGTTGCAGGACAGGATACTGGCCGAGTTTGAGGCCGGAAACATTGAAGAAACGGTAACCGCCGATCCGGCGGACCTTTAGCGCGGGGAATTTCTTCCCGCCTCAAGCGTCCCGGATACGGCGATATCCGATATTTTGGGACGTCGGCAAGTGGTAAGCCAACGGTTTTTGGTACCGTCATTCCGCAGGTTCGAATCCTGCCGTCCCAGCCTACAAAGCCATACGGGTAGAACAGGCCTCCCTGGGAGGTTCCGCCCATGGCGTGCGCGCGCGCTCAGATCCCGGGGACCGTCTTCGGGGAAGGGGTTCGCGACGCGAAGGAGTTTTTTATGGAACAGAAGATGATCAACGCACGCACCCGGACCGAGACCGGCAAGGGCGCGGCCAAGCGGCTTCGCGCGACGGGTCGCCTTCCCGCGGTCATGTACGACAGCACCGGCAAGGCCACCCTCGTGGACATCAACACGCAGGAATTCGCCAAGCTCTATCACCTTATCACGGAAAGCACGCTCATCGACGTGAAGCTGGACGGCTCGAAGGACATCATCGCCTTCGTCAAGGACGTCCAGTATAACATCATTACCGACACCGTCGGACACGTCGACTTCTACGAGGTCGATCCCTCCAAGCACCTTCGCACCAAGATTCCCGTACGTCTTACCGGCTCTCCCGCGGGCGTCCGCCTGGGCGGTGTGCTCGAGAACGGCGTTTCCGAGATCGAGGTCGAATGCTTCCCGAAGGACCTTCCCCCGCGCGTCGTCGTCGACGTTTCGAACCTCGAGCTTAACCACTCGATCCACGTCAAGGACATCAAACTCGCCGACGGGGTAAAGCTCCTTTCCGACCCGCACCAGACCGTCGCGACGCTGAAGTACTTCCGCGCCGACACTCCCGCCGCCGGCGCCCCGGCCGCCGCTGCGGAAGCGGCTCCCGCGGCCGCGGACGCAGCCGCCAAGGCGGCTCCCGCGAAGTAAGGGGCGTTTCGCCCGACACGCGGAGCGTTTCGGCCGGCACGCGGAGCGTTTCGCCCGACACGCGGAGCGTTTCGGCCGGCACGTCGCGGGAATCGAGCGACAAACGAGAGAGAGTCCTTACGGACTCTCTTTTTTTTTGCTACTATTCACATATGGAAAACGATACGGCCGAAGGCGCGGAAGCTCGCGTCGCGCGAACCTTGCGTTCGCTGCTCGACGAAGGTTGCCGGAGGGCGACGAAGGTGAGGGGTGAGCGGCCCCGCGTGCTCGCCGCCGTTTCGGGCGGCGCGGATTCCGTGTTTCTCCTCGCGATCCTTCGCCGGCTATCCGAGTCCGTCGGCTTCGACCTTTCCGCCGTAACCGTCAATCACCGCGTCCGACCCGAGGCCGAAAGCTCGGGGGACGCCGATTTCGTCGTCGCGCTGTGCGCCTCCCTGACGCCTCCCGTTCCCTGTTCGCGCGTCGACCTTCCCTCGGGCGCCGTCGCGCGGCTTGCCGCCGAGCGCGGTCGGGGAATCGAGGACGCCGCGCGCGCGCTTCGCTATCGGGAGCTTGAATCGGCCGCCGAAGCGTGTCGAGCCGATTTCGTCGCGACAGGACACACGCGCAACGACCGACTCGAGACGATCCTCATGCGCGCCCTTCAGGGATCGGGCGGCGCGTCACTTGCCGGAATTCAGCCGAAAAGGGGGCGGTATATTCGGCCCCTTATCGAGATAGAGCGGGAAGAGATCGTGTCATGGCTGGGTCGGGAGGGCTATGCCTGGCGGGAGGACGTTACGAACGCCGACGACCGGTATTTCCGCAACCGCGTCAGGTCCCGCCTCGTGCCCGTACTCGACGAGGCGTTTCCCGGCTGGAAAACCGGTATCATCGCCCTTTCGGAAAAGGCCCTGCTCGACGAGGCCGTGTGCCGTACCTTCGAGGTTCCCGAGTGGTCGCGCGAGGGGGACGGATTCGTCTGCGACGCGACCCGATTCGACGCCCTCCCGGACGCCGTTCGCCTCAGGCATGTACGCGACGGACTTTCCCTCCTCGGCGTCACGACGCGAATTTCGTTTCGGCATCTCGCTCGAATGATCGCGCCGGTCGGGAACTCCGAAACAGCGGGACGCGACGGGCAAACCGGAAACGCCGGGACACGAGGCGCGCGCGCGATCGGGGCGGGCGTGCGGCTTGAACGCGCGGGCGGCCGGCTTTTTTTGGGCCCGGATATTGTGTATACGCATAAAAGCGGGTATCTTGTATATGTTCGCGAATGCGGCCGCTATTCCATGCCGTTCGGAACGGTCGACGTAACCCCCGCGAACGGCGGCGTCTCGCTGAACGGCTCGTTCGGGCCGTTTCCCCTGCCGTTGCTCATACGGTCCCGCGTCGGCGCAGACGCGATCGGGACGGGCGTCGGTCACAAGACGGTAAAAAAACTGTTGAACGAATGGGCGGTTTCCGGGTCGATACGGGACATGATACCGATAATCGAATGCGGGGGCGCCGTGCGAGCGGTATACGGCGCGCCGTTCGGGTATCCGGACGCGCGGGACGGACTGTGAGGGTAACATGGCGCAAGACGATTTGAACGGGCAACCCGGAAAACCACGGCAAACGAATCGCGCGAGCAGGCTGGCCCTCGCGTTTTTCCTCGCGACTCTCGCCCTGCTCGCGTTCGCCGCGCTTTCGGGCGTGTTCGCTCCCGAGGTACGCGAAATGCCCTATACCGAGTTCGTCTCGCGCGTCTCGCAGGGCCAGGTCGATTCCATCCGCATACTCGACGGCCGCAAGATACGCGGCGTTTTACGCGACGTAAAAAATCCCGACGGGTTTTTCTATACGTGGATCCCCTACGAGGACCCGAACCTGATGCGGATTCTCGCGGACAACAGGGTGCGCGTGACCGGCGGGGAGTCTCCCGTTTCTCCCTGGGACGTCGCCTTTCAGGTCGCGCCGACGATACTGCTCGTCGTTTTCATCGTCATTCTCGTAAGGCAGTCGCGCGGTCAGGGTAACCGGGCGTTTCAGTTCGGCAAGAGCCAGGCGCGCCGTTACGAGGGCACGAAGCGCGTCACCTTCGCCGACGTCGCCGGCCAGGAAGAGGCCAAGCACGAACTCGAGGAAGTCGTCGAGTTCCTCAAGAATCCGCAGAAATTCGTGAAGATGGGCGCGCGCATACCGAAGGGCGTGTTGCTCGTCGGCATGCCGGGTACCGGCAAGACGCTTCTGGCGCGCGCGGTGGCCGGCGAGGCCGGCGTCGCGTATTTCAACATATCGGGAAGCGATTTCGTCGAGATGTTCGTGGGCGTCGGCGCGAGCCGCGTACGCGACCTGTTCGAACAGGGACGAAAGAGCGCGCCGTGCATCATCTTCATCGACGAGCTCGACGCGGTCGGCCGCACGCGCGGCGCGGGGTACGGCGGCGGGCACGACGAGCGCGAGCAGACGCTCAACCAGATGCTCGTGGAAATGGACGGGTTCGATCCGAAGGACGGCGTGATCATCCTCGCGGCGACTAACCGCCCCGACGTGCTCGATCCGGCGCTCCTCAGGCCCGGGCGGTTCGACCGACAGGTCGTCGTGGCGATGCCCGACGTCCGGGAGCGCGAGGCCATCCTCCGCATCCACGCCGCGCGCATCCCTCTCGGACAGGACGTCGAGCTGAAACGGTACGCGCGCGCTACCGCCGGCATGAGCGGCGCGGATCTCGCGAACCTCGTGAACGAGGCGGCCCTCCACGCGGCCCGGAAAGACCGCGAGACCGTCACCGCCGCGGACTTCGAGGAGGCGCGCGACAAGGTTCTGATGGGCGTCGCGCGCCGTTCCATGGTCATGCCGGAGCGGGACCGCCGCATGACCGCCGTGCACGAGTCGGGTCACGCCCTTTTGCACTATCACCTCAAGAACGCCGATCCTCTTCACAAGGTCACGATAATACCGCGCGGCCACGCGCTGGGTCTCGCCATATCCCTTCCGGAACAAGACAGCTACTCGCGCACGCGCGGCTGGCTCTCCGACCGGATATCCATCTGCTACGGAGGATACGTCGCGGAGACCCTCGTGTACGGGGAGACCACTACCGGCACGAAGGCGGATTTGCAGACCGCGACGGACATCGCGCGCAAGATGGTGTGCGAGTACGGGATGAGCGGGGATCTCGGGGCGGTAACCTGGGGACGGGAGGACGAACCTATTTTTATAGGCAAGGAGATCGCCCGTCACAAGGATTATTCCGAGGATACCGCCAGGAGAATCGACGACGCGGTCAGCTCCATCCTCGCGGAGGCGCTCGCCGGGGCCGAGCGCATCATCTCGGATCATCGATCCGAGCTTGATGCGCTCACCGAGGCGCTGCTCAGGCAGGAAACCCTCGAGGACGCGGAGATTCGAGAGCTTCTGGGATACGGGCCGGTTCCCGTTCGCGCCGAGGAAACGCGGCGGCCGTCGGGCGGGGATGGGACGAACGCTCCCTTGGAGGGTAACGTATGAACGTACGTCACGCTGTTGTCGTCGCGCTATGCGCCTTCGCCCTTTCGGCTCTCGCTCCGCCGGTCATGGCGAACTCCCCCGATCAGGGGCGGGCGGCCGTCAATTCCGCGGCCGCGACCAGGAGCCTCGCTCGCGCGGTATCGTTTCTTTCCTCGGGCCGGTGGGAGGCCGCCTCGTTCGAGGCGACGCTCGGTCGCTCGTACGATCCTACCATAGCGGATTTCCATTATATCGAGGCCGTAAGCGTCGTCGCGACGGGCGGAGCTCGAGCGAACGCCCTGCAACGTCTCGAGGCGGCTCTCGGCGACGGGCTCTTCTGGCGGAGTTACGACCGTTCGGCCGCCGTTCTCATGTGCGCGCGTCTGTACGCCGAGACCCTGAGGTACCGGGAAGCGCTCGAACTCGCCGAATCGCTCGGCGAATCCTCGTCATCCGACCAGGATCACGTACGCGTCGTATCGCTGTACGCGCTCGGGAGAACCGTCGAGGCCCGCCGTGTCCTTTCCCGCGGTCTCGAACGTTGGCCCTTCGACGCGCGGTTTCCCCGCGCCTTTTTCCTGCACGAGAGCAAGACCCGCGCCGACCCCGAGGCGATGAGGATCGCCTCGACCGTCTCACAGCGCCTGTACCTCTGGGAAAACGAGGATCGCGAGCTTTTGCTTCTTTCCGTTCCCTTCGAGTCTTCCGCGACGGTGCGCGAACGCAACATACGGATATTCCGCGGGATGGGCGCGCGAGACGCCCCCGGTCCCGTTCGTCCGGCGAACCCGCTTTCCTCGGTGCTGGCGCTCGAATACGGGCTCATAGACGACGGGACCGCGATGGACGAGGTGCTGTCCCTTTCCTCCGAGGGAATTCCCGTCGGCCTTCTCGTCCGGCTTTGTTCCCTGCTCGGCGGAGCCGACGCGCGCGAGCGGATGTCGCGAGCGCTCGGAGACTTCGCGGGCGTTCTCGTCGACGACGCGAACGGCGACGGAATCGCGGATTCCACGGTGCGGTACCGCATGGGCCGCGCCTACGAGGCGTCCTTCGACCCCGACCAGGACGGATGCGTCGATTACGCCGTGTCCTGCGAATTGGGTAGTCCCGTCGCCGTGAAGCTCGCGCGCGACGGCGGCGTCGTTCGCTACGACGCGTATCCATTCGTTCGCGCGGTCGAGCGGGGAAACCGCGAGTACACGATGCACCCGCGCGCCCTTTCCTGGGCGCCCGTCGCCTGGGTGGACGAGGGCATAGCTCTCGCCTCCCGGCCGTTTTACGGGTTGCGCGCGTCCGGCCGTCCCGCGCCGCTCACCGCGAGACTGCTCGAGGCGTCGTCCGCCTTCTACACCGAACAACGCGACGGCGGATACGTCCGCGTCACCCTCGACGGGGGAATCCCGATCGTTTCCGAGACCCGCGTCCTCGGCAAGGCCTACGAGCGCACGGTATTCGCGAACGGGATTCCCGCCTCCGGATCGCGCGACGAGGACGGCGACGGTTATTTCGAGACGGCAATCGAGTACGCGAAGGACGGGACGCCCGGCGTCATCAACGTGGACGGGAACGCCAACCGCAGACACGAATACCGCGAGCGTCACGACGCCGACGGAACCGTGACGAAGCAGTGGGATTCGGACGAGAACGGCGCGTACGAGATAACCTGGCGCCGTTCCCCCGACGGCTCGGAGAGAACCGACTGGGTTCATCCGGTAACCGGCAAGACGGTCGTCATCCTCGTCGACAGGGGAAACCCCCGATCGGTGGAGTATTCCGGCACGGTTACGCAGGTGCTTCGCGACCCGGCCGCCGACGTGTGGTGGATCGGGACCATCCCCCCGAACTCTCACGGAATCGCGAAGGCGGCACTCGATTTCTTTAACCGTTCGGCGTCGTCGGTTGTTTCCCAGACGATAACCGTCTCGGGACGATCCGCTCACGCGGTACGATCCGGCGGATTCGTGTTTCTGGAGATTGTGCATGCAAAACCGTAACCGCGCGCGCGGTTTTTTCCCGCTCGCCCTCGCGGCGTCCCTGGCCGTCCTTTCCGGATGCGCCTCGGGGAAAGCGCCCGAGCCCTTCATAGACTATTCCGACGAGCGCAGCGTCCTGTACGAGGTCGACAGCGCCCGACGCGCCCTGGAGACCGACCCCGTATTCGTCCTGGCCCGCGCGCGGACCCTCAAGGACAATACCCGCGCCATGACCGAGGTGGAGACGCTCTATCGCGACGCGGGAAGCCGCGTCTTGACCGCCTTTTCGGAGGCCGTTTCCGCGGGAAAGTGGGCGGATGCCCTCGCCATGTGGCGTTCCCTCGACGCCCTCTCACTCGCTCCTTCCGACTGGAACGAGAACGCGATATTGAAGGAACGCGAGCGAGCCTGGAGGGAACAGGGACACGCCACGCTGGTATCGCTCGGCGACGTCCTGCGCTCCACGCCCGAGGACGAGGCCCCTTCCTCGGGTACCGTCGCGCGGATGATTAAGGGCACGATAACCGTGTGGGTCGATCGGGGCCTGAGCGTGCGCGGCGGGGTGGGTTACGCCGACCGCGTCATCGGTTCGGGCTTTTTTATCGACAAGCGCGGATATCTCGTCACGAACTATCACGTAATCTCGAGCGAGGTGGACCCGGCGTACGAGGGATATTCAAGGCTCTTTCTCAAGATGCCCGACGATCCGGACACGAGAATACCGGCGCGCGTCGTCGGCTGGGATCCGGTCTTCGATCTCGCCCTCCTGAAGACCGAGATCGAGCCTCCCGCCGTGTTCCAGTTGGGCTCGTCCGAGGACCTCAAGGTCGGCAATCGCATCTACGCGATAGGTTCCCCCGCGGGACTCGACCGTACGCTTACCTCCGGTATCGTTTCCGCGCAAAAGCGGCGCCTCCTTTCGCTCGGAGACGTCCTGCAGATAGACGCCCCCATAAACCACGGCAATTCCGGAGGGCCCATCGTCGACGAGGCCGGAAGGGTACAGGCGGTCGTATTCGCCGGGATCGAGCCGTTCGAGGGACTAAACTTCGCGATTCCGGTCGAGCTCTTGCGGATTATCCTTCCCGACCTCTATGACGGAGGCAAGGTCAACCATCCCTGGTTCGGGGCGTTCGGCAAGACCGCCGTCCTGCCGGGCTCGCCCGAGAACGCCGGCGTCACGCTCGTGTACTCGGTTCCCTCGGGACCCTTATACGCCGCGGGCGTGCCCAGGGACACGGTTATCACGGCCCTTAACGGCAAACGCGTCAGGACGCTCGAGGAGTTGCAATATCTCGTCATCAGGGAGCGACCCGGCACGATCGTGCGCCTGACCGGGATAACGGGCGAGGACGAACGCAAGGATCCGGTCTACCGCGACTGGTTCGTCATGCTCGCCTCCCGTCCCGAGAATCCCGGCGAGCTCGCGTTCGAACGCGACCTGGAAAGCAACGCCTTCCTGCCGTTGTTCGGAATGGGACTCGAGAAGATGGGTTCGAGCAGGCGCTATCTCGTGACCTCGCTCGTGCGCGGGGGGATCGCCGACGAATCGGGATTTTCCGAGCAGGATTCGGTTGAAATCAGGGAAGTCAAGGTCGACAAGAAAACCGGTTACGTAACCGCGCGTCTCTACACGAAGCGCCGGGCGAAGGGGTATTTGGACGCGTATATCGGACTCATGGCGTCTCTGGACAGTCCATCCTATTTCTAATATAGTGCGATTATGACAGACCCCCGCCTCATCCGGAATTTTTGCATAGTCGCGCACATAGACCACGGCAAGTCAACCCTGGCCGACCGCCTTATCGAGAAGGCGAAGGTGGTAGACGAGCGATTTTACCACGCGCAGATGACGGACAACATGGACATCGAGCGGGAGCGCGGGATCACCATCAAGAGTCAGGCCGTCACCATTCCGTACACGGCGAAGGACGGCGTCAGGTACCTCTTGAATTTCGTCGACACGCCCGGACACGTCGACTTCACGTACGAGGTTTCGAGGGCGATCGCCTCGTGCGAGGGAGCGCTTCTCCTTGTCGACGCGGCGCAGGGCGTCGAGTCGCAGACCCTCTCGAACATGTATCTCGCCCTAGAGCACAACCTGGAGATACTTCCGGTCATCAACAAGATAGACCTTCCCGCGGCAGACATCCCGGGAACCCTGAAGCAGATAGAGCACGACCTCGGCCTCGATCCGGACATAGCGGTTCCCGTGTCGGCCAAGCACGGCACGGGCGTCGACGAACTGTTCGAGGCGATCGTAGCCCGCGTTCCCCCTCCCGTGGGCGACGCGAACGACCTTTTGCGCGCGCTCATCTTCGATTGCCATTACGATTCGTATCGCGGCGTCGTCATACACATCCGCGTCTTCTCCGGGACGATCAAGCCCGGCCAGACGATTCGCTTCATGAATACCGAATCCGAGTACAAGGTAGAGGAAACGGGAATATTCATACTCAAGCTCGTTCCCTCTCCTGAGCTCGCCGCCGGCGACGTCGGCTATATCATCGCCGGCATCAAGACGATCGAGGACGTACGCGTCGGCGACACGATCACTGGCGCGGACCGTCCCTGCGCGACCGCGCTTCCCGGCTTCAAGGAAGTGAAGCCCGTCGTGTTTTCGTCGATTTACCCGATGGACACGAACGACTACGAGGAATTGCGCGACTCGATCGAGAAACTCAAGCTCAACGACGCGAGCCTCACCTGGGAGAAGGATTCGTCCATCGCCCTCGGACACGGATTCCGCTGCGGATTCCTCGGGCTGTTGCATCTCGAGGTCGTGCAGGAACGTCTCGAGCGCGAGTTCGACCAGTCGGTCATCTTCACCGCGCCTTCCGTCGCGTACAGGATCCTCCTGCGGAACGGCGACACCTTCGTGTGCGACAACCCGGCCAATTATCCCGACGAGGGAAAGATCGAGAGCGCGGAGGAGCCGTACATCAAGGCGAGTATCATCACGCCCGCGACGTATCTCGGCAACATCATGTCGCTGTGCGTGGAGAAACGGGGCATCCAGACGAACATGCAGTACCTCGACGTCAAGCGCGTCGAGATCGTCTACGAGATGCCGCTTTCCGAGGTTCTTTTCGATTTTTACGACAGGCTCAAGAGCATCAGCCGCGGGTACGCCTCGTTCGACTACGACGTCATCGGATTCAAGCCGACGGATCTCGTCAAGATAGACATCCTGATAAACGGCAAGCCCGTCGACGCGCTTTCCCAGCTTTGTTTCCGCGGCAACGCGTACGACAAGGCCCGGCACGTGTGCGAGCAGCTCCGCGAGGAGATAACCCGCCAGCAGTTCAAGATCGCCATACAGGGAGCCATAGGAAGCCAGATCATAGCGCGCGAGACGGTGAACGCGCTCCGCAAGGACGTTCTCGCGAAATGCTACGGCGGCGACATCACCCGAAAACGGAAGCTCCTGGAAAAGCAGAAAGAGGGAAAGAAGCGCATGAAGATGGTCGGCGACGTGGAGTTACCGCAGTCGGCGTTTCTCGCCGTCCTCAAGACGAAAGAGAACTGACGCGCGCGCGGTATTCGAGCGCCTTGAGGAAGTATTCCGTTTCCACGCGGACGCGGTTGAGGAACCCCTGGCTTTCGACGGGACCCGCGTGTCCGTCGGGGAAGTGAAGGTAGAGATAGTCGAGCGCGGCGATCGCCTCGAGCGCGTTTCCTTCCGGCGTCTCGCCCGTCAGCATGGCTCGTAAGGCGCCGAGACGCTCCCGCTCGCCCGAAAGGAAGCGCATCGCGCGTTCCCTCGTTTCCCCGTCCGGTTCAGCGTTTTTCGCATCTTCCCCGTCAGGGCTCGTCACCGTATCTGCATCCGCGCTAGCGTTCGCTCTTCCGAGCATTCGTTCGGCGTCCGAAAGGCTCGCGGGGGGCAATCCGTTGTCGATGCCCGTTTCCCCGAGGTCATACACCCCCGGGGTTCCCGCGAAGGCGTCCCGGCAGAGGGCCGCGTAGCCGGCGAGGGCGGGGTCGGTACGCGCGCGCGCGCCGTTTTTTGCCGGCGTCTCCGCGACGCCGAAGGAGAACGCGTTCGCGGCCATGCCGGCGGGAGAAAGGCGCGTCGACGCAGCGCGGTCGGCGAGCGACGCGACCGAATCCCTCGCGTGGGTGAACCCGCGACCCCAGGAAAAATCGAGGCCTGACAAGAACACCGGCGCGCCGCCTCGCGCGAGAATTTTAGCGAGCCATAACGCGGACAGCCCGACAGAACCGAGTCGCGGCGCCTCTATCGGCGCGATGCCGGATGAGGCGAAGCGGTCGAGAAAGCGCGATGGCGCGTATCTCGTGTGAAAGAACGATATCTCTCCGCCCGGGCATCGGATCGCCTGCGGGCGCGCCGTCATGTCCGCGAACACGGGGATGCGCGAGTTCTTGAAGCCGATGAACGCGCGCTCTATCCAGTACTGCGATTCGAGAACGACGATCGCGTCGGGGACGATTCCGGACGAACGGAGCGCGGGAAGGGCGGTATCCACGGCAAGCACGAAAAGGGACGCGCGGTTAGCCCTGACGAACGGCAACGTCGCGTCCAACGAGGGACCCGCGCCCGCGACGAACAGCGGCTTGCCGACGGAACGGGGCGCGACCGGTTTCGCGCCCGGAAGAAGGCCCGCGTTGACGAGGAGGTTGCGGGCGAAACCGCGGCCCAGGCGCATCATGACGACCCGGTTTTTCCAGTAGGTTCCTATTACCGAGTCGACGGCGCGAATCGTGTCGTCCCAAAGGTCGGGTGTCAGTGAGGATCCCGCGGAAAGCTCGACGCGCGCGCATCGTCTGAAGGGAAAACCCGGAAGCCGTTCGATCGCGTCACAGACGGCCGCTATCGAGTCCGGCCGGATGAACCGTATGCGGGAATCGTCGCGTACCTCCCGGGGAATCGAGTTTTCGGAAAGCGCGTGAAGTACCGGATCGTATTCGACGCACAGGACGAATGACCGCTCGGGAAGCCGCGCGAGAAGTTCGCGCAATCCGTATCCGAGAAGGGGTGAGGGGCAGACGACGAGGGTTTCCGGGAGGTACGCCGCGCTGGCCGCCGTCAGCGCGGGAATCCGTTCGGGGTCCCGCGCGGAGTACAGGAAACGGTCTCGATACCGGACGGTCAGGCCCTTGCCGGTTTCAACCAGCGAGGGCCGCGTATCCCCGTTCACGTTTAGTTGAGGAAATTCTCGAGGTAGGTTTTCATGAAATTGTCTTCCAGGCGGTCGCTCTTGAGGAAGGCATCCGAGAGGGTCTTTTGCGACCAGCCGGAGGCGTAGTAATTGTAGAAGACCGGAGCCATCTCCACGATCTGCGCGTCGGCGGCCTTTTCCTCCGCGAGTTGGAGGACGACGACCGTATTGCCGAGAAGGATCGGTTCCGAAACCTCGGACGGACCGAGCGAGAAGGCGGCCGAGAGGAAGGCTTCGCTTCGCGCCGCGGCGGAAAGCTCGGGCGCGCCCTCTACGGGTACGGGGGCGAGTATCTCGACGTTGCCGTAGTTGATGGCGAACGGCGCGGTGACCTTTTTCGAGACGCCTTCGGCCTTGCACGCCGCGTCGAAGCCCGAGCTCCTCGCGGATACCGCGAAGGCCTTGGCTTTCGCCATGAACCAGTCTTCGATCTTGCCGCGCTCGTTTTTGTTCATGTACTCGCGAACCGCGGCAAGCGTCCGCGCGTCTTCGAACGAGGCCGCGGCCGGGGCTTCGTCGCATCGCACGATGGCCCACGCGGTTCCCGCCTTGATGACGCCGCTCGTGGCGCCGGGCGCGACAGAGAGGACGGCATCGAGGTCGGCGGCGTCGGTAAAGAGCGCGTTGACGTCGTGGCGGAAGCTCTTGGCCAGCTTGCCGGCGGCGTCGGTTCCGCTTCGGGTTGAATGCGTGCTGACCGCGTCTTCGAAGGTGATATCTCCCTTTTCGAGGGATTTCGCAACCTTGCGCGCGAGCGCTTCGTCGTCGAAGGTAAGGAGTGACAGGGAGTGACGGGCGAAGAGTTCCGCGTTCGAAGAGCCGAAAGACGCGACCTCGGCGTCCGGGTACGAGGAGGTGTCGAAGCTCGCGTAGGCGAAGCTCCGTTCGGGCCCGGTCATCGATTTTATGAGTTCCGTTTCGCGCGAGGAGGTCTTCAATCCGAAGAAGCCGTCGCTCGTGCCGAAGATGTCGTCCACGTATCGCTGCGCGGTAAGTTCCTCTGTCAGGGTCGCGCGTCTGGTGGCACGCGTGAGCTCCGGCGTGTTTTCGTACTGTTTGGCCGAGTACTTGCCGTTTTGGTCAAGGTAGTACTTGACGAGGTATTTGTTGAGAACGGCGTCGGGTACCGAATAATCCGCCCGCTTGAGCTCGTCGAGCATCGCTAGCCTGAGGACGGACGCGGTAAACGCGGACTGCATGATCTGATAGTAGGAGAACTGGTTTATCTCCTGTCCGCGGCTCTTCATTTCCTCGGAAATCGCCTGGACTTGCCTGAGGAAGAAACTGTCCTGCAGGTATTGAATGGGCTTCCCGTTCCACGAACCGAACGTGAGTATCTTGCCCGTCGCTCCTCCGCCGAAGGCGGGTATAAAGACGAAAGCGATGACTGACAAAACGAGGATAAAGACGGCACCCCCAAAAAGGAGCTTTTGTTTGATCTCTGGCATACGATTTCCTTCCCGAGTCTATATATGGTAAAAATCAGAATACCATGCGGGTACACCGCTGTCAACGCGGGCGGGATATTGACACGTTTTCGTTTCTTGGCTATAGTGCTCAACGTAACGGGGGCGTAGCGAAGCTGGTTATCGCGCCGGCCTGTCAAGTCGGAGATCGCGGGTTCAAGCCCCGTCGCTCCCGCAAAAGCCCGCTTTAACGGCGGGCTTTTTTTTTGCCGCAACAGGATCCAATAAAGCGGCTTTACACACCGGGTCCTGATAACATACAGGCTGGTATCCTTCGGGATGTCGGCCATTACGGGCAGTAGCGCAGGGGTAGCGCGCTTGGTTCGGGACCAAGAGGTCGTGGGTTCAATTCCCACTTGCCCGAAAAACCGCACGTCGAAGACGTGCGGTTTTTTATTGGGGCAAGTGAGAATTGATCGTGAGGAAGCGCCGACCGAAAGGGAGGGTATGGCGACTAAAGTCGCCCGCGGCAGGATGCCGCCGGAAGCTTCCGAGCGCGGCCCGGAAGGAGCCGACAGGAGGTCGGCGAGTGGAGGGAATTCCCACTTGCCCGAAAAACCGCACGTCGAAGACGTGCGGTTTTTTATTCGGGAATGTCGAACCCGTTTCCCTCGAAGGTCGCGCGGGCGATATGGAGCCGTTCGACGTCGTCGCAAAAACGTGAGGTTCGGTTCCCCTTGAACGAGCAGTCCGTCAGGCGTACGTTTCGGCAGTCGACGTCGACGGCGAAGAGGGCCGCCCCCCAATTCTCGGAAAAGACGCAGAGCGAGAAGGTGACATGATCGGAATCGCGGATCGAGACAAGATCGTATTCGCCGGTTCGGGTAAAGGTCGTGTCGGTGAAAGTGAGGTCGCCCGAACGGGAGATCTCCGCGAGGCCGTAGGTACAGTCCCGCACCAGGCAACGGTCCATCGTCAGTCCGTTCGTGCGTTCGATGCCGAGTCCGTAGGTTCCTGAGCCGTACAACTCGCAGTCGGTTATCCCGATACGTTCGCAGTTCGCGAAACGAAGTACGCCGCCGAGGCAATGTCCCGGCTTCGTGTGGCCGAAGGTAATCCCCGAGAGGCTGATGTCCGAACACGTTTCGAAGGAGAATACCCACCCGTATTTCGGGGAGATGAGGATCGACGCGTCTCCTCCGCCGACAATCGTAAGGTTGGATACCGACTTGATGACCGGACAGAGGCCGTCGTACTCGTCGATCCAGACGACGTTCCGGTTTTTGACGTCGTAGCCCTTGCTGATGTCGTAGACTCCCGGCGCGAGCTTGATGACGCGGTCGGGCGCGATCGCCCGCATGAGCTCGGTGACGTTGCGAACCGTGACGATACGCCTGTTGTCCGCCGCTTCCCTGACCCCGAGACACCGGAGCGCCTGGCCCGACGCACCTTCGAGTACCGTACCCGCCGACCGATAGGACTCTGTCGAGCCGGAAAGAACGGTTCCGGTAGCGACGTTGACGAGGTTCATCGAGAGAAGCCAAACCCCGCTTTCGTGCGAGATCGTCGAAAGGAGTATCGCGTCCGCCTCGGTGAGCTTGACGATGCGGGATCGGGTCGCCTTGTTCGAGAGGTCGGTAAGCGACACTCCCCGCTCTCCGAGGGCCCTGGCGCGCGATTCGCCCGAAACCGCGCGGAACCCTTCGGCGCCGCTCACCGAAGAAAGCAGAACGCCGCCGACGGCTTTCGCGAGGGAGTCGTCCGCGCCGTTCGGGACGCAGTCCGCCACGAGTACGAGCTTTCGGGAAAGCGTCTCGAAGGCGCCCGACGGCAGCACCTCGGCCGAACTGACCGCGAGCAGGCGCGCGGTGGAAACCTCGATCGCCTTCATTCGGAGAATGTCGCGGTCGTCTATCGAGCAGGAGACGATTACCTCAGCGCCGAGCATCTGTCCGATCGATTGCGCGGACTCGTCGCTGACGTCGCCTGATAGCTGGAAGTCGAGCTCTTCCCGTACGAGATCGATGTCTTTCCGTTCTACGACCGTGAATTTACGCTGGTTCACGAGCGCGAACACCGACTCGGTCAGAACGTAGTCGGCAAGCCGTGATGTCGGGGCCTGGCAATGCAGGACGGCGACTATCGTGTCCTTTTTGAGCGTTTCGGAAAGGGATGAAACCGACCGGGCAATCGCCTGATCGAGTGGAACCGGCTCGGCCCATATACAATTGAACGAAAGGAGCAGCGCGCTGAGGGCAAGAGGCCATTTTATCATCGATTCCTCGCGATTCGTATCGTTTACCCGCATTGTGCGGCACGGAGCGTTATTTTGTCAATGTTTTCGTCCGAGGCGGAATTCACGGTTTTTCCGGTTTCGGAACCGGACGCGGCTTGATTTTTCCACACAACGAGAGTAAACTGCCCTTTGTGCGGTTGATCCGCATAAAATCGGGCAATTAAAGAGTGTACATGGAGCGCTATTCCGATCCTGACCGGATTTTTTCGTATGAGTACCGCGCGGTGAGCCGTTCGCTGTTCGACCGCGTTTTCAGATATTGGCTGAATTACTTTTTTCGTTTCGTCCCCCCGACGATGTCGGCAAACCTCCTCAGCATGATTGGAAACGTCGGTTCCTGGCTTGCCCTGTCGTTGATGATAGGCTTCGGCGCCTCGGACGGTTCCCATTATCGGCTCGTGTTTCTTGTAGCGGCCCTCGGCGTCCTTTTTTACCATACCGCCGACAATCTTGACGGACGGCAAGCGCGTCGTCTCGGCGCTTCGGGACCACTGGGAGAGTTCGTCGATCATTGGTTCGATTCCTTCAACGTGTTTTTCTTTCCGCTTGGTACCGTGGCCGCCTTTCCCGTCGTCCCCGTTCCCTGGTCCCTCGCGATTATCCTGCTGGCGGGCCTCGCCGACTGGAGTACCTTGCGCGTCGTCTGCAAGACGAACGAGATGTATTTCGGTCCCGTTTCAACGGATGAGGGTATATTCGTCTATTGGGCCTTCCTTTTCAGCATCCCCTTCGTGGGCTATCCTTTTTGGGCGACGGTACATCCGGTTCTCGGCTTTCCACCCGTATATGCCCTGATCATCCTCATTATCTTCAATTTCTGTTACGTAATCATATCGAATCTCATCAAATACAAGGGAATGGGCGGATTGAGCCTGTTGGTGGAAGCCCTGGTAGTCTCTCCCATCCTCCTTTGGGTGTACGTGTCGCTTCCGGTGTTCGGGCGCCAGGTGACCCTGATTCCGGCCTTGTTGCTTTTGGGCTTCACCTGTTCCCGCCATGTCGGGGACTTGTTGCGCGCGCGTCTCGTCGGTCTTGAGTACGCCGGACTGTATCCCGACATGATCCTGTGCTCGTTGTTCCTTCTTGCCGTCTCGCTTGTCCATCGATTCGTCGTTCAGTTGCCGCCCTGGCTCCTCCTCCTTCCGCTCGTCGTATACATGGTCAATACCCTGCAGGCGCTCGTATTGCAGTTTGTCAGGACGACACGACGGGTGTATGATTGTCTCGGAATAACGCTGTTCGGATGCTCGCCCGGGGAGAAGGTCGTCGTCGCCGAGCGATTTCCCATTAAATAAGGAAGGTTATTCGATGATTCTTCCAGATTTTCTCCTTAATTTGAGTCCAGAAACCGCCCTGATCGGTTTTTTCGTCTTTACGTTGATTTACAGCTTCTCCCTGCCGATTACCGAAGAGATCGCGCTCATACTCGTCGGAATAGTCGCTCACTGCCGGGGAATGTCCTTTCTTCCCGTCGTTCTTGCCTGTTATCCGGGAATATTCGGCTCGGATATCGTGTATTACGCGGTTTCCTACCACTTCGGGTTTCGCCTGCTCTCGCTGCCATTGTTCAGAAAGCTGTTCAAACCGAAGAAGATCCTCGCGAGCGAACGGTATTTCAAGAGGCGCGGGGCGAAGATATCCTTTTTTTGCCGTTTTCTCGTCGGCATACGCGCCCCGTGCATGATCGCGGCCGGATTCCTGCGCATGCCCTTTCGGGTCTATTCCTTTTATGACGGACTTGCCGCCGTTATCTCCACGTTCTTTTGGCTTTCGGCGGGATATTTTTTCGGCAATCTCCTTGAACGGGGCTTGAGCACGATCGTCCTCGCTCTCTCGATCCTTGGACCGATCGTGTTCGTTTCGGGCGCCTTCGTCATAACACGGAAAATCGCCCGCGAGGAACGTACCATGACCGGGTATACCGACGAACTCTTTACCAGATACGGCGTTTCCGAGGAAGAGCAGATTTCCAACGGGTGAGTTTACCGATTTTCTTGACTTGTTACCCCCGTCTGACTACACTTAACGTATGAATACCTCATTGTCTGCCCAAATTAAGGAGGGGAAGCTTATGACCAAACGGATTATAGCGATCGTTATCGTTCTTCTAGCCATGACGGGAGCCTTGATAGCGCAAAACGCGCGCATTGACGCGAAGATGAACGTGCTTGCGGCCGATTCCGCGAATTATTTCAACTGGACTGCCGGAAAGAAGGTCGTAAAGGACTCTTTCGACGCGAAGTCCGGAGCGAGCGTCGCCGCGAGCACGAAGGAATTCGACGCGGTGCGTTTTGACGGTGAAGCGACCAAGAAAGCCGCCATTCCGGTCGGCCTGCGCGGCCTTCTCCTGTATCCCGTTGCCGATTACGCCGTGACGGCCTTTGACGACTTGAAGGTAACCGTAAACGGCAAGCAGGTAACCGTACGGTACGTGCATCGCGGCGTGGCCTACGAGCTCGTAACGGACGGCAAGGGAAAATTCGACGTGCTGACCGGAGCCAAGATGGCCCGCGGTCTCGCGGACAACGTGGGCGGCGAATTCGTCCTCAAGGCCGAGTTCGTCAAGGCGGGAACGGACGGAAAGAAGATGAGCGACCTCGACTGGGGCAAGATTACCCTCGTTCCGGACGCGAAGGATCCCGCGGCGACCAGATGGTACGAGGGAAAACTCGATTTCTCCTACGCGAAGGGAATCCTCGCGGTAAAGGGAACTCTCGTCGAAAAGAAGAAATAAGCCCGTCGGCGAACGCCGTTACGGAAGGCCGCCCCGCGTGGGCGGCCTTTTTTTTCAGGAATGAAGCAAGAGTTGGTCGTTGTCGAGTTCGCGCCTTTTGATGTCCTTGAAGCGGCGCACGATCTCTTGGATTGTCAGTTTCGATTTTTCGTCCGCTCCGACGTCGAGGACGATCTCTCCAGAATCCATCATCAGCAATCTGTTTCCGAACTCTATGGCGTGCGTCATGTTGTGGGTAATCATCATGACTGTCAGGGCGTACCGATCCGCGAAATTCCTGGTAAGGTTCATGACGATCTCCGCGTTTCGGGGATCGAGAGCGGCCGTGTGCTCGTCGAGAAGGAGGATGTCGGGCTCCGACAGTACCGCCATGAGCAGTGTGAGCGCCTGACGCTGGCCGCCGGACAGCTGATCGACGTTGTCTTTCAGCCGGTATTCAAGGCCCATGTCGAGCTCACGCAGCCGTTCGCGGAAGTAGTCGCGCAGCTTGTGGTTGAGGCTTATGCCGAGACCCTTGTATCCCTTCCTGTGGCAGATGACCATGTTGTCCTCGAGGCTCATCTTGCCGGCCGTGCCGAGAAGCGGATTCTGGAAAATGCGGCCGATATGCCGCGCGCGCCTGTATTCGGGCGTTCGGGTCACGTCGACGTCGCGGATGAGAATGCGACCGGAACTCGGCGCGTGCGTGCCCGCGATCACGTTATAGAGCGTCGACTTGCCGGCCCCGTTCGATCCGATTACCGTTACGAAGTCCCCGTCGCGGACGTCGAGGGTCGCTTCCTTAAGCGCGCGGTTTTCGTCCGGTGTGCCGGCGTTGAACACGACGGAGACGCGTTCAAGGCGCATCATTTCCTGTTCTCCCTTCCGGCCGAAAGGCGTCCGTGTCCGTATTTCGACACGACGAGAGAGGCGATGATCAGCAAGCCGGTGATGAGCTTGAGGTCGTTGGCGGTCAGGCCGACGCGGTACCCGTACTTGCGACCGGCGAACATGATGGCGCGGTAGAGGACGGAGCCGAGGAACACGCGTAGGGTCAATACCTCGATGCGGTTGGAGCGGAGGATGAACTCTCCGATCATGAGGGAGGCGAGACCGGCGACCACGGTCCCCGTTCCCGAGTTGACGTCGGCGAAACCCTGGTACATCGCGGCAAGCGCGCCGGAAACGCCGACGAGCCCGTTCGAGAGGCTCACGCCGATGAGCTTGACCGTCTCGGGATTCATCCCCTGGGAGGTGATCATCTGCGGGTTGGAGCCGAGCGCCCCGAGCGTGATGCCGAAGTCGGTATGGAAAAAAAGGTCGGTGAGGGCGAGTATCGCGCCGACGACGAACACCAGAAAAAGCAGTACGGCGTATTCGCCCGGGATGACGCCCTCGGTCAGGGATACGATGTTCTTGAAAAGGGTATCGACGCGGAGAAGGGACAGGTTCGCGCGGTTCGAGAGGACGCGGAGATTGATTGAATAAAGCATCGTCATGGTGAGAATGCCAGCGAGCAAACTCGGGATCCGGAGCCTGGAGTGGATTACCGCGGTAACGGCTCCCGCCGCGGCGCCGCACGCGAAGGCCGCCAGGATCGCGAGAAGTGGATTCGCTCCCGCCGTCAGCAGGGCGGCCATGACGGCCGAGCCGAGCGGAAAGGAGCCGTCCACCGTCATGTCGGCGAAGTCAAGCACGCGAAAGGTTATGAAAACGGCGAGGGCCATGATGCCGTAAACGAGGCCCTCGACAAGTATGCCTTCGATCATCGGGTTCGGAGTCCTTAGGGTTCTTTCTTCGAGAGGACGCCGTCGCGGTACACCCTGCTCGCGGCGTCGAGGATGTCCTCGGGGATCGTGATGCCGCAGGCGGCGGCCGCGTCGAGGTCGACGAGAAGGTCCGACTCGCTCGGGTCCGTGATGAACTTGACCGGGATGTCCTCCGGTTTCTTGCCGCCGAGAACCTCGGCAAGGATGGCGCCGGTCGCGCGGCCGGCCTTGTAGTAGTCGAAGCCGCGCGCGATGACGCAGCCGCCCTCGGTCGCGCCCGTGGTGTCGGAAGAGAAGACGGGCTTCTTGCCGGAGCGGGCGACGGCGAGAAGGGCGGGAAGCGCGGAGAAAACGGTGTTGTCGGTGGAAAGATAGAAGCCGTCAACGCGCGACACGATCGCCTCGGCGGCCTGGCGCACCTCGGATGAGTTGTTGATCGACTGCGTGACGAGGGAAAGACCGAGCGCGGCGCAGGCCTTTTCGACCTCGGCGAGCGAGGACGCGGAGTTCGCCTCCGAGCTCGTGTAGACGTAACCGAGGGTGCGGATACCCGCCACGCGGACGAACAGCGTGAGGTTCGAGAGGACGTCCGTCATGTCAGATAGGCCCGTGACGTTTCCCTGTCCGCGATCCACCGAGGTCACGAGGCCCGCCCCGACCGGATCGGTAACTACGGAGAATACGACAGGGCGATCCTTGATCGCGTTCGCCGCGGCTATCGCCGTCGGCGTCGCGATCGCAACGACGGCGTCGACGCCGTCGGTCTTGAACTTGTTCGCGATCTGGGCCGCGGTGTTCACGTCCCCGTTCGCGTTCTGAAGGTCGAAGGTAGCGGAGACGCCGCGCGCGGCGAGTTCGTCCTGTATGCCCTTTTCGGTGGCGTCAAGCGCGGGATGCGCGACGATCTTGGATATTCCGACGCGGAATTTTCCGGATGATTTCGGTTCCTTGCCCTTGGGCGCGCACGAGGCGAGAGCGGTAACGAAAACGGCCGCGCCGACGAGCGCGACTGCCGCAGAAGACAACGTTTTCTTGTTCATGTGGAATCTCCCTTTGAGGACTCAGGATGCCGGGGACCGGGTTTGAACCGGCACGGCCGTGAAGCCAAGGGATTTTAAGTCCCTGGTGTCTACCAATTCCACCACCCCGGCGCGCTGTGATATAGTAACTGATTGAAAGGGAGTGGTCAATAATGTTTTCCGACACGCACTGTCACCTGTCGTACGTCGCCGAGCGCGGCGTGAGCCTGTCCGCCTTGCTGTCCGATCTTGACGGGGAGGGATTCCGCTTCGTCATGGACGTCGGGACCCGTCCCGCGGATTTGCGCGATCGGACGAACGTCGTTCGGGCCGCCTGGCTCGAGGCGCGCGAGGGCGCGGGTCTTACGGCGAAAGCGGGGGAGAAGGACGACGGAGCGCCCGAGTGGCTTTCGTTTTCGGCGGGACTGTGGCCCGACGCGCGTACGATCGGCTCGCGCGTCGAATCGCTCGCCGCACTCGAGTCGGATCTTTCGGCTCTGCTCGCCGGAGAGCCCCGTTACGCCGCCCTCGGCGAGTGCGGACTCGACCGCTACTGGAACGGCGAGGCGGGCAAGGACCGCGCCGCCGGCGAGGACGGCCCGGGGACGATGGATACCGACGGCGAGGAGGATCTCTTCGCCGCGCAGCTCGAGCTAGCCCGCAAGACGGGTCTCGCCGTCATCGTTCATTCGCGCGACGCCTTCGAGCCGACCCGGTCCGTCATCGCGAACTCGGGCGTCTCGCGCGGGGTAATACACTGCTTCGCGTACGGCGTCGCCGAGGCACGCGCATTTCTGGATCTGGGGTATCACGTTTCGTTTCCGGGAACCATCACCTGGGGAAAAAAGCAGGCCGATATCGATCGCGTTCGCGACCTTCTGCGGTTCGTTCCGCGCGACAGGCTGCTTCTGGAAACGGACGCGCCGTATCTCGCTCCGGTTCCGCGCCGCGGGGAGACCAATACGCCGCTTTTCGTACGGCATTGCTACGAGACGGCCGCGGGCTTTCTCGGAACGGAGACGGACGCCCTCGCGCGCCTCGTGTTCGAGAACGCGCGGGAGCTGTTCGCCGTCAGAGCAGGGCGGTGCTGAACCAGGGAACGTAGGTAACGAGCATCAGGATGACGAACTGAATCGCGAGGTAGGGCAGTATGTTCCGCGCGATCCTGACGACCGGCTTCTCGAAGGTATAGCTCGCGATGAAGAGGTTCATGCCCACGGGGGGCGTGAGGAAGCCGAGCGCGAGGTTCGTCAGGAAGATGACGCCGGTGTGTACCGGGTGTATGCCGAACGACTCCGCGACGGGGATGATGAGCGGCGAGACGACGAGTATCGCCGAGTAGAGGTCCATGAGGCAGCCGACCGCGAGCAGCAATATGTTCAGCAGGAAGAGGAACAGGTACTTCGAGTGCACGAAAGTCAGCACGAAATCGGTGAGCATGAAGGGGATGCCGGCGTCAATGAGGAAGAAAGCGAGACCCTTGGCCGCGCCGATGATGACGAGAACGCCCCCCGCGACCGGGATGCTTTTCACGACTACCTTCGCAGCCCGGGAAAGCGAGTAGTCGCCCCGAATGAATACCTCGAGAACGAATGCGTACACGGCCGCGAAAGCCGCGGTCTCGATTAGAGAGAAGAATCCGGAAAAGTAGCCGAAGCCGATTCCTACCGGCAGTATGAGTTCCATGAAACCGTCGCGGAGCGAGACGGCCAGTTCCCTCGCGGAAAAACGCGCGCGTGTCACCGACCTTCCCTTCGCGATTCCGAAGACGATCATGGACAGGGCCATGAGCGCGCCGGGTATGATCGCTCCCTTGAACAGGTCGAAGATGTCGACGGTGAAGATGTTCGTCGTTCCGTAGATGATGATAGCGAGGCTCGGGGGAAAGAGCATCCCGATCGAGCCGGACGCGGTGACGATGGACTCGGCGTCGTCGCGCTTGTATCCGCTGCCGGTCAGTATGACCGTCAGGAGGGAGCCGAGCGCGAGTATCGTTACCCCCGAAGCCCCGGTAAACGTGGTGAACACCGTCGCCACGACGACGGCCGCGATGACCGGCCCGCCCTTGATCCAGCCGACGCCCGCGCGCACGACCTCGAGCAGGCGCCTTCCTGCGCTTCCTTCCGCGAGCAGGAAGCCCGCGAGCGTGAAAAGCGGGATCGCGGCGATGCTCTTGTCGGTGAGGATGCCGTAGTATTCGAGCGGGATCATCTCGACGTATCCGCCGCCCTGGCTGAAGGCGACGTAGGCGAGTCCCGAGAGGACGATGAAGATGGGCACGCCGAGGACGGCGGCCGCTACCAAGAGGAGCACGAGCGGCCACAGGAGTACGGTAGACGCCGATATCCATCCCTCGAACGCGGGTTGCAGGAGCGGAAGGCCTTCGAGCTTGAACATGAAATAGAGGACGCCGCTCAGGGGGCCCGTCGACACGAGAAGCCCGAGGACGACGCCCGCGATCGCGGCGACGCGGGACGAAAGCCGACCGATGGATATGACGAGCATCCCGAGAAACGAAAGCGGGAGGACGGCGAAGATCGCGGTCAGCGGGATTCCCCAGAGGCGCTCCTCGGGGGGAAATGCCATGAAGAGCTCGGAGAACGACGCCATGAAAAGGGCCGTGAGGATCGCCGAGGAAAGCGCCGCCTTGAACGGCTCCGCGATACGTCTCGCCGCCGGGGGAAGCCGCTCGTTTATGACCTCCAGGTTGAGGTGGCGCCGCTGGCCGCTCGTGATGAGGGCCGCGATTCCCGCGAAAAGGAAGACGAGGTTCACGAGACCGCGGTCGGCGGAGGGAATGCCGCCCGAGACCGCGCCGATGAGCTTGAAGATCAGCGGAAACGTCGCGAGCAGGGCGAGCACCAAAAGCCCTGCCGTGTCCACCGCCTTTCCGAATTTCTTGAGTATCATGGCCGTTACTTCCGCACTTCCGCGAGGGACGCCTTGACCCTGCGGTACAGGGGAAGGTTGAAGGCGTCGGGAGTCGACTTCGCGATCGCGTCTATGTCGCGGGAGAAGTCGGATTCCCAGAGGGCGAGGTCCTTCATGGTCGGGGACACCGCGACGACACCTTCGCGTTTCATGCTCGCGATATAACTCTGGTCCGTCTGCTCGAGCGAGGCGTCGAGGCGTTTTCTCATTCGGTTAACGGCGTCGAGCATCGCGGGCTTGTACTCGTCGGGTACGCGCGCCCACGCCTCGTTCGAGACGACGAGCCCCGCGAGCACGGGGCAGAGCTTCGCGTCGAGGGCGTAGTTGATCGACTTGGAAAGCCCCGTGACGTAGGCGTACATGTGCACGCCGAAGAAGCCGCGCACGCCGCTCGAGCTCTTGAGCGACTGGAGTATCTTGTCGGCGGGCATGTCCTCGATCGTGAACCCGGAGGCGCGGAAACTGTCGCCGAGTACCGGGCTGTCGAGTCCGGCCGAGGCGATCTTGATCTGCTTGAGTCCACGGAGATCGGAGAACTCGTCCTTCGTGTAGAACGACAGCCAGCCGACGTTCGTCCAGGCGATCATCTGGAAACCGACCGCGTTGTACTGACGGACGAGTTCCGGCCCGTAGGTATCGAGAACGTAGTCGAGTTCGCCCTGGTTGCGGATGAGAAACGGTATCGAGAGGGTATAGATGTTCGCCTGTGGCGCGAGTTCGTGAAGGCCGATCGTCGAGAAGATGGCGCCGTCGAGAAGCGCCCTCTGTCCCGGTCGGACGGAACGTATCTTCTGGATCACGGCCTTCTCACCGCCGAGGGCGAGCGAGTCGTAGAAGGTTATCGAGACCTTTCCTCCGGTGATCTTGGACCACTCCTGCGCGAGCGCCTTTTGCTCGACGTCCCAGGGAGACCGGGGAGGGGCCATAGACGCGATTTTCAGCTGGACTCGCTGGGCGTGAAGGGAACCGACGACGAGGGCGAGAACGAGAACGAGGGAGGCGCGTTTGATCGACATGGTCTAGTACTCCTGTTCGAGAATGAAATCCGCCTTGTGCTCCTTGAGCCACAGGGCCTGCCTGCGAGCGATGACGAGGGAAAGCCTGTTGTCCGGGTCTGATTCGGGATCGATCGCCAGGGCCTTTCCGACGTATTCGTCGAATCCGGCCGAATCCTGGGCGGGTATGCAAAGGGACCGCGCGTACGCGACGAAGGTCGACGGGTTTTTCCCGCCGGAGATTTTGAAGGCCCTGTCGAACGCCGCGAGCGACTTGTCCTTCCCGCCTCCGAGAGAATCGGGTGCGACCGCGTAGAACTGCGCGAGCGCTTCCCACGCGGCGCCGTTGTTGAAGGCCGGATCGAGGGCGGCCGAGCGCTCGAGCATGGAGATCGCGCCGGGCAGGCGTTCGATATACGCGGTGTCGAGCGGGCTCAGCGAGAAGGCGCCGAGAAGTCCCGCGCCCGCCCAATAGAGGGCCTGGGCGTCGTCGGCCTCGCACGCGGCGAGCGTTTTGTCGCGCGCGTTTCCGTCAAGCGAGAAGACGGACGAAGCGAAACCGGGACGGGCGCGCTCGAAGGCCTTAAGGACGAAATCGGCGCCCCTGACGTAAAAGACCTGAGCGCGCCGGTATTCGGAATCCTGAACGTCGAACTGCTCGGGCGGCAACCGTTCGGCCGGCCCCTGCACGAAGGCGGCGGCGTACATGACGTAGAGTTGCCCGGTCATGACGGCGAGTCCCGCGTGCTCCGGATTCTGCAGGTGCATCATCTCGTAGATCTTCAGGGCTGTGGGGAAAAAGTCCCCGACGAGTTTCGGGTCCGATTCGCCGGTCAGGGCGACCATCGGGTTCGGCCCGCCTGCGGGAAGGGATGACGGCGGGGGGGCGAGCATGTCCGCTACCGAGTTGAAGGCCATTTTCTTGATCGAGCATCCCGCGAAGAGCGCCAGAAACGCGATCGGCACCAGGGCTTTTTTCACGCTTTTTGTTCCTTTTTCCATTCTTCGATGCAATGTTCGTACGCCGCGATCGTCGCGGACAGCGATATGTCCTGTACGAGACCGCGCCCGGTCCAGTCGTTTCCGTCCATTATGTACAAGTTGTTGAGTATACCTTCGAGATTTTTCACGGTACAGGACGGATCGTGGGCTCTTCTGCGCTCCAGTCCCTGAACCTCTTCCTCGAACACGCGTAAATACTGCTGATCAGCCCAGTCGGTCGTTTCGCCCATTGGGGCCAATAATAGTAGTTTTTCGGCGTTCCTTCAAGTATAATACGTATATGCAGGAATATCAGGACACGGCCCGAACCGGGGAACTGGTTGCCACGGCCATACGGGAACTTTCGGAGGCGATCGCCGCGGCCGACGATCCAGCGCTCATCGGGGAGTTTCTCGCGTGCCTTTTGACCCCCGCCGAGTTGCGCGAGGTGTCCACCAGGTGGGCGCTCGTCCGGGAGATCGACGCGGGAACGACCCAGCGGGAGATCGCGAGAAAGATGGGCTTGAGCCTGTGCAAGATCACGCGGGGTTCGAAGGAACTGAAAAAGGACGATTCTCCCTTCAAGAAGATGATTGACCTTTACAGGGCGGTAAAATAGGCCGATGCCCGGTATCGAGTCGTGAATCCCTCGAAAAACAAGACGCTCGGGTCGGCGAACCGACCCGAGCGTCTTTTTTTTCCTTTCGCTGAAGAAACGACCGCGGGTCGCGGCTTACTTGAGCAGTTCCGCGACGCCGGGTCGCTGCCATCTGACCGCCATGTCGTAGGCGGTTTCCCCCGCGACGTTTTTTACCGCCCGGTCGACTCTCGGCATGCCGAGAAGGCGCGTCACGGTTTTCTCGTCCGAAAGGCGCGCGGCGTAGTGCAGGATGCCGTCCCCGATCGTGTCGGTCTTGTCGGCGGCCGATTCGGCGAGCGCGGGCAAGAGCGCCTGCGAGGAAGTAAGCGCGATCGAGACCGCGGAGGCTCCAGAGTTGTCGGCCGCGAAGGGATCGGCTCCCGCGGCCAGAAGCGCGCGCGCCGCCGATTCGTCCCCGTTTCTCACGGCCAAAAGGAGGGCGGTGCTGCCGGTGCGGTTCCGGTTGTTCACGGGAAAGCGCGCCTGGATGAGGGCCTTGATCACGTCCGGTCCCGAGCGCTCCTCTATCGCGGCGTGCAACGGCGTGTTTCCGTCCGAGTCGACGACGTTCGCGTTTCCGCCGAGAACCGCCATGACCGTTTCGGGAGATTTTCTGAGGGCGAGCGAAAGGGGCGTTTTTCCCCAGGTATCGCGCGCCATCGCGTTTCCACCGGCGTTGCGGATAAGGGCGATCGTCTCGGGATTCGCGCGATCGACCGCCTCGTGGAAAGCGTTCCTGCCGTACATGTCCTGCATGACGGGAGAGGCTCCCCGCTCGAGGAGCACGCGAATCGATTCGGCGCGGTTCGCCTGAATGGCGTCGGTCAGCGGTGTCTTTCCCGTCTCGTCGACGGCGTCGATGTCGGCTCCCGCCGGGATGAGCGTCCGTATGAACTGGGCGTTGCCCGATCTGGCCGCCTCGTGAAGCGCCGTTTTCCCGGCGAGGTTTCTCGCCGAAACGAGCCGGCGGCCGTTCGACCGCGCGTCGTGCGCGAGAAGGGCCTCGGCGGCCCCCGCGGCCGACCAGCGGATGCACGCGTGAAGGGCCGTGTTGCCGAGATAGTCTCGGGCGTTTATGTCCGCCTTGCGGTTTTTGTCGCCCGCGAGCATGGTACGTATCGTATCGGCCGAGTCCGCCTTGACTGCGTTGAATAGCGGCGTTTCCCCGTTGGCGTTGCGCGCGGCGAGGTCGCCGCCCTTGTCCACGATGAACGAAACGACGGGAGAGAGCTGCCATTCCGCCGCGAGATGGAGCGGGGTGTTGCCGGCGCCGTCGCTCGAGGAAATGACGCGCGAATTGAGCACCCAGTCCTGCCTGCCGCCGAGTCTCGTGAGCGCGGCCCGCAAGGCCGACTCCCCCGTCACGTTCGCGCTGAAGACGTCGGCTCCGGCGACGAGAAGCGCCTCCCCGTTCGCGCGGTCGTTCGCCCGCACGGCGATGTGGAGGGGCGTGTCGCCGTTCTTGTCGCGCGCGTTGACGTCCGCCTTTTTGGAAAGGATATAGGCGACGATTGCCGGCTCGGCGCGCAGCGAGACGGCGACGTGAAGCGGCGTGCGCCCGCGGGAGTCGCGCGTTTGCGCGGCTTCTTCCGTGACGATCGCCTCGACGAGCTCGATGCCGGCGCGTATAGCGCGCGAAAGGGCCGTGTGGTCGTCCATGTCCTCCGCGTGGATGTCGGCCCTGAGGGTCACGAAGAGCCTCGCCTGCGCGATTTGCCTGCGCTCGATCGCGAGCGAGAGGGGCGTGACGCCCTTCTTGTTCCGTTCGTTCGCGTCGGCCCCCGCGGAGACGAGGTCGCGGACGATGTCCTCGCTCATTCCGAGGCGCGCGGCTATGTGAAGCGGCGTTTCGCCGTAGTTGTCCTTCTTGTTGGGGTTCGATCCGGCGCGAAGGAGGATGCCGAATATCTCGGAGCGGGATGCCTCGGGCATGACGAGATGAAGCGGGGTGTTTCCCGATGAATCCTGCAGGTTCGCGTCGGCGCCCGCGGCGGTGAGGGCCGCGACGATCTTGCCGCGGCCGCCGCGCACGGCCTCGTGAAGCGGCGTCGCGCTCGCGATGTCCTTGGCGTTCGCCTGCGCGCCCCTGCCGATCAGGTAGGTCACGTAACCCGAATGCCCGGCCGCCGCCGCGACGTGAAGCGGGGTCTTTCCCTCCTCGAAGCGTATGGAGGGATTTCTCTTGAGCACGGCCGTCTCGAAGTACGAGAAGTCGCCGCGGAGCGGTTCGACCCCCGCGAGGAGGAGCTTCGACGCTATGACCGCGCTCGCGTCCTTGTCGGGGGACGCGTACGCGAGCGCGAGCGGCGTGTTTCCCCCGGCGTCGGCCCGGGACGTCGCGCCGCCCGCCTTGAGGATCGCGTCGACCGCCTCCCCGTCAAGGTCCGCGCACGCGTGGTGAAGTACCGTCTTGCCGCTCGCGTCCCGCTGTGTCACGGTCGCGGGCGCGATGATCGCCGAGAAGGACTCGCCGCCCGTCGCCCGCGCGAGTCGGTAGACGGACACGCCCGCGGAGTTTTCCGCGAAGACGCCGGCGCCGGCGGCCGCGAGAACCCGGGCGGATTCGCGCATCCCGGCCGCGCAGGCGGCGGCGAGCGGCGTCGCTCCGGCGTTGTCGCGCGCTTCCGTGTCGGCCTTCATGCCGAGAAGGAGCTCGAGAAGCTCGACGTTTCCCCGCACGGCGGCTATATGGAGCGGCGTTTGCCCGTTAGAGTCGGTCTGGTTGACGGAATCCTTGTTCGCGAGTCGCTTTTGCACCTCGGAAACGTCGCCCTTCCTGACGAGGTCGACGAGACTCGCGCCCGCCGTCGTGCTCGCTTGCGGGGCGGGCGTCGGGGAGGAAACGCAGGATACGGACAGGCACGCGGCCGCGCAAACGGCCGCAATCGCGAGGCGAAAGCGTGAAATCGGTCGTGAAACGGTCATTGAAGAACCCCCGTTAGATGATCGACCGAAAATACCGGTCTGTTGACCCGATTTTCGTGGAAATCGCGGGGGAATGCTGGTACACTGTCCGGCAATGCGAGAAAGAATGCCCTTTATCAAGGAATATGACGTCGTTCTTCACCGCCTGGGGGGAAGCGAACTCCTGTTGGAGCGACTTCTTTCCAAATTCCTCGATTCGTACCGTGACGCCGGCAGCCAGCTCGCCGCCCTGCTCGCCGAGGGACGGCACGAGGAGGCGTACCGCCTCGTGCATTCGATTAAAGGGGTTTCTTCCAACCTGGGACTCGACGGGATTTACCGCGCCTCGGCGGACCTCGAGCTTGCGCTCAAGGCCGAGTCCGCGGCCGCGGCCGCGGGCGCCGTCGCCGACGTATCCCGCGAAAGCGCCGCGTATACGCGCGAACTCGACGCGTTCACAGGAGAGCTCGACGCGGTAATCGGTTATCTCGACTCCCCGCCGAAGCTCTGATCTTCCGTACCGTTATTTTACCGAACCGGCGAGTATCCGCGCGACGTCTTCTCCCGTTTTCGCGCCCATGAGACGCGTGACGATATCCTCGTCCTTGAGAATGCCGCCGATCGCCGCCAGGAACTGCATGTGCGGACCCGAGACGCGTTTCGGCGAGACGACGAGAATGACGACGCGGGTCGCTTCACCGTCAAGGGAGTCGAAATCCGTTCCCTCGCGACACAGTCCCACCGCGACCGCCATCTCGGTGATACCGTCCGACTTTCCGTGGGGCAGGGCGATACCGCGCTGAAGCCCGGTGCTCATCGTCTTTTCCCGCAGGAGCACGTCCTCGATGACCTGGTCATGGTCGGTAACCTTTCCGCTGTTGCAGAGTATGTTCACCATCCGCTCGATGATCGCTTCCTTGCTTCCCGGCTCGAGCGAGAGGGTCACGCAGCGCGGGGTGATGAGCGAAAGGAGGTCGCGGTCGGCGCGCGCCGTCGGGGAGGACATGGCGCGGCGGAGGTCGTCGGGATCGGATGCGGCCTTGAGTTCCTCGATCCTGGTATTGAGGGCGACGATGACTTCGTGAACCGAAACCCTCACGAAGGGGATATCCTCGGGCGCCGCCTCGATGGTGACGCGGTTTTCCTCCTCGGTGATCGAGAGCGCGACCGAATCCTTGCGCGCCTGCGAAATTCCGTCGTCGATATTCATCATCTGGACGTAGAAGCCCTCGGCCTTGAGGTTCTTGAGGAGGGTATCGACGACGAGGTCCGCGATTTCGTCGGAACCGAAGTCCCAGGAGACGCTTTCATTGTCGCTGCCCTTCGTGTCCTTGCGCGTACCCCGACCCGTCACGCCGAGCGTCGCGTTCAGGAGGGGCGGGCCGATGAGCGTGGTCAGGAGCGTCATCATGATGACGATGCCGAACAGCTGTTCGTTGAGGATGCCGGCCGTGATACCGATGCCGGCGATGATGAGGGCGACCTCTCCGCGCGGGACCATCCCCGCGCCGATTCTGGCCGCTCCCTTCGCGTTAAAGCCGAGCGCGAGGGCCGGAAGTCCGCATCCGACGATCTTGGCGACGACCGCGATGACGGTGTACGCGAGGCCGAAGACGAGGACGCTCGGGGAAAGGAGCTCGCCGACGTTGACGAGCATGCCCATGACCGCGAAGAAGAGCGGGACGAAGAATTCGTAGAGGCCGTGGATGCGCTCCTGTATGACGGTGGCGATATCGGTTTTCGAGAGCGACAGTCCCGTTACGTAGGCGCCGATGATCATGGCGAGACCTTCTTTTTCGAAGACGCCCGCGAGGATGAGGCCGATGCCGAGCGCGCAGATCGAGAAATCGTACGAGTGCTTGAAAAACTTGAGGAACGAGGCGATCTTCCGTGAGAAGACAAGCCCCAGGGCGGTGAAGCCGAGCCAGATGCCGAAGGCGCGGCCCGCGATAGCGCCGATCGCCGAAAGGGAGAGGGCGCCGGAGCCGCCAGCCGGGTTCGCGAGCACGGCGACTATGCCGAGCACGACGGCGAGCATGACGATGCCGAGGACGTCGTCGAAGACGGCGGCCGCGAGGATCGTCACTCCCTCCGGGGAGTCCATCTTCTTCTTGTCGGAAAGGATTCTCGCCGTGATGCCGACCGAGGTCGCGGTCGAAAGGATGCCGAGAAAGAGCGCCTGCGGGTCCATGAAGTCGACGCCGAGGAGGAGGACGCCGGAGAGGGCGCCGAGGCCGAAGGAGGCGATTACGCCGCCGATACCGACGATACCCCCCGCCACCGAGTAGCGGAGGAAGAGCGCGAGGTCGGTCTCGAGACCCGAGGCGAAAAGAAGGATGATCGAGGCTACGGTCGCGAAACCGTAGAGTTCGGGGCCCACGGCGAGCGCGCCCGTATGGAGGGGAAAGAGACCCGTGGGAAAGGCCGCGAAGGGAAGGCCTCCGAGGGCGTACGGTCCGATGGCGACGCCCGCGAGAAGCTCGCCGAGAACGGGCGGAATGCCGAACTTCTTTACGATTCGGCCCCCGACGCGGACGGCGAAGATGATGATTCCGATTTGAAGGACCAGGGTGGACATAACCTCGGTTACGGGTTCTGAGTCCTCGGCAAAGATGGCGCTTGTCCCGAGGGACAGGAACGTCAAGATGGCCAGAATGAGTAACGCCTTGCGTTTCATAAGATGCCTCTTGAAAATGAAAATAATAACAGACAATGTCATATTATGCGTTTCATTGCAAGAGAATGGAATATTTCGCGCCTTTTTTATCGAAAGGCGCTACGGTTCGTATCGGAACAGATGATTACCAGACGATGAGGTTTCCCGCATAGGTGAGCCCGCCGCCGAAGCCGACCGTCATGATGAGGTCGCCCCGCTTGAGGTCTCCCGACCGGGCGTACTCGTCGAGTGCGACCGGAATCGTCGCGTTCGAGGTATTCGCGTACTTTTCGATATTCATGAAAAACTTGTCCTCGGCGAAACCGAGCCTCTTTGCCGCGGCCTGAATGATTCGCATGTTCGCCTGATGCGGGATGATCTTTTTAACGTCGGCCATCGTGATCCCTTCGGCCGTCAGGAGGTTTTCGATCGTGTCGGTAAAGGCCTTGACCGCGAAGTTGTATACCGCGCGTCCGTTCATATAGAGGGTTATCGGCTTGTCGATGGTTTCGCCCGTCTTGAAGGGATTTCTCGTGCCGCCCCGTTCGCACATGAGCTCCTTCGCGCCCGAGCCTTCTGATCCGAGGATGGTGCGGATGATGCCCCGGCGGCCGGAGCCGGTAGAGGGGGCGTCGGTTTTTTCGAGGATCGCGGCTCCCGCGGCGTCGCCGAAGAGGACGCAGGTTCCGCGGTCGGTCCAGTCGGTTATCTTGGTAAGGACATCGGCGCCGATGACGAGGGCCCTCTTGCGTCCCTGGTTCAGCATCCCTGCGGCCGCCTCGAGTGAGTAGACGAAACCCGAACAGGCGGCAATGACGTCGAAGGCGCCGGCGTTTTTTATTCCGAGGCGGTCCTGCACGATACAGGCGACCGAGGGAAAGCCGTAATAGTCGGGCGAGGACGTTCCCACGACGACGATATCGATGGTCTGAGCCGCTTCCAGGGCCTTTCCCGGGGCAAGTTGCTCGAGCGCGGCGAGGGCCGCCTGGTAGGCGAGATCGCTCGTCGCCTCGTCTTCCGCCGCCATGTGGCGGGAACCGATCCCGGTATGGGATCTGATCCATTCATCCGTCGTATCCATCGTTTTGGCGAGATCGTCATTCGTTACGCGTCGCGCGGGAACGTAGTGGCCGGTCGCGAGTATTTCAAGTGCCATGAGGCCCTCCAAAAGGGTATTCTTTTTATGCAACCTTTATAAGACCGATCGTGTCTAAAATAGTTGCACGCTAAAAATAGCACATGTGCGATTTTTGTCAACATGTCAAATTGACAAAAGACGAAATAATGTCATAATAGGGTACGTTATTGGTCAGGGAGGCTGAAAATGCGACAGGGTGCGCTGAAAATAGACAGGGAACGATGCAAAGGGTGCGGTTTGTGCGTGCGGGCCTGCCCCTTCAAGGTGCTTGCCCTGGACACGGAGATGAACTCCTTCGGTATTTATCCGGCGAAGGACGTACGGCCCGAGGCCTGTACCGCCTGTTCGTCCTGTTTCAGGGTATGCCCTGACGTCGCGATAACGGTATACGAGCTGGAGGACGGTAAATGAGCGCGAACGCGACCGGCGAACGGGTCTTGATGAAAGGAAACGAGGCGATCGCGGAGGCCGCCATCCGGGCCGGCTGCACGGCCTATTTCGGCTATCCGATAACCCCGCAAAACGAGCTTATCGGCTACATGGCGGCGCGCCTCCCGGAAAAGGGACGAGTCTTTATCCAGGCGGAAAGCGAAACCGCCGCGATCAATATGGTATTTGGCGCCGCCGCGTGCGGCGTACGCGCCATGACGAGTTCGTCGAGTCCCGGAATCAGCCTGAAGCAGGAGGGTATTTCCTACGCCGCCGGCGCGGACTTGCCCCTCGTGTACGTCAATATAGTCCGGGGCGGACCGGGCCTCGGCTCCATCGCCCCGGCGCAAAGCGACTACTTCCAGTCGACGCGCGGCGGCGGTCACGGCGACTACCATGTCGTCGTGCTCGCGCCCGACAGCGTACAGGAAGCGGCCGACCTCACCTACGAGGCCTTCGACATCGCCGACGAGTGGCGCGTTCCGGTCATGATCCTCGGGGACGGCGTCATCGGGCAGATGATGGAAGGCATCGTCCTTCCTCCCGAGCGCGACCTTTCGAGCCTTCCCTCGAAAAAAGACT
The DNA here is from genome assembly GCA_023393015.1 of Spirochaetota bacterium. Classification (GTDB taxonomy): domain Bacteria; phylum Spirochaetota; class Spirochaetia; order Treponematales; family Treponemataceae; genus Teretinema. The sequence goes on from JAEWMY010000047.1 coordinate 45,657, forward strand.
GGGCGGTCGGGAACATGGCCGGTCGCGAGGCCCGTCATATCACTTCCATCCATCTCGTGCCCGCCGAACTCGAGGCGATCATATTCGAACGGTTCGAGCGGTATCGAAAGCTCGCGGAAACGCTTGTCCGCCACGAGGCGATCGGTTGCGACGACGCCGACCTCGTGCTCGTCGCGTACGGAACCTCGGCCCGCGTGTGCCGGAGCGCGATCGAACTCGCCCGGGCGGAAGGCCTCAAGCTCGGACTCTTTCGGCCCGTGACCCTCTGGCCCTTTCCGTCGAAGGAGCTCGCGCGGATCGCGAGCCGGGGCGTGCCGCTTCTTTCGGTCGAGATGAGCATGGGCCAGATGGTGGAGGATATCCGCCTCGCCGTCGGGTCCGCTTCTCCGGTTCACCTGCTCCCCCACGCGGGAGGGGTCGTGCCCACGGACGACGAGATCGTCGCGCGATGCCGCGAGTTGCTGGGAGGAAAGAAATGAAGCCCGTACAGGAACACCCGAAAAGCCTCAAGCCGGTACAGACGAAATATTGCGCGGGATGCGGCCATGGGGTTATTCATAGGATCATCTGCGAACTCGTCGACGAGATGGGCTTGCGGACGAAATCGATCGTGATGAATCCCGTCGGCTGCGCGATATGGGCCGACCTCTATTTCGACTTCGACTCGGTGCAGGCGGCGCACGGGCGTACCCCGGCCGCCGCGACCGGCATCAAGCGCGTCCTCCCCGACCACCTGGTCATCTGTTATCAGGGCGACGGCGACCTCGCGGCGATCGGAACCGCCGAGATCATACACGCCGCGAACCGCGGGGAGAAGTTCACGGTTATCTTCGTGAACAACGCGATATACGGCATGACCGGCGGCCAGATGGCGCCCACGACGCTCGTCGGGCAAAAGGCCTCGACCGCGCCGCTCGGCCGGGACCCCGTCGGGCAGGGCATGGGGTATCCGATTCGCGTCTGCGAGCTCCTCGCGACGCTCGGGGGAACGAGGTATCTCGCGCGCGGAGCGGTCGATACGGCCGCGCACGTCGCCAAGGTCAAGGAGTACATCCGTACCGCTTTTACCGCGCAAATGGAAGGAATCGGCTTTTCCATGGTCGAGATACTCTCGCCGTGCCCCACGAACTGGGGGATGAGCCCGGCCGAGTCCGCGGACTGGGTCGGCACGGTCATGACCGATCAGTATCCCCTCGGGGAGATCAAGAACGAACTCGCGACAGCGCGGAACGAGGTTTCCGCCCGGAACGAGGTTTCCGCCCGGAACGAAGTTTCCGCCCGGAACGATGTTTCCGCCCGGAACGAAGTTTCCGCCCGGAACGAAGCCGCCGCGCGCAAGGGAGAAACACTATGATTGAACGGACTATTTTCGCCGGTTTCGGCGGGCAGGGCATCATCTCGCTCGGGCAAATTTGGGTGTACTGCGGCATGAAAGAGGGCAAGGAAGTCAGTTTCTTCCCGTTCTACGGCGCTGAAAAACGGGGAGGCATAGCCCGAGCGAACTGCGTCGTCTCCGATTCGGGGATTTCCAGCCCTATCGTGACCCACGCGGATTCCGCCGTAGTGATGAACCGGGACAGCCTCGAGGAGTGCGCCTCGGTCCTGCATGACGGGGGGCTTCTGCTCGTCAATTCCTCCCTCGTCCCGCTCGCGAGCGTACCCGAGGCGATCAAGGCGCGGCTTCGGGTCATCCCGATAGCGGCGACCGCCATCGCCGAGAAACTCGGCAACGTCCGGATCGCGAACATGGTCATGCTCGGCGCCCTCGCGCGTCAAACCGGGGCGGTGTTGCTCGACCGCGTCGAGTCGATCCTGGAGCAGTTTTTTCCCGGCAACAAGCGGAAGTTCGTCGACGCCAACGTGAGCGCGATACGCGCCGGCATGGAGGCCTTCGCCGGGTAAATAACGCGGCGCAACCCGCGCGATTTGCCCGCGAATTTGCGTTTACGAGCCCCATACCCAATACTGAAGGGGTAGGGGGCATCGCGATGTCTGAACCGGGAAAACGGTATCTCATGCTGGTGGACGACGAGCAGAACATCCTGCTCGCGCTGAAACGCGAATTACACGAGTGGGCGCGCGAGCGGAAACTCGACGTGATTCTGGCCCGGTCGGCCAATGAAGGTCTTTCCCTACTTTCCGAACACGGGGCCGCGGTCGAGATGATCGTCTCGGATCTCCGCATGCCGGAGATGAAGGGATCCGACTTCCTCCTCGAGGTTCGCAAGACATACCCCGACGTCATCACACTGCTGTTGACCGGTTTTTCCGAAACCGAGGAGATCGTCAAGGCCGTCAGCGCCGGTATCTTCAGCTACATGCTCAAGCCCTGGGATTCGACGTACCTCGTCGGAGAGGTGACGAAGGCCTACGAGTACCGTCAGACGAAGCTCGAGAACGAACGTCAGAAGGCGCGTCTGGTCGAGTCCCTCAGGTACGCAGGCGAGCTTCAAAAGGCGATCCTCAAGCCGAACGTTCCCGCGAGCCAGAGCGTGGAATTCCGCGTGACCTACCGGCCGAATCCGAAGGAGCTGTGCAGCGGCGACTATTACGACGTCATCGTCGCGGGACCCGACCGTTACCTCGTACTCCTGGGAGACATCCTCGCGTCGGGCGTGCAGGCCGCCATGATCACGGCGATCCTCAAGGCGGTGATCTATCCGGAGTACGTGCGAAACGTCGTCGGTCAGGCCCTTTCCCCCGCCGACTTTCTCGGATGGCTCAACCAGCGCATGCAATTCGAGTTTCGCATGACGAATCCCGTGCCCATCTCCTTTTTCGCGGGGCTCCTCGACGTCCGCCATCAAAGTTTCGTCTACGCGAACGCGGGGTACACGCATCCCTGCCACGTCAAGGCGGGAGTCGCGACGCCGCTTCCCGTGTCGGGCTCCCCCCTCGCCGTCAGCCGCTCCATCATGTACCCCGAGCAGACGGTTCGCGTCGCGCAGGGAGAGACCCTGTTCTTTCACTCTTCGGGGCTTTCTTCCGTCGTTCCGGGAGGTTCCTTGACCGGCGTCCTTTCCAAAGAGGCGCCCGGCGCGGATTACCACCTTCGCGTACTCAAGGCCGCCCTCGCAGCGGGCGGAAAGAGCGAGTTCGACGATGACGTGACCGTCATCACGGCCCAGCTTCAGTAACCCGCGGGAACGGACGGATGCAGCGGAACATCGAGCTGACAAACGAACTGTACCGGATCTACCTCAGGGACGAGTCCGAGAAGGCCAATCTCGCGGCGATCAACGCCATCGCGGGCGCGATGAAGGGCGATATCGGGGCCCTCTTTTACGACGACGCGCGGAACCGGTTCCGCTTTTGCCTGTCCGGATCAGACTTCCCCATCTCGCTCGGCGCCGAGCGCTGGCACGAATGCGTCGACCGGCGCATCAAGCGCGAGGCCCCCGACGTATTCGAGTCGTGGGCGCCGCCCGGTTTCGACATTCCGCTGAAGTACTGGATGTCCGCGCCCCTTTACGCCGCCGGAAGCGGTCTCGGGTACGTCTTTATCGGCCGGGACTCGGGTGAATGGTCGGACGACGAGGTAAAGGCGCTCGGCTCGATAACCGGAGTGATAGCCGAGATCGTCGTGATCCGCCACCGCAAGGACCTGGAGGCGCGGAACCGGCGCGAGGCGGAGAAGGCGCTCGCGGCCACCGAACGGCGCATGAGCGACTTTTTCTCCCTCGCGCGCGACATGATGTACACCTCGGACAACGACGGCGTCGTGACTGGGATCAACCCCGCGGGCGTGGCCCTTCTGTGCGCGTCGGGGCCGGAAACCGTGGTAGGGCGATCCTTGGCGGAATTCGTCTCGAATCCTTCCACCTACGACTATTTTCTCGAACGTGTGCACGATACGGGTTACATCGACGACTTCGAGATTCTCATCACCGACAAATGCGGCAGAACCGATAGGGATCCGAAGTTTTGCACGATATCCGCCCATGAGGTGCGGGACAGCGAGGGGCGGACGCTCGAGATCCAGGGCCTCGTCAAGGATATCACCGACCGCATAAGCAACGAGCGCGAACTGTGGAAGGCGAACCTCGAACTCGCCGAGGTGAACCTGAAACTCCAGCAAACGCAGGAGATGATGGTGCGCCACGAGAAGCTCGCGTCGATCGGGCAGTTGGCGGCGGGGATAGCCCACGAGATAAACAACCCCCTCGGGTTTCTCAGAAGCAACCACGCGATGCTCTCCAAATATTCCCGAGTGATGGTGGAAATCAACCGGAGACTCCTCGAATCGGGCGGCGCGCAATACCGGGCGCTCTTCGAGGAATACGACGTCGGCTATATCCTCGGCGAGATCGAGCACATCTTCGCCGAAAGCGACGAAGGCTACGAGCGCATCAAGCGCATCGTCGCGAACCTCATGAGCTTTTCGAGGATGGACAAGGCGAGCGAATTCGAGCTTGTCGACATCAACGCCGGAATCGAGAACACGATCCTCGTCGCCTGGAACGAGATCAAGTACGTCGCCGAGGTCGAGCGCCGACTCGGGGACATCCCGAAGGTATACGCGCACGGCGGGGAGATAAACCAGGTCGTCCTGAATATCCTCGTGAACGCCGCGCAGGCGATCGCCTCGCAGAACCGGTCCGAAAAGGGAACGATCACGGTGACGACGGAGAAGATCGACGAATGCGTCGTGATCTTCATAACGGACGACGGACCGGGTATGGGAGACGAGGTGCGCTCCCGCGTGTTCGATCCGTTTTTCACGACGAAGGAGCCGGGAAAGGGCACCGGCCTCGGCCTGAGCATCTCCTACGAGATCGTCGTGAACAAGCACAAGGGAACGCTGTCAGTCGAGAGCTCCGCCGGGAACGGAACGACCTTCAGGATCGGATTGCCGATCCTGCAGAACGCTTAGGAGACGCCCGCGTTTTCCGCCGCCTTTTTCGAGTAGGGGAAAAAGTCCGAATCGGCTTCGAGCAGGTGCGACACGACGATCTTGTCCACGAGCAGGTGGAAGAACTCCTCGGGATTCACGATCTCGCGTTCGAGTTCCGCGCGGAGCGAGCGGGCGTCGGCGAGAATGCCGGCGTGGAGGGAGCGATGCTCCTCGACGCGGGGGTAGCCGATCCTCGCGAGCATGCGCTCCTCGTTGTCGAAGTGCCGCTCGCAGAATTCCATGAACGAGTCCATGGCCTTCGTCATGATCGCGGGAGCGGGATTCGTGATGGATAGGTTGAGGAGGCGGTTTCCCCGAAGCACGAGGACGCGGTGTTCGCTGTCGGTTTCCTCGATACCCGACTCCCATTCGCGCCGCCACTCGACCGATACCGGCTGCGTTCCGTCCGCGCGTTCCGGCCTGAGCGACGTCGAGCGGTTTCTGCCCTCGCTCTTGGCCTTGTACATGGCGCGGTCGACGCGCCTGAAGAAGACGTCCCGCGCCTCGCCGGGGAACCGCTCGGTAACGCCGAAGCTCGCGGTTATCCCGCGCATCCCCTCGAAGTCTGCTTTTTCGATCAGGTCGCGGAGCTTTTCCGCCAGGTCGAAGGCCCCCTCTATCGGCGTATGGGGCAGGATGACGAGAAATTCCTCGCCGCCCCAGCGAAACACCCTGTCGATAGACCGTATCTCCGACTTCACGAGATTCGCTATCCTCACGAGCACGAGATCGCCCGAGGCGTGGCCCCATGTGTCGTTGATCTCCTTGAAGCGGTCGATGTCGAGCATGATGAGCGACAACGGCTCGAGGTACCTGTCCTGTCGCTCGATCTCGCCGTCGAGGAATCTCTCGAGAGAGTACCGGTTTTCGATTCCCGTAAGGTGGTCGTTCAGGGCCATCCGCTCGAGCTGCAAGGCCTTGAAGGACATCCTCGACACGAGCCGGTCGATGTCGATGAGGAGGGCCGTGCCGATCGTGAAAACCGAATACGCGATGGCGACTATCAGGGTTATCGTCGTCAGCGCGCTTTGATCCATGAAGAGCCCCCGCGCCCGGGTCGCGAAGAGCAAGCCTACGCGAAGGAGGTTGCTCGCGAGGAAGGACGATACGATAGAGACGACGGCGGCGCGGACGACGAGGCGCGAGCCCCGAAAGACTTCGTTGTTGACCGCCACCAGGCACTCGACGAGGGAGAGGGCGATGAGAGCCGACACGAGGGCCGCGCGCGCCGGATAGGAAAGCGAAAGGATCGAGGCAAGGGCGATGAGCGCGAAGGACGCGGCGAGGTACGCCCAAAACCTCCGGGGCCACTCCCTTCGGACCGAATAGAAAGCCCGGAAGCCCCAGGCGAGGAACAAATGCGCCGTTACGATCGCGCAGTTCGGCAGGAGGACGCCCAACAGGGGCGGAACCTTTCCCTGAAGCATGAACAGGGCGAAGGAAAGGGAGAAAATCGTGAAGCCCGTCGCGAACACGCGAAGGGATCGGTGTTCCCGGGCGAGGGCGATAAGCCAAACGACGAGCGTCAGGCAGCCGGTAACGGTGAACAGGGAGATTGCCAAGGCGTCATTCCACATCGGAAGGGGTACCCCTTTGGCTACTAGTTATATCCCACTTTTCCCGCGAATGCAAATTCCCGCACGAAAAAAAAACTGTCGCGGACGCTGACGGAACCGCGGATCGTATGGTATCATTTCTTCATGGTTATAGGCGTAACGACGCGGCAGATCGTCATGTTGAACGGCTCTACGGGCGAACAGGTTCCTCTCACGCTCGAATTGGAATCCGACGGAACCTTCGTCTTCGCGGACGCGCTTTCGGACGTGCCCCGGTTCGTGCATCGCGTCAAGTTCGACCGGTTCCCGACCGACGAAATCGTGTACGCGGCGATCTCGAAAGCGCTCGGCGCCCCGCACGAGCCTGTGCCCTCCCGCGACCGGACGGTGGAACTCGACGAGAGCGCGCTCGCGGGTTTGAGCAAGATGCCCGTCGACATCTTCGACAACGTATACCTCGACGAGGTCGAGAACGACGCCCTCGTCCTGTGCGTGGACATCCGGAATTTCAGCAGTTTTCTCTGCGCGCACGAGGAGCAAACGGTATTCTCGCTGATAAAGGACTTCACCTCGAATTTCCTTTCCTGCGTCAACCAGTACGGTTTAGGCTGTTCGTACTACAAGCTCATGGGAGACGGCGCCATCGTCATTTGGGATAAAACGACCGAATCCTCCGCGCGCGAAGCCCTGCTCGTGTTCGATTCCTACATTGATTTCGCGAACGAGTCGCTCTTCAAGCCCTACGACGGTCTCGGTCTCGCGGGCGCGCTGGTGACGGAGAAGGTCTTCAAATACGAGATATCCGCCGAGACCTCGCAGCTTAAATACCGGGACTACGTCGGGTACGGAATCAATCTCGCGTGCCGGCTTCAGTGTCTGGCGCGCAAGGACCAGTTGGCCATAAACGGAAAACTCGCCGCGACGGGCCTCGTTCCCTGCGCGCCGGCTCCCGGCGGGAAGCGCGGCGCGGATCTGTGCATGCTAAAGGGCCTGAAGGAAGAGGATTGCCGGGAGCTCTTGCTGTATAGCCCGACCGCCCGATAGCCCTTCCGCGGCGGCCAGAGGCAACTCGGGGCAACCGACGCGACCCGCGGCTTCCGGGATTTCGGAATTGACAGCAAGGGGTAGCCAACCTACACTTAAGTCCATGATCCAGGTGCCGGGCTATACTATCGCCGAACGGTTTTACTCAGCCAGGTCAACCGTACTGTATCGGGGAATCAGTGATTCCGACGGGCAGAGGGTGCTCATCAAGCTCATCGACGAGGAGTTCCCCCCGCTCGCCTTGATCGAGGGTATCAAACGCGAATACCGTTTCGCGGACCGACCCTACGGGGAGCGCGTGCTTCGCGCGCTCGAGCTCGTATCCGTCCGGAACGGGCCCGGATTCGTCATGGAAGACGCGGATTGCGTCCCCCTCGCCGATTTGATCGCCGACGGGGCAATGTCCCCGCGCGACAGGCTGTACGTCGCTCGGGAGGCGTGCGAGGCCCTGGTTTCCGTGCACGCCCAGGGCGTGCTGCACAATGCCGTGTCCCCCACGACGATCCTGTGCTCGCGTGACTTCACCCGAGTCAAAATCTACGATTTTTCGCTCGCCTCGCTGCAATCGACCGGAAAGAACCGCGGAAAGGTCGCCTACGAGGGTTCGTACGTCTACGCGTCGCCGGAGCTGACCGGAAGGATCGAGCGCGAAATCGACTGTCGTTCCGACCTCTATTCCCTCGGCGTCACCCTGTACGAGCTGTTTACCGGTGAGCCTCCGTTCGAGGGAACCGACCACGAACTCGCGTACGGTCACGTCGCCCGCGCTCCCGAGGAACCCCGGAGAAAGACGCCTTCGCTCCCGCGGGCCGTATCCGACTGTATCATGAAACTCCTGGAAAAGGACTGCGACCGTAGATACCAAACCGCCGCGGGACTCGCGTACGACCTCGCCCTTTGCCTGGACGCGGAGAACTCTCCCGACAAGCTCGTTTCGTTCGTGCCCGGCGAGCGGGACAATCTGGAAACCTTCCATTTGCCCCGTCGCCTCTACGGCAGGGAGCGGGAACTCGGCGCGATCAAGACCGCCCTGTCGTCTTCCGGCGGAAGCGGAGCCTCGTTCCTGCTCGTGTCCGGGTATTCAGGAATAGGCAAGACCTCGATCGTAGAGGAGGCCGTCCACCGGATCGTCATGGAAGGGGCGCGGTTCGTGTCCGGAAAATTCAATCCGCTGGAACAGGGCATTCCCTATTCCGCGGTAGTCGTCGCGATGCGCACGCTTTCCCGCTTGGCAATTACCGAAGCGGACGACCCCGAGGCGGCGCGACGGCGCGTGCTCGACGCGCTCGGTTCCAACGCACGGGTTATCGGCGACGTGATACCGGAGTTCGGGGCCCTTATCGGCGCGGCGCCGGCGCCCGGCGCTCTTGATCCCGTCGGAGAGAAAAACCGGTTTCACCGCTCGTTCATCCTTTTTTTGCGGGCGTTGGCGACGCGTTCGTCTCCGGTAATCCTGCATCTCGACGACCTGCAGTGGGCGGACCGACCCTCGCTCGACTTGCTCGAATCCTTCGTCCTGTCAAGGGAACTCGAGAACGTCTCGCTGGTCGGGTCGTACCGGGACAACGAGGTGCGCGAGGGACATCCCCTGAGGGCGATGCTCGACCGCGTCGAGGCCTCCGCCCAGGCGAGATCGCGCACGAGGCGGTTCGTCCTCAAGGAACTGGACGAAGGCGGTATTACCCAACTCGTCGCCGACGCGACGAGGCGGAAAACGTCGGAGGTCCGGGAGCTCGCCGAGTTCCTGTACGCCAAGACGAGGGGAAACCCGTTTTACGCGACGCGTCTCCTGCAATCCCTGTACGACAAGGGATGCTTCTTTCTCGACCGGGATCGCATGTCCTGGTACTGGAGCATCGATACCGTCAAATCGCTCGCCTACGGCGACAACGTCGTCGATTTCCTCGTCGAGGGTTTTTCCTCGCTTTCGCCGAACGCCCTGCTCACGCTCAAGCTCGCCTCCTGCGTTGGCTCGCGGTTCGAGCTTTCGGTCCTGTACGCGCTTGCCCCGCCGGACGCGGACGTGCCCGCGGCGCTGTGGACGCTGATGGAAAAATGGCTCGTCATGCCCGTCGGCAACGGTTTCAGGCTCATGGACATGGACAAGTCGAGCCTTCTGGATTCGGCCGTCAGCGTCGAGTTCGCCTTCCAGCACGACCGTATCAGGCAGGCCGCGTACGGGCTCGTCGGCGACGACGAGAGGGAGTCGCTCCATCTCAAGGTCGGCATGGCCCTGTTGTCGTCGGGAGTTCCCGGTACCCTTCCGGCGGACCGTCTTTTCGAGGTGACGAATCACCTGAACATGGCGCGTTCCCTCGTCGCGCGGGGCCCCGGCAAGGACGAGCTCGTGGACCTGAACGTCGCCGCGGGCGCGAAGTCGCGGGCGAACGCCGCCTACGAAAGCGCCAGGGAATATTTCGCCACGGCCTACTCCCTCCTGACCGAGGAAGAGCTCGCCGCCGACGGCGCGCGCCGTTACGCGCTCGCGAGTCAGTACGGGGAGACCCTGTTCCTCTGCGGGCGGGGGGAGGAGGCGCTGCTCGTCCTCGAGTCGCTTCTTTCCTGGGAACGCGACCGGATGCGTCTCGCGCGCGTGTACGCCCTTCGGGCGATGATACTCGACCACGGGGAGAGCTCGCGCGAGCGAGCCCTCGCGGAGATACGGACGGCACTGGACCTCTTCGGGGTCGTCCTTCCCGCCACGGCGGTCGAGGCGGAAAGCGCGATACGAGCCGGCATCGCTTCCTTGCCGAAAACGACCGGGGCCCTCCTTGAGGCCGGAGTCGATTCCCTCGCGCGCATGCGGGACGACGACGACGTCATGACCATGAACCTTCTTTTCCAGGCGTTGCCGATTACCTATCAGGGCTATCCCTGGATCTATTCCGCGATCACGTTCAAGATGCTCGAGATGACCGTAACGCGCGGGGTCACGGACGTATCGTGCAAGAACCTCGTGGAGTGCGGCATGATACTCGGCTCGGAGTTGGGCGACTATCGCGCGGGGTACGAACTAGCCGCCTTCGCCTTCCGGCTCATCGAGCGTCATCGCTTCGAGGGTCAGAGGGCCCCGTGTTATTTCATTTTCGCGAATTTCATCTCGGCGTGGAACCGACCGATCCGCGAGAGCGTCGAGTATTTCGATCTCGCCGTCTCGAACGGGATTTCGTGCGGAGATATCCAGCACGCCGCCTACGCCTGCGCGCACCGTTTCAACCGGCTCCTGCTTTCCGGCGTGAGCCTCGCGACATGCGCCGACGAGCTGAAGACGCTCGTCGCGTTCCTGCGGTCCAACGGCGCGACCATGCTCCTCATCTACGCCGACCTCTTCCAGTACGTACTTGACCGTCTCGTGAAGGGCGCGACGTACGAGTCGGGCTCGCGCGTGCGTGAGGCCATCGTCGGCGGCGACAACTCGTTCTACAAACTGACCTTGGCCCAGAACGAGACGATGGTCGCGTGCCTGCTCGGGGAGTACGGACGCGCGCGCCAATGGATCTCCTACGGCGAGCCGTTTGTCGCCGCGGGTACGGCGCTTTTCCCGCAGGCGGACCACGCGCTGTTCGAGGCCGTCGTGATTCGCCGGGAGATCGCGTATCTCGACGCGAACGAGCGGGAATCCGCGTTCGCCAGGCTGGAAGAAATAGCGGGACGTCTCGCCGTATGGGCCGGCAACGCTCCTTCGAACTTCGCCCACAAGTCGCTCGCGGCGGCCGCGATAGTTGGCATGGCGCGCGGGGCTCCGATGGAGGAAATCGCCCGCGACGTCCAGGGCGCGCTTGACGCGCTCTGTTCGGGCGACTTCGGGCAGATAAAGTCGGTTATTTGCGGCCTTGCGGGCGAGTACTGGCTCTCGCGGGGAAACGAGCTGATAGCCTCGGCGTATATCCGCGAGGCGTGGTACGCGGCCCGGGTATGGGGCGCCTCCGCGATGGTTTCCAGGCTCGAGGCGAGTTATCCGGTGTTTCTTTCGGAGGTGCGCACATCGTTCGAGCGGACGCGCGACCCGGCGGGCGAGGACGCGGACAGGAAACAGGGAGCCGGAGTCGTCGACGCGCGGGAGCTTCTCGAGGCGGCGCGGAACATCTCGTCCGAGCAGAGACTCGAGCGGCTCCTTCCGGTAGCCCTCGACGCGATGGTAAAGTGCGTTTTCGCCGAGCGCGGCTCGATACTCGTCCCGCGCGGCGAGACGGGGGCCCTCTCGGTACGCGCCGAGCGCGCGTCGCAGAGCGAAGGCTCCCGATACGCGGATTCCCTGCCGATAGACCGGTGTTCCTGCGCCTGCGCGGACATCGCGTATTTCGCTCATCGTACCGGTGAATCCGTCCTTCTCGAGAACGCCTCCGCGCACCCGGATTACCGCAACAACGCGTACGTCTCGAGGACCGGAACGAGGTCGGTGCTTTGCGCGCCGGTCAGGATACGAGACTCGGAGCGGTGGGTCGTGTATCTCGAGAACAACCTGTTCGACGGCGCCTTTACCGCCGACTCTCTTCGCGCCGTCGGGGAGATCGCCGCGCAACTGGCCGTTTCGGCGGAAAACGCGACGCTTTTCGGGAGCCTGGAAAAGAGCCTCGCGGAGCGGACCAAGCAACTCGAGTTGCTCACGTCGGAACTCAAGGAGCTTTCGCTTCGGGACCCCCTCACGCGCCTTCATAACCGCCGGTACGTCTACGAGTTCGTCGCCGACCTCGTACGTCAGTTCGTCAAGGCGAAGAACGTCGCGCTCGTCAGCGCTTCAAGCCGCGACGAGCGGGTGAAGGACCGGGTGTTCGGCGCGTTTCTCGTCGATCTCGACAATTTCAAGCGGGTCAACGAGCTGTACGGACACGCGGTGGGAGACCGGGCGATCGTGCGCTTTTCGGAGCGGATAACCTCGCTCGTGCGGGAGAACGACTTCGTCGCTCGGTGGGGAGGGGAGGAATTCCTCGTGATACTGAACGGAGCCACCCGCGATTTTTTCTACGAATTCCCCGACCGCGTCCTGTCGGCGTTCCGCGGCGAGGCCGTGGAGATCGTCGACGGCGTCAGCGTCCAGCAACACGTGTCGATCGGCTGCGTCCCGCTTCCGCTGGACGAGCGGTTCCCGGATTTGATCGGCCTTGATCAGGCGATAATCGTGTGCGATTACGCCCTCAGTCTCGCGAAGGAAAACGGCATGAACCGGGCGGCCGTGGTATCCATCGCCGAGGCCCCGGAGCTGCGGCTCGAGGAGGCGAAAACCTGCATGCGCCGCTTCCTCGCCGATCGCCGCGTGGAGTGCGAATACCTTCGGGTCGCCTACGTGAAATGAGTCACGCCGGGGTCGCGACGAGGGCCATTTGCAGTGGGATGCTGGCGCGCACGCGCCGCCAGTCCGGCCTCCGCGCCGCTTCGGTCAGGAACCGCTCGACCATGCCTACGGCAGTGTCGGTATCGTCGGCGCATCTCCAGAAGGACCCGGGAACCGCGGAGCGTTCCCTCGCGCGCTCGAGCGAGCGCGCGTAGTCGGGGATCGCTTCGACGAAGGCCGGAAGTTTCGCCGCGACGTCGTCGAAATAGGCCCAGTCGCCGCAACCCGATTCGCGCAGCATACGGGCGTTCAGCTCCTGCTCGTACTGACCCTTCACCGGGATGACGAACGCGGGTTTGCCGAGGGCGATCGCCTCGCTGATGCTCTGATGGCCGGCGGGCGCGACGAGCGCCGCCGCCGACGCGAGCGATTCGGCGTAGTTCGCCGACGCGTCAGGAAAGAGGCGAAACCGCCCGGGACCGACGGAGTCGAGCGCGGGTTTGATTATCTCTCGGTATCGCTCTTTCACGTAAACCACGATATGCTCCCCGCGCGTCACCGTCGCCTCGCGCAATTCGCGCCGCAGTATCGGCCCGACGTCGCCGCCGAAAAACGAGCAGATCACGGTCTTGTCCGACATGCCCATCATGTAGAGCGCCACCGCGCGGGAAAGAAGATGCGCCGCGTTGGAAACTCCCGCGCGGAGAACGACTCCCGGATGATTCAGCTGAAGCACGGGTATTCCCGTCGCCTTCGCCGCTCTCGGTACGAAGGGCTCGAAGTCGGAAATGACCGCGTCTATCTCGCGCCTCGAAAGCTCCCGCGCGAGCGATGCTTGCGTCGCGATCGCGGACAGCACGACGCTCGCGTTTTTCGCCGCGGTCTTTCCGTAGTCGAGCGAGAATCCCCGCTGGGCGAACCCGTGATACGGGATGTCGACGTAACCGGCCGAGGGGAACTCCCTTCGCAACTCGGCCTCGAAGTGAGTCGGCGCGAAAAAGACGATCCCGTGCCGCGCGCCCAGCCCCTCGGCGAGCGCCTTCGCCCTCGATATGTGACCCCGACCCTCGCCGTTGATTGAAATCGCCACGTTCATCGTCTGCTTCCTCCCTTCGCGCCAAGTGTCGCCCGGGTACGTATGCGGATGATGAGGCCTTCGCTAAAAAACGGTAAGATCGTAAGGCTCGCTCACGACTTTTTCACGAATCCGTTATTGAGCGGTAACACGGCGGTGCGAGTATGCCCGCATGAAGAAGAAATCGGCGATGGAGCGCGCGATGAAAGCGGCGCTCCTGTTTCTGGACGACGAGAACTTGTCTCAAACTCCCTCGGGTCAGGCGTTTTGCGAGGCCGTGACGCGCGCGGTCGCCGCGTTTACCGCCGGGCACGTTACCGCCGTGCTGTACCGCCACAAGGACTCACCCGGCGGCACGGTGCTCACACCGAGCGGAACGGAAACCTTCGGGCTTTCCTCGGATTCGAAGGTATGGGAGATGGTCGAGGGCAAGGAAGGCATGGTAACCGTCTACGACAACGACGGTTTCTTGCCCTCGGTGAAGTGCCGGCAGTTCGCCGTGGCGAGAGTCGCCGCGCGCAAGCACGTCGGTATTTCGATCCTCCTCGCGAGGGAATCCGGTCGCATCGACAAGGAAGAGGTTGCCGCGCTGAGGCACCTTTCCGCCGTGTTCTCGAGTTCGCTCAGGAAGGCGAAGTCATGGAACAAGCGGCTCAGGCTCAGGGCCGACGAGGCGAGGAGGGAAACGCTCCTCCACGCGCAGTCGTGCATTATCCGCGGATCGGCCGAGATACCGGGATACGGCAAGGCCATCGACTATTCCGCGGGTACGGGAAGCGATTTCTGCAAGGCGTATCCCTCGATCGAATCGTCGGCCCTCGTGTGCGTGTGCGACGTCACCGCAGAGATATCCGAACGCCAGCAGGGTCTCGTGTATCTCGATACCTGGTTTACGATCATATCGAAGACGACGCTCGACGCGCAAAACGCGCTAAAGCGCCTGAATGCCGACATGTCGCGCAGACAGGGCGAGTGCTACGCCTCGCTGTCGCTGATCAGGTACCTCCCCGAGTCCGGCACGGTCGAGGTCGCGGGCTGCGGAAACGTCGGCGTCATCGCCTTTTCGCACGAAACGATGAGCGCGAGAGTCGTCGAGTTCGGGCCCGCCTCGGGGATAAACGGCGACGCGACCATAGTCGCGCAAACCCTGCCCGCGCGGAGCGGGGACATCGTGCTCGCGTGCACGGACGGCGTGTTCGCCGCCAAGCGGTGTAACGGCGACCTCTACGCTCTTCGTGAGGTTTGCGAGTTCGTGCGAGGCCACTATTACCTCGGCGCGGACGAGCTTGCCGAGCGGCTTCTCGCCGACGTGCATGAGCGCGAGGATCACGGAATAAACCACGACGACCGGACGGTCGCCGTGCTCAAGATCCGCTAGGAGGATACAATGGATATCGTATTCGACGAGAGGGACGGGGCGTGCGACTGCGCGCTTTCGGGCGAGCTGGACATGTACGAGTCCCCGCCCTTTCAGGAGAAATGCGAAGCGAGGATCGATTCGCTCGCGGCGGACGCGTTCCTCGTCGACCTTTCCGGCCTGACGTACGCCGACTCAAGCGGCCTCGGGACGCTGTTTCGGGTGTTTTGCCGCGCGCGTGAACGGAACGTCGGCTTTTGCCTCTACGGCGCCCGGGGGATGGTCTCGTCCCTCCTGCGCCTGAGCAGGATGTCGTCCATCCTTCCGCTGGAAGCGGAGTACGCGACCGCGCTCGAACGCGCAAGGGAGAAACGATGAACCAGCGAATACTCGTCGACGACTCGCACGAACTGCTCCGGCGCGACGGGCTCCACTACTCGGTCTTCCCGAGCGAGTACCTGCATATCCGCTATTACACGCTCCTTCTCGTCAAAAACTCGAGTCTCATGACCGACGAGCGGCTTTTGCTCGAACAACAGGTAAGCGAGCTCGTGAAGAACGCCGTCAAGCACGGAAACAGGTGCGATCCCGCCAGGAACGTGAAAATCTGGTACCGCTTCACCGACCGCGAGGCGCGCCTCATCGTGCAGGACGAGGGTCCGGGATTCGCCGACATCGAGAAGTGGAATATCTTCAACGAAAAGCGGCAGGAATACGTCGACAGGCAGGATTTCGCCGCGCTCATGAACTACGCCTCGTGGAGAACGAGCTCGAGCGACAAATACGACGGCGGCAACGCGATGTTCGCGGCGCTCGAGTACTGGAACGCCGGCGTCGTCTATTCCTCGGCCCGGAACACCGTGGCCGTGGGGAAGCGCTTCTCCCTCGATATCATGGAGTCCGGAGACGACGAATGACCATAGGCGAGCTTGAGCGCCCGAGCGTCGCCGGGGAGCGGATCGTCAAGATAGCGAGCTCGTTCTCGTTCGTGCGCGCGGGCACGCCCGTGCACGAGACCCTGGACGGCCTCCGGGAGGCGAAGGCGAGGATGGTCGCCGTCGTCGATCCCGCCTCGCGCCCGCTCGGGATCATTCTCGCGCAGGACCTGGTCGACATACTCGGCAAGCCCTACGGACGGGACCTCTTGAAGCGACAGTGCGTGGAGGACATCATGCGCGACGTCGCGAAGATCCGGTACGACGAGTACATCTCCGTCGTGCGGGAGCGCGCGGGCGCCGAGCTGGAACTCGGCGAGAACGCGCAGTACCTCCTCGTCGACCGCGACGGCCTGTTCAGGGGATGCGTTTCGTCGCGCGACATACTCGTGCACGGCACGAAACAGCACCAGCGCGAGATTCAGGTCGCGCGCGGCATACAGAACCGCCTCGTGCCCGAGTACAGCATGAAGGGAAACGGGACGTTTACGGTCGTCTGCTCGGCCCTCATGGCCGAGGGCGTCGGGGGCGACTATTACTTCGTCAGGGAGTACGTCCCGGGATCCTGGTTCCTGTGCCTCTGCGACATCTCGGGGAAGGGAACCGCCGCCGCGATCATCACGGCCGTGCTCGCGGGCTTCATGGACGGCGCCCGGCTGGGATCGCCGTTGTCCGAGACGGTCATCAGGCTCAACGACCTCGTGCTCGGCACGTTCAGGGCCGAACGGTATCTCACCGGCGTCTTCGTCAAGTACGACGAGGCGACGGGAGATGTCGAATACTGCGACATGGGCCATTCGCTGTTGTATGTCGTTTCCGCCGGAGGGGTACGGGCGGTATCCGAGGTCGCCGGGAATCCGCCCCTCGGCATGGTCGCGCTCCAGGCGGTAACCGCGGACTCGCTCGCTCTCGGAGAGGGGGAGACCCTTCTCGCGGTTTCGGACGGTTTGACCGAGCAGGAAAACCGGAGGGGCGAGCCGTTCAGACTGCAAACCGTCGGGGACATTCTGGGAAACTGCCCGCTGACGAGGGACGGGCTCGTGCGCGCGAAAGTCGAGATCCTGGAGGCCTTCTACGCCTTCAAGCGCGACATGCCGCAGCGTGACGACGTCAGCTTTCTCATGGCTCGCCGGAACCACCCGGGACCGTAACGGTTTTCTCACGGGGATTTCACGACCTTCACACGCGCTCGTGAGAGCCTTACCGTATGACATGCCAAACACACGCGTATCTCGCGACCGTGCTCGTACAGGCGATACAGTCCGTTTGGGGCGTCAGGCTGAGCCGGAAGCGGCTCGTGTACGGCTCGATCAAACCCGACGTGACCTCGCTCTTCCTTCGCCACCCGCATTTCTGGCGGTATTCGCGCGATTTTCTCTTCCGCAAGGTCGCCCGCCTCGCGCGGATGCGGTTCGACCGGTACGAGAAAAACAAGAAGTTCAGCGAGGCCCTCGGCGTCGTGTTGCACTACGTCGCGGATTTCTTCACGGCGGCGCACAACGTCAAGCCGAACCGCCTACGCGAGCATCTCGCCTACGAGGAGCGGCTTCACGCGGCCTTCGCGCGGATGGCCGACGTCGCGACCGTCCGGGACGCGATACGATTCGTCCGCGAGGGGAGGCCACGCGTCGGA
The DNA here is from genome assembly GCA_023393015.1 of Spirochaetota bacterium. GTDB lineage: Bacteria > Spirochaetota > Spirochaetia > Treponematales > Treponemataceae > Teretinema. The sequence continues at coordinate 63,423 of JAEWMY010000047.1, forward strand.
ACGGCGAACCCGTCGCTTTCCGTCGCGGAAACCCTCATATCCCTTCACTCGTCGTATAGTCCCTCGCTCGAGGACGTCGAACGCGACGTACGCGAGATACTGATCGCCTGTCTGACCGTAACCGCCGTCGTCATGGATAGCGTCGCTGGGATCAAGGAATTTGCCTTCACGGCGGCGATCGAGTATACTTGTTGAAGGAGGATAACATGTTGGAAAATCAACTGAAAAAGGCAATTAACGAGCAGATCAACAAGGAATTTTACTCTTCGTATCTCTATCTCGCCATGGCGGCGCATTTCGACGCGAAGGCACTGCCCGGGTTCGCGCACTGGATGAAGGTGCAGGCCGCCGAGGAATGGGGCCACGGAATGAAATTCTACCACTATCTCACGGAAGTCGGAGCCGACGTGGAGCTCGCGGCGATCGCGTGTCCGCCCCTCAAATTCGGAACGCCGAAGGAGGTGTTCGAGCAGGTGTACGAGCACGAACGGTCGGTTACCGCGTCCATCAACGCGATCTACGATCTCGCCAGGAAGGTGAACGACCCGAAGACCGAGCTCATGCTGCACTGGTTCATCAACGAACAGATCGAGGAAGAGAAGAACGACCGCGACATACTCGACCAGCTCGAGATGTCCGGAGGTACCTCCTTCGGCCTCATGTTCCTCGACCACAACGTGCTCGGGAAGCGAAAGGAAGACTGATCTCCCGACAGTCAGGCGAACAAGCCGTAAAGACCCGTCGCCGACAGGCGCGGGTCTTTTTTTCGTACGCGCCTCAGCCGGCCGTCGTGGCGGCCACGGTTGCCTTGAGGTTTTCCATCTGCCTGATATTCTCGCGGCCGAGCTCGCTCACCTTCGCGGCTTTTCCGAGAAGGGCGTCGCAGGCGGCGAGCATGGAGGACGCGTCCTCGCGCATGATGCGGGCGACCTCGCGCGACGAGGCAGAAAACTCGGCTACCTTCTTGAGCGTCCGCTCGGTTTCCCGCGCCTCCTCGCCCGTCTTGCCCGCGAGCGAAGAAAAGGCCTCGATCGCCTCGCTGACGCCGCTCGTGCCCGCCGAAAGCTCCTGGAGCTTCCCGACGAAATCCGCGAGCGTGTCGGATACGCGGCCGACCTCGTCGGTCATGCGCGCGAAGAAGGCGCTCGTCTCGTCTCCCGCCCGACGCGCTTCCTCTATCGCCTTCTTCGAGTCCTTGAGGATGGCGGCTATCGAGCGCGAGCCCTTTTCCGCCTCCTGTGAAAGGGACCTGATCTCCTCGGCCACTACCGCGAAACCACGTCCCGCCGCTCCCGCGTGCGCCGCCTCTATCGAGGCGTTCATACCGAGGAGGTTCGTCCGGGCGGCGACGTCGCCGATGAGGGCGTTCATCTCGTCCATCCGGGCGGTCGCACCGACGATCGTCTCGATGCCCTTCGCGAGCTCCGCGACCCGCTCCCTGCCGTCCCGCGCGAGCGCGGACAACTGCTCGATGCCCTCCTTCCGATCCCCGGCCGTGGAACCGAGGGAACCGATGGAACCGATCATCTGCTCGACAGCCGCGCCCGCCTCCATGACCTTCCGGGAATACGAGTCGAGCGAGGCGAGCACGCGTTCCTGCGACTCGAGCACCGCTTCCTCCTCCCTCGCGTTCATCGCCAGTGTGTCGTCAAGGGTCGCGAGCCCGGACGTCTCCTCGGAAACCGCCACGCGAAACTGCCGCGTCGACGCGGAGAGCGATTCGGACGCCTCGGCGAGCTCGCTTCCGATCCGGTACGCGCCCTCGTTGGCGCCCGCCATCGCGACGGCGAGTCGTTCGCACTGGTCGCGCGTCCTGTCGGCGGCCTCGCGCGTTTCGGCCACGAGCGAGTTTTGCAGGCGAATCGTCATAGCCGTTATGAGGCCGCCCGAGATCGTGATGACCGAGCAGGTCGCTATGTTCTGTATCGCGAGGAGGGTAACCGTCCCGCCGTCCTTCGGCAGGGCGTCGAGGGCGTAAATGACGAGCGTTCCGACGAGCGTTCCGGCGAGCGAGAGATACGCGTGAAAGGGCCGCGCGCCGATGAGGGCGACGAGAATCATGAAGAATAGCCCGAGCGAGGAGAATACGTACGTCTCGTACACGTCGCGGTACGCGTCGAATTTTATCGCCGCGAACATCGCCGCGAGTAGAAAGTACATGAATATAGACGAGGCGGTCTCGTATCTCCCCTTCGAGAGCGCGAACAGTACCGCGAGGCAGAGGATCACGAGGGCGGAAAGTATACCCGCTACGGTTAGCGCCCCGGTCAACGCCATCACCGCCGAAAGCAGGAGCGACATGAGACCGATGACGATAGCCGTCGGCGCGAGAATCCTCGCCTTTTTTTGGATCCGTATGTCGGATGTCCCGTAAGGTACGATGAAAAAACGGTTATACGTCGCGCGCGCGCTCATCATGGCATCTCCGTGTTGTACGCTTAATTGTAACCTCTTATCACCCCCCGCGAAAGAATTTCGCGTAAAGAAAACATAAAAAAAAATCCGCGCGCGTCAGACGCGAATCGCCATTATCGGTCGCGAATGGATATTTTCGGTCGCGAATCGCGGTATGGGGCAGTAGTTTACGCATTTCCCGCAACGTACGCAGAGCTTCTCGTCGATTACCGGTAGACCGATCGCCGTTCCGGCCTGTCCCCGTCTACTTGACAATAGTTTCCCGTGTCACCAAAATAGTGCGATACTGCCGACGGAGGAATTACCCATGACCGTACGTCTCGCCCACCTGTGCCTCAGAACCGGCCGCTTCGCGGAAATGACCGCGTTCTATCGCGACGCGCTCTCGCTTCCCGTCGCGTTCGATCTTCAGCTGCCCGACGGGCGCGTGTTCGGCCGTTACTTCTCGCTCGGGGAGAAGAGCTTTCTCGAGGTGTTCGATCACGCCGGCGCGACCGAAATGTGGGGCGGCGACGCGGGGCCGGTTTCCCCGAAACCCAATTCGACCTTTCAGCATTTTTGCCTCGAGGTCGCGGGACTCGAGGAGTATCGCGCATCCCTCGTCGCGCGCGGCCTCGCCGTGAGCGACATCACGACCGGTATGGACAATTCGCGCCAGGCGTGGATCAAGGATCCCGACGGCAACGACATAGAACTCATGGAATACACGGCGCTGAGCCTTCAACTCGCGCGATGACGGAAACCGAAGGGAGATACGTGGGATGAACAAGCCGCTGGAGGGAAAGACCGCGCTCGTCACGGGATCGAGCAGGGGAGTCGGACGACTCGTCGCGAAGGGACTCGCGGAACTCGGTTGCCGGACCGTGTATTGCCACGGACGGACCGAGGCCGCGTGCGCCGCCGTCGCGCGCGACATCGAAGCCGCCGGCGCGCGCGCCGTCATCGTCGTCGCGGAGCTTGCCGTGCCCGCCGAGGTGGAACGCCTCGCGCGGACGATACTCGCCTCGGGCGGCGTCGACATCCTCTACAACAACGCCGCGGTCATGCATCCCTGGCGCGAGCGCGTGGGCGACATCACCACGGAGGACTGGACCCGGTCGTTTCAGGTGAACGTGTTCGCTCCCACCCGCCTTACCGCGGCCCTGCTCGCTCCGATGCTCGAGCGGAATTGGGGTCGAATCGTCAACCTGACGTCCGGGATCGACAAGACGCCGCAGCTCGCCTGCTACGGCGCCTCGAAGCACGCCCTCGACAAGTGGACCGACGACCTCTCGGCCGCCCTTTCCGGCACCAACGTCATCGCGAGCCTCCTCGATCCGGGCTGGCTCAAGACCGACCTCGGCGGACCCGCGGCCGACAACGAACCCGAGACGGTCCTGCCCGGGGCCCTCGTTCCCGCCCTGCTGCCCGACGGCTCCGAATCGGGGCGCTACTTCCGCGCGCAGGAACTCCGCGGCTTCAAATTGCCCGAATAGAGCCGTCAAGCTCCCGGAACACGGCGTCGCTCCGACGGCCGAGGTCGCGTACCGACGCCGAACGCGCGGATATGTCGGTGAAGTTCGCGGTGATGCCCTCGAGGCTCTTGAGGGCGCGCGCGCTCTTGTCGCGGATGCCTCCGATCGACGCCGCGTTCCCGCCGATCATCTCGTGTATGTTGCGTATCGACTCGGTCATCTCGCGGGAGGCCGTGACGACGTCCGAGACGGCGACGTTGATGTCCTTAGTTCCCGCGGAGAGGTCGCTCATCCCCGTCAGTATCTCGCCGAAGGCAGACCTCGTGCGGAGTATCTCGTCGGCGATTACCTTGAACGACGCGCCGATGCTCCGGTTGGCCTTGTCGGCCTCCCCTATTTGCCGAAAGAGGCTTCCGAGCCCGTCGGCGATCGTTTTCGAGTTCACGGCCGTCTCCTCGGCGAGATGGCGGATCTCCTCCGCGACGACCGCGAATCCCCGCCCGCTGTCGCCCGCGTGGGCGGCCTCGATGGCGGCGTTCATGGCGAGGAGGTTCGTCTGGCTCGAGATGGCCGTAATGACCTCGACGACGTCCTGCAGGGCCGTTCCGCTCGCGGTCAGCGACGAGATCGTCGCCGCCGAGTCCTCGGCGCTCGTCATTCCGTCGGTTATGCTCCGCGCGAGCGAATCCACGCTGTCCCTGTTATTCGTTGTCACCGTCGTGATGCTTCCGATCGAGGCGGTCATCTGCTCGACGGCGGACGAAGCCTGAATCGTCATTGATTGATACCGGTCGGTCGAATGCGCCAGTACGGCCGCCGCCCGCGATATGCCGTCGTTCGCGGAGACCGCGTTCGACGCGTCGTCCAGCAGCGACAGAACCTCGCCTTTGATGGAGTCGATGCCGTCGCCGATCGCGGTCGCCGCCGTCGCCATCGACTCGGCCTCCCGCATCAGCGTCTCTCCGGTCTGCAAACCGCCGCGCGCCGTTTCCATCGCCGAGCGTATGCGTCCGACCTTCGCCTCGGATTCCCTCGCGTCTTTGCGGAGGGTGATAGTGTACTTTTCCACGATGTTCATGAGCGAGTAGGCGAGAACGCCCGTGGTCAAAAGTCCCATGGTGCTGTTGATGATGCCCGTCGAGGAGGTCGCGTCGAGCGCCTCTCCCGCGTTTCGTACCATCGCCCACACGAGCCAGTTGGTCGAGGCGAAAAGAAGGGTCACGAGGGGGACTTGCCATCGCCTGCCGAATACGGCCACGTATACGATGAGGTACGGCATGTAGAAGATATATGTCGTGAAGGCGGTTTCCGGCGCCGAACGGGCGTTGATGAGCCTGAGGGCTATCGTCACCAGGATCGTCGGCAGGGCGTAGGACCAAGCCGCGAGATCGAGGTTGGCCGTCCGCAGGAGAACGAGACTGACCGTGACGAGCGCCATGATGGCGATTGCCCCGAAATGGCCCTTGAGCCTGAGTTCGGGCGTAATCGGCATTACCGCGTACAGGACGACGAGCATCGTAAGCAGCATCAGCATGAACAAGCTGTAATAGAAAAAGACCCGAGCCTTGCTTTTTGTTATGAAATCCTTTTGTCCGAACGGTTCGAGGAAGAACGGAGCGATGCCCATTTTTTAGATCTCCTTTCCTCATTATAGGAGTATTGGAGATTTTTGGGCAAGAAAAAAACGACGCGTGTAGCCGTATTCACTCCGCGAAACCGACGCCGGTAATGACACCGACGCCGTTTGCTATCCGCACCGTAACGTACGCGGAGTTTCGGTTGGTCCGGAACTCGCGGTCCAGCTTGTCGGCGCGGGCGGCGTTGACGTAGTAGCGCGAGAATACGGGTTCGACCTTCCCCTCGCCGGCGTGGCGCAGCGTCAGCCAGTCGCCGTCGCCGTCCGGTTTCTCCGCCGAGGCGAAGGCGATGCGACCGAATCCCGCGTCGTCGCGCGCGAGAACGGCGTAGAACTCCTCGCCTTCGGCCAGAAACGATGGGTATTCCCCGTCAATGTCCCGTTCGACCTCGAGCAGGGCCGGGACCGAAAACTGGATATACCTGCCCCGGAAGGGATCGAGGGGATCGAATCCGCCGATCCTGAACCGCCATACCGATTCGCGGGCGAGCGCCGCCTCGCGCGTCGCGACGGTGCGGACATTGACGCCGATACCGACGGCGCAGGTTAACAAAAGAAGTCCGATCAGCAGTTTCCGGTTCATCGCGATTCCCCCTTCGAGAGTTTGCGCGAGAGCGCGAAGTTCACCAGGAGAAAGGCGAACCCGAGACCCATGAACGCGAGCCCCCGCGCGATCATGTTCTCGAAGAAGCCCTCGACGAACACGAACCTGAGGCAGATGAGAACGCACAATACGAGCGTCCCGAAATTAACCGTGCCGAGACGGTTGGAAGCATACCCCCGCAAGATATGAAAGACGCCCGCGCCGAGGATGCATGCGTTCATAATCAGGTGAATCACGAGAAGTAGCCGGAACTCGGCGCCCGTCGGATCCCGGTAGGAAAACCGGGTTATTACCCCGGAGGCGGACGCGACGAGGTAGCAAACCAGGACGGCGGCGGCGAACGCGCCCTCGGTCAGGGGCGCGAGGCGTCTGCGGCGGATCGTCACAACTACAAGGGCGACGAAGCACGCGAGCAAGCCGGCGGTTACGAGATAGTCTACCGCCTCGGCCGCGGCGAAAAATCCGCCGGACGATCCGCGGTAGTGGTTCCAACCGATTTCGCGCCAGGGCCAGGTATAGGTCAGCATGAAGGCGAGGGTGTACGAGCCGAGAAAGCCCGTTGAACCCAAGGGGTCGACGCCGCGCGAGGGAGCGTCTTCGTAGGCGAGGGCTCCCGCGAGCCTGAGGCAGGCGAAAAGGAGGGCGTACGCGACGATCCAGAGCCCGGGAAGGGTCTTCTCGAGGCTGACGCCGAGTCCGAGATAGAGGCTTAACGTCGTGATCCAGCCAAGGTAGGCTGTCGTGCTTCCGTAGCGGTCTTTCTTCGCGTGCGCGACGAGGCGCGGCACGACGGCCGCGAAGAGGGGCCAATACCAGAGGGATTCGCCGCCGTCCCATTGGGACATCGACGTCCACGCCGTCAGCGCGCACAGATAGACGAGGGTTCCCGCGTTCGACCTGAGGACGTAGACGAAGGGCAGGGCGAAAACGGCCGACAGGAGGAAGAGATCCCGCGCCTCTCCCGAAATCTGGTAGATTTGCGAGAGAAGTCCCGCGCACGCGGCGAACCCGAGAATCGCCGCGACGCACGCCGACTCCCTCCAAGCCGGACGGTCGTCGCGCCTGAGAAAGGCGAAAAGCGCGAGGGCGTACGAGGCGACGAGCGGCGCGAAGGCGAGCGCGACGCGCGTTCCGCGCGGGATGTCCTCCCAGTTGAAGGCCGCGAGCACTATCGCCCCCAGGAATACGAGTCCGAGCCCGATAACGGCGAAGACGGCGTTGAGCGCCTTCCGCGCGTCCGCCTCGCTCGTCGCGGGATAGCGCGCGCGAATGGCGTCCGCCGTCGCTTCGTCGACTATTCCGTCCGATACCCATCCCGATAGCTCGCCCCGGAGCCAAGCAGTCCTGTCTCGCGCCATAGCGCCTCCCGTCGAACGCGGCCTTCGAGCCGCCGTTTCGAAAGATGATAGCACGGCCGCGGCCGTTTGACACTAAATCGCGCCGCGACTTACGGCCTGAATCGGTAGCCGGTGCCGTGCACGGTCAGTATATGGCGCGGGTTCGCGCAGTCGCGCTCGATCTTCTGGCGGAGTTTGGCGACGTGCTGGTCGAGCGTTCGCGTGGTTCCGCCGTAAGACACGCCCCAGAACCGCTCGAGCAACGCGTCGCGCGAATGGACGGTTTCGGGATTCGCGTAGAACCAGCGCAGGAGGTCGACCTCGCGCCCGGTCAGGTCGTGACGTTCGACGCCGTCGCCGCGCGAGACCTCGACGAAGAAGCGCCGCGGGTCGACCGTGCACTCGCCGAACGAGAACGCACTCGTCGGACCGACGTCGTCGGGCGCGTTCCGGTCGGCGCCCGCGCGCCTGAGGGCGGCCTTGACGCGCGCGGCGAGCTCTCGGACGCCGAAGGGCTTGACGACGTAGTCGTCCGCGCCGAGCTCGAGGCCGAGCACCTTGTCGATCTCCTCCTCGCGCGCGCTCAGGAAGACGACGGGCGTTAGCGCGTCCGACTTGCGTATCTCGCGGCAGACGTCGTAGCCGCTCAGACGCGGCATCATGATGTCGAGAAGGGCGAGATCGATCCCTCCTTCCTTCCACGCGGTTACGGCCGACTCTCCGTCGGCGACGGCGGTAACCGCGTATCCCTCGGACTCGAGCAGGTCGACGAGCCCTTCGCGGATCGGGCGCTCGTCCTCGGCGACGAGAATGCGTTTCATGATGTACCGTCCCTTTCCGGCGCGGCCGGGAGCGTCAGCGTGAACACGCTTCCCTCGATACCGTCGACGCGCGCGCGGGGCGAGTACGTGACGTCGCCGCCCATCGCCCGCGCGAGCGAGCGCGCGATGGAAAGCCCGAGTCCCGTCCCCCCCCGTTCGGAGGTCAGGCTCGCGTCGACCCGGTGGAACTCGCGGAATATGCGCGAGCGGTGCGCTCGCGGAACGCCGATGCCGCGGTCGGCGACCGACACGTGGCACCGGCGACGCTCCGCGTCCGAGCCGACGCGTACTTCGATCTCCCGCGTGTCGAGCGAGTACTTTTCCGCGTTCGAAAGCAGGTTGAGGAGAATGCGGATCACCGCTTCCCTGTCGGCCCGCGCCTCGACGGGGCTTTCGGGGCCGTCGAAGGCGACCGAGAAGTCGGAGGCCCTCAGCCGGTCGGCGATGCCGTCGAAGGTTTCGCGCGCGACGGAGACGAGGTCGACCGGAGCGGGGCTGAGCCGGCGGTTTCCTCGCTCGAGCTTGGAGACGTCGAGCACGTCGTTGATGAGCCGCGTGAGCCGCTCGCTTTCGGAGACGATGCGCGAAAGGTACCGGGCTCGCCTTTCGCCGTCGAGGTCGGCACCCTCCGCGAGCATCTCGGAGTACATCCGGATGGAGGTGAGCGGAGTCTTGAGCTCGTGCGAGACCGTCGTCACGAAGCCCGTCCTCCGCCTCGCCTCGAGCAGGCGGTTCGCGGAATGACGCCAGAGGATGACGGCGCCGAGCGCGACGGATAGGAAGAGGGCGAGCACGAGCGAGGAGATGGCGTACCGCGAGGCGCGTACGCGTCCCTCGAAGGCGGACTCGTCCGCCAGGATCACCGCCGTTTCCCAATAGGGCAGGAACTCGCTGATCTCTCCGGAGACGAGCGGGGTGCGCCACAATGCGGGATCGACGGTCGGAAACGGGATGAGCGGCGTTCCGGCGTGATCGAGTACGGAAAGGTATCGCACCGAGTCGGCGGGCGTTCCGGCGCGCGCTGCGATGGCCTCTCGGACGGTGGTCATGTCGAGCTCGCAGCCAACGACCCAGTCACCGCGTTTTTCCCAGTAGATGAGCACGAAGGAGTTGTCGAACACGCGCGGAACGAGACCGCTTTCGGCCTGCGCCACGAGGTCCCGGAAGTACCGGTCCGACTCGATGTAGACGGAGCGCGGCGTCATGGAGTCGCGCGCGTGAATGGCGTCGATCTTCGGATTCACGTTTCTCTTGAGGGTTTCCTTTCCTTCCTCCGCGGCCCGGTCGTATACCTGTCGTTGGACCTCGACGTCCGACTCGAATATTCCCTGCGCCTCCTTTGAGCGAAGCGCGTTCGTTTCTCCGTTTCGGTCCGACTCGCGCAGGGGAACGTCCGCCGCGACCCTTTTCGCCGCGCGCGAAGACGACATCGCCGGCGCCCTGATCGGTTCGGCCGCCGCTTCCTCGGCCGCTTCCGCGAGTTCGTCCGCGACGGGAGCCTCGGCACCAAGGCCCTCGGATAGACCGAAGTCGGCCGGCTCGCTCTTGTTCGGCCCGAGTTCCTTCATGACGGGCGGTGATTCGGATACGGGCGCGGACAGGGGCGCTGAAACGCCCGATGAAACGGGCGCGGAACCGACGATAGCGGCCTCGTATTCCGACGCGATGTTGCGGTAGACCGGGATGCGCTCGGCGCCGGCGAAGACGTTGAGGTAGCGCCAGTAGAAGAGCCGGGTTTCCTCGTCGTCCGCTCCGCGCGTCCGCGCGTCCGGGTACGCTATGGCGCCTTTTCCGTCGAGAAGGAAGGGAATGCCGACGAGCGGCTCGCGTTCCTTCCATTCGGCGAGTTCGCGGTCACTCGGCCTCCCCGCCGTTCCGGCGCGCGGTGCGCCCGCGCCGAGTTCGGCGGGCAATCCGGAAAACCAGTCGCGTATCCGCTCGTTCGTCTGGCCGACTTCGAGAAGCAGGGACTCGCGAAGCCGCGCGCGCATGCCGCTCTCCTGCTGGTCGACGCTTCTCGCGGCGAGCCAGGTGAGTCCCAGGAGCGGGACCAGGAGAAGCGGTACGGCGAGGGCGAGCGCGAGGCGCCCGCCGGTTCCTTTCATGTCACGCATTGTATCAGCTTTACTTGGCGGGGACAAACCCCTTTTTCCGCGCGGCCTCTGCGAGCGGGGCGAGTATCGCGGTATCGAGGGCCTCGTCGGAAGTGACGGCCGCCTTGTTGGCTTCCAGCCATGCCTCGCGCTCGGCGGAAAGACCCGCGATCTCGGCCTGTATCTTCTTGCGTTCGGAGAGTTTTTCTGCCACGTACGCCTCGCGCGCCGCCTTCGGCATCGCGCGCATCTGCTCGGGGAGCTCGGACTCCTTCACGGAGGCGAGGGGTACGCCGCCCGAGGTGGTGGCGTCCACGAGATCCCAGGTCGAGTTCGAGTAACTCGCCGATGACTTGACCTTCGCCCGCTCGTAGAAGCCCGCCTTGTTGAGCCCCTCCGCCAGCGAGTCCTGCTCAAGCTGCATCTCCTTACGCGCTGTTCCCCGCGCGCCGTAGGCGATGTAGGTGTCGTTGAGTCGGGAGTTGAGCTCGCTCAGACGGTCGTCCTGCGGGCAAGGCACGTAGCCGTACTCGTAGTCGCCGTCGATGTTCAGGTACGAGCCTCCGGTGACGCGCGCGCCCTCGGCCCAGAAGGTCGCGATGCCCTCGTCGCGGCCGCCGCAGAATATCGTGTTCACCACGACGCCCTTGCGGACCGCGCGGCGACCCGCCTCGCGGAAATCGAACGATCCCTGGTTGAACGGCTCGTTTCCCGCGACGTACGCGATCTTCAGGTCCGATTCCCTCTCTGACCAGTCGAGATCGTCGAGGCTCTTTTTGATTACGGTGCCGCAGTACTCGCTGCCGCCGTAGGTGTCGAGCTCGAACAAGCGCGCCGACAGCTCGTCGAGGTCGTCGGTGAAGGGCATGACGCGCCTGACGTAGCCGGAAAGAATGGAAAGCGAGTCGTTTCCGTATTCGTAGAGGGCGACCTCGAGGCGGACGGGACGCCCGTTTTGGGTCATCTTCCCCGATTCCGAAACGATCTTCCAAAGCTGGCTTTTGGCCTGGTTGATGAGGCCGTCCATGCTGTTCGAGGTGTCGAGCAGAAGGGCGATCTGCACGAGTGGGCGACCGTCGCGGCCGCGAAGCTCGCCCGACGAACCGTCGCGGGGGCGTGCCGCGGCAATGCCGCCCGCGAGCGCAAAAAGACAAAGCGCGGCGCAAAGCCGCTTGACCGTATTCGCTGATTTCATGAGAACCTCCTGAACGCTGTGATACCTCAGAGGATAGGGCGGGCAGGCGTTCGGGTTGTCAGGGAGGTGTAACGGTTTGTAAAAAAAACGTAAAAAGGATTCGTCGACGGCGCGGACACGAAGCCTGGACCGCGCGGATCGTGGCGCCTTCTTTGAGGGGGCTCCGAGGAGGGACGCGCGCGTATCCTTGGTCGCCCTGCCTCGGTCTGTGGCGTGATTGCGAAAAAAAAAGTCCCCGCAGTGCGGGGACTCCATGACGGTTGCGGCGAAGAAGACTTGAACTTCCATACCTTGCGGCACCAGCACCTCAAGCTGGCGTGTCTACCAATTCCACCATCGCCGCGATAACGAAGACGACAATAGCAAAGCGGCCGAAAAAAGTCAAGCGGTCGCGTTTTCCTGACGGGCCGAAACGACGTCGCTTCGGCCCGGGTCGGTGTTATACGGTAGCCTTCCAGAGGCCGTGGAGGTTGCAGTATTCGTAAGCCGCGACGGCCTTGTCGCCCTTGGCGAGCTCGAAGGTAGCCTCGGGTTTGTCGCCGGGGTTGAGGCAGGCGCGCATGCCGCCCTTGGCGGTTTCGAGGTACACCCACTGGATGTAGTGCTCGGCCGTCATCGGGTGGTCGACGGAGCCGATTTTCACGGTAACGGTCGATCCCGAGACGGTAACTACCGGTACGTGCTTTTCCTTGGCGCCGTCGCTCGTATTGGCGACCAGGGTTGTCATCTCCTCGCCGCAGCAGATCATGGGCACGCCCGAGTCGTGAATCACGCCGACGAGGTTACCGCAAATTTTACAGACAAGAAACTTTGGTTCTGGGCACATGGAGTTCTCCTTACGCAACAAGTGATATGTCCTTAGTATACATACGTTCCCGTATTGACGCAAATGGTTAAAACGGATATAGTGACCGAGCCTTCGGAAACGTCGGCTACTCGGGCAATTAGCTCAGCTGGTTAGAGTATTACCTTGACATGGTAGGGGTCACTGGTTCGATCCCAGTATTGCCCACGAAAAAGTCCTTGCTTTGCAAGGACTTTTTTTTTGAGTTTGGGTGGAAGGTTATGTACCTACCGGTAGGTATAGTGGCCTGAACCAAGTTCTATGTACCTACCGGTAGGTATGCTACTCATATTCAGCTAAAATCCCCGCGATCCGCTCCCCGAGCTCGCGATACTTGTCCGCTTTAGGAATCGTCTTGTCGAAGATAATGCTCATCCTGAGCGTTCCGTTCGTCGTGTTGAGTCCGATAACGGTTTCCCCGCTCACCGAGGTGAAAACCGGGCCGAAGAACTCGGTTACCGAGAGACCCGCGTACGAGTCCTTTATGACCGTCCGTCCGAGATTGGAGAACGAGAAGTCGTAGTCCATCGGATCGGGCGGGAACCCCATCATGAGCGACTCGGGATCCTCGACGCCGTCAAAGGAATCGCGAAAATGGAAGTATTCCTCGACGTCCTTCATCCCGGCTCGACTCGTCTGGATGCCGTCGCGAATTTGTCCGGCCATGGATGGCACCGGCAGGGTACAGTCGACCTTCACTTTGACGATCCCGTTGTAGACCCCGGCGAGCTGTCGATATTCTTCCTTCAGGTACTGCCGGAAATCGACCGGGCACTGGATCGTCCGTTCGAATCCTTCCTCGGGACCGAAGAGCTCGGAGGAGGCCTTGAGGACGCGCGCGCCGAGGTAGCTGTTGACCGTGACGCCCGCGGCCTTCGCCTCAGCGGCGAGACGGGCCGTTCCCGCCGGTGCGAGCGAAAAGAGTCGAACGTAGAAGTCGGGCGCCGCGTAGGGCGGCATGTCGAAGGGTTTGGCCGGGGGCGGATCCTCCTTTTTCCAGTCCGGCTCGGGGCGCGTCAGGAGTTCCGCCCGCACGTCGTCGAGCAGGACGTCGAAGAGAACGGGCATTTCGCGGCATTCGGGAAGGGTCGCGACCATCCCCGAGTAGAGGGAAAGAAAGTCATGGATGATCCAGGTCGCGGCGATTCCGTCGGCCACGCCGTGCTGGAAGACGAAGCAGAGCTCGGAGGCCGCGTCGGCGCCGGTTCCCGTAATTCGCCAGTCGAGCGAGAACTGAGGGCCGGTAAAGGGGTCGAAGGCTCGCGTCATGTGGGCCAGCATGAATTCTTCTCGCGGTATCTCGCTCTTCGCCGAGGATCGTTCGTCAAACGAGACGAGCAGGGGAGGCTCCCCCTCCAGAACCATGTCCATCTGTTTCCCCACGGTATATTCCTGTCGGGCAAAGAGCGCCGGGTGACGCGCGCTAAGGGCGCGCAACGTCGAGCGGGCGCGTTCTTCGTCAAGAACGTCCGAAATACCGACAATGAAGGCGAAGTTGAGGGGATACTGCCTTCCGAAGAAGAGCATGAAGCGTTCGAGACTCGACGTTTTTCTTCTCATGATTTTACTCCTCACGACGGCGCTAGGCACGTACGTATACGCAAACGTTTGCGCAATCGTTTGCTATACTAATACACGGTTATATTGTGTTTGGCAAGGGGAGACGCGAATTATTTCGCCTGTTTATCCCACGCGGGATTCCAGTAGACGTATTTTGAGGTGTCAAGTGTGACTTCCTTAAAAACATCGTCCTTCACGGGGTACCCGATCGCGATTGCCGCGAAGGGCACGAGCGGCGCGGGAATATCGAGTACCGAGCGTATCGCCTCGACATTGTCCGCGACGGGCGAGATGCCGCACCAGACGGTGCCCAGGGAAAGGGATCTCGCGGCGACGAGGATATTCTCCGTGGACGCCGCGCAGTCTACCACCCAGTAATCCCGCTGCGTACAGACCGTCGGGTCGCCGAGCACGAGAATGGCGGCGGGTGCCTTGACGACGGGCTGGAACCAGGTCATGACGGAGGCGATGCGCTTGCGGACTGATTCATCCTCCAGAACCGCCAGACGGACGGGCCGCTTTCCGTGCGCCGACGGGGCCGATAATCCGGCTTCCAGTACCGTCGACAGGATATCGCGGTCGATCTGCCGCCTTTGAAACGTACGCACGCTCCGGCGCGTCAGGATGTCGTTGATCGTCGCGTTCATGTTATCTCCTTGTCAAATCGAGTTCCGGACGATGAGCCGTGTCGTTACCGGCCCGCTTTTGACGTGACCGGTCATGACGAAGTCGGCCGCGGCGGCGCCCATCGCGTAAAAGTCCGCGCTGAGGACGCTGATCGGTACGGGTAGGTGCTCGTAGAGCAAGCCCTCGTTGATCATGATTATTCCGAGGTCGCGCCCGGGAATCAAGTCGAGTGAGGCGCATTCCGCGAGCAGCTCGGACAGCAGATGGTCGTCGAGGAGGACAAAGAGGTCCCCGTGTCCGGGGGAAATCTTGCCCTGAATCTCCCGGTCGGTAAATCGCGTTCTCGAGCGCGCGAAGCCCATTTTCGCCTCCCGGGCGAATCGTTCGATGCCCGATTGCATCTCTTCGATAATCGCGTTCGTGTAGAATTTCGTCAAAAAGACGCATCGTCGCCATTTTTTGAGGATGTCGAGTTCCGCCGCGAGCGCTCGATAGAACCCGAGAGAAAAATCCTGCCAGACGGCCGGATGCGCGACGCCACGCACGGGGCGGTCGAGGAAAAGAAGGTTCCCCGGATTGACGAACTGAAAATACTCCGTTTCGTGATCCTGCGCCGAGGTCGGCACGATAAGGAAGGCCGAGTATTTTCCGGCGGCGCGGCTCTTTTCGTAGACGGTTTTCAGGATGTCGAAACTGTCGCTGTGCGAGACGAAATCGATGTAATAGCCCGGCGTCAGTGAATCTATCAGTCCGTAATAGATCTTTTCCTTATAAGGAGTCACCCCGTCGGTAAGAAAGAGGATGTGCTTGAGGTCGTCGTGTATGAGAACGTTGCTGACGAAAAAGGCCTTGTTCGGGGAGGATTCGACGATTCCCCGGTTTTTCAGCTCCTGATAGGCCTTGACGGCGGTATCGCGGGATACGGAAAAGTGGGTGATGATCTGGTTTACCGAGGGAAGCCGGTCGCCGAGAGTTAGCCGTCCCGAGTCGATGAGTTCCCTGATTCGATCGGCTATTTGCAGGAATTTCGGTTGTCCGCTTTCGGTGTTGATTCTACCGAGTTCGGAGGATGTCAGTTTCACGGTATGCCCCTTCGTTTAACTATCGATTTTTTTATGGCCGGTCTCAAATATTTTTGTGGCAGAACGGAACAGAACGATATGCAATACACCTACTATCACCAATCTGAAAGGAGATTGTCATGAAAAAGACCCTTTGCATACTGCTGGTTCTCGCCTTCGCCTGCGGTTTCGCCGTCGCCCAGGAAAGTGCCCCCAAGGGCGTTCAGCCGAACGTCGTTCAGGCCGCCTTCTACACCGCCACGTATCAGTGCATTTATCTGAAGAGCGTGGACGAGGTAGGCGGGTCGATCGAACCGAACAAGTGGAATACCTATTCCACCAAGATCGACAAGAACGCGGTTACCTACGACGGGATGAGCGGCAAGCGCTCCGGCTACAACGTGATTCGCGTCAAGTCGAATACCAAGAAGTCCGGCGAGGAGGTCGTGCTGTACGTCGATAACGTGAAGATCGTCGACGGTTCCGGCAAGACGGTTCTCCTCCTCGATTTCGAGGACGGCGAACCCGGACCCGTGTACGTCTCCCAGGGACGCAAGGTCGCCAAGGACTCGGAGCCCGCGAAGGCGGTCGAGTTCGACGGACGCAAGTGCTTCCTCATGCACATGAAGAGCCAGAGCCTCTACGGCAGCATCGGCCTCGAGGTACAGTGGCCGCTTCCCGAGAACGAGAAGGATCCCAAGAAGACCTGGGATTTCACCAAGGGAGACTACACCGTCAGTTTCGATTTCTATATAGCCGTGGCGAACTAACCGCGAACGGGCCGCCCTTCGGGGCGGCTTTTCTTTTTCGCGCCTTTACGGTACATTGACCGACAATGATCCGCCGTTCAGCTTCGTCATCCTCCCCGAAAAAACGACCTTCTTTCATCGCCTCCCGGCTCCGGTCTTTCGGGCGTGCCATCGCCTTCGTTACCGGCCGCGTCCTTCGCCTGATCGGCTCCGGCATCCGCTCCTTGTGGGTCGCGCGTCCGCGCTCCCGCTGGTATACCCTGTGGCCGAGGCGCGTGGCCCTCGTCGTCTTCCTGGCGCATCTGGCGTTCATGATCCTCACTTCGACCGCGATCCTCGCCTACAAGATCGTCGATCCGCCCACGACCGGTATCCGCCTTTATCGCGCCCTGGGATTCGGCTGGAAGCTCCAGAAACGCCGCAATCTCAAGCTCGTCGAGGTGCCGAAACGGGCGCGAACGATGATAATCCGCGTCGAGGACGGCGCCTTCTACTCGCATCGCGGCGTCCAGCTTTCAGCCCTCCGAAACGCCCGGCGTCTCAACGAGCATATCGGTCGCACCGTGTACGGCGGAAGCACGATCACGATGCAAACGGCGCGAACCCTCTTTCTCGTACCGGAAAAAACCTACCTGAGGAAATACCTCGAGATCATCATAGCACTCGAGATGGAGGTACTCCTCTCGAAGAACCGTATCTTCGAACTCTACCTCAACAACGCCGAGTGGGGAAAGGGCGTGTTCGGCATCGAGGCGGCCGCCCGCCATCACTACGGGCGGGGTATCCGTAACCTGACCGTCGACGAGACGATCCGGCTCGTGACCCTGCTTTCCTCGCCGATCAAGTACAACCCTTCCACGATACACAAGAACGGTATCCTCAAGGCCCGATACGAGTATCTGGAAAGTCGATTCCGGTAAGACGCGTCCGGTACGACGCCCGGACGTCGCAAATGCGACGGATTTCGCGGTTTTTCCTTTTCGGTCGGCGCCCGTCGTCAGTACACTAGAGGTGACGAAACGCATCCCCGGGAGGAACCAGATGAAGAAAACGATACGAGTCGCCTTTTTCGACACGAAACCCTACGACCGGCAGTACTTCGAGGCCATGGCGAAGTCGCCCGATTTTTCGGATATAGAATACTCTTTCGATTTTTTCGAAGGAAAGCTCAATCAGGCGACGGCCGCGCTCGCGAAGGATCATGACGCGGTTTGCGCCTTCGTGAACGACCGCGTCGACGCCGAGGTAGCCGACAGGCTCGCCGAATACGGCATCCCGCTGGTGGCGCTCAGGTGCGCCGGCTACAACAACGTGGACCTCGAAGCCGTGTTCGGCCGGATCCACGTCGCGCGCGTGCCCGCCTATTCCCCGCACGCCGTCGCCGAGCACGCCGCGGCCCTCTTGCAGACGCTGAACCGGAGGATTCACACCGCGTACGGTAGGACCCGCGACGGAAACTTCGCCCTGTCGGGTCTCGTCGGGCGCGACCTCCACGGAAAGACGGCCGGTATCATAGGGACGGGTAAGATCGGGAAAATACTCGCGACCATCCTGAGCGGCTACGGCATGAACGTCCTCCTGGACGACCTCTATCCGGACGAGGCCTTCGCCGCGAAGATCGGCGCGCGCTACGCGAGTCGCGAGGAGCTCTACCGGCAGTCGGACGTCATCAGCCTCCATTGCCCGCTCACACCCGAAAACCGCTACATGATCAACGCGGAATCGCTCGCCCTCATGAAGAAGGAAGTGATCATCATCAACACGGGGCGAGGCGGCCTCATCGACACGAAGGCCCTCGTCGACGCCCTCAAGGACGGCAGGATCCGGGGCGCCGGGCTCGACGTGTACGAGGAAGAGGAGAAGTACTTCTTCGAGGACTGGTCGCTCGAGCCGATTCGGGACGACGTGCTCGCCCGGCTCATTCAGTTCCCGAACGTGCTCTTGACCTCGCATCAGGCCTTCCTTACCGAGGAGGCGCTCTCCGAGATAGCCCGCGTCACGCTCAAGAACGTGCGGGACTGGTTCGTGGACGGAAAGCTCGAAAACGAGATTTGCTACCAGTGCACGAGCGTCGGCGGAAAGAAGGAGTGTCTCCGCGAGGCGACGGGGAAGTGCTGGGGCGCGTCGGCCTGAACGCGGTTAGTCGGCCTGAACGCGCTTAGTCGGATGACGGCGGTTAGTCGGCCTGAACGGGTATCGATATGACGACGCGCGTTCCCTCTCCCACGCGGGAGGCGATGTCGACGTTCCATCCGTGCGACTCCACGACGCTTTTGACTATCGAAAGTCCGAGCCCCGTGCCTTCCTCCCTGCGCGACGAGGTGCCCCGATAGAAGAGCTCGAAGACGCGCGGGAGGTCGGCCTCGGATATGCCGCACCCGTCGTCGCTGACCGCGAGTGAGTACCCTTCGGCGGTTCTGTCGAGGGATACGATCACCTTGCCTCCCGCTTCCGTATAGCGGATGGCGTTGCCCACGACGTTCTGAAGGGCGCGGAGGAAGAGCCGCTCGTCCATTTCTACCGTAGCCGGGCGGGAGTCGACGCCCGACTCCGAAGTTCCCGACTCCGCACTTCCGGACGACGCGTTTCCGCGGACGAACGAAATCCCGCGATCAAGGAGCTTCGCGTCCTCGGCCATCCGCGAGACGGCCGACTCGACGAGGGCCGGCAGCTCGACCGGGCGGAACGTCCTGCGCCAATCGCCCGAGTCGAGCTTGACGTAGCCGATGAGGTCGTCGATCATCCCGCCGAGCTGATCGACCTTGCCCGCGATTAGGTTGAGGGACTTCGCGCGCCCGGCCCGGTCGTCGATGTAGCCGTCGGAGATCGCCTCGGCGTAACCCTTGATGAGCGCGAGCGGCGTCTTGAGGTCGTGGCTGATTCCCATGATGAAGCGGGATTTCCGCGCGCTTTCCTCCTTGAGCGCGAGACGCATGCGGTTGAGCGACGAGGCGAGCGATGTGATTTCGTTGCTTCCCGTTGCCTCGACCGACGCGTCGAGTTCCCCGTTCGCGATCCTCCGGGTCGAGTCCTCGAGCAGGGTTACCGACCGGGCGATGGATCGCGCGATCGTCACGAGCATGACGGAGGCGAACGCGAAGATCATGCCGATGAGAAGGAGCACCCAGTAGAAAACCCTCAGGATCGGATCGGGAGGCCGGTGCCCGTCCCGCTCGAGCAGGGTGAAAACCGTTATCGCGCCCGCCTCGTTCTCGCCCGATTTCTCGATCTGCCACAGGTATTTCTCCCCCGTGTCGCGTATGAGGGCGAGCGTCTCGTCGTCCTCGAGAGCGCTTCTCTGCGCGACCGTCGGGATGGACGAATAGAGGACGGTCGCCGAACCGTCGAGGACGATGTGCTCGACGCGTTTCGGCTTTCTCGCGATGAACCGGGCGATCCTCTCCCACGCCCCCCTGTCCACCTCCGAACGCGCGATTGAAACGATCTCGGCGTAGTCGGGAACCGGGACGCGCTCGGGCGAACGGTAATAGCCTATGAGGACGAAGATCGCGACGGAGAGGAAGGGCATGGCGAGTATGCCGGTGAGCAGAAGTACGAATTGCGATCGAATTTTCACGGCGCGGTTTCCTCCATCGGGCAGAAGCGGTAGCCCATACCGTGCACCGTCTCTATGTAACGGGGCGAAGAGGGGTCATCCTCGATTTTTTTCCTGAGTCGCTGGACGTAGACGGCGACTGTGGTGAGGTCGCCGTACGCGTTTTTCCACACGGCGTCGTACACCTCCTCGGGCGAATGGGGCTTGCCCGGGTTCCTCACGAGAAACGAGAGTACCTCGAATTCCTTAGCCGAAAGCGGAACGCGCTCCGATCCGCGCCGGAGGACGCAGGAATACATGGAAAGCGCGAAGGGACCGAACCTGACGGTTTCCTCTGTGTCGTCGTCTCGCGCCGGCTCGCGCGAACCTTCCTGGGCGCGGCGGAGGAGCGCCCGCGCGCGCGCGGAAAGGACGCGGGGCGAAAACGGCTTCGTGACGTATTCGTCCGCGCCGAACCCGAGACCGGCGATAACGTCCTCGTCCTCAGTCCGCGCGGAGACGATGAGGACCGGGCATGAGCTTTCCTTGCGGAACAGCGAGAGGAATTCGAAGCCGTCCATGCCCGGGAGGTTGATGTCGAGCACGATGAGATCCGGTTTCCATGTCTTGAGGATATCCAGCGCCGCTTCGGCGCTTTGGGCGTGCCTCGTGTCCATACCTTCCTTGCCGAGATAGAGGACGACGAGATCCGCGAGTTCCTGCACGTCCTCGACGACCAGTACGTTTGCCTTCATCGACGCCTGTTCTCCTGTCACTTGAACTATACTCATTTCGCGATTTCGCGCAACGAGGTTCGCGCGGTCACGGGGCGGATATAACAAAAAGTTATAATTACTTCATTCCCCGTTAATGGGTTCGCGCGCGGAATCCCGGTAGTCTCTACGTAGTAATGACCGGGAGGATCCCCTTTGACAAAAAGAATGCCGTTTTCAGTCGTTTTTCTCGCGTTGTTGGCGTTACCTTTTTCGATACCGCTCTTCGGCGAAACGACTATGACCGTGGAATCGGCCGTGGCGATGGCGCTGGAGCGCAACGTCTCGGCGGAGCGGAGCCGCATCGCCTTCGAGGCCCTCAAGCGCACGAGCGACACGGCCTGGAACGTCGCGATTCCCTCGATCACCGCGTCAGGAGGAGTCCGAAGTGGAACGGATTCGGGGATTACCAGCTACTCGATGGCGGTCAACGCGTCGCTCGCGGTCTCGCCGTCCATACTCAAGGCCGTCGACAAGCTTCGCCTCGACTACGAGTCGGGAGCGATCACGCGGGAGACGGCCCTGCGGGGAATCGAACGATCCGTAAGGAAGGCGTTTTACGGCATCCTTTACGAGAAGGCGTACGTCTCCATGCTCGAAGGGACCGTCGCTCAGGCACAGCGTCAATACGACCAGACGCTCGCGAAACAGCGTTCGGGTCTCGTCCCCGAGGTGGACGCCCTGTCCGCGCGCGTAGCTCTCGAGAAGCTCAAGCCCGCGCTCGAGTCGGCGCGAACCGCCCTGCTCGGTGACATGGCGGCTTTCAAGCGGCTTGTCGGCGTCGATCAGACGGAGACGGTCGAGCTCGACGGTTCCCTGTCGGACGCTCTTGTTTCGGGCGAAGTCGACCTTTCCGGCGTCCCGTTCTCGTCGGCAGCCGTCGCGAAGCTCGAGAAGGAACTGGAGATCGCGCGAACCGTCGCCTCGGCCACGAAAGGCTCGTATCTCCTGCCGACCCTTTCGCTCGGCTATTCGTATAACCCGACGAAAACGAGCGTATCCGGTTCCGAGTGGGAGGACGCGGGATATCTTTCCGCTTCCGTATCGCTCGCGCTCGACGGGTACCTTCCGTTCTCGTCCGCAGCGAACGCGATCAAGGCCTCGAAAGACGCCGTCCGGAACGCCGAGCTCGCGCTCGCCGACGAACGCGTGAGCGCCGCCATCGAGCGCGACTCGTACCTGCGGGAGATAGACCGCTCCCTCGCCTCGCTTTCCGCGCTTCGCCTTGCGGAGGAGCTCGCGGAGAGGACCTATGCCCTCACGAGCGAGGCGTACCGGAGCGGCACGAAGGATTTCCTCCGCCTGCAGGACGCGTCCGACTCGCTCACGGAAGCCAAGACGAATCTCATGAAAGAAGAGTACGCCCTCATAGCGGCCGTTCTCGACCTTGAATACGCGACTGGCGTACCCTTCGGGACGCTCGGGAGGAAGTAAATGAAAAGAAGGAATCTGATACTCGCGGCGGCGTTCGCGCTCGCCGTTGTACTGCTTGTCGCCCTGCCGAAGGGGAACAAGGGAGGCCGGAACGTCGGGGACGACGGGACGACGGCGTTTCGAATAACGACGGTGAC
The DNA here is from genome assembly GCA_023393015.1 of Spirochaetota bacterium. Lineage (GTDB taxonomy): Bacteria > Spirochaetota > Spirochaetia > Treponematales > Treponemataceae > Teretinema. The sequence continues at coordinate 85,698 of JAEWMY010000047.1, forward strand.
GGCGACGAAGGCCGACATGACCGATTATCTCGAGATGAACGGAGACGTCGAGGCCGACAACACGGTTTCCGCGTATCCGGACATCGCCGGAAAACTCGCGAGGCTCCACGTGGAGTTAGGGTCGGCCGTGAAGAAGGGAGACCTCATCGCCGAGATCGATCCGTCGAAACCGGGGGAACGCTACGCGCTGAGCCCGGTATACGCGCCCATACGGGGAACCGTGACGTCGACGCCGCAGAAGGCGGGCGCGACCGTCTCGACCGGCACGGCGGTCGCCGTGATCGGGGACATCGACCGTTTGCAGGTTGTCGCGAAGGTATCGGAACGGGACGTCGCGGTGCTTAAAAAAGGCCTCAGGGCCGTCGTAACATTCGAAGCATATCCCGGAGTAGATTTTCCCGCGACCGTTTTCCGGGTCTCGCCGCTCGTCGACTCGACGTCGAGGACGAAGGAAATATTCCTTTCGTTCGACAAGGCCGACGCGCGGATCAACTCCGGCATGTTCGCGCGGGTGAAACTCTACACGACGCTCCATAGGGACAGCGTAACGGTTCCCGAGGACGCGATCGCCCAAAACTACGAGAAGTACTACGTGTACGTGCTGAACGACGACGACACGGTCTCGAAGCGCGAGATAACCCGCGGAATAACCGTCGACGGCAAGAGTCAGGTTACGAGCGGGCTTGAGGTCGGCGAAACGATCGCGTGCCAGGGAATCACCGTCCTCTCCGACGGCGCAAAGGTCCGCGACGTCGGGAAGAAGGAGGCGGCCGAATGAGTATGTCCTCGAAGGTCGTCGAGCACCCGATCCTGACTTCCGTCGTCTTCGCCCTGCTCGGAATCATGAGCCTTTACGCACTCTCGAACGTCTCGATCGGGCTTTTCCCGGATATAGAGATGCCCGTCGCCATCGTGTACACCACGTACGAATCGGCCGGCCCGGAATCCGTCGAGAAATCCGTGACGAAGCCGCTCGAGTCAAGCCTCACGGGGCTGTCGAACCTGGAGTCGCTCACCTCGACGTCGTCGGAAGGCTCATCCATAATCATGCTGGAGTTCGATTACGGGACCGACCTCGACGCGGTAAGCATGGACATCCGCGACAAGATCGACCGCGTTCGCGGGTCGCTTCCCGACGACGCGGACAGCCCGCAGATCATGAAGTTCGACTCTTCGAGCCAGCCGATCGTCAAAATCGCCGTACGGGGCAACCGGACCGCCGAAGACCTGAAAAAGGTCGCCGACGACTACATCGTCGACCGGCTACAGCAGGCGAACGGCGTCGGTAAGGCGAATGCCTCGGGCGGCAGGGAGAAGATCGTCCGCGTCGAGATCTCGCAAAACCGGCTCGAGGCGTACGACCTCACGATGACCGAGGTCGCCTCGGCGCTCGCCACGCAGAATCTCGAGCTCGGCGGGGGAAAGGTCGAGGAAGGCTCTAAGAGCTATTCCGTCAGGACCGTCGGAGAGTACGCGAGCGTCGAGGAGATAAACGGCGCCATAATGGCCAACAGGGGCGGCTACGTCGTGCGCCTTTCCGATATCGGAAGGGCGTTCATGGGATACGAGGACACGAGCTCGTACGTATACGTAAACGGAAACCCGGGGGTATACGTCTCGGTCACCAAGCAGAGCGGCGAGAACACCGTGAGCGTCGCTGACGCGGTATACCGGAAACTCGACGAGATTCGCGCGGGACTGCCGTCGGACGTAACGCTCGAGATCGTGTCCGACTCGAGCGAGCAGGTCAGGAGCACAATCAACGCCCTGCTCGACGCCTCTTGGCAGGGGGCGATTCTCGCCATGCTCGTGCTTTTCCTGTTTCTCAGAAACGTCAAGAGCACCGTTATCATGGGTATTTCCATACCGTTCTCCATCCTGATCACCCTGTTGTGCATGAGCTTCGCCGGGATCACGCTGAACATGATGACCATGACCGGACTCATACTCGGCGTCGGGATGGTCGTCGACGCCTCGGTCGTCGTTCTCGAGAACATCTATCAGTACCGGGAGCGCGGGACGAAGCCGACCGTCGCGGCCGTGCTGGGTACGCAGGAGGTGTTCGCCTCGGTGTTCTCGGGAAACCTCACGACCATATGCGTGTTTATCCCCATCATCTTCTTCAGGGGAGACCTCGGCTTCGTCGGGCAGATGTTCACCGACCTCATCTTCACCATCATCATCGCGCTCGTGTCGAGTCTTTTCGTGGCGATATTCCTCGTTCCCGTACTGTCCAGCAGGTTCCTCGCGATACGTACGCGGGCCGAAAAGCCGCTGAAGAACCCCGCGTTGATCCGTTTCGACGCGGCGATCGGTGGCGCGCTTTCCGCGCTTTCGAGCAAATACGAGGGCGCGTTGAAAAAGGTCCTGAAGTACCGAAAGACCACGGTCATCGTCGTGCTCGGGCTTTTTCTGGTGAGCCTCGCGGCGATAACGCGGCTCAACATCAGGCTCATCCCGAACATGAGCGACGATTCCGTTACGCTCGAGGTGGAGCTTCCGCTCGGAACGAGGCTCGACGAGACGAACGAGGTCCTTCAAGGGCTGGAGGGAATCGTGCGGGACGAGATAAAGGGATTCGAATCGGTCGTGACGACCGTCGGCTCGGGAGGCCATTTCTCCTCGAGCAAGCCGCATTACGGCTCTATCGCCATTATCCTGCCCGACGCGGAGGAGCAGGTTGACGACGCCGACGCGGTCAAGGCGAAGCTTCGCGCGCATTTTGACGCCTATCCCCAGGCGACGATGTCCTTTTCCTCCGGGATGATGCGGAACATGACCGGCGCCGACATCGACATCGCGGTACGGTCGGACGATCTCGACGAGGCCCTGTCCGCCGCTCGGGATATCGTGACCGTCATGAAAACGTCCGTGCCCGACGTCTCGGAGGCGACGATCGACACGACGGAAGGGCTTCCCCAGGTCGAGGTGGTCATAGACCGGGATCGCGCGTACGATTTCGGCCTTACGGTAGCGTCCGTCGCGAACGAGATTTACGCGTGCGTGAAGGGGAAGACCGCCACGGTCTACCGCGAGAAGGGGGATGAGTATTCCGTCACGGTCTATCTTCAGGATTCCGACCGGTCGGGCGTGCCTGACCTCGAGAAGATCTATGTGACGGGCACGAAAGGACGTGTCGCCGTGTCGAATTTCGCGCGGCTTGAAAAGGGCCTCGGCCCCGTGGCGATTAACCGCGAGGATCAGCGGAGAACCGTGCACGTTACGGCGGATATCCTCACGAACACCAAGGCGAACGTCGTGGAAGAGAGGATCAAGGCGGCGATAGACGGGACGCTCGTCCTTCCCGAGGGCGTGCTGGTTTCGTACGAGGGTTCATGGAAGGAGATCGCCGAAACGGGACGCGTGTTCCTGCTGATAATCGTGATGGCCCTGCTTCTCGTGTACGGCGTCATGGCGGGAACCTATGAGTCGTTCAAGGACCCGTTCATCAACATGTTCACGATACCGCTCGGGCTTATCGGCATCGTCGCGATTTACCTCGTGACGGGACAGATCATCTCGATGTTCACCGCGCTCGGCTTCGTCATGCTCATCGGCATCGCCGTCAACAACGGCATCATCCTCGTTGACCAGACGAATCTTTTGGTGAACAGGGGAACCCCGCTGAAGGAGGCCTGCGTAAAAGCGGCGTCCTCACGGTTACGGCCGATCCTCATGACCACGCTCACTACCATGCTCGGGATGTTCCCCATGGCGTTCTTCCCTTCGGAGAACTCGGTGATGCTCCAGCCGATAGGACTCAGCGTCTTCGGGGGGCTTCTCTCGAGCACGCTCATCACGCTGTTCTTCATACCGGTCCTATACTCGCTCGTGAACGAACGGCGAGCGGCGGAAGGCTCGGGGAAAAGGGGAAGTCGCGCGAGCCGCGCAAGGCGCAAGGAGGCCGTATGTACCGATTCGAAATAGTTTCAAACCGTTCCGTCAAGGACGATATCGTCGAGGGCCTTGAGAGGGCCCTGCCCGGAATCCTCTACACCGTGATTCCCCAGGCCGAAGGCCGGGGAAAAAATGACCGGAAGCTGGGGACGACGACCTGGCCCGAGCTCAATTTCATCCTGTTCGCCTACGTCGCGGACGGGGATCTCGGGTCGGCGAAGGGGGTGATCGCCGAGGTCAAGCGGCGTTTCCCGAACGAGGGGATAGCCTGTTTCACCGTAAAAACGGAGGAGGCGTGAAAAAAGCCCGGGGAGACCCGGGCTTTTTTTCGTCAACGCGCGACGACAAGACGCCGTGCGGCCACTTCGAACGGCGGCCTCAGCTGTTGACTCGTTCCTGGTATTCGTTCGTCTCGGTGTTGACCATGATCTTTTCGCCCTGCTTGATGAAGAGCGGGACGCGGACGACGAGTCCGGTTTCGGTGACGACCGGCTTTGTGGCGCCCGAGACGGTGTCGCCGCGGACGTAGTTCTCGCTTTCCGCCACGACGAAGATCATCTTTGTGGGGATCTTGACGTCGATCGACTCGCCTTCCCACACGACGATGTCGTACTCGTCGCCCTCGCGAAGGTAGTTCTTCTTGTCGCCCATTACGTCGTCGGCGACCATGATCTGCTCGAAGCTTTCGCTGTCCATGAAGACGAAGTTGTCGCCGTCATGGTACTGAAACTGGCTCTTTCTCGTATCGACGGTCGCGTCCTCTACGGTATCCGCCGTCTTGATGGTCTGCGTGAGGACCGAACCGTCGCGAAGGTTCTTCATCTTGACGCGCGCGAAGGCGGCACCCTTTCCCGGATTGACGAACTCGCGTTCCACGACGAGATACGGGGTGCCCTTGTTCAAAAGGACCGTTCCCTTTCCGATATCTCCACCTCTGATCATGATATTACTCTCCTATGTATAAAAGGCGGGCTTTGAACCCGCGAAAAATCCCTGCCCCGGAAGTATAGCGGATTTACCGCGACGTGGCTAGTTGCCGCCCGTCCCGCCTCCGGGTCAGAGGCGGTCGGTAAGCGGGAACGGCATGACCGCGTCGATCGATTTTCTTCCGGCGAGGGACATGACGAGACGGTCGAAGCCCATCGCCACGCCAGAGCATTCCGGCATCCGGGCGCAGACCCGCGCGATGTCGGACGCCGCGGCGTGTGGAACGCGCGCGGTCGAGTCCTTGATCCCGATTTCCCGCTCGAAATAGGCGGAGATCCTGTCCGCGTCGCGTTCCTCGGAGTAGCAGTTCGCGAGTTCGACGCCGTCGACGTAGAGCTCCCAGCGTTCCTTCGTGACCCATTCGGCCGCGCCGACTCTCTCGGTCCTTTCGCGCGCGAGGCAGGGAACGCGAGCGGGATAGTCGGTCAGGTACACGCGCCGTCCGCGCGGAAGCGCGGGTTCGACGGAATGCACCAGAATGAGTTCGTAGAGGTCGTCCCATTCCCATGCCGCGAGCGTGTTCTCCTCGCCGAGGCCGAGTCG
>JAEWMY010000009.1 GCA_023393015.1 Spirochaetota bacterium
TCCTTTTCTGTGGGCGTTCATCGCTCATGGCGTTCTCCTTTGGCTAGTTTGGCTTGGTAACTTAACTAAACCAGATGAGAACGCCTTTTTTCAAGGCCTAAATGTGCGAAAGATATTGTACGCTACCGAAACCCGCCAACCGTCGGGCGAGGACACCGACCAGTCCCTCCCGTGACGTGATCGTTCCGTCCGAAGATATGAAATCGCGGCCCTGAGAGGCGTCTCCCCTTCAGATGAAGGTCGACGGCTTCAACATAAACCAGATCAATGAAATAAGCGGTATCGGCACGTTTGCCGGCAGCATGGTGGGCGCTGGCGTGACGTACGGGATGACCGGGAACGCGACGTTCAACGTGGCGAGCCTTGGGGGGACGGGGTTTCTTTTTCCTTTGTACGGTTGTTGTGGTTAACACCAGTATGAAGGTTGGAACCCCTTATTGCGAGCCTGAAACCGGAAAATTCAGACCGGATAATTCCGGAAATATATCATCGGACGCGACATATCGCGCATCCGGTGAGGAATTTCCGGTTTTATCCGGCGGGCTTCCGCTGTGCCCCTACCGATGTCGAACTTTGCTCGACCGGTGACCGGACGGCTTATAAGCCCCCCCCCGGTTTTTGGTAATTATATTGCATTCCAACGAATATATTGTTATACTTGTAATACAAGGGGGTTCCTATATGCTAGCAGTACGACTTGATAGCTCAATGGAATCGCAGCTTGACAATCTGGCCCGCGAAACTGGACGGAGCAAGAGTTATTATGTCAAAAAAGCGATTGAAAATTTCCTCGAAGACCGTGAAGATTATCTTCTTGCATTAGCCGTCCTGGAACGCAATGAACCTACGAAAACTTTAGATGAAGTGAGAAAGAGTCTTGGTCTGGAACGTTGAGTTTACGAGAACAGCTGAAAAGCAACTCAAAAAGCTCGTTAAAAAATGGCAACGCGATATTCTTGATTATCTTGAAAATGAAATTGCGACGCTTCCTGATCCAAAGAAGCGCGGGAAAGAGCTCGTCGGAGATAAAGCGGGTTTTTGGCGGTATCGTGTCGGTGATTACCGCGTAATTTGCGACGTACGTGAAGACCAGTTTGTAATACTTGCAGTCACGATAGGTCATCGTAAGGAAGTCTATGACTAATCGGTATCATTGACCCCTGCGCCTTTAAGTGCATTATCGATGGTCGTTAATAACGTCTTCCGGTCATTAGCCGGAAGGCGTTCGATTTATTGAAGGCGTTTATTAGTGCTCTCATTATTGTTGTAATTTAGAACTAGAAATACTGTGCCACCAAACTGATTTACGGATGATATACCACCTCGGAAAGAGAATCCGTTCCCGAGGAGGCTCAGTATAGCAACACCCGCTTCCCGCATACCCCATATCAAGCAACCCGAGTTCTGTCCGAACCTTGACTGTCCCTACCATAACAGGAAGGTCGCCGCAAAGACCCGTTGGTTCATCAAGTATGGAACATTCTCCACAAAGGTACGGGGTACCATCCGACGATTCGCCTGTACGCACTGCGGAAAAACCTGTTCGACACAGACCTTCTCCCTTCATTATTGGACACATACAACCATCGATTTCAGAACGCTCGACGACCGACTTAACGCATGCTCGGGGTATCGTCAAATCGGTCGCATCTTGCGTGTATCCTACTCCCTTCTTAAGAATCGCGTTCTTAGGCTCGCCCGGAACTATCTACACCTTTTCGATGTTTCACTCACCAACTATCCTCTCGTTGAGGATATCGCCTTCGACGGGTTCGAATCAATCGTCGGAAGTCAGTATGTAATCGATAACTTCAACATAGCCGTCGGCATTCGATCGCGTATCCCCTATCTCTTCACCCTGTCGTTACTTCGTCGCAAGGGAAGGATGACCGACAAGCAAAAGAAACGCCGTGCCATCCTCGATCAATACTGGCGCCCCGAACGAGGAGAGCTCGTGAACCGCTGCAAGGTCGCCTTTCGCGATCTTTTGTCGCTGTACCTCAACAGAACCAGCTTGTCGCCGTTCACCCTGTACACCGACGAGAAGCAGGAGTATGCCCGCGCGCTTTCGACGCTCACCGAGGCTCGTCACCTTACGGAAATCGATGTCCTTCGCCATCGAACGATCAGCTCGCGCGCAGCACGGACGAGGCATAATCCGCTCTTTCCGGTCAACTACTTTGACCGCGAGATCCGTAAAAACTCGGCGGCACACGTTCGCGAGACCGTCCGTTTCGATCGAGAGGTGAACATGTCCGCTTCGCGAATGGCGATCCTAATCGGGTATCATACCTTTCGAAAGCCGTTCAAGATAGACAATAAAGTCAATGTCGATTCTAAGCCGACCCACGCGGACCAGGTGGGCCTTCTTGCCACATGCGAGGCACGTCGGGGTTTTAATCGGCTCTATACGTATCGACACCTGTGGAATCAACAGATGAGCAAGGCGATGTGGATGGAAGATATATGGCTTTTTAAGGGCACAAATCCCCCGTTATTGACGATGAAAGGAGGCAGAGCGCGATGTCAACCCGGAATGGGGTGGGTTGCAAAGCATTTGCTGGCATGAAGATACCTACTGGTGAGCCGAAAAACATGTTTGACTTATCTCGATGAGGTATTGGAAAAGCCCTTTCTCACATTAGTATTGTACCAACAAAATTGAGAGCACTTATTAAGAAACTCGCACGAAGGGGTGGCGGAGAAATGAGAAGTGCCTATTCGGCACTTCTCGGTTCGGAGCCAGGGGAGGCAGCCACTAGTAGCTAGCGAAACGGGAAGTAGACTCTCCGGGCCGCGCCCCTTGGCTCTCCGGACGGAACGCACTGACACGTGGACGGGAGGGGCGGGGCGAGGGGCCTCGACCGCTTTGGCGCGCAGACTGATCGCTTGTCACTTTCCTGAAACCCGCCAACCGTCGGGCGAGGACACCGACCCGTCCTTCCCGTGACGTGACCGTTCCGTCCGTAGCGACTTATACGCGGTCCTAAGAGGCGTCTCCCCTTCTTTTGAATTGACTCATCTCGTGCTTCCGATATACAATTTCAACTATTATAGGCGTTTATACATGAGTAATAAGGCGGTTTTATGCTGAAGTCTGCGGCCTCGGGGAAGAGACCCGAAGATCGGAAATTGCTTATTGTCATCCCTACGTACAACGAGGCGGAAAACATACAGCCGCTTATCGACGAGGTCCTGGCGCTCAAGACGCCCGCTCGCGCGCTCCATATCCTGGTGGTGGACGACGGCTCGCCCGACGGTACCGCGTCTCTCGTCAAGAAGGCGCAGGCGAAGTATACCGGCGCCGTGCACCTCCTCGAGAGAACCAAGAAAAGCGGCCTCGCTGACGCCTACATAACAGGCTTCAAATGGGGACTCGAGCGGGATTACGACCTCTTCCTCGAGATGGACGCCGACTTCTCGCATAACCCGAAATACGTGCCCGGCATGCTCGAGGCCGCGCGGGATCATGACGTCGTCATCGGCTCAAGGAACATCGCGGGCGGCAAAGTGGAGAATTGGTCGTTCCTGCGAAACATGATATCCAAGGGCGGAAGCCTCTACTCCCGGATCGTGCTGTGGTGCCCCGTCAGGGACCTGACCGGAGGCTTCAACATGTGGAGCAGGGAAGCGCTCGGCGCGATCGGGCTCGACACCCTCATATCCAAGGGTTTCACCTTCCAGATCGAGATGAAATACAAGGCGCATCGGCAAGGCCTCCGTATCAAGGAAATCCCGATCGTCTTCCCGGACAGGGTTAAGGGTGAATCGAAGATGGACAAGAAGATATTCATCGAGGCCTTCGTGGCCGTATGGAAGTTGCGCAAATGCTTGAACTAGTGAAATTCGGCGTTACCGGCGGTTTGGGAACCATAACCAATCTCGCGATCTTTTACGTCCTGGCGGACCGGTTGCATTTCCTGCCGCAGGCCGTCAGCGTCCTTTGCTTTATCGTCGCGGGAACGCAGAACTACTTCATCAATTCCGCATGGACCTTCAACAGGAAGGATTCCGGAAACGAACGCCCGGGATTCCGTAAATGGATTCTGTTCATGAGCTCGTCGCTCGTGGGCCTCTTCGTCAACATCACCGTCCTTACGCTGCTCTTGAGGTTTTTCTCCTTCCCGCTCCAGACGATACCGCAGATGATAGGAATACTTTCCGGGATGATGTTCAATTTCCTACTCTCCAAATACGTCGTCTTCAAGTCAAAATAACTAAGGGAGACATTCATGACTAACTCCGCAAAGGGATTTCTGTCGTTCGCGCTCGTGCTTTTACTCGTAAACGGCGCGCATTATCTTTCAAACCCGCCGCCCGCGTACAAGACGACGCTTCCCGTGTACGTGAATATCGAGCTTCCTGAGTCCCATGTGTGGGACGTCGAGGTCCTGACGGAGACGAGGAGGAAACTCGATTTCGAGGATACCATTCGGTACTATGCCAAGGCGATTCAAGGAAAAAAACGGTCTTCTTGCGAGATTACCCGGCATAAGTTATTACCGACGACTGAGCTGACCGGCACGCGTGCGCCGATCGTAATCGCCGCGGAGATATCCCGGGGACAGACCATCGAAGGCATATCCATTGCGCTTTCGGGCGATATGACGCTCGAGGAGATCGATGCAATCGTTGTATCCGTCGGCGAAAAGGTGACGCATTTCGGCGAACGAGACTTGAACGGCTTTACATTGGATAAAGACGGGAATTTCGCGTTAGCGGATTCGATACGATATGCGGCGTCTGGCTTTTCGGGCGGCATAAACCGCATGGGCACGTTCAATGACGCGGTGCTGTTCCTGGCTCATCCGCTGACGTCTCCCTCCGTCTTTCTGTATGCGGCATTGATCTGGGTTCTCGCGGTTTTCTTCATGAAACGTGAACAGGGCGGTTTGGAGAACATGATATCCGGAGCTCTTTCGCTGAAGTTCGATGTCTCGGTAAAAACCGAAATCATCGTAGTAGTGGCGCTTACCGTGTTGGCATTTCTGTTCCGGATAAACGGAATAACCAGAATGAGCCTCTTCAGGGACGAGATGTACGCGGCGATAAAGGGGAACCCGAGCAAACCGCTTCTCTTCGCGTTCAGCGATCCCGGAAATCCTCCCGTTTATTATCTACTTCTACGTTGCTGGGGTTCCCTATTCGGATGGACGGAATTGGCCGGCAAGACGCTTTCGGTAGTGATCGGTTCCCTTTCGGTCGTGACCATGTGGTATTATATCCGTACCCTCTTGGGCAAGAAACCGGCGCTGTTTGCCGCGTCCTTCATGACAGTAAGCTCGTACGCGATAGCCTGGAGCCATCTACTGAGAACGTATTCGTTTTTACTGACGCTGACCCCGCTTGTCCTGGTTTTTTTCCTGAAGTACCTTCGCCGCCAGAAAATGACGGATTTGGTTCTGTACGTACTTTCCTGTGTCGTACTCGTTAACTCGCATTATTACGGCGTGTTTGTCGTCATGTCGAACTTCGTATTGCTGATCATCCATCAGAAAAGAACTCGGGCTTTTTCGGTCCGAAAGAATCTTTCGTTTCTCGCCGCTAACGCGCTTGTAGCGCTGTCGCTTCTTCCGTTCCTGTTGTACATGGGAATCGAAGGCGGTTTGATGAACAGCGGTTTTAACGAGATGAGCGTACCTTCGGGAAAGGTCGCGAGGGCGGTTTTCTACGTATTCAAGATCACAGGATATGTATTCGGTTTTTTCTCGTTGAATATCGCCTTATTCGCCGGCTTTTGCCTCTTGTGCGCTTGTCTTTTTTTCATTCTCTTTCGTAAAGAGAGCAATGATACGGTCCCGTCCAAATACAGATTCGCGTTCTGGTATTCCTTGGGATTTTGCGCGTCAGTCATTTTTCTGGCTTTTTCCGCATCGATTTTCAGGCCCATGATGAAAGAGAAATATTTTATCGTGCTGTATCCCTCAATAATCGCCATACTGGCGTTGTTCTTTTACCCGATACAAGGCGTCTCGCGAAAGCCGGTACGAGTCGTCGTGTTCGCGTTACTCCTGCTCGGTTTATCGGGTGACATGTACTATCCTGAAGAGTCGGAATTGTTTCACGAGACGGCGCGGTATATCAGTCTGGATAACGCGCGGTATGAGTCCTTCGGCGTGCGTGAACTCATGAATCATGAAAAGCGCCATGATTATATCTATAACGAGTATTACTCTTTTTATAACGGGGGTATGGGCGATTTTGAAGACGTCTATCTCGCGGGAAAGAAAGCGCCCGAGGTCTTGTACGGGCATCCATTCGCGGATGGGCCTATCCCGGATGATATGACGCATCAAGCAAAGATCAATATCCGAGGAAGATACGTGACCAAGTATTACTCAAGCGAGCTTTTATCGGGGTATTAAATCAGCATACGGCTATTATGGTATGGAGGTTTACATGCGGGATACCAAGCGGGGTTTCGAGTCGATTTCTCTGATGTACGCGTGTGTCGTGTTCCTTCCGATACTGGCGACCGTGGCGTTCTTTAGGGTAGTCACCCTTGACGTACCGACCGGGCTTCGTACGGGCGTACCCTTCGCGGTGTACGGGGCGTCGAGCTGGATCGTGATTATCCTCGGGAGGGTTGCCTTGAAAAAGAGAACGCTCGGATGGAAGGATGTCGGATTTACCCGCTTCAAGGCGCGTGAGCTTTTGTACGGCTTTATCGGTGCCCTTATCGGTATTTTTCTGGTCTATCCCCTGTCGGCCTTTATAGTCGCCAAAACCGGTATACCTCCCATGAAGGGTATGGGGTATCAACTCAGTTCGCTTCCGGAGATCGTCTTTCTCGTCGTGCTGAACGTCTTCGTGGTTACCCTGGCGGAGGATATCCTGTTTCGCGGATATCTTCTGTCGCATACGCTCGCGAAAACGAAACACCGCGTCGTAACGGCGGCGATTGGCGTGGTCGTGTTCTCCGTCGTGCATATCCCGTATTTCAGTTGGGGCGGTCTGGTGTTTATCGCGCTATGGTCACCGATAACCGTCGCCCTGTATCTTTGGAGGAAGAATATCTACGCCTCCTACTTCATGCACGTCGTCAACAACGCCTTCGCGTATATCGCCGTTCCGCTGTTGTTTACCGCGTCTTGAGATGAAAGTTTGCCTGAAAATCACCGTGCCTAATTGATCCGCAGTTTCGTGATGGTATACTCGATACGAGTCGCGTACTGTACGCGCGTAGGGGAGTTTAACATGGTAAAAAAAAGTGTAAATAGATGGTTTAGTTGGTCTCTTGTCTTCGCGGTCGCCCTCGTGTCGTGGTCCTGTTCGGGCGGCGGCGGTTCCGCGGGGCAGGGAACGTTCGTATCGGGAAACCTTGAGTACTCCCTCAATCCCGATTATAGCGGCGGGTCGGTCGTCTTTATCACCGGGCCGGCTCCCGGGGTCGGACTTTCGGGGAACTTCGCGCTTAACGTTCCCTCGGATATCAACGGAATACCGGTGAATCGTATCGAAAAAAACGCGTTCAAAAACAACCTTTCGCTGACGTCGGTCACGCTCGCGCCGGGCGTGGCGTTGGGGTACGACTGTTTTGCCGGCTGCGCGAACCTTAGGTCGGTGCGGTTGCCCGATTCCCTTACGTCTATCGGTGACGGCGCCTTTGCCGATTGCGTCTCGCTCGAGTCCGTCGACCTTCCGGCATCCCTCACCTCGATCGGTAATCACGCCTTCGCGGGTTGTACGAAACTTACAACGATCGAGTACCCTCGGGCGTTCGGACGGTTTGGGCGCTTGCCTTCTCGGGATGTACCTCGCTCAAGACGATCGTGATTCCCGAGGGTCTTGCGACCCTGTACGGCTATACCTTTTCGGGATGTTACGCGCTAACCGACGCGACCCTTCCTTCCACGGTGATTAAGATCGGCGACGGGGTCTTCGAGAATTGCCCTTCGTTGATTCGGGTGAACATAAAGGCGTTGCAGGCTCCGGATATCGGATTGGACGCGTTCCGAAACAATCACGCGAACCGGAAGTTTTACGTGCCGACGGACGCGGTGGCGAACTGGAAGGCGAATACGAAGTGGGTGGAAGCGGGCTATTCAGGAGCCGTAAATCCCATGAACTGAAAACGGATTTATCATATAAAAAACGCCCGCTTCTAGCGGGCGTTTTCTTTTGCGGTTCAGGTTCCGATACCGCGTTTCTTCCTCACGTCCAGGATCACGCTCTGGAGCAGGATGAAGAAGCAGAGCATGAGGCCGGTGGTGATGCTCTGCCAGTACGGCTCGCGCAATCCCGAGGCGATGACGATGTTGTTGATCGTCTTGAGCGAAAGGACTCCGAAGAGGGCTCCGACCACGCTGCCGACCCCGCCGGTGAGGAGCGTCCCGCCGATGATGGACGAGGCTATCGCCTGTATCTCGGCGGCCGTCGCGTTCGAGGCGTTGCCCGCGCCCGTGTGGAGGAGGTAGATGTAACCCGCCACCCCCGCCAGGAGTCCGCAGAGCACGTACGAGAAAAAGCTCGTGCGCCGGACGTTGATGCCGAGCATGAGGGCGCTCTGGCGGTTGCCGCCGACGGCGTAGAGGTTACGCCCGAACCGCGTCCACTTGCACATGGCCCATACGAGGAGGACGATGGCGAGCGCGATGATCACGCCCGGCTCGAGCCTGACCGGAATGAAATTGCCGGTTTTGCCGTACGTTCCGAGCCCGGGGACGACGATGCGCGCGTCCTTGAGGGCGAGAAAGGCCTCGTTCGTGATGGTGCGCGGCTCCGCGCTCACGATCGTCGTCATGCCCTTCGCGAAGAACATCCCGCCGAGGGTTACGATGAACGGCTGTATCTTCAGGTACGCGACGAGGTAGCCCTGGATGACGCCCGCCGCGAGCCCGATGCCGAGGGCTATGAGCATTGAACCCGCCACGCCACCGCCCGCGTCCTCTATATAGACGACGCAGGTCATCGTTATGAGGGCGATCATGCCGCCGACCGAGATGTCGATACCGGCCGCGATCATGACGACGGTGAGCCCGCAGGCGATGACGATGAGATAGGCGTTGTTGTTGAAGATGTCGAAGAACTGTTGCGGGTTGAGGAATCCGCCGCCCCAGATCGCCATCGCCAGGAGATACATGACGCAGAACGAACAGACGGTGATGGTCATGAGGAGCGCGGTGCTCGAAACGGGCTCGCGCGGTTTCTTTGCGATCGTGTTTGCCATGTCAGTTTGTCTCCGTTACGATTACCGCCCTTCCGGACAGCCTGTTGCGCAGTCGAATCACGTAGCCCTGTACTACCGGGGATCCCAGTACGACGATCGCGATGATGACGACGGCCTTGTAGGCCTTCACGGCGGTCGAGGACACGCGCATAGCGTAGAGGGTGATCGTGAGCGCTTGGATGATGTACGCCCCGATGACCGAGCCCGCGAGCTTGAACTTGCCGCCGCTCAGGGCGTTGCCGCCGATGGCGACCGCGAGGATCGCGTCCATCTCGATGTCGATGAGGATCGTCTCGTGGTTGATGAGCCCGATGCGGCAGACGTTGATGCTGCCGGCGATCGCCGCGCATACGCCGATCATGGCGAAGGCCAACAGCTTGATGAACACGGGGTTTATTCCGTTGAGCCGGGCCGCGCGCTCGTTGATGCCGACCGTCTGCGTGTAGAGGCCGAGGTTCGTGAACCGCAACGCGAGCGTTACGAGGATGCCGAACACCACTACGATCAGGATCGGGCTCGGTATCGGGATGCCGGGAAAGAAGCTTCCGATGTACGTCAACACGGGATTCTCGACCGTAGGCGTGGCCCCTCCGTTTATCCAGTAGGCGATCGGCCGGCCCGCCGTGAAAAGTATGAGCGAGGCGATCATCGGCTGGATGTTGAAGAGCGAGACGAGCGCCCCCGTGAAAAGGGCGAAGATGACGGCCACGACGCAGGCGGCCAGAAACCCGAAGACGATAACCTGCGGGTTGATCTCGCCTCCGCGAAGCACGCGGACGAAGACGCTGCCCGCGATGGCCGCGAGGGCGCCGACGCTGATGTCCTGCCCCTTCGTCGCCGAGGTCACGAGCGTCATGGCGATAGCGAGGACCGCGAGCTCGGAGGCGCCGTGCAGGATGCTGACGAGGTTTCCCGACAGCACCATGTTCCCGAAGTTGTTCTTGATGATACTTACGGAAAAAAAGGCCGGGTCCCGTATCAGGTTGAAAACGATGACGAGGAAGAGCGCGAAAAGGGGGATGACCAGCTGCGATCCCGATAGCTTCTTGAGTGCCTTAACCATTTTGCGCCGCCTCCCCCGCGATCGTATGCATGATCTTGTTTTGCGTCATGTCGTCTCCCTTGAGCTCGCCGACGATCTTCCGGTCGCGCATGACGATGAGCCTCGAGCAGGTGTTGAGCATTTCCTCGATCTCGGAGGAGATGAAGGTGACGCTCACTCCTTCTTCCGCGAGCTTGAGCACGAGTTTCTGTATTTCGACCTTCGTTCCGACGTCGATACCGCGCGTCGGCTCGTCGAGCATCAGGTACTGCGGGTTCGTCAGGAGCCAGCGGGCGAGGATGGCCTTTTGCTGGTTTCCGCCCGAAAGCGACTTGATCGGCGTGTCGGCCGAGGCCGTCTTTATCCCGAGCATCTTGATATATTTGTCGGCGAAGGCGTCAGCCTCGGCCTTGGAGAAGGGCCTGAAGAAGCCCTTGAGCACCTGGAGGGCGAGTATGATGTTTTCCCGGACGGAGAGGTCGGCGACGATGCCGTCGAGCTTTCGGTCCTCGGGAAGGTATCCCATGCCTTGCGCCATCGCGTCGCGCGGTTTCGTTATCCTTGCGTTCTTGCCGTTTATCCGTACCGTTCCGCCCGTGACGCGGTCGGCGCCGAAAATGGCGCGGACGCTTTCGCTCCGCCCCGAGCCCAAAAGGCCGGTAAAGCCGTTTATCTCGCCCTTGCGGATCGCGAAGTCGAAGGGCTTCGTTCCCTCCGAGCTCGAAAGCCCCGAGGCCTCGTACACGACGGGCGCCTCGTTCCCCGATTGCGACGCCTTGCGGTGCTGGAGTTCGGTGAGCTCGTCGAGTTCCTTCCCCATCATCTTCGAGATGAGCTGGACGCGCGGCAGATCCAGCACGTCGTACTCGCCGATGAGTTCGCCGTTCCGGAGTACGGTGATCTTGTCGCACACCTCGTAGACCTGCTCGAGGAAGTGCGTTATGAAGATGATCCCGACGCCGCGCGCTTTCAAGTCGCGCATGAGCGAGAAGAGGAGGGCCACTTCCTGTTCGTCGAGCGAGGAAGTCGGCTCGTCCAGGATCAGCACCTTGCATTCCATGTCGATGGCGCGCGCGATAGCGACCATCTGCTGGACGGCGAGCGAGCAGGTGCCGAGCTGGCGCGAGGCGCTTGTCGGTATCTTGAGCTTCGCGAGTATCTCGGTCGCCCTCTTTTCCTGCGCGCGCGCGTTCACGAGCGTGTACGATCCGCGTCCGATATATATGTTTTCCGCCACGGTAAGGTTCGGGCAGAGGGTAATTTCCTGGTAGACCGTGCTGATGCCGAGGTTCTGAGCGTCCTGCGGCGACTTTATGGAGACTTCCTTGTCGATTCCCTCTATGGTGACGCTCCCCGAGTCCTTGGCGTATACGCCCGTGAGGACCTTGACCAGGGTAGACTTGCCGGCGCCATTCTCGCCCATGAGGGCGTGTATCTCTCCTTTACGGAGGGTAAAATCAACGTTTTGCAGGGCCCGTACGCCGGGGAAGGTCTTGCAAATCCCGCGCATGGACAAAACGACGTCGTTACTCATTGGATATTCACCGCCTGTTGACTGTGTATGTGTGCGTTATACGAAGCGGGAAACCGTCCCGAAGGAGGGTATCCCGCAAAAGGGCGCGGCGCGAGCGGAGAGTGTCCGCCCGTTCCGCGCCCGAAGAATCAGTTGCCTCACGGCGCCCGCTTTCGTGCGGGACGCCTTCGGAGATCAGTCACCGAGACCGTAGGTATCGATGTCCTTCTGGGTGATGGTCTTGGCGTCGAAGCCCTTCTCCTCGGAGATGACCTTCTTCGCGGCGAGCTTTCCGCCCGACTGAAGGGTCTTGATCATCCCGTCGATAACCGCGGCCTGGAAGGGGCTGCACTGCCCGTCATAGTTCCAGTTCTTGGCCAAAAGCTCGCGGAGCGCCCACTTGTTGCAGTCGAAGCCCATGATGACGACGTCCTTGCCGACGCCGTGGGTGATACCGGCCGCGTCGAGGGCGGCGACGGCGCCCTTCGCCATTCCGTCGTTCTCGGCGTAGATGACGTTGAAGGGCTGCTTGGAGTTGATGACGGACTCGACGATCTTCTTCGCCTCGGCCTCGTCCCAGGTAGCGGTCTGCTGGACGACTTTCTTCATCGTTCCGGCGGCGAACTCTGCGTTGAGGGCCGCGGTGCGACCGATCTGGGCGTCGCTACCCATGGCTCCCTGGATGTGGATGACGTTGTACTTCGGGAGTTTCTGCGCCTTGAGCCACGCGACGGCGGTCTTTCCCTGCTGGGCCATGTCGGATACGACGGCGGCTTCGTAGAGAGAGTCTTTCGCGTTGATCATGCGGTCGAAAAGGAATACCTTTATGCCCGCTTCCTTGGCCCTGGTAAGCATCGAATCCCAGCCGTCGGTCGCGGCGGCGGAAAGAAGGATGTAGTCCACGCCGTTCGTGATGAACTGGCTCGCGGCGTTGAGCTGTTCGTCGTTCTTGAGGCTGTAGAAGGTGGAGACGGAGTATCCGTTTTCCTTCGTGAAGACCTTTTCGAAGTCGGCGACGTTGGCCGCGCGGTATCCGGATTCGGAGGGCGGGTTATTGATGACGCCGACCTTGATGAGACCGGAGTCGGCCTTTCCGCCGGCGAACAGTACGGCAGGACCCAGAACGGCGAGCGCTACCAGCATGAAAATTACTTTTTTGCCCATAAATGCCTCCTTATGGAGCAAAGGAAAAAATGACGCGATCGCGGAGACCCGTACGGAACCACGCGATCGACGGTTCAAGCGGCAACGCCGCATACTGGATTCAGTGTGCGGCACAACGCGCGGGAAGTACATGAGGTATCTTATCGACTTTGTGCGACATTTTACGGACCTCGCGCGTACTCGCCCGAAAAGTACGTTATTTTATCGCGTAAGTACGTTTTTTTACGTCGCTGCCGGACGGAAGTTCCGGCGTGGACTTGTCATGCGAGATCACGCCTACCGAACGCCCTCCGCATCCCACCGTTCGAACGTTTTCGCGACCCACGCCTTTCGGTCGGCGCCCGCCGGTTCGTACCGATGGATGGCGTGTGAAGTCGGATACAAGCGGATGTCCTTTTCGGCTTGATTCGCCGCGGTCGTCAGGGACTCCGCGTCGGCGGCGGTGACGAACTGGTCCGACTTCGCGTACTGGAAGAGAATGGGGATCGTTACTTTTCCCGCAACCGAAACGGGGTCGTAGGGGAGCATGGCGGCCTGGTACGCGTCCATGACCTCGCCCGC
Organism: Spirochaetota bacterium; assembly: GCA_023393015.1. Taxonomy (GTDB): domain Bacteria; phylum Spirochaetota; class Spirochaetia; order Treponematales; family Treponemataceae; genus Teretinema. Next base: position 13,450 of record JAEWMY010000009.1, read on the forward strand.
GGGAATGGCCCTGAGGATCATGTTCCATTGATAGAATCGAGGCACGGGCGCCATGAGGACGGCGGCACCCACGCGGGTATCCGACGCGGCCGCGAGAAGGGCGAACATCGCGCCGTAGTCGTGAGCTATCACCATCGCCTTCGCGGGCTCTCGCCGTGATTCGGAAAAAAGGATATCGAGGCCGATCCGGTAGTCGTTGACCTGGGCGATCGCGAGGGGGACGTCCTCGGCCGTGGCCGTTGACGAGGTCATCCAGGGATAGTTCCCGGAAGGAATGACGCACACGGCCCCTTCGCGCGCGTAGGCGGCGGCCTCGCGGAAAAACTGCCATTCGCCGCTGTCGACGTTCTGGATGCCGCCGAGCCAGTGGCCGAAGAGGATACGGTGTCCCGCGCTTGCGTTCGCGGCCTGACCCTTCGGTCCCCTGAAAAGATATCCGCGCGCCGTGTACGACGGGCCGACCTTCAGCGCGTACGAGTGAATCCGGATGTCGTCGAAGTCCTTCAGTTTCAACGAGGCCGGGGCGACCTCCGTGAGCCTGAGCTTCGAGAGCGAAACACCCGCGAACGGAAAGAGAGCCTTACCCGTCTCGGTCGAGTAGTCGACCGGTTTCGCGCACGAGGCGAACGCCATCAAGGCCCCGACAAGTCCCAATCCCGCGATAATCCGTGCCATAAAAATCCTCCAATCGTCTTGATGGGAGATTAGAGGACGGCGGCTCCGGTTTTGTGACAGAGCGTGTCGATTTTTTTCCAGTACGCGGGCGGCGGAAGGACGGAGCCCGTCTCGTGGAGCGTACGGGCGATTCGCGCGATACTTTTCAGGGCGAGCATGTCCTGCCGGAAGGACGCGCGGTCGAGATGGTTCTCGAGGCCGCATCGGCACGAGCTCGCCTCGCGGTATATGCCGCATTCGCGTTCGAGGAAGTTCGCGAGGGTTTTCCGCGCGCGGGAAGCGGATTGCCTGACGGCGTCTTCCCGCATGCCGACGCTTTCCGCGATCTCGGTGAACGAAAGGCCGAGGAGGTAGCGGAACGTGAACACGATCCGCGACTTGAAGGGAAGCGTAAGGATGACGCCGGTGACGCAGCTGTCGCACTTGCCCGAAAGCCAGGCGCGCGCCGAATCGTCGCTCGCTTCCGGCATGGCCGGCCTCCACGCCGGGTCATGGTAACCCGCGAGAAGTTCGCGGTACCGCGCGCGCTTTTCCTTTTTTGCCGCACGCACGGCCTCGCGATACGCGATCGCGAAGAGCCACGTGCCCGGCTTGCTCTCTCCCCGGAAGGAGGCCGCGTTGCGTACGGCGATTTCCCATACGCGCTGGCTCGCGTCGAGCGCGGCTTCACGGTCGCGGAGGACTTTCGCGCACGCCGCGAAGACGAGCGAGCCGTATTGCCTGGCCCATTCGCCGACGTCGATTCCGGTCACGGCTTCCTGACGGCTTGCAGTCGTTTGAGGGCCTCCACGAGCGGCTTGTTCATGCGAGCGGGATCGGCGTAGCCGTCGTCGTGCTGGTGTATGCCGAAGGGGCTTTCCCGCCAGGTGTGGTAGTTGTAGCTGATGTCGTTCGACACGAGGAGGTCGAGCATGTCTTCTATCCACGCGAGACCGCCGCGGTTCTCGCGGAACGCGTCCGAGGCGATCCCGAACTCGCCGAGGTAGAGCGGCAAGCCGCGTTCGCGCGAATAGTCGACGTAGGACCGCAGCGCGGACTCGAGAAACTCGCGGTTCCAGGACGAGATCGACGTACCCGCGTGATAGTCGAGCCGGAGGCGCACGACGGCGCCGGGAGCGACTGACGTTCCCCTGACGCGTCCCGCGAGCCGGTACGTCACGCCCGGCTTGAGGACGATCGGCATCGCGGAGAAGGTGACGTTCGCGTCCGACTTCGTTCCGGCTACGGACAGTCTCGGTCCCGAAGATCCCGGCGCGCCCCTCAGGTCGTGCGAGCCGCTTCCGTCAACCGACCAGAATCCCCATCCGTCGAGCGTCGTGCCCGGAGCTGTCCCGATCGTCCCGTATGTCGCGCCTCCGTCCGTCGAGGCCTCGACGACGAGACCCTCGAGCCACACGCGGCCGCGCTCGCCGAGCCCTTGCGCCTGCAGGACGGGGTAGGCGACGAGCCACTCGGGATTCGCGGGCTCGACGGAATTTCCCCCCGCCTCTTGCCAGTCGAAGGTGCCCGAAGGAAGCGGCTTTCCCGCCTCGGAAAAGCCGGCCCATCGTCCGCCTTCGAGCTCGACGCGCGAGTCGTCGGGATACCGCGCGAATTGTCCTTTGTACCGCGTCCATGAGGTGTTCTGGTGCGAGAATCCCATCGGCTCGTAAAAGTGGAACTCGAGCGCGAGCCGGTTCGACGGGTCGCGGAGCCGCTCCGGAAAAAAGAGCCGCGCGCGGTCTTTCTCGGTGCCTCCGGATTTTACCCAAATGGCCCGCTCCACGAAGATGATATGGTTTACGTCCGTCTCGCGGATCGCGTCGATGATTCTCTGCGCGAGACTCTCCCATTCGCCGAGGCCGTTGACGGGAACCGGCTCGTTGAGCGGTCCGTAGCCCGCGATCGCCGGTTCCGCGCGGTACCTCCTGGCGATCTCCCTCCAGAGCGCGACGAGCCGATCCTGGTTCTTCTCGTTCTTCCAGAGCGCGTCCCCGTTTCCGTTTGACTGGAATCCCCCCTGCGGATAATGCATGTTGAGCACGAGCGAGACGCCGTTCGCCTTCGCCGCCTCGACGTTACGGTCGATCCACTCGAAGCCTTCTTCCTTGTATTTCCCCGGCGACGCGTCCGATTCGAAGAGTGCGTAGTTGAGGTAAAAGCGAACCGAGTTGAAACCCATCTCGCGCGCTCGCGCGTAGTCGCTCATGCGATGGTGCCGGAAGGACGAGGGCGATTGCGGGTTGCTCCATACGGAGTTTCCGAAGGCGACTCCGCGGCCGATCCAGACGCTTCCGTCCGGAGCGCGAAACCGCGTTCCGTCGGTTTGAATGAACATCGAGGAATCGACGGGTTCGAGCGGTTCTGCTCCGACGAGAGAAGCGCGGGAAAAGGCGATCATCAAGGCGATAAGCGCGCGGATCGCGCGGGTCAAATGTGCGAGTTTCATGAGCATAGTATACACTGAAACCGTGCACCGCTGTGTTTTTGGCTTAGCTGTAAGGTACGGTACGGTTTGTATCGAAAAAACAGATATAGTGCAAAAAATACCGATTAGTAGTTGATTTTTTTCGGTACTGCTCATACAGTTACCGAAAGGAGTTACCATGATCAAACATTCACGCTTAGCGCACGGTATCCGCGCCATGGCGATACTCGTAGCAGTGACCCTCCTCGTTTCGTGCGGGGGTTCGGCGTCCACCGGGCAGACGTATACGCCGGGAACCTATACGGCCAGCGCCAAAGGCTACAAGGGCGATATAACGGTGGCCGTCAAGGTCGCCAAGCACAAGATAATCGGTATACGGGTCGAGAAGCACGAGGAAACCCCCGGCATCAGCGACATGGCCATCAAGGGCATCCCGAAGGCCATCGTGGCCTCGCAGAGCCTCGCCGTGGACAGCGTTTCGGGCGCGTCGTTCTCGAGCAAGGGAGTCATCGACGCGGTTACCCTCGCGCTGAAGGAAGCCGGCGGCGACATCGACAAACTGATGGTACCCGGAGCGGCGGCGAAACGCGAGAAGGACGAAACGATCACGGCCGACGTCGTGGTGATCGGAGCGGGCGGCGCGGGAATGGCCGCGGGCGTTTCGGCTCACCAGAACGGCGCGACGGTCGTCATCCTCGAGAAGATGGCGAAGGTCGGCGGCAACACCATCTCCGCCGGCGGCGCCATGAACGCCGTTGACGAGGGAAGCCCCACCGCGGTCAAGAACAAGGACTCGGTCGCCCTCCACTACAAGCAAACGTTCGAAGGCGGCGACAGGAAGGGCGACGAGGCTCTCGTTAAGATTCTCGTCGAGAACGCCTGGTCCGCCGTCGCGTGGCTCAAGTCCATGGGAATGGAGTTCTTGCCCGAGCCCTTCACCGTCACGGGAGGACTCTGGCCCCGCGCGCACAAGCCCGTCGATCCCGTCGGCACCGGCTTTTTCAAGACCTACAACGCTTACATCGAAGCGAACAAGGGCATAGAGGTCAGGCTCGACACGAAGGCCGAGAAGCTTATCGTCGAGGGCGGGAAGGTGACCGGCGTCATCGCACGCGGCAAGACCGGCAACAAGATAACCGTCAAGGCGAAGAAGGGCGTGGTGCTCGCCACCGGAGGCTTCGGCCAGAACGTCGCCATGCGGCAGGAATACAACAAGGCCTGGCCGACGCTCGACGAAAGCGTCAAGAGCACGAACCATCCCGGGGCGACCGGCGACGGCATCGCGATGGCGAAGGACGTGAACGCCGCGCTCGTGCAGATGGAGTATATCCAGCTCCTGCCCCTCGGAGATCCCGTGACCGGAAGCCTCAGCGGCAATATCGAGCTCGACGTCGAGAAGCGCATCTTCGTGAATACCGAGGGAAAGCGCTTCGTCGACGAGGGAGCGCGGCGCGACACGATGACGCTCGCCCTCTTCAAGCAGCCCCAGGCGAAGCTCTGGATCATCGTCGACTCCCATTCCTATACCTCGGGAAGCGTGAAGAATAACTTCAACGAGTCGATCGACGATCTCGTGGCCGCGGGACGCGCCTTCAAGGGCGAAACCCTCGAGGAGCTCGCGGGAAAGATCGGCGTGCCGCCCGAGAACCTCGTCGCTACGGTGGCCGACTTCAACAAGCACGTCTCGTCGAAGAAGCCGGACGCCTTCGGACGCACCCTCTATTCCGTGCCGCTGGACAAGGGTCCGTTCTACGCGGGAGCGCGCATCCCCACCGTGCATCACACCATGGGCGGAATCAAGATCGACGTTGACACCCACGTCATCGACGCGAACGGGAAGATAGTTCCCGGTCTCTACGCGGCGGGCGAGGTCACCGGCGGCATCCACGGCACGAACCGCCTCGGCGGCAACGCCCTCGCGGACATCACCGTGTTCGGTCGCATAGCCGGAAAGAACGCCGCGCTCGGAAAGTAAGAACGGATTTCGGCAGCGCGCCGAAAACGGAAAGCCCTCCGGTTCGCCGGAGGGCTTTTTTTCGCGCGACAAGTCGCGACGTTGCGCTCATTGTATGCTGCCGAAGCAAGGTCAGTTCTCGAAGGTCGTACCGTTCCAACCGGCCGCTCGCGCGAGAATCCACCAGAAGGCGTAGGCCTTGCGGTTCGAGGTGATATGCTGTGTCAGGTGGTCTCCGGTCCGTTCGCTTCCGCCCGGCGCGTAGTTCACGTACCAGGCTCCCGCATTGGCCGGATCGTTTTGCCAGTCGGTATAGAACCTGCCGGTCGAGGAACCGGTGTCCGCGGTATAGGCGGCGGAATTGCTGTCGTCGCCCGCGTCGTCGTAGTAGGTTCCGTCCATCGCGTGCGTGTCGATCGAGTAATAGTCGAGGCAGAAGTAGTCGTGATCGGCGCAGTAGTCCACGATCGCCTCGGCCTGTCGTCCCGGTTGCCCGGTACCGAGGTTCGCGTTCCGGTTTCCGTGCCCGGTCATGAAGACGAAGATAACAGGATTTTCGCGGGTATCCCCCGCGCCGTCGCCGACCTTCGTTCCGCCGAAACCGTACTCGTCGATGAGGGTTTGCATCGACGCGAGGTAATCGGGGACGCTGTGTCCGGCGATGTCGCACCAGGACCACATGAAGACGTCGACGTCGGCGTTGTCGGGTCTTTCGAGCCAGGAGCGGCATTCGCTGACCCAGGTCGACCACGCGTGCGCGCTGTCGGTTTGCGAGAGATCGGGATAGGATAGTCCGCTTCCGCCGTAGTAGTCCCTGAAGTAGAGGGCGTTCGCCTCGCGCGACGAGCTGACGGAGAACTTTGCGGCATCCCCGGAACGGAACCGCTCGAGTCCGAACACGCCGTAGGTGACGTGCGTTCCGTGGCTCGTATGCCAGTACGCGACTTCATAGTTGTTTCTCGCCGTGTCGATGTAGGCGTCCGGAATGGAATCCAGCGTCGCGAGCGTGGCGATCGCCTGATCCGCTATCGTCGGCCCCTGCTGGGGGGGCAGGTTCGGGTCGGCGGGATTACCGTCTCCGCCCGAAGAACAAGAAAGGACGCCGCAGGTTAAAACCAATGCCGCGGCTATGCCGTACAGAGCGCGCAGTAGTGTGCGCATACATACCTCCACGTACGTAATAAACGATGAGACGTACTGTATCGCGGGTTTCGCCCGTTTCACGATTCTCTATTTTGTCATGCGCCTTCCGTTGCGCGAACCTCCCTTGCCCTTCTATGTTCCGGTATGGTAAGAAGATAACATGAATGAACATCTTGGAGAGATTGCCGCTTTATTGACATCGGTTAGTTGGACCGTGACGGCGCTCTCGTTCGAATACGCGGCAAAAAGGATCGGGTCGTTGGCCCTGAATGTCCTCAGGCTCGCGGTGGCCTTAGGGTTATTCGCGCTGGTCGGACTACTCCTTCGCGGACAGGCCCTTCCCCTCGGCGCCTCGGGAGAGGCCTGGCTCTGGCTTTCGCTTTCGGGCCTCGTTGGTTTCGTCTTCGGCGATATCTTCCTCTTCCAGGCCTATATCGACATCGGCGCGCGGATGACCCAGGTCGTCTTCGTTTCCTCGCCGCTCATCACGGCGGTTATCGGTTATTTCGTCTTGGGCGAGCGGATCGCGCCCGTCGGGGCGGCCGGCATGGTGCTCGTCGTCGCGGCGATAGCATGGGTAGTATTCGGCGGAGGGCCTTCAGACGGCGAGTCCGCCGAGAATGAGGGCCCCGGTCTCGAGGTCGCCCGTCGCGCCCGTCGCGGACGAGGGGTATTCTTCGCCTTCCTCGGGGCGCTCGGCCAGTCGGGCGGGCTCATCCTCTCCAAGATCGGCGCGCCCTCGTTCGATCCCTTCGCCGCGACGCAGATCCGGGTGATAGCGGGATTGGCGGGCTTTATCGTCATGGCAGCGTTCGCGCGCAGGTTGAGGGAGCCCGTGGCGGCATGCAAGAATATTCCGGCCCTCAAGGCGCTCGGGGTAGGGGCCTTCTTCGGCCCCTTCATCGGCGTGACGCTCGGCCTCTACGCCGTGCAGAGAACTTCGTCAGGGATCGCCGCGACCCTCATGGGCCTCACGCCGATCCTGATAGTAATCCCCTCGGTCCTCATCCGAAAGGAACGAATACGGACTCGCGAAGTCGCAGGAGCGGCGGTCGCGGTATTCGGATCGACGTTGATATTTTTTAGGTGAGAGGGACGATCGAGCGTGAGGCGTTGAGGAGACGAAACACGCTTCGAATGGATGGATTACGAAGGGGTGCCGGAAAATCCCGCGTGCGGGATTTGGAGGCAGGGGAGGCCGCGTCGGCGCGTATGCCACGATGGCTGAAAACCGGCCGCGGTACCGGACGGCGTCTCCCCTCCGAGTAAAAGTTTTTCTTACTTGCCCTTCGTCGCTTCCTTGACGAGGCGCTTGGGGTTTTCGTTGCGGAGAAGACCGCGGACGAACTTTCCGGACGCACTGATCTGGTCGTCCGTCCATTTGCCCTTTCCGTCGCGGTCGGCGTTGTACGTGAGGATCGACGAGTCCTTGCCGTCGTTCGAGACGGACCAGTTGGCCCAGGAAAGACCGTGCTTGTCCATGAACTCGATCCAGGCGAGGGTCTCGACGGGGCGGAACTGGTCGCCCGTGCTGAGGGTCGTGCCCCATTCGGTGACGAAGAGGGCGAGCCCCTTGTTCATCGCGTACTCGGCCTTGTCCCTCAGGTCCTGGCCGTGCGTGCCGCCGTAGAAGTGCAGGGTGTACATGATGTTGTCGTAGCCGGTGACGGGATTGTCGGCGGCCTGGTCGACGCGCTGGCTCCAGGTCGGCGTTCCCACGACGATGATGTTGTCGGGGTCGATCTTCCGGATCGCGGCGATGACGGTCTCGGCGTAGGGCTTGATCTCCCCGTCCCAGGTGACGTCGTCCCCGTTCGGCTCGTTGCAGATCTCGTAGATGACGTTGGGAAGATGGCCGTAGCGCTCCGCCATCTCGGTGAAGAACTCCACGGATTGTTCCTTGTAGGCGTTCGGGTTGCGGTCGAGCATGACGTGCCAGTCGATGAGGACGTAGACGCCGGCCTTGCTCGCGGCCTCGACGGAATCGATGACCTTCTGCTTGAGCCGGGGCCCGACGATGTAGCCGCCCTCGGTAAGGTACATGGCCGCCCGCCAGAGCTGGCTGTTCCAGTCGTCGCGGAGCCAGGTGATGACGCCTTCGTTCGCGTATTTGCCCGCCCACTGGAGCCCGTTCGAGCTCATGCCGCGGAGCTGCACCGGCTCTCCCGCCTCGTTACAGAGTTTCGTGCCCACGACCTTGAGGTGTCCGTACCGCTCGACGACGGTCTTGCCCTGCTTGTCAACCGCGAGCCGGGTGTCGCCCTTTTTGGCGCAACCGCCCAAACCGACGGCAAAAAAAGCCATGCAACAGAGAATCGCGACAAACGCGCTGCCGCGGAGTAGTGTTTTGTTCATAAAATCCCCCTCAAGCCGATATTGTACCATGGCTCGGGGTGAATCGTCAAATATGTTTACGCGGGAAACAAAAGAAAGCTTTGCTATTTTTGTGCGAACTGCCAAACCGCACGGACTCACGAAAAAGGGTGACAGTGGCGCTTCCTGAAAGAACCGGGGGTCATACCGGTTTGCTCTCTGAAGAAATGATAAAAGTGCGATTCCTCGCTGAATCCGCATTTCAGCGCGACGGCGCTAATCGGCATATCGGTCATCGCGAGGGCTTCCCGCGCCATGTCGAGCCGAAGCGATTGCGCGAACTCAAGGGGGCTGACGCCGTACGCGCGCGTGAACACCTTCTGAAAATACGCGCGGGATAACCCGATCTCCGAGGCCGCGTCGGTCGCGGTGACCCGCTTGTTGACGTTAGCACGAATCCAGCGCCGCGCGATATCGAGTTTATCCCGCATGCCCGGCGGGAGCTCCGCGGAACACGAGCCAGTTCTACTGCCCAGATCGTCGGGTAGATCGCGGAAGAACGAAGCGTTCAAGCATCGGGATATGATCTCGAGAAGGAATGTCTTCGTTGTCAGCGAAGAGAAGGGTGAGGGGTTAATGAACGCGCGGATGATTCCGTCAAATAGTGTCTTCATGGCCCCTTCGTCGAGCGATTCCATAACGCTCGGCAGCTTCTCTAACCAGGGATTCAAAAACGTCGCTTGTACGGGTTTTTCCTTGTTGATCGGATAGAAATCAGCCTCGGGAACGAATCCGTTAAGGCTGAAAATGACGCAGACGCACTCGTACCGCATCGTCGCCCGCGTCGACTCGCCCGGACGTCGAAACACAATATCGCAGGGTTTTACGCCATACTCGACGCCGTCGATCTCCTGGCAGCCACCGTCGGAATCGATAATATACTCCAATTCGTAATTGGCGACGGTTCTTCGCAGGAGCTGAGTATCCTTTCGAAGCCTTGCGGGCGGGAGAAAATAGTACGCGGTTATAAGGGCGGGATTGAGAGCCTCAAATCGATACTGACGAGGAATGAACCCGGGGCGGTCGACGATCGGATACACACCGGAAAGGTCAGATTCGTTTAGCATGACACAATAATACAGTAAATGACACAATCATGCATAGCGCGTTCACTGCGTGTACCTTAACCTGCTCATAACGTATGAATGAGTAACACCGAAGGAAGAGCAGAATGCTGTACGAAACACACGAGTCGCGCTTTATCAAGAGAACGGTAATCTATGCGGTGATGACAATACTTTTCATTATGGCGATTATTCCGATCTGGCTCCTTCTCGTGAACGCCACGAGATCTACCGCGCAAATCAACGCTGGGCTCTCTCTCATTCCGTCGAATAATTTGGTCAACAATTGGGTGACGCTGACCATGCGCGAGTTCAGCATCTCGCGCGGTTTTTTCAACAGCTTTTTAATCGCGTCGACGACGACGCTCGTCACCGTGTATTTCTCTTCCATGACGGCGTACGGCCTCCACGCGTATCGCTTCAGGTACAGAAACGTCATCTGGAGCCTGATACTCATCGTCATGATGCTTCCGGGTACGCTGTCGTTAATCGGATTCTACCAATTCGTGGCGAAAATTCACCTCTTGAACTCGTACATCCCGCTGATCGTGCCGTCGATCGCGTCCGCGGGCACGGTGCTCTTTCTCAGGCAATACCTCGCGTCGATGCCGACGAAGGATCTCATCGATCAGGCGCGGATCGAGGGCGCCGGGGAATTCAGGATTTTCAACACGATCGTCCTGCCGGTGCTCTCGCCGGCCATCGCGACGCAGGCGATCTTCGCCTTCGTCGGTTCATGGAATAATTTCTTCACACCGTTCATCATCCTGTCGAACGGGAAAAAGGCCACGTTGCCGATGCTCATCATGATGCTTCAGGGAGAGATGTTCAGGACCGAATTCGGCGGTATCTATCTCGGTATCGCCGTCTCCATCGTTCCGATACTCGTCGTGTACTCGTTCATATCGAGATACATCATCGCTGGTATCATGATGGGCGGTCTCAAGGAATAGGAGAGCGCCATGCATTCGGATTTTCGGGTGAGCTAATAAATGATGATTGATTCAATTCAAATCGGAGAGAAGTTAGATTCGAGCATGACCTACAGGTATAATCACGTAGAGTGGTTTGTTTCACTGCTATGCTCATAATTGAAGTAGCAGAAAAGGATTGCCGCGTGAAGCAGTTCCGCGCCGCTTCTCGTTGACCCTATCGGCACGGGAAGCGAACGCGGAGCGGTGCGGCACGTATGGAAGCGGAAGGCCGATGCGGACTTATGTTATTGCGGTTGTATTCCAACCGGCGTCAGGCTTCCCGTACCTGTCACACTGCTAACACCTACGAGCGTATTACCGGAGAAGGTTCCCGAGAGGATATGGAGCTCCGCTCCGGCAGAGAGATCCGCGAATCCGCCGGTATTTGAATTCGAATTATTGGTAAAACCAGTTATTGATCCTGAGACGAAGTAGCAGATGTTTCCGGTTCCCAGTAAGAGCGCGGAACGATTACTGTTCAGTTTAATTGTTGTAGTTTCCAGGAATTCGAACCCTTCGAGAACGATCGTGCCGGAGGTGCCTCCGTTTACCAACGCGACCGAGGGCGTACTGGTGGGACTCGCGGCCGCGTCCTGAATTCTTACATTTCTGAGTACGAGGGAAGAGGACGCACTCGTGTTGAACGTATGTCCCGTACGATACGTACTCTGGTTGTATAAGAGAGAAGTCGTATGATCCGGAGAACCGAAAAGCAAATGACCTCCTACCGTGACGAAATTTCCAGGCCAGTCCATATTAAGGTTCATTGGTCCGGTCGGAACGATTCGAACATGCGCGTTCGCGGGGATTGTAATAGTGCTATTCGCATATGCTGGAACAGCTCCGTTCGGTATGTTTGCTTCTATCAGCATCGTATCTTCCGAGTTTGAATATGGAAGTTGGCCTAAGGCATTGAGAATATCACCATACAGACTGACCGTGTTTCTTTGTATAGCACTCTTATTTCCGTTCGCATTCACGCAGTAAGCCGTATCATTCATGAGAAACTTGTAATAATTGATCGTGGTGTCGCCGGTCAGTATCGTGAGTAGTCCCGTAGAACTGGGTCTGATCTTCGCGACGGGGTCTTTCGTGAGATATCCCCCGGTCTTGATCGAAGCGTTGTTGTCAAGCAAGACGAACGTCTCGGGGTTAACCTCTGCGTCCTTCGTGAAGGTCGCGATTACCTCCGAGTTGTTGATATGGAGGGACTCCTGGTTCCTGCTATTTTCGTGATTCTTTCCGATAACCGGGGCACTGAGCGAAAAGTACGTCAGTTTGGAAGCGGCTCCTTCAAGGAAAATCCCGTCGCCATACGGTATGCCGGAATCGGTGGAGAGGTTCCCGCTGATGTCCCCGCCCGAGACGTCGAGGCTGGTGCACGCGCCCGAGTAGATACCCCCGCCCATTCCCATTCCGGTCGTGGTATTCGCGGTGTTCTGCGTAATCGAGCCGCCGGTAATCGAGATCGAAAGCGGTTTGGCGGAGTTATCGGATATCGCGTAGAGGCCGCCGCCAAAACCCGTTTGATTGCTCCTGGTCGAGGCGAAATTTCCCTGTATCGAACCGCCCTCAAGGGTGAAGGTGATCTTTCCGGAGCCGCCGCTTTGCAGGTAGACACCGCCTCCCATGCCTCCCATGCCCCGGCTCGCGGTGTTTGAGGAGATACTTGATCCTGCTAAAATCCTAAGCGACGCATCGGCAAAACTTTCTGAATCGAAATAGACGCCGCCGCCCTTTCCCCTTTTGTTTGTGTGGTAATTCGCGAAGTTTCCCGATACGCTCGTTCCTTCAATCGTCGCCTGTACGCGGTCAAGGAGGCAGATGCCTCCTCCGAGTCCTCCTTCGGGAGTGGAGAAATCGTTAGTGGTCGGGTTCGTGATGTTGTTGGTGATCTGTCCGCGGGTAAGGCTGACTTTGGTAGGTGTCGATCCCGTGCCGATGACGTAGATGCCGGCTCCCGCAAGCGGTCCGCTTATCGTGGATGCCGTGATATTGCAGTTATTCCCCGTAACGTTCGTATCGGTAAGCGAGAGCCCGAAGTCCCCTTGGTTCTTGACGAAGCAAATCCCTCCGCCGTAACCGATCGCCGAGTATCCCCCTGACGAATGAGTAGCCTTGTTGTTTGCGATCTCGCAGTCAGTGAAGGTCGCGTCTGCGTTGTACGCGTAGAGAGCGCCTCCCATACCGTGATGTACCGTATTCGCGGAATTATATTGAAGCTTCGAAGTCCTCGAAACCGTTACCGTGGCGTTTTCGGCGAATATCCCGCCACCATACCCCGTGTTCGAGGCGATTCCGGAGTTATTGCGCAGTTCAGTGTTTTCTATGGTACACGTAATAGGAGACGTCACGCTCGCGCCGGCGCAATAGAGGCCCGCTCCCTCGGTCGTGTCGGAGGCAGTTGTCTCGTTGTACGAGAAAGACGAATCGCTGATCGCCACGGTTCCGGAAACCTCAGCGCACAGACCCGCGCCGCGCGCGATCGATGCGGATGATATCTCGTTATCTCGGATGGACGAACCGTTGACCAGTGTCAGGTTGCCGCATCTCGCGTATACCCCGCCTCCCCCGCCATACGGTTGTCCCGTGTTTTCGACGGAGTTGCTCCAAACATCGCAGTTGTCGAGGGTCAAGGACGATTCCCCGGTCGGCGCGTTGAAATAGATACCGCCGCCGTAGGGTAATGGAGATTTCGATTTACCGTTGTTTATCTTGAGGGATTTGAGCCGAACCTTGACCACGCGCGAATCGGACGAGATATAGATGCAACGACGCGTGTCGGCGCCGTCGATTTTCTTCATGTTTCCCTCGATCGTGAACTGCGTGTCGCGGTCGAATTCAAGATGTACTATATCGTCGGCGTGCGATACAGGCGCGAGGCCGGGAACGTTCTCCAAAAGATGTATCGTGTTGGCGGGATCGTTCTTGTTCGTGAGCAACTCTACGGCGCGTTCGATAGTCTGTACCGGATACGGGTAGGTTCCGGATCCGGTCGTATCGTTACCGTTAAACGGGGCAACGAATACCTCGGTAATGGCCGTAATCACCTTGAATTGCACGGTAACGGTGTCAGAGTCGGCGTATCCGTCCATGCTCGCGAAGGCGGTAAGTACGTAGGTGCCGGGTGCCAGGGTTAAGGTATGCGGGCTAGCGACGTTTACGCCGGTTTCAAACGGCGATCCGTTTTTTTCGCATGTCCAATTGACGGTAGAACCGGTAGGTCCGGTGAGGACGATCGACGCCGTGGTTTGACCGCTCGGTAGTACGAGAGACGCGTCGGAAAGATTCGAGATCAATTGTCCGTTTCCGTCCGTCACGAGTACCTGTCCGAGCTTGCTCGGGTTTGAGGATACGCTGACGGAGCCCAGAAGACCGCGTTCGTCCCGTACGGAGACGAGGTAGTTCCTGGGAGAGGCGGAGGAGTCGCCGGTCGCGACGTAGACCGCGGGCGTCGCGGGGTCGTCCACGAAGGGAGTCGATCCGGCGTGCGCCCGCATGCCGGACGGCGCCGTCACGCTCGCGGGGGATCCTGACGAGAAGGAAATCGATTGCGCCATGCCGGCGCTAACCGAGTCCACGGGATACTCGACGCCGTTTACGACTATCGCGTCGATGTCGCCGTGGATGTCGTCGGAGAGGTCCAGGTTGAAGCAGATGACGTTCTTGTTGTCGGAACTGATCATGACGGTCGCGTCTCGCGGAGCGGGCGGGGCGGTATTGCATACGAGCGTGACGCGATACGGGTCGTACGGTACCGAAGTCGCGTTGTTGGTAATGGTCACGGTCGCCGAGATGTCACGACCTTCGTTGGGCCGTAAAAAAGATGGATGGAGTTCGAGCTCGAATGACTGACCGTCGGCGACGGGTATGAAGCCGTAATCCGACGCCGGGTTCGCCGCGGATTGCACGGTGGAATCATCGAAGACGATCGCGTAGTCGAGGGCGTGTTTTTTGGGATTCCTCATGAGGAATCGTATCAGCGCTGTCGAGGCCGAGGGAACGTTCGAGACGCCGACAGAGTCCACGCCCCGTTCCGTGAGGATGGAGTGGGCGCCGATGGCGGCCGTCGTGGTGTATTCCTCGAGGTAGTCCTTGACCGGGGCGAAATGATCCGCGCAAGAACATAAAACGAGCGCCGCTAAGGCGGCGACAAGCATGCCGGAAAAACGAAGTGACGAACGACTCATTATCAGCCTCTGTGCCTTATGTGAATGCCTAAAACTGCCAACCGACGGAAAGCGATGGGTGAATCGAGAAAACCTGCATGTCCTTCATGAAAACGTATGTACAATCGGTCGAAAGGTCCGCGTACATTCGCTTCCTGAAGTAGTATTGGAGCGAAAGTCCCGCGAGCGCGGACATGCTCGACGGCGAGAAGGCGGGCGAGGTGACGCCGTTTTTGAAGGCGAACTGGACGTCGTAGAAGACGGTATACCCGGGACCGATATGGCACGCGAACACGAGCTTGTTCTTGACGATCGGCCGTTGGTAGGCGAACACGAGATGGGCCATCGCCCAGTTCATGGTCAGCTCGTAAAACTCGGTATCGTTGCTGATGCGCGAGGCCGAGGCGAACAGTCCCACGCCGTAAAAGCCGGACGCCCGCTTGAACGGGATGAACGTCGCCTTGGCCACGATACCGATGGGTATGAAGGATGACTCGAAGTATCGGTCGATCGTCCCGTCCCAGAGGACGACCGTAGGCATGTACCCGATCGAGACGTCGAAGTCCATCGGCTTTATGTATTTGAACGTGACGGGCTTCGAGGTGGTCGTGAGTCCGCCGGGATTCTCGACGTGGAGCCCGTACTCGCCTACGTTGATCGATCCTATCGGAAAGGACACGCGCATGTCGCGGCCGCGCTTGTCCGCCTCGAGTACCGAACCCTTGTAGGTCTTGCCCTTGCCGTCGATCGGTCGGAAGGTAACCGTCGAGGACTCGAGCAGGTTCGCGCCGTCAACCGCGAAGACGTCCGAGTTCTCCTCCTCGAAGTAGATGACGCCGGGGGTGATATCGCCGACTCTGGGCTGCAGCGCTCGTATGACGGTGAAGGGGAACCACTCGCTCGTGAGGGAGGGCCGTTCGAGGACGTCGTACACGACGAGCCGGTACCGGTACTCGCCGGGAGAAAGGCGTATCGCCAGTTCGGATCCCTCGACGCGGGACTCGTGGACGTTAGCCCACGCGTCGTTCTTTTTTTCCTGTCGCTGTATCGTTATGTCGTAGTACGGGCAGTATTTCACCGACTCCCACTTGAGCGACTGGGTGAATACGACGCCTTCATCCGTTTGCTCGTGCCAGTAGTCCGTTTGCCCCGCTGTCTCCGAATTCTCCGTCATGTTCGCCTCCTGGCCCGCGAGCGGGAAGGAAACGAGAGTCGCGAGCGAGGCGACGAGTGGGAGGGCACGCGCGCGGAATCTATTAATTGCCATAGAGGGTCCTCTTGGTGCGCGATTTCGGCGCCTTTACTTCCGGAAGGTCGATCGTGAAATCGGACTTCGCCAACTCGCCCCGTTGCAGTACGATGT
>JAEWMY010000001.1 GCA_023393015.1 Spirochaetota bacterium
CGTTTACCGCCTGCCGCTTCTCCCGTTGCCTTTTCTCGGGCACGAAGCTCGACAAGTGCCGGATACGGATGTGCTTCTTCGATTTCGCCCGATTCGGTAAATGCTCCCTCGTCGGCGCGGATATCCAGTTCTCGAGCTTCGCGGGAGCCCATTTCACCGATTCGGACCTCCGCAACTCGGACCTGCTCCACGACAACTTCAACGGCCTCCTTTCGGGGAACACCGCGTTCAGCGACTCCGATCTCTACAACTCGCGGTTCGTCATGGCGACGCTCAAGGAAACGCCCTTTCAGAACTGCAATCTCAAGAAGACGATGTTCTTCCAGACGACGAGGGACAAGGTGTCGTTCCGGTCGTCGAATACGCGCGAGGCAATCTTCGGAAGGGGCGAAAATCCGGAATGAAGGTATATTTCCATTATTCCGTAGAAGGATTCTCGAACGGCTATCTCGTCGGAAACGAGTCGACCGGGGAAGCCCTCATCGTCGATCCGGGCATGATGGACCGGGAACTGCTCGAGCACATCGAGAAAAACCGTTT
Source organism: Spirochaetota bacterium (assembly GCA_023393015.1). GTDB lineage: Bacteria > Spirochaetota > Spirochaetia > Treponematales > Treponemataceae > Teretinema. The sequence goes on from JAEWMY010000001.1 coordinate 541, forward strand.
CAGGATCGACGCGGTACTCATCACGCATAACCACGCGAGCCACCACAAGGGACTCGAGACGATCCAGCGCGTGTATTCGCCGCGCGTATACGCCGCCGACGCCGAGCTCAAGGGCATCAGGACCGTCCTCCTGCAGGGAGACGGCTCGTTCGCGGCCGCGGGCTTCGCCGTCAGGTATCACGCCGTGCCGGGACACTCGCCCGACTCCCTCATGTTTCAGATTGAGAAGGTCGTGTTTACGGGAGACTCGCTGTCGGCGGGGCGTCTCGGCGTCACGAACAACGCCTACGGCAAGCGGATTCTGCTGGCCCACTTGCGGAACAAGCTTCTCAACCAGGAAGACGACGTCATCCTGATGCCCGGCCACGGGCCGCCCTCCACCGTCGGGGCCGAGCGGCTTTTCAACTCCGAGCTCATGCAAAACGCCGTCGACGACGGGGAGTCCTCGCACGAGGGGATCAACGTCATCACGCGCGAACGGCTCTACTAGGACGCGGGATCAGTCCCCGCTCCCCGAGGAAAACCAGAGACCCACGCGACCGGCCGAAAAACCCCACCGCGCGAAGCAATACTCCTCGAGACTCCCGGCGGCCTTCACGAAATCGGACGCGCCCGTCCGGGCGATGTAGTCTGCGACCTCGCGGGAACCGCCGTGCCTTAGGTATCGCTCGAGGAGGTTTTTCGAGAAGTAGTCCCCGACGCGCGGGAGCGACTGCTGAAGCACGTAGGCCATGAATTCGTTTTCCATCAAGTACGCGTCCTCGGAATCGTATTCAAGGCCGGGTACGACCGTGAAATATCCCGTGAGGAATTCGATGGCCGTCGGGTTCATCCCCGCGCGTACCTCGGAGACCCGCGCGCGAAAGCCGGGATCGGTGAAATACACGCCGTGCAGGCACTCGTGCGTCATGAAGAGCTGGCGAAGGTAGCCGACCGACTCGCGCGAGACCGAGAGGACGGCGCCTGCGCCGGGTACGAGTCGTTTCCCCTCGCGGACGACGACGCCGCGGGCGAGCAGGATGTCGAGGAGGTCGAGCTCCTCGGCGCCGAGGGGAAACTCCCCGACGCGCGCCAGCTCGAAAAACGCGGCGAGGCTTTCCGCGCGATAGTCGTGCGCGTTGAAGCCGTGGAGCGACGCGATCTCCGAGTCGGGGGCAAGACGGCCGCGGAACCCTTTCTTCTCGGTAAAGAACGCGAGCCGCTTGAAGTACTTGTCCTGCACGGCGTAGTCGGCCGTATCGAAGATGAGGATGGACGGAAATCGGTCCCAGGAAAACACCTCGCGCCGCGCGTCGCGCCAGAGCGATACCGGCCAGTCGAGGATCATGTGCGGATCGGCGGGTATCGGAACGTTCGCGTCCGTCGACGGGGAGGCGGGACGCGACGCCTCGGGGGATACGCGAACGGACACGAGACGGTCCGAGCCGGACGCGGGAGAGATGGTCCCGTCGCCCGATATCAGGGCCGCGGGAACCCGCGCGACATAGTCTTGCGGGGCGGCGCGGAACCCGAACGCGCGACCTCCCGAGCGGAAGGAAACGCGCGCGGGCCGGGCGGGGGTTCCGAGTTCGTCCCTCGACGCGGCCGCCACGGTAATCCGCGCGACGGAAGACTCGACGACGCCCCGAATCGCCGGGGGATGCGAATCGATATCCGCAAGGTTCGCGCTTCCGCCTTCGCGCGAAAAGCCGAACCAGGGAGAAGTCGGAGATCTGTCCCAGCCGGTTTCGGCCGGACGAAGGGACGCGGACAGGATACGCACGCGCGGAACGGAAGCCTTCGCGCCAGAATCCCTCGAGCCCGCCTCCGAGCCCGCCTCCGAGACGAGCGAACCGACCGCGAACCCGACCGGCTCTTCCGTCCCGGTACCCGCGGGCAGCTCGAGGGCGAGGGATAGCGTTCCCGCCGGGAGGCCGATAACCTTCGCGACCGCACGGGGAGCCATCCCGGCGACGAGTCGGCCGGAACTGTCGAGATCGCGGGCGAACACGGGCGCGAGGGTAATGGAGACGTCGTCCGAGTCACCGCCCGCTCCCGTGCCCGCTCCCGCGCCCGCGCCGGCGTCGGCGACTCGACGGCTTACCGTCACCTCAATCGACGAGGGAGAGGTCGCATCGAGCGCGCCCTTCGCGACGAACCAGGCCGTTTCGCCGCCGGCAAGCTCGCAGGACTTCGCCGGGGCCGAAAGGGCGTAGAGGGAGATATCCCCCCGACCCGTCGAGAGAGAAATACCGGCACGTGAGGGACCGCACCCGACAAAGGCCGACAGCGCTACGATCGAAAGGGCGAGGGCGCGGCCGCGCGCGACGGCGACGCGCACGCGTTCGGAGCGGCTGACGGGTGCGACACGAAATTCCGCGAAACGCGCGATCATAGCAGGACGACGCCCTTCGCGATCAGTTTGGCGATCTCGTATTTTCTCGACGGGGGAAGCTCGGAATCCGGCCTGAGGAAACTCTCGAAGTATCCCGAAAATCCGTCCGGCAGGGTCTTGAGCTCGAGCACGCGGGAGAGAAACCCGCGATGCGAGGGCTCGAACTGTCCGTTTTCCATGAACAGGGCAGAACAGGCGAACTTGATGAAGTTCGCGGCGGAGATCATGTAGTGGAAGGGATCGTCCCGGACGATCGCGGCGCCGAGGTCGGCGAGATAGTGATCCATCGTCGACTGGTAGAAGGAGCGCATCGATACCCAGAACGAGTCGCCGACCGAGGAGAGACGCCGGTTCGCCTCGACGAGCCATCCTCCCCGCTCGAAGAGGGGACGATTTTTCGACAGCCGGTAAAAGACGTAGGTACCGCTGTCGCGTATCTTCCAGAGGTCGGAACCGCTCCGGCACGCGATCTCGACGAGCTCGTCGATCCGGTCGACGGACTTGTACTCGATGCGAATAGGGATGTCGTCGCGGATGAACCGGTCCTTGTTTCCGCCCGGGGAGGTTTCGAAGAGTACGTGCGACGGATACGCGGCAGCGCGGGCGGAAGGCGACGGGATGGAACCGCGAACGTACACGTCCAGGATAAGGGCGAAATACGGATCGAGGGTATCGCCCGCGGCGGACTCGTTCAGGCAGACGGCCTCGACCGACTCCCAAGCCGAGACGACGGAAACGATCCCGTCCGCGATTTCCCTGACCTTCGGTTTCATGGTATATTTCATGGGTGCAGTTTATCACGGTCTCCCGAAGTTGGAAACAGCAATGAGGGGCAAACGGTCCGGATCGATCGCCTGCCTCCTTCCTCACGACTCGGTCCTCTCCGCCCTTGAGGGAGAACAGCGCGCCTTCCGCGCGCTCGCGGCGTCGCTCGATCCGACCGGCGGGGAAAGACCGTTTTCCTTTTTACCGCCCTTCCTCGCCTACCCGCGAAACGGAATTTCGGGAACGGTGGAGTTCGGCCCGCCCGTGGCCGCGGACGGGTGGATCGTCCGACCCGTATCGGGGTTCGACCCGGACAGCGCGGATGACACCACGATCGATACTCCCCGGATGGCGCCTCCTCCCGGTTATCCCGACATTCCCCGGGGGCCCTATCTCGTACTCGGGTACGCGGGAGCGCGCGCGACCGAGATTCTCGACGGCTACATGAAGGAGAAAAAGCGCGCCGCCGCGGACACGATCGTCCTTCGGGTATGGCGCGCGGCGACGCTGAACTACGATTTCGAAGACGACGGGGGATCGCTCTCCTGCCGGTATTCTTTCGAGGGAGGTGGATGGAAACGTGCGAAGGGTCAGTAACGGTGGAAGGAGCCGATAACGCGCCCCTCGACGCGGAATTCGTCGAGTTCGGGACCCTCGAGTACGCGGACGCCGTAATTCGGGTTCTCGCTGATGATCTCGACGCGGCGACCGGCCGGATCGACGTGTACGCGCTTGACGAGCAGCCGGGAACCGATTGAAACGACGTGGATTCCGTCGCCGGTTCGATCGTCCGTCGCGAAAAGGACGATATCCCCGTCGTCGAGGCCGATGCCCGTCATCGAGTCGCCCCGTACCGACAGGGCGAGCACGCGCTCGGGCCTCCGGGGGGCGATAAAGGAACGCGGCACGGAGAGGGTTTCCGTCTCGGGATAGTCGTCGATCTCGACGCCCCGACCGGCGGCGGCCTCCTGCTTGACGAAACGTATCCCGACAAGGGAGCCGCCGTCGCGACCGTCGCCGAATCCCCCGCGCCCGGTAACCCCGACCCCGGCGAATTCGCCCGACCTCGAGGCGCTCACGCCGGTCAGGAGCCAGGTAAGGTCGGCGCCGTATACCTCCGCGAGACGCACGAGGACCTCGCGCGAGGGCTCGCGCTTGCCGAGCTCTATATCCCCCGCCACGACCGGATGAATCCCGAGCGATTCCGCGAAGGCCTTTTTCGACAAGCGGGCGTTCGCCCGCAACCCGGCGAAGCGGCCGGCGATTGTCGTTGAATCGTGCTCGTTTTCCATTTCCTCCCCTTGACGAATAAGCATTATGCTTATATTCTTAGCATATCACTTATTTTTCGGTTTGTCGAGGAGTATATGGCGCAAGAAACCGGTTTTCCGTCACCGGCCCGGGGCTACGAGGCCGCGACCATAGACCTGAACGATCTTCTCGTGCACAACGCGCCGGCTACCTATTTCATGCGGATGAAGGGGGAGCAGCTCGTGTATCGGGGCATCCTGCCCGGGGATCTGCTCGTCGTGGACCGCTCCCGGCCACCCGTACCCGGCTGTCTCGTCGTATTCCGTCAGGACGACGAGTTCACCTGCCGGGAGGTCGTGCGCGACGGGGACCGGTACCTCCTCGCCGACGGGGCAGGAAACCAGGACCCGGTAACCGAGGAGACAGAGATATTCGGGGCGGTAACCGGAATCGTGAGGAAACTATGATATTTCACGTTGACGCCAACAGCTTTTACGCCTCCTGCGAGCGGCTTTTCCGGCCGGACCTCGCGGACCGGCCGATCGTCGTGCTTTCCAACAACGACGGAATCATCGTCGCCCTCAACGCCGAGGCGAAAGACCTCGGATTCAGGAGGGGCGACGCCTGGTTCAAGGTAGCCGAGGCCGCCGACCGCGCGGGGGTAACGGCCTTCAGCTCGAACTATACCCTTTACGCCGACATCAGTTCCCGCGTCGTCAGCGTCTACAACCGCCTGTGCCCGGACGTCGAGGTTTACTCGATCGACGAATCATTTCTCTACTACCCCGACTGGGACTGTCCCGACTACGAGGGAATCGCGCGGCATCTGCGCAATACCGTCCTCCGCGAAATCGGTATCCCCGTCTCGGTCGGAATCGCTCCGACGCGAACGCTCGCCAAAATCGCCAACAAGCTCGCGAAAAAGGGAGACGGCGTGTGCCTCGTCGATTCCGCCTCCGTCGGCCGCGTGCTCGACGCTATCCCGGTCGGCGACGTATGGGGCGTGGGCTGGTCGAAAACCGCCTTCCTCGAACGGCGCGGAATCAGGACGGCCGCGGACCTCCGAAACTATCCCCTCCACCTCGCGAAAAAACACCTCACGATAACCGGCATGCGCACGATACAGGAACTGAACGGCATCCCGGCAATCGAGCGGCAGGAACGGGAAACGAACCGCAATATCTGCTCCTCGAAATCCTTCGCGGAGCCGGTCTATACGCTCATCGAGCTCGAACAGGCCCTGGCGACGTACGCGCACGAGGCGGTGCGCCGCCTCCGCGACCAGGGAAGCCGCGCGACCTTCGTGTCGGTATACCTCATGACCAATCCGTGGGACGACGCGGGACCGCAGTTTTGCGGCCAACTTTCCGCGCGTCTCGACCGCCCGACCTCCTACCTGCCCGCGATACAGGAAACGGCCCTCGATCTTTTACGGCGAATCTACCGCGAGGGACGCCGCTACCGCAAAGTCATGATAAACCTGCTCGGGCTCGAGGAGGACCGCGACCTCCAGGCGAGCCTCTTCGACGACGAACCGGCCTTCAACGAGGGGTCGTCGCCGGAAACGATGCTGACCGAACCGGCTGACGGAGCGACGACGCCCGCGGAAACCGCGTTCGCCGAGCAGAAAACCGCTGAAACGACGCCCGCCGAACCCGCGTTCGCAGAGCCGAGATCCGCGGAATCGACCCGCGTCGGACCGGCATTCGCGCAGACGGGAGCGTCGGCGGGAGAGCCCTCGGGCGGGCGGGATGGCGCGGGCGCACGGACGCGCGTCGCCCTGTCGGGAAGGGAGAAGGAAACCCTCATGAACTGCCTTGATCGCATCAACGAGCGGTACGGGCGCGACGCCCTCAGGCTTGCCCGGAGCGTCGGCGAGGGGCGATCATGGAGGATGCGACGCCGCTTCCTCTCTCCCGCGTACACGACGGACATCGCCGGGATACCGGACGTGCATTGACCATGGCGGAGATACTCGTCGGCACCTCGGGGTATGACTATCCCGAGTGGAAAGGAACGCTCTATCCGCGGGAATTACCCCGCGAGCGCTTTCTTTCGTTTTATACCGAGCACTTCCAGGCGCTCGAGCTCAATTACACCTACTACGGCATGCCGGACGAATACCAGATGGAATCGATGGTCAAGCGTTCGAACGGACGCCTGCGCTTTTCGGTAAAGGCGCATCAGTCGCTTACCCACGCGATCTCGGTATCCTCCTGGCGCGACTCCGCGCGGGAGTTTCGCGAGGCCCTGCGACCGCTCTACTCCCGCGGACTGCTCCTTTCGATCCTCTTTCAGTTTCCCGGCGGTTTTCGCTACGATATCGACGAGCGGAGATACCTCGACGGGCTCGTTAACGAGTTTTCGGACCTTCCGGTCGCGGTCGAATTCAGGCATTCCTCCTGGCAAAACAACCGTGTCTACGACGCCTTCCGCGAACGAAACATCGCCTGGTGCGTTACCGACATGCCCGAACTGCGGGGACTTCCCGCGCGGCTTCCGATCGTCACCGGGAACGCGGCCTATCTCCGGTTTCACGGCAGGAATTCCGGCACCTGGCACGGAACGAACGCGCGTGACCGGTATGACTACCTCTATTCGGACGGCGAGCTCGAGCGGATTCTTCCCCTTATCGAGACCGTCGCGCGATCCTCCCAGCTCGTGCAAATCTACTTTAACAACCACGCGAAGGGCCAGGCCGTGGTCAACGCGCGAAAGATGAAGCTTCTGACGGCCCCCCTCCGGGATCGTCTGAGGGATTCTGGTTCACCGTGATGACGGATCCTTGACTCCGTTTATCGTCTCGGTTATATTTGCTTCTAGCAACATTTGCTACTAGCATTTTTTTTTACGCCATTGCAATGGGAGGACGGGGGTACCATGCTTGACTTGTGCGCGATACGCAAGATTCAAACCGCCATACGGCGATTCGAGGAAACCCTTCGTTCGGAAACGGGGCTGTCGCTCAACGACGCCATGTGCCTGTGCGGGGTGCGCCGGGGAGTAACCGAGCCGGGTCAGCTCGCGCGCGAACTTGAGCTCTCCCCGTCGCGACTGACGAGGATACTCGACGACCTCGAGCGGCGAGAGCTCGTGAGGCGAACGCTTTCCGACGAGGACCGGAGGAGCCTTACCGTTTCGCTGACGGAAGGCGGACTGAAACTGATCGAACGATACAGCTGTACCGATATCGAGATCCCCCGGGATCTCGCGTTTACACAAGGAGGCGGAAGATGAAGCGATACGTGGTCGTGGGTGGCGTCGCGGGTGGAGCCGGAACCGCGGCGAAACTGAGAAGGCTCGACGAGTCGGCCGAGATAACGATGTACGAGCGGGGCGAGCATATCAGCTTCGCGAACTGCGGTCTTCCCTATTACGCCGGCGGCGTCATCTCGGAGCGCTCGCGCCTGTTCGTCATGACGCCGGAGAAATTCCGCGAATCGCTCAACGTCGAGGCCAAAACCCTGCACGAGGTCGTGTCGATAGACCGCGAGGCGAAGGTAGTGCGCGTACGGGACCTCCGGTCCGGAACCGAGTTCGACAAGCCCTACGACACCCTCGTCCTGAGCCCGGGCGCCTCGCCGATTCGACCTCCCATACCCGGGATCGACGATCCCTCGATACTCACGCTTCGCTCGGTAACGGACATAGACCGTATCAAGGACGTGATAGACCACGCGCCGACCCGCCGCGCCGTCGTGGTGGGCGCCGGATTCATCGGGCTCGAGATGGCCGAGGCCCTGCGCGAGCGCGGACTCGCCGTCACGGTGGTCGAGGCGATAGACCAGGTGATGGGCGTCATCGACTACGACATGGCGGCCATCGTTCATCGCCACCTGCGCGAAAAGGGAGTCGATCTCCGGCTTAAAAACGGGGTATCGTCCTTCTCGCGCCGCGGCGCGACGGTGGACGTGACGCTCGCGGACGGAAACGTGATCGAAACCGATTTCGTGATCCTTTCCATCGGGGTGCGACCGGATACGGCCGTCGCGAAGAACGCGGGACTCGAACTCGCGCAGAACGGGGCTATCAAGGTCGACCGGTTTTTCAAGACGTCGGACCCGTCGATACGCGCGGTCGGCGACGCGATAGAATTCCCGAGTCCTCTCACCGGTTCGGGCGTGACGATCCCGCTCGCGGGTCCCGCGAACAAGCAAGCGCGCCTGTGCGCGGAGAACGTCGTGAAGGGCGACGTAAAGCCCTACGGCGGCGCCATCGGCACGAGCGTCGCGAAGGTTTTCGACCTCACGGTAGCCTCCACCGGCCTTTCCTCGAAAGCCCTCGACCGCGCGGGGCTCCCCTACGCCGAGGCGGTGACGCACGCGGGAAGCCACGCCGGCTACTATCCCGGATCGTTCCCGATCGCGCTGAAGATCCTCTATCACCCCGAAACGGGGAAACTCTGGGGCGCGCAGGCGGTCGGATGGGACGGCGTCGACAAGCGGATAGACGTGATCGCGGCCTTCGTCGGAATGGACGGTACCGCGGGAGATCTCGCGGAATTCGAGCAGGCGTACGCGCCTCCCTTCTCGAGCGCCAAGGACCCGGTCAACATGGTCGGCTTTATCGCCGAGAACGCCCTTGACGGGATGACGCGAACCGTCACGTGGAAAGAGCTCGGCGCGTGGCGCGACCGCGGGGCCTTCTTCCTCGACGTCCGCACGAACGACGAGTACGCCCTCGGCTCGATACCGGGTTCCGTGAACGTTCCGCATACCGAGCTTCGTTCCCGTCTCGCCGAGGTTCCGCGCGACCGTCCCGTCGTCGTCAACTGCGCGATAGGATTGCGGGGATACCTCGCCGAACGCGTGCTCAGGCAAAACGGCTGGACCGACGTCGCCAACCTCACCGGCGGTTTCAAGACTTGGGAAGTCGCGACGTCGGAGCTTTCGCTGCTCGCGGGTACCGCCGATAGCGCGGGAGGGGCGACGACGCGGGTCTTCGCGGAACCGGTCACGCGCCCGGTAGGCGAGGCGACCGAGGACGGAAGTCCGCGCGAAAACGCCGGAAAGACGCTCGAGATCGACGCGTGCGGACTGCAGTGTCCGGGTCCGATCATGCGCCTCAAGAAAGAAGTCGACGCCCTATCGGCCGGTGACCGCATCCGCATCAAGGCGACCGATCCCGGTTTCGCCCGCGACGCGAAGGCCTGGTGTTCCATGACGGGGAACACGCTCGTCGCCCTCGAAACCTCGGGCGGCGTCATCGACGCGGTCATAGAGCGGGGATCCGATACGGGCGCCGCGACCGCGGGGTACGGACAGCGCGCGGGAATCCCGGCTTCGGTAACCGCGCGCGGGACTCAAGGAGGCAACGGCGCGACGCTCATCGTCTTCTCGAACGACCTCGACAGGGCCCTCGCCTCGTTCGTGCTGGCGAACGGCGCCGCGGCGTCGGGCAAGGAGGTGACGATGTTCTTCACCTTCTGGGGTCTTTCCGTGATCAGGAAGCCTTCGGCGAAACGCGTCAGGAAGGACTTCATGGGAGCGATGTTCGGCGCCATGCTTCCAAAGGGGATGAAAAAACTCTCGCTTTCGTCGATGAACTTCGCCGGGGCGGGAGGCGCGATGATGAAGGCGAGGATGCGGTCCAAGGGAGTGGACCAGGTGGAAACCATGTTCGAGCAAGCGCGCGCCGCGGGCGTCCGGATGATAGCCTGCCAGATGTCCATGGACATCATGGGCATCCGGGAGGAAGAACTGCTTGACGGCGCGGAGATCGGCGGGGTCGCGACCTACATGGAGGCGGCATCGCGCGGGGCGGTCAACCTGTTCGTATAACCGGGCTTCGCGCCGGTCCGGCTTACCGCCGGTCCGGCGAACCCGATCCCTTACTCGGATTTATACAGAACCCACAAGTCGCAGGCCACGAGAAGATAGATCGCGAGGTGGAAAAGCCACGTCCAGAAGGACGGTTGGAAGAGGATACCCTTCGAGGTAATATCTATACCCTGCACGATTTGCGTAATGACGACGCGCAAGGCCCACAGGCAGAGGATGACGAGCAGGACCGTGACGGATGTCTTTCTCGGGAAGCTCCTGAAGGCGTCTATGAGAATGAATCCGCCGCACAGTATCTCGATGACGCCGAACACGATTTCGAGGGTCGTGCGGTCGCGACTCAGGCTGAACAAACCCTCGCTTTCGGGAAGAATGCCCGTAACGCCGAGCACGATAAAGAAAAAACCCGTCGCGATCCGCAACATCGCCATCGTCGAGAGCAGTCCTCTTTTTGCCTTTGCCATATCCTCTCCTTTCGTGGAACGCGCCGAACCGGGGAGCGGTCGCTCCTACGTTATGCCATAGTAGTCCCGTATCGGGAAAAAGAAAAGTAAAAAATCCCGTGCCGCGCGTCCTTGCCCGCGCGCCGAAAGGGGTCTATACTATGCCTCATGGATTACGCCATACGACCGGCCACCGAGGCAGATTTCGGCGGGATGTGGGAGATATTCCGCGAGGTCATCAAGGACGGGACGACGTACGTATTCTCGCCCGATACGGGAGCGGAAGACGCGCGCGCGTACTGGTTCGCGCCGGGAGTCCGCTCCTTCGTCGCCGAGGACCGCGGCTGGATACTCGGCATGTACCGTCTCGCGGCGAACCAGCGCGATCTCGGTTCCCACGTCGCGAACGCCTCGTTCATGGTCGCGCCCGGCCAGCAGGGACGCGGAATCGGCACGGCGCTCGGGCGCCATTGCCTCGTCGAGGCGAAGCGCGCCGGATTCTCCGCCATGCAGTTCAACTTCGTCGTGTCGACCAACGAGGCGGCGGTCGGCCTCTGGAAAAAGCTCGGCTTCGCGATCGTGGGAACGCTACCCGGCGCCTTCCGCCACGCGACGCTCGGCTACGTAGACGCGTACGTCATGTACCGCTTTTTGGACGACGTTTCCGCGTAAGGGCTAGCTCGGCGTCGCGTGCCTTCTCCTCGTATTGGGCGGCCATGGAGGCGACGCCGCGCTTTCGGTACATCGCGGCCGTCTCGCGCCAGCCGCGCGGGTCGCGGGGGAATTTGTCGACGACGACCCGGAGCGTCGCGAGCGCGGCGTTCACGTCGCCCGAACGCGCGCGAAGCCGGCTCTCGATCAGCAAGGCCTCGACGTCCGGCTTGTACGCCTTGTTCGCCTCGCTCATGAGGGCGGCGGCGATGGGCGCCTCTCCCATGCGGTCAAGACAATACACGAGACCGTACAGCATCGGCCGGTCATCCGGCTTTTGCCTCAGTATGTTCCGGTACAGTATGGCCGCCTTCCGGAACTGTCCCGCCTTGCGGCGATAAAGCGCGAGCTGTCGCTCCGATACGCCCTGGACGCCCTGACCCAGCAAGGCTTCGGCCTGGTCCGCGGCACCTTCCCAGTTCTCCTCCCGCTCGAGATGCCGGTAGTAGTCGCCCCTGATTTCGGAGTTGTCGGGCCACAGCTCGAGATACTCGGAATACGCGAGGGATAGCGCGCGCGCGTCGCCCAGTTCCTCGAGACAGGCGATATGCCCGACGCGCGCGACCTCGTTCGCGGGGTCGCCCTCGATGACGCGCGCGTACCAACCGACGGCGAGATCGGCGAGCCCCATCCTGAAATACGTCCGCGCGAGCGCGAGCACGAGCTCGTCGACCGCGCCGTTCCTTCGCACCTCGTCCTGCAGCACCGGCAGGACGGCCGCCGGGTCACCGTCGAGATTCGCCTCGCACAAGGCGCCGTAGTACCTGAGTGTATCCGGATCGGCGCCGGAGCGCTCGGCCTTGGCGAGCTCCCGCCGCAGGGAGACCCAGTCGCGCGAACCGAGATACACCATGAGAATCCCGTACCGTGGAGCGGGGTTCCCGCGATCGAGTTCCGCCGCGCGGGTAAAATGGTTTATCGCGCGATCGGCGTTGCCGAGATTCCTCTGTGCCTCGCCCATGAGCGCGTGCGCCTGCGCGGAACCGCCGAATTGCTTGATGGAAGATCTTGCCGCCTCGGCGGCAGCGACCCAATTGCCCGCGTCCAGATTGCTCTTGATTATCCTGAGTCCGACGATCTCGGGGGAAAGTTCCGGGAACTCCCCTTCGGCGCCGAGAGAGGCGAGCGCGGCCGAGGCCTCCTCCGTCTTGCCGAGGGCGAGGAGCACGGGAACGGGATACCATTTGAGGGAATCGTCGTCGGGAGCGAACGAGGCGGCGTTGGCGTACTCTCCGAGGGCTTCGTTCAGATAGCCGAGATCCCTCAGCGCGTGGGCGAGATAGAGGCGGGGTACGACGCCGTCGACGTCGTTGTTGATGAGGAAGGTCAGCATCTGGCGGGCCGATTCCGCGTCGCCGCGCTTGTACGCGCGTACCGCCTCGACGAATAGCGCGTTCCGGTAGCCGTGGTTGAGGCGCTCGTCTTCCGGCGCGAGCGTGAGGGCGTCCTCGAATACCGCGCGCGCGATAGAGGGCTTCCGCGCCTTTAGGTACGCCATGCCGAGCAGGGCCCTCGCGTCGACCGACCGCGGATTGATCTCTATGCTTTTTTTCAGCGCGCCTACCGCGCGCGAAACCTGTCCGTCGGCGAGAAGGGTACGGCCAAGGAAGAACCAGCCCGAACCGTCATCGGGACGCTGACCGATATACGCGCGCGCGCACGTCGCCGCGCGCGAGAACATCCCCTCCGCGTGCCAAGCCCTCGCGAGAAAGAGGTATATCTCGGGATGACCGCCCCGATCCTGCCCCTCGTCGTCGTAGGACGTTCCCGCGTCCGCGAGACCGCGCGCGGCAAGGTCCTCGAGTATCGCAATCGCCTCGGCGTAGCGCCGCTTTTGCCCGGCCGCGAGGGCGCGCGAGAACTGCTTTTCGTACCAGGTCTTTTCCTTGGCCATGTGACGACGAGTATATCCCGGCGGCCGACGGTTGGAAAGCCCCGATCAGTATAGAACGGACCGCAGACCCTCGATATCGAGCGGTTTGTGGTACAGGAACCCCTGGGCGAAGAAACAGCCCTCGCCGAGCAGGATGTCGCGCTGTTCCGGCGTTTCGATTCCCTCGGCGATCGCGAGCGCCCCGAGCGACGACGAAAGGCCTATGATCGAGCGCACGAGTTTCACGTTGCGCTCGCTCGTGGCGATGTCGGTGACGAATCCGCGGTCGATCTTGAGCGTGTCGAAACTGAAACCGCTCAGGCGGCTGAGCGACGACTGTCCCGTTCCGAAATCGTCGATCGCGAACCTGAACCCCCGTTCCAAAAGGAGGCGCGACGTTTTCCAGAAGGTCTCCTCCATCGCGGATATGGCGCTCTCTGTTATCTCGATCTTGAGCCTGCTTCGGTCCACGAGCTTCGTGTCCACGAGTCGTTCCAGGTTTTCCACGAAATCGACTTCGAGAAACTGGAGCGGGCTCACGTTCACGCTGACAAACCACTTCCCGGTTCCCAGACCGCCCTCGTCCGCGAGGGCGTCGAGCGTTTGCTCCATGATGAACCAGCCGATCTCGATGATGACGCCGTTTTCCTCCGCGAGCGGAATGAAATCGCCCGGGGGGATGTCGCCGTGCCCGGCGCAGTCCCATCTCGTGAGGGCCTCGAAACCTTCGATCAGGCCGGTCCTCATGTCGACGATCGGTTGGAACACGGGTCTGAGTTCCTCGCGCAAACCGGCCTTCATAAGGGAGGCGTCGATGAAAACGAGCCGGTTCATCCGTTCCCTGTGACGGCTTGAATAGAAAACGTACGACATTGACGAAAGCGATTCCGTCGGGGAAAGGGCGACGACCGTGCGGTTGATCGCGTCGCCGGGCGAAAGGCCCGCCTCCATTCGCGCGACGCCTATCCTCACGCGAAGCCTGAGTCGCGTGTTCAACGCCGTAACGGGCTCGCGGAACATGAGGGATAGTCCTTCGAGAAACACCTCCAGCGAACGGTCGTCCATTCCCGTACCGAAGAGAAAGTAGGAAAAACCGGCTCCCCGATACACCCCGACGTGATCCGGGCAAAACGCGTCGAGTCGGTCGGAGAGGTTTTTCAGCATGAAGTCGATGAGGTCCCGGTCGAAGACTGAGGAAAGCTCACGCAGGTTTTCGAGGAACAACTGCGCGAGAAACGCCTTGGGCATTTCGTCGGCCTCGAGTTCCTCCATGCGATCGAGCAGGGCCTGCGCGTTCAGTAGTCCGGTAACGGGATCGTGATACGCGAGGTACGACAGGCGGTGATTGAGGGCGTCAAGCTCGTTTCTCGACGACTGCAGCTCGCGCTCGAGTTTTTTCCGTCGCTTGATCTCCACGCGGAGATCGGAGTTCTCGTCCTTGAGCCGATCGCTCATCGAGCGCTGCTGGACGTAGTTCGCCCGCAGGAAAATCGCCGAGGAGAGGAGAAGCCACAGGACCGCGAGAAGAGATCCTACGGGAATCGCCTCGGCGTACACGCGGGAGAGCGCGCGCGAACGGTCAACCGCGGCGAAGACCCTCCAGGGAATCTCGCCGGAGCCATGGGCGAAAAAGTCCGCGTGCCGACCCGCGCGGGCGTACCAGTCCCGTACGTCCGCTCCTATATCTCGATGCGAGGACGAAATCTCGTCGACGATGGGAGCGTCCGCGCCTGACTGGAAGACGATGTGTCCCTGATCGGTAAAAACCGCGAAATAATCCATGTCGTCGAAGTCGATGGACGAAAGCGCCTCGACGATCGTCGGGAGGACGATCCCGACGGAAACGACGCCGGCGACCGCGCCTCGGCGCGTGAAGCTCGACCCCGTGGTGATGTACACGTGATCGGCGTCGTGATAGAAGCCCGTGGTCTTTACGATGCCGGGCGCGAGATCGATCAGGGACCGATACCACTCTTGCCCCGGATACCAATACTCGTCCGTCTCCCATTCGTACGTCGTGACGATGTCCCCGCGTTCGATCAGGTTCACGTGAACGTACGGACCGTAGAGTCCGTTCTTCCTGAACGGCATGATCCCCGGCTCGTACCAGATGCCCATTCCGTATATCGGCGTATCACGCGCGGAGAAGAGCATGCTTTCGAGGAATCGCTCGTGGGCGACAGTTTCCGCGGGGAGGTTCGAAGCGTAGGAGGCGAGCACGAGCGCCATACGCGAGGCGACCTCGAAGCCCCGCGCGATCTCCTTCGAGGTCAGTTCCAGCCGCTCGTCAAAAAGGCGTTCGGTCGCGATCCGCGATCGCTCAAGGCTCGTGAGGAGAAACGCGAAAAAAAGCGCGATCAATACCGCGAGAACGACGAGAGAGAGCAGGAACGCGGCTTTGTGCTGAAAGAACCTGAACATAGGGTTAAGGATAGTTCCCGCCCGGGCCGAATACAATACGCCGCGGTCGATTTGCCCGGTCTCCCCCGCCGTAACCCCGTACGGCCCCGCGCGAACGCCGTTTCGGACGTCCGCGTCGGGCCGAAGGGCCTACTTCTTTCCGGCCTGGACGAGCGTTACCGCCGCGGTGATCACGATATCGTCGATCGAGCATCCGCGTGACAGGTCGGAAATCGGTTTCGCGAAACCCTGCAGGAACGGGCCGAAGGCCTCGGCGCCCGCGAGGCGCTGCACGAGTTTATAGCCGATATTGCCGGAACCGAGATCCGGGAACACGAGGGTATTGACCTTGCCGGCGACGGGGCTTCCCGGCGCCTTTTTCTGGGTAACCGAGGGCACGAGGGCGGCGTCGGCCTGCAACTCACCGTCAAAGACGAAATCGGGCTTTCGCGCCGAAAGGAGACTGACGGCTTCCTGCACGCGAAGGACGTTTTCGTCCTTGCCGCCGGAACCCTTCGTCGAGAAGGAAAGCATCGCGACTACGGGGTCGTCGCCGATGAACTCGCGGCAACTTTTTGCCGCCGAGCAGGCGATGTCGGCGAGCTGTTCGGCCGACGGCGTCGGTATGACGGCGCAATCCGAGAATATCATCAGGCCGGCTTCGCCCCAGGAGGGCTCCTTCATTTGCATGACGAAGCAGGACGAGGCGGTCTTGCTGCCCGGCGCCGTTCCGATGACGGTAAGGCCCGCGCGCAATACGTCGCCGGTCGTGTTTTCCGCGCCCGCGACCATCGAGTCCGCCAGTCCTTTCGCGACCATCATCGCCCCGAAGCGCAGGGCGCCCGCCATGTCGACGAGCGCCTGTTCCATCGTCATCCCCTTCGCCTTTCGGCGTTCGCAGTAGGTTTCCGCGAACTCCCGGAGCAGCGGCGACGTTGCGGGATCGATTACCGTCACGCCGTCGAGCGATACCCCCGCCGAACTCGCGGTCGAGGCGACCTTGCCCGACTCCCCGAGCAGGGTGACCCCGCTCGCGATCCTCGCGTCCAGTATCTTCCGCGCGGCCGCGACGGTGCGCGGCTCGGTGCCTTCGGGAAGCACGAGACGATTGCCGTACGCGACGGCTTTTTCCTTCATTGATTCGACAAAACCCATATTTTCTCTCCCGTTGGTAATGAAATAACGATCGAATACCCGGAGAGAATACCCCCGCGGCGGATTTCGCGCAAGGGATCGCCCTTTTTCGCGCGGCTTTGTTGACACGAAAGTATCGCCGCTGATAGGGTACGGACATGGACAAAGTAGGCGTCATCGGCCTCGGCCGATTCGGTGCGTTCTGGACATCGGTTCTCTCCCACGGATACGAGGTGTACGCCTGGACGCGCACGGCGCAGGAGAACCCGCCGTGTCCAGTCCTCCCGCTCGAGGAACTCTGTCGCCTTCCGGTCGTGTTTCTCTGCGTATCGATGCGCGCGATGCCCGAGACGCTCGCGCGGATCGCCCCGCTGCTCGGAGCCGGCACGATCGTCGTGGACACCTGCTCCGTCAAGACGGAACCCGTCCGGTGGATGCGGGAAATACTTCCCGAAAGCGCCGGAATCCTCGCGACGCATCCGATGTTCGGGCCTGAATCGGCGAAGGAAGGTCTCGCCGGCCTGCCGCTCATGATGCATCCGGTACGCATGAGCGCGGAGACGTACGAGCATTGGGCGCTCTTTTTCCGCTCGCTCGGCATTATGGTCGTGGAAATCACTCCGGAAGAACACGACCGACAGGCGGCGATGAGCCAGGCGCTCACGCACATGATCGGAAGGACCCTCAGCCGCATGGGCATCGAGGAAACGCCGATCGGCACGCTCTGGTACCGCAAGCTCCTCGCGATATGCCGACAGGTCGAGAAAGACTCTCCCGAACTCTTTTCCGACATGCAAAACCTGAATCCCTACGCGGCCACGATGCGCGATTCGTTCGAGAAGGCATGGAGATCGGTGCGCGAAGAACTTGACCGATAGCGTCAAACGCGGCTACAGTGGGCGTATGGTAGACAACAAGGACAACGACCTTCTCGATCTTGACGAGGAAGATTACGACACCGTCCTCGCGCCCGATATCGAGTTTACGGGCACCATCGAGTTCGCCGAACCGTTCATGATAAAGGGACGGGTTTCCGGCCACATCCGCGCGACGAGCGACCTCCTCGTGGAAACGGGCGCCGACGTCCGCGCCGACATACAGGCGAACCGGGTCGTCATCAAGGGTTCCGTCGAGGGAAACGTGACGGCCGCGCAGATCGTGCACGTTTTCAGCTCGGGCCGGCTCATCGGAGACGTCACGGCACCCGAGGTCGTGCTCGACAGCGGTTGCTTCTTTTCCGGCATCTGCACCATGAAGAGGCAGTGATAGATGAGGTTCCGCAACGCGCGTTTCTACGTATCCATCGCCCTCGCCCTTGTCGCGGCATCGGGGATTCACGCGCAGACGAGGCCCGACGCGCTCGTCCTCTACCGCGCCGGCAAATACGCCGAGGCGGCCGACGTGTGCATAGCGGAGATCGCCGAAAAGCCGGATAACGTAGAAAGCCACGTCGTCCTTTCCTGGTCGCTCGTCGCCGCCAAACGCTACGACGAGGCGGCGAGATGGGCGGAAAAGGGGCGCGCCCTGTCGAAATACGATCCGCGCCTCATTGAAATACTCGCCGAGGCCCAGTATTACCGCGGTCAAAACGAGACGGCCCTGCACCTCTTCCAGGAATACATATCCTACGCGCCGAACGGCAGCCGCCTCTCTCTCGTCTATTTTTTCATGGGAGAGATTTACCTCCGTCTCGCCAAGTACCGGCATGCCGACATGGCCTTTTCGGCCGCGCTGCAGCTCGAAAACCACAACGCCCCCTGGTGGGTCAGGCTCGGGTACGCGCGGGAGATGGCGAAGGATTACCGGTATTCGGTCGACGCGTACATGCGCGCGCTCGCGCTCGACCCGAACCTCCAGGACGCCATTCGGGGCAAGGAACGGGCCACGGCGAAACTGAATTGATGGACCGCGTTCGTTTCGAAACCCTCGGGTGCAAACTCAACCAGATCGAGACCGAATCTCTCGCCAGGGCATTCCGCGACGCCGGGTTTGCGATCGACGGGGCGGAAAGGGAAATCGAAGAGGGTTCCGAGTCGTTCGTATACCTACCGGTAGGTATACGACTGGATTTACTAAACCCGGCCGACCACCCGATCCTTTCCGTGGTCAATACCTGTACCGTAACCGGCAAGGCCGAGCAAAAGGCCCGCAGGCTCATTCGCGCCCTCCTTCGCGCGTGGCCCGACTCGCCGGTACTCGTCACCGGCTGTTACGCCGAGGTTGAGCGCGAGACCATCGCCTCGATCGATCCCCGCGTCATCGCCTTTCCCGGGTCGAGAAAGAACGAGCTCGCCGAACTTCCCGCCGTCCTCGCCTCCCGGCTCGAGAAAAATCCCGCGGAGCGGGTCTTGGATATCGTTTCCGGGTTCGCCGCGTCGCCGACACGCGCGGCCACGCCGTTCCGCCTATCGACGGACGACTTCCTCTTCCATTCGCGCGCCTCCGTGAAGATACAGGACGGATGCGACAACCGCTGCGCGTATTGCCGCATCAGGCTCGCGCGCGGTCCGTCGGTCTCCCTTCCGTCCGACGAGGTTATCGCCCGCGTGCGCGATATCGAGCGCGCGGGATGGGCCGAGGTCGTGCTGACGGGGGTAAATCTCTCGCATTACCGTTCGGGCGGCGGCGATTTCGCGACCCTCCTCGCGCGCGCGCTCGCGGAAACCGAAAGCCTCGCGTTCCGCATATCGAGCCTCTATCCCGAACGGGTTGACGACGAACTGCTTCCGATCCTCTCCCATCCGCGCGTTCGCCCGCATTTTCACCTTTCGATCCAATCCGGAAGCGATCGCGTGCTCGCCGCGATGCGTCGACCCTATTCGGCATCCGTCGTCAGGGACGCGATAGCGGCTCTTCGAACCGCCAAGGACGATCCGTTTATCGCGTGCGACCTCATCGCGGGCTTTCCCGGGGAAACCGACGGGGATTTCCGGGAAACGCTCGAACTCGCGCGGGAGTCCCGATTCGCCTGGATTCACTCCTTTCCCTTCTCCCCGCGGCCGGGCACCGAGGCGTGGTCGATGCGTCCCCGGGTTCCCGAACGCGTCGCGCGGGAACGAGTCGCCTCGCTCGCCGAGCTCGCCGGAGAGGGTTTGCGCGCGTACAAGAACGCGTGGATCGGTCGGCGGGTGGCCGCCGTCGTCGAACGCGGCGGGACGGACGGCTCCCGCGTACTCACCGAGAACTACCTTACCCTCGCGATTCGCGGCGGATCGCGTAAACCCGGGGAATCGGTCCGCGTGAGGATTCTCGATCCCGAAACGGCAGAACTAGAGAATTAAGTTGAGGTTTGGCCAGGTTTGGATTAAAATCAATGGAGGAAAGGAGGGCGTATGAACAGTATGACCCGTATATGCGCGGTCTCGGTCGCGGCGCTTTTGCTGGTCGTTTCCTGCCAGGATCTGTTTACGTCGTCGATCGGCGGGCCCTTCGAGCGCGACAGTCCGCCCATCTCGTCTTCGGCCTCCCTCGGAACGCTCGTAACGATAGCGCAGACGCCGGATTGGGCCTCAGATCCTGAAACGGCGGCGACTGTTCTCGATATTCTCGCGAACAAGGACGAAGCGACGCTTCTGGCCCTTTCCGTCGACGATCAAACGGCCATTCTCAATCTCGCGGCGAGCGCGGCGATCGGGACGACGACGATCGCGAACCTCGCCAACGAGGCCACGCAACCGGGGGCGGTGGTAGAGGATCTCGTCGAGGCGGCGTTGCAGTCCTTCGACGGCTCCGTCAACCTCGCGGCGATCGAGTCCCTTCTCGGTAACGCGGCCACGGTCTCGGCCGCGCCCGCCGAATCGCTCGCGATGGCGGCCGCCGTACTCGTCGGCGACGTGGCGAATGACCTGGGTGCCGACGTCGCGATGGCGGCGCTCGACGGTAACATGACCGGTCTCGACGCCGCCCAGATTGACAAGATAAACCTCGCCCGCGCCGTGCTCGCGGAGCTCGAGGGCAGGCCCGCCGGCGAAGGCTCCGTTACCCTCGGCGACTTCGACTTGCTTGACCTTTTGAGGGGCAACTAGTGAAACACTCAGTAATGGGACTCCGTCTCAAGAAGGCCATACTAGTTTCGGCCGCTCTTTGCATTGTCGCCGCGCTCGGCGCCCAAACGCTCGACTTCGAGCCGATCGCCCCGCGCATCGTATCCGCTCGTCTTGAGGGTTTCGGCGGCGGGTACGCCGCGATCGAGGCGGGCTTCGATACCCTCGGGACGAACCCCGCCGCCTTCGCCTATACGAAACCGGCATGGAGTTTCGCCCGCCTCTCCATGGAAGTTTCGGGCCCCCTCTTCGACCTTCCCTCCGCCTTCAATGCGGACGACACGACGGCCGAGCTCCTCAATCTCGTGGCGGCGAATAACGGCATCTACTTCGGCGCCGACGTCACCGGCCCGATCGCCTTCGGCAAGGTCGACCGCAACTTCGGTTTCGGCTTCTTCAACCGTTCGATGGTCGTCGCGAACGCGGCCTCCGTCACGGTCGCGTCGGTTTATGTCGGCGAGGAATTCCTCCTCGTGGGCGGATACGGCCTCGAGATCTACGCGAAGGGTCCGCACACCGTCGCCGCGGGCTTGCAACTCAAGGGCTTCTTCCAGGTATTCATCAATCAGAACGGTACCGCCTTCGACGTATTCGACTCGCTGACAGGCCTTGACCTTGACGGCCTTCCTTCCGTTCTTTCGACCGGCTTCGGCGTGGACGGCGGGTTCCTCTACCGCTACGGCGACAATCTCAACGTCGGTATCGTCTGCCGGGATCTCTTTTCACCGGTGTTCTCGACGGGCTACGCGGGTATCGGCGACTTCCTTGACGGTTCGTCCAATACCGACACGAGATACGACCGCCTCCCCGTCGATCTCTCGGTCGGAGTGGCGTACGACTATCCGCTTCCCGTCCATTGGGTAACGATAACCGGGCTGAAGTTCATGGCCGATTACCGCGATATCCTGTGCTTCGTCGATCCGGTGTACCGTAACCCGGTTCTCAATTTCGCGGTCGGCGCCGAGATCGAATTCCTCGACGTCGTCTCCCTGCGGGTTGGCATACGCGAGGCCTATCTCTCGGCGGGAATAGGGCTCGACCTTTCGATCTGCAAGCTGGATCTCGCCATGTACGGCACCGAGGGAGGTCTCGAGCCGGGAGACCGCGCGATTCTCAATATCGCGCTTTCGCTCGCGGCCGAGTATTGATCGTGACGGGCGTCGGTTGACAAACCGGCCCGAATCCGATAACGTGTTCACCATCGCGTTACAGCCGCGGGCCACTAGCTCAGTAGGTAGAGCAACGCCCTTTTAAGGCGTGGGTCGATGGTTCGAATCCATCGTGGCTCAAAAAAGGAATCCGAAAGGATTCCTTTTTTATTTGGAGCCACGATGGATTCGAACCGGAGCGGCTGTCCCGCAGGGCTCGCGCAGGACGCGCGAGAAGCCGCGGAGGCGGCCTGGAGGGAGTGAACAGGACGTTCACGGCCGCAAGGCGAATCCATCGTGGCTCAAAAAGAACGGAACCCGTCAGGGTTCCGTTCTTTTTTTTAATTTCTGCCGCGATGGATTCGAACCAACCCGGTTCAGTGATCGCAGCCGTTTACTCCGGTAATGAGCGTGCCCGCGAGATAGCTCGCCACGATTTTTTCGGACGCGTCGGAGGGTGCGCCGACGCAGACGGTGATGCCGCGTTCCGAGAAAAGATCCCGCGCGCGGCTTCCCATCCCGCCCGCGACGATGTGGGTTACGCCGCGCTCGCCGAGAAACCTCGGCAAGAGCCCGGGTTCATGGGGAGGAGCCGGGATGTACTCCTTTTTCGCGACCGTCTTTCCGTCCTCGGCGATATCGAACGAGTCGAATCCGGCGCAATGCCCGAAATGCGTGGTCAGTTTGCCTTCGGCTACGGGCACGACAATCTTCATCATACGAGGCTCCTTACTATCTTTGCATAGACTACGCTCACCGGCGAGTCGTCGAACTTCGAAACGTACGGCCTACCGGAATCACCGGCCTTTCCGATCGCGGGATCGATGGGCATCGAGCCGAGAAACGGCACTCCGTATTTCTCCGCCAGACGCTTTCCGCCGTCCCTGTTGAAGATATAGGTAATCTTCCGGCATTCCGGGCACACGAACCCCGACATATTCTCGATAATGCCCGTTACCGGAAGATGCAGCTGTTTGCAGAAATTGATCGACTTGCTCACGTCGATGGCCGAAACCTCCTGCGGCGTCGTGACGATAATCGCCCCGTCGGCGTTTCCCATGAGCTGGATGACCGAAAGAGGCTCGTCGCCGGTTCCGGGAGGACAGTCGACGATCAGACAATCGAGCTCACCCCACTCCACGTCCTCGAGAAACTGCCGGATGACGCCGTTCTTCATCGGCCCCCTCCAGATAACCGGGGCGTCCCGCGCCTCGAGCATGAACCCGATCGAGATTACCTTCAGGTTGCCGAGTTCGGGTAGTTCCGCGGGCAACATCTTGTCGCCGACGGATTCCAGCCGATGACCCTCGAGACCGAGCATCGTCGGAACGCTCGGGCCGTGAATGTCCACGTC
This sequence comes from Spirochaetota bacterium, assembly GCA_023393015.1. Lineage (GTDB taxonomy): Bacteria > Spirochaetota > Spirochaetia > Treponematales > Treponemataceae > Teretinema. The sequence continues at coordinate 23,817 of JAEWMY010000001.1, forward strand.
GAGAAGTCCGACGCGCTTGCCCTGCAAGACGAGACTCGCCGCGAGATTCACCGCGACGGTACTCTTTCCGACCCCGCCCTTTCCCGACATGACGATATACTTTTTCGTCACCCCGTCCATCTTTACCGCTTCGATTGACATATCCTCTCCCATATCTCCCTGATAGCGTCCGCTATCGTGTTTCCGGAACAGCCGGGATCGGCACGTTCCCGTTCGCAATATTCAATAACGCTCAATCCGTTTATTTGTGCCTTGGTAACGGCGCGGTCGTAGGGGATGGCGCCGAGAAACGGAACGCCGTTCCTCGCGCACCAGGACTCGATCGCCTCCGCCATCGACTTGTTCACGTCCGACTTGTTCACGATCACCGAAAACGGAATGTCGAAGTGCCGCGCGAGACGGGCGACGCGCTCGAGGTCGTGCTGTCCCGACATCGTCGGCTCCGTGACGATCACCACGGAATCCGCGCCGGTAATCGAGGCAATTACCGGACAACCGGTACCGGGCGATCCGTCGACGATAACCCAGTCGGCATTGCGATCCTCGGCTAGTTGTTTCGCGGCCTTTCGTACCGTCGTAACGAGTTTTCCAGAGTTCTCCGCCCTCGTGTCGAGAGCGGCGTGCACGAGCGCGCCGAACCGCGTATCTGACACGTACCATTCCCCGCACCGTCGGGCGGGAAACTCGATTGCCCCCACCGGACAAAACCTGACGCATACGCCGCATCCTTCGCAAGAACCTTCGTCGACCTCGCAGCCGGATCGGTATGAATGCCGTATCGCGTCGAAACGGCATAATTCGACGCATTTCGCGCACGAGCCGTCATCGCCGGACGAGATACAACGTTTCGGATCGACCCGCGCGACGTGCCCGCCGATGAATTCGCTGCGCTTCCGTATCGTCGGCGAGAAAACGAGATGCAAATCCGCCGCGTCGACGTCGCAGTCGGCGAAAACCGCGGACCCCGACTTCGCGGCGAGCGTGGCGAAGGCCGCGGTGAGGCTCGTTTTCCCGGTACCGCCCTTTCCGCTTATTACCACGATCTCTCTCATTTTTCCGACGCCCCCGTCCCGTCTCGACGGCCTTCGCCGCCGCGATAGCCGTTCATGATACGCTCGGCCAAAGCCGCGAACGCGTTTCGATACTCGGGCGCGGAAACCACGAGAGCCTTGCCCTCGGAATACCCCCTGGCGATTCTGGAATCCTCCGGGATCTGCATCATGATCTCGATACCTTCCCGCTCGCAGTACCGTACCGCGCGATCGTCGCCCGAGTCGCTGCGATTGACGATGACGCCGAAGGGAATACCCATGTTACGAACTGTTTTTACGGCAAGATCGAGATCATGCAATCCGAACGGCGTCGGCTCGGTAACGAGCACGACAAAATCGACTCCCGTCACGGCGGCGCCCATAGGGCACGAGGTCCCGGGCGGCGCGTCGATAATCGTAAGCGTTTCCCCCGTTGACGGCCGGTCTTTCGAATCGTCTCGTTCCGCCCGTTCCTTCACGGCCCTGATAACCGGAGGCGACATCGCCTTGCCGATCGAAAGCAATCCCTGATAGAACGGGAGATTCAACAATCCGTCCCGCGCGACATCGCTCTCGGTAAGCGTTCCGATCGTCGAAGGAGCTTCCGTTATCGCCTTCGACGGGCATACGAGCGCGCAACCGCCGCAGGAATGACAGAGTTCGGGAAACACCAGAACGGTCGACCCGACGTGGACGATGGCGTTGAACTCGCAAAACGGGGCGCAAGCTCCGCATGCGGTACACGCCTTCTCGTCGATTACCGGTACGGGCACGGTTACCGCTTCCTCGCGCGCGCGGTTCCGGGCGAGAAACAATCCGGCGTTCGGTTCCTCAACGTCGCAATCAAGGAGCCGCACCTCGCCGCGCGCGGATAGCGCGAGGGACACCGCGACAGTCGTCTTTCCCGTTCCTCCCTTCCCGGAGGCTACGGCCAGTTTCATACCCAGTGCCCCTCGACGTCGGCTTCGGAAATCTTGCCGAGCGTGCCTTTCGTAAACGCCTCGATCGTCTCGCGCACCGTTCCTCCCTTGGCGAGATATACGGGGATACCGGCTGTTTCGAGCACCTTGAAGGCCTTGGGACCCGTATGACCGGTCACGAGCGCGCCGGCGCCCGCGTTGACAACGTGTTGCGCGGCCTGAATGCCGGCACCCTGGGCAGCGTTAAGGTTTTGCTCGTTATCGACGACCGAAAACGACTCATCGTCAAAATCGTAGATGATAAACGCGGCAGCGCGACCGAACCGCCGGTCAAGCCGATCGTCAAGCGTCTTTCCCGACGAACTGATTGCGATTTTCATTGTGATTTGTTCTCCTCATTGAACGTGTTTAAAGCGAGCGAGTGACCGTGTCCCCGTCGTCTGCAACGACGGCGTCGCGGACATCCGCAGCCGGGCATGGAAAAGTCCGACCGTTCGAGCGTGCCGGATTTCCATGCCTCGACGACGCCGTCTACGGGACCCGCGATAAACGAAAGGCTTTCGATTCCGTGCTCACCCAGGGCATCCGCATATTCGGTGGAGATGGCTCCGCATACGAGCGTCCCCACCCCGCGCTGCTCGAGAAATGACGCCTTTTCTCCGGCGCTCCAACCGGGAAAGCCCAGGCATTGACCGGGTGCTTCGCCGTTATCGGCATCGATGATCATACATCGTTCCGATACGTCGAAAACCGGCGCGACCCTTCCGTTCCAGATCGATACCGCAAGCTTCATACGCGATATTATGCAAATTCCGTGCCACGCTGAATCACGGTGTTTCCCGCTCGTATGACGTGTTTTCCATTGCATTTTCGCAATTTATTGCATCTTGTATTGCAATTTTGCATCAAATATGAATACGGACAAACCGAGTATCGTTCACCAGCAAGCCTTTGTCAGGATGGCACGGTGCTTGCTTGTTGGTAGATAGCTTGTACCTAAAGGAGGCACACAATGCCAAGAGGAAATAGAACGGGCCCGATGGGTCAAGGACCGATAACCGGTCGAGGCGCGGGATTCTGCGCCGGTTACGCGCTTCCCGGATACGCGAACAACGCGGCACCCGGATGCGGCGGTCGTTTTGGAGCCGGTAACCGGTTCGGTAACGGTCGGGGAATGGGATTCAGGGGAAGGGGGTTTGGCTTTCAGGCCGCACAAAACGTCGCTCTGGCTACGGAACTGACGCCGGAAAACGAGAAGAAGGAATCGTGACGCCTTACGCCTCGGTGATCCCGAGGCGTTTCATCTTCCGCCACAGCGTCGCCTTGTCGATGCCGAGCGCGCCGGCCGTTTCCGCGCGTTTCCATCCATGCGACTCGAGGGCGATGATGATGCATTCCCGTTCCGCCTCGTCCCGCACGTTCTCGACGCGTACCGAACCGCTCGTCGCGAGCGAATCCCTCGACGACACGACGGCCGAGGTGAGTTCCGGCGGCAGGGATTCCTTCCCGATTACCGACTCGTTCGAAAGGACGACCATGCGCTCAACGACGTTCTCGAGTTCGCGGATGTTTCCGGGCCAGCCGTACGCGTAAAACCGCGAAAACACCTCTGGCGCGAACCCCTCGATTTTCTTGTGCGTCTTCGAGGCGAAGGCGGAGAGAAACGAAGTGGCGAGATCCGGTATGTCCTCTGGGCGTTCCTTGAGCGGCGGCAGAACGAGGGTAATGACGTTGACCCGGTAAAAGAGGTCCCTGCGGAACCTTCCTTCCGAGATCAGGGACGAAATATCCGCGTTCGTGGCGGAAACAAGGCGTATGTCAGCCTTAACCGGCCTCGTCCCGCCAAGGGGTTCGTATTCGCGCTCCTGCAGCACGCGCAAGAGCTTTACTTGCAAGGCGGGCGCGATATCGCCGATCTCGTCGAGGAAGAGCGTTCCGCCCTCCGCGAGGGCGAATCGACCGGGCTTGTCCTTGTCGGCGCCGGTGAAGGCCCCCTTTTTGTACCCGAACAACTCGGATTCCAGAAGGTTCTCGGGAATCGCCCCGCAATTCACCGCGACGAACGGACCGTTTTTCCTCGGGCTCAACGCGTGTATCGCCCGGGCGAGCACCTCCTTTCCGGTACCCGTCTCGCCCTGAATGAGTATGGAACTGTCGGAATCCGCCACGGCCGGCAACATCGCGACGATTTTTTCCATCGAGGGACTCTTGCTTCCGATAACCGGGTCGGGTCCCCGTGTCGCGAGCTCGCGCCTCAATTCCTCTATCTCGCTCAAATCGCGGAAGGTCTCCGCCCCTCCGAGTACCCGTCCCTTCGAATCCACGAGAAGCGCGGTCGACACGCTGATCGGTATGCGTCTACCCTTCTTTGTGAGGCAAAAACCCGGGCGGTCTATCAACGGCTTTCCCGTCTTCATCGTCCGCCTGAGCGGGCACGCCGACTCGCACATGTTCGACTTGAATACCTCGAAACAGTTCTGTCCGATCGCGCTCGACCTGTTGACGCCGGTTATTCTCTCCGCCGCCCTGTTGAACGAGGTAATCTTCCAGTCCTTGTCCACGGTGAACACGCCGTCGGAGATGCTTTCGAGGATGTTCGCCGTCAATCTCGGGTCGCTCACATTCCTATAATAGGCATATCATTGCAAATATGCAACAATGATATTGCGAAAGAGTCATCATCCTTCAATAACCTCGATAACCTCTAGAACCTGGCCTGACGACACTTCGAGCCGTTTGAGCGCCTGAATCGTCTCGAGTCCCGCGAGCGCCCAAAGCTGGTACTTCCGGTACGAAACGATGAGGGCGAGGATGAGTATCGGCAACGAGAACACGGCGAACATGTAATTATCACGATATCCCGCGTACGACTGGACGATCGGGATGAAATACGGCGTCAAACCGAGAAAAAGCAGGAACACGGGGCTTGTCGCGCGATAGTGCCCCCGTCGCAATGCGGCAAAACAGGCGACGGAAATCAGGCATACCGGAAGGGAACTGGCGATATTGGCGTAGCGCGCGAGAACGACGTGCATGACGGTCATGATCGCCGTCGCGACGAACACGACGACCAGGACGACCGCGAGGTTACGCGCCTTGATGCGCACGTTTACCGCCTCGCATTCATAGGATCTGATGGCACTTTCGATGATTCTCACGAAACTCTCCGTTCTGGAACGTATTTACGGTATATACCGCCCGCATCGCAATTTCCCGTTCACGCGAGCGCCCTGTAATCCCTTTGACAAGTCACGCGCGGGAGGGCTACACTTCGCTCACCATGAAAAGAAAAGCGGTTACGGCAAAAGGAAGCGTTCCGGTCGGGCCCTACTCCCCGGGCGTGGATACGGGGGATTACGTGTACGTGTCGGGCCAGACCCCGCTCGACCCCGATACGGGAAAACTCGTCGAAGGGAACATTGACGCACAGACGAAGCGCGTATTCCTCAACCTCGAGGCGATTCTCTCGGCCGCCGGGCTCTCGTTCGGCGACGTCGTAAAGACGACGGTTTTCCTCGCGGACATGGGGGACTTCGCGGCGATGAACGCCGAATACGCGACCCACTTCGAATCTCCGTATCCGGCGCGAAGCACCATCGGAGTCGCGGCCCTTCCGCTCGACGCCCGCGTCGAGATCGAACTCGTCGCGAAGCGCTGAGCACGCCGCCGGCGCTAGTGGCCCGGCCTCGACGCCGCGCCATTTTCAGCGGGCAAGTTCTATCTGGTCAAGAAAGAATTCCATCCCGTCGAAGGAATGGTGCTCCGTCGCGAACTCGAAACGCGCGACACGGCGCCAGTCGAAGGACTTGTTATCGTCCGGAAACCAGGCTCCCTTCCATGCGCCCGTCACGAACATTTCCGACAGGGGAATCCGGACGAGATGCCACTTGCCGTCGGGAGGAAGCCTGGCCGGATCGACGGTGGCGCTCATCCTCCAGGGCATATCCCCGGGTCCCTCGTCGGGATTGAGGAACCGAACGTCGAAGCGGGCGTCACGCGCGGTCGTCTTCGCGAAGAAGCGAAGCTCGTATCCCTCGCGCGCGAGCGCGGAAAGGTCAAGCGGGGTCGGGAACCGGAAACCGACATGGTTGTACCGATCGAGGTCCGCGAGGCGAATGGAATAGTCGCCCCTCGCCGCGTTCCGTTCGTAGAGGTTCGCCGAGCCTTTCGGCCCGACATGCCCGTTGTACCACGCGCCGTCGGCGGGAGCATCGTCATACAGGACAACCGGACCCGACACGACGCGGGGTCGCCGCGCGGTTTGCGCGGGCGCGGTCAAGCCGAGGGCGGCCGTCACGCCGACGTCGAGATCGGACGCGAACGATTTTCCGGCTCCCGGCTCGAACATCCCGAAGGTTCCGAAACAATCCCACAAGGCCCAGGAAATCCCGCGACCCTCCAGATGGGCGCGAACGAGCTCGAACCAGCGGACGCGATCCGGCTGCGAGCTGTTCGGTATATACACGCCCATCTCCCCGCAAAACACCGGCACCTTGCGCTTGCGCGCGAATTCATACGCCACGTCGATCGCATTCTTCACCGTCTCAGGACTTCCTCCCCTCGAGTAGTTTGCGACGTTTCCCGAAACCCAGGTTCTCTTCAGATCCTTCGGCACGGCGGGGAGCGGTCCGGAACCGGGAGGAAACGGAACGCCAGAGAGATTCGTCAGGGGAGGATCGGTCCAACCGGCGCCCTGATGCGTGAAGATGAAAGGATCGTAAAAATGGAAAGTGTATATCAGCCTGTCGTCCGCGTACTCGGGAAGGGCGCTGAGTTCCGAGTAACTGTTGAAATTCGCCCCTCCTACGATTATCCAGTGCCGGCTATCTATACCGCGAATGGTCTTGAGCACCCTTCCCTGTATCGCGGCCCAGACGGAGGGTTTTATCCCGTGCGGTTCGTTCAGTATTTCGTAGATCACGCGATCCGACCGGTCGCGGTACCGCGCGGCGAGCTGCGTCCATACCTTGTGCAGGATCTTCTCAACGTCCTTTTCCGTCGCGACCGCGGGATCGAATGTATGGTCGTCGAGGATAATGTAGAGGCCGGCTTTCTCCGCCCGATCGACGGCTACGTCGAGGAATTCGAGCAGCAGGGGATCGATCGAGAAATCGGGCGAACCCGAAGTCATGGGATGGAGGTTGATCGGCAGGCGGACGACATCGACGCCGAGGGCCTTGAGGGAGGCGAAATCCTCGAACGAATGCCTATTGACGAGAATTTGCCCCGCGGACGAAACCTCGAACCAGGACGATAAGTTCACGCCCCTCGTGAAAGGAGCCGGCGGAACCGAAGACGGGCTACCACCCCCGGTTTGCGCCGCTACTTTCGGAGCGAGGAAAAAAAGCGCGAGCAGAACGTACAGGCGAAAACGGGAAACGGAACCGGGTGTCATGAAAGGCCTCCTTCGGATGCCCCGAATAGTATCACGAATTCCCGCTCACGGCATCTCAGGTTCCCTTGACTGCGGCAAGTATCCCGGGAACGCGCTCGTTTTGAGAGGGAAACAGGTCGCCGGGAACGAACTGGCTCCCCGCCGCGCGAAACACCTGATGCCGGGCGCAACCGGAACTGTCTCCGAGACAGAACTGGTTTTTCATGAGCTGCGCGGTAGCCGGACGCCCGGCCATTTTGTCGTGAAAAAAGGGACATTTCGGAAGGCATTCGCACTCAGCCATTCAGGCCTCCTAACAACGTTCTTGACCAAAAGTGTAGTACGCCGACGGTCATGGCGCAAATTTCCGCTTCCGGACGGAGCTCCTCTTGACACCTCCCTCTCGCGGAGGTATCTTCATTTTACAGGCAACGACGGAGACGAGTAGCCGGATCACCTCCATACAAGGGATCGCGCGACGCGACTGAGAGCGCGCGAATGGAAGGACCGCGCGAAAACCGCTCCCGAGCCGCCCGAAGGAACGCCGTTTCGCCGCGCGCGAACGGCAAGTATTTCCGGGACGGATGTCCACGTTACGGACGATGAGCGCGGCCGCCGTCATGGCGCGCCGAAGCAGGGTGGAACCGCGGAAGAGCCAGAATCCCTGGACCTTTCGTCCTTGCCTTTTCAGGACCGACGCGTCACTGATTCGGCATCGACGCGAGATCCGGGGTTTTTTTTAGCACGGAGGTGTTCTATGAGCGACAAACCCGACGAGGGACTGCAAACAGTCAGGCATTCCCTTTCCCACGTGATGGCGGAGGCGGTCACGATCCTCTTTCCCGGCACGAAGTTCGGCATCGGCCCGGCGATCGACAACGGCTTTTACTACGACATGGCCCTTCCCCGCGCGCTCACCGACGAGGACCTTCCGGCCATCGAGTCCGCGATGCGGAAAATCATCAACGAGGGCCGCGAGTTCGCGCGCCGCGAAGTCAGCCGCGACGAGGCGAAGAAACTCTTCGCCGACCAGCCGATGAAGATCGAGCTCATCGAGGAGCTCCCCGAGGGAGAGGCGATCTCGGTGTACGAACAGGGGGCCTTCCGCGACCTCTGCCGCGGTCCCCACGTCGCGACGACGAAAGAACTGAACGCGCAGGCCTTCAGGCTCGTCAAGATCGCCGGCGCCTACTGGCGCGGCGACGAAAAACGGCCCATGCTCACCCGCATTTACGGGTACGGTTTCAAGAAACCCGGAGAGCTCGACGCGTACCTTAAACTTCTCGAGGAAGCCGAGAAGCGCGACAACCGCCGGCTCGGCAAGGAGCTCGACCTCTTCTCCGTGCACGAGGAAGCGGGGCCCGGTCTCGTCTACTGGCACCCGATGGGCGGCCGTTTCCGCGTCGCCCTCGAAAACTGGTGGAGGGACGAGCACTATAAAAACGGCTACGAAATCCTCTTCACTCCGCACGTCGGGAAATCATGGCTCTGGCAGACGAGCGGACACCTCAATTTCTACAAGGAGGGCATGTACGCGCCGATGAAGATCGACGAGGACGACTACTACATCAAGCCGATGAACTGCCCGTTCCACATCATGATCTACAACAACGGCGCGCACTCGTACCGCGACCTTCCCCTCCGCTGGGTCGAGCTCGGCACGGTCTACCGCTACGAGCGCTCGGGAACGCTCCACGGCCTCATGCGCGTGCGCGGCTTTACCCAGGACGACGCGCACATCGTCTGCACGCCCGAGCAGATCGAGGACGAGATATCCGAGGTCCTCCGCTTCTCGCTCTACATGCACAAGACCCTCGGCTTCGCCGAGATCAAGGCCTACCTCGCCACGCGTCCCGCCGGCGACGGCGCCGTCGGAGAGCCGGAGAAATGGGAAACCGCCCTTTCCTCGCTCAAGACCGCCGTCGAAAAGCAGGGCCTCGCCTACGAGATGGACGAGGGTGGCGGCGCCTTCTACGGACCGAAGATCGACCTCAAGGTAAAAGACGCCATCGGCCGCGAGTGGCAGCTCACGACCATACAGTTCGACTTCAACCTGCCCGAGCGCTTCGACATGACCTACGTGGATACCGACGGCCAGAAGAAACGGCCCTACATGGTACACCGCGCCCTGCTCGGTTCCATCGAGCGGTTCTTCGGCGTCTACCTCGAGCACACCGCCGGCGCCTTCCCCGTCTGGCTCGCGCCCGAGCAGGCGGTGGTCATCCCGATCGGACACGCCTTCGACGACTACGCGAAGGACGTCGTGGCGAAACTGCGCGCAGCGGGCATCCGCGCTTCCGCGGACCTGGGCGACGACCGCATGAACGCCAAGATCCGCGACGGACAGACGAAGAAGATCCCGTACATGCTCGTCGTCGGGCAGAAGGAAGCCGACGGAGGACTCGTCGCCCCGCGAACCCGCGCGAACGAACAGCTCCCCGCCGTCTCGGTCGCCGACTTTATCGCCGGCGTTCTCGACAAGGTCGCGAAAAAATCGCTCGAGCTCTGATACCGATTGCTGAAAAAGAAACCGGCCTCCCTTGAAGGGAGGCCGGCTCTCCGAAGCACGAAAAGTTTTATAAGAATAAAGTTATTTTATCGCGGCGGGCGCGTCGCTCGCGCGATAATCCCACAAAGCATTGACTATGACCCAGGTCTCACCGCATTTCGCGAGATGCAGATAGTCGTCGAATTGTTCCGAGACGAGTTTCACGCTCGCGATCGCATCGGCCATGTCGAGAATGGTGATTCGCTTGAGGCCGCTTTCGGGATTCTCTATCCGACCCTGTCCCTTGCCCGTAAACTCGACCATCCAATCCCGCGACGAGTCCCACACCTCGCCTTCGGGCGTCACGCGCCGTTTCGCGAGCTTGGGATGCAGGGCCTTGTCCATCCGCGTCGAGTCGGCGGAATACCAGCCTTCCACGTAGTTGAGTACCGTTTCGGTAATCGCGTCGCGATCGCTCATGTCGTTCTCCCTTATCTTTTTTTTTCGAACAAGGCGGTACCTTCAACGTACCGTTCGGTATTCAAGAGTCTCCGTGAAGAAGCCTCGTGGAGCGCCTTCAGCACGGCAATCTGGAAACGGTAGGACGATAACGTAGCCCCTGAAACTGTGTCGACAGAGACGGGGTTCTGCGAGGAAAGCAAGCCGGATTCCAACAAGGGATACGCTCTCATGAGAATATCCGGTTCGCTTCTCGAAACCGTGCGGCTATAGGCGACGTCTGTTCGTTTTCCAAAGCCATCGCCCGGCTTAAACTCATTATAATAGACGGAAGCGAACGCGCCGTTCGCGACCTCAAAACGCACGTAGTGCACGTACCCGCGAAGATCTTTCGTCGAATACGACTCATAGACGCCGTCACGAGCCTTCGATACGTCGCCGTCCCATCCATGGTCCTTCCGGAACTTATCGTAGAGCGCGGAAAATGCCTTGTTCGGAAACGACATAACCATCGTGAGGGAATCCTGCAAATATACGTACTCCTTGAATAGAGGCGTCGTATTCTCAAGCTTTGCCGTTCCGTCGCATCCCGACGCAAAGACCAAAAAAAATAAGATAGAAAGAAATAGCGGTACGATTCTTTTCACGTTATTGCTCCTTTGGGTAATCTTGCCCGTATGTCGCCTCGTTGCCTTTCTTGACCGGAATCCATATCTCGAATCGCTCGTTACCGCTTCCGACAAGGTTAAACTCGATCTCCGGGCCCTCGTCATGAATGTAGTCAGTTGCGGGAAACCATTCCCCGTAAATCGCCTTCCAGATTCTCTGGTGGTCCTCCGAAGAGCCTCCCTTGCCCGTGAATACCGCCCAAGTGAGCGCGGGTATGGAAAACTGCCTGAACTCTTCAAACTCATAATCCGCATCAGGCTCAAATCCAAGCATGTACCCGAACTCGTCCATCTCGACCGAGAATCCGAGGCACGCGCCGATTATCGCGCCTTTGAAAAGCCCGTCCCTGTCAGCCGCCTGTCCCATCCTGCCGATTACGCCCGAGTCTTCCAGCTCCGTCCGAAAAAGGGGAATATCCCGATAATTCTGTCCGTCTTTCGCGGAAAACTCGCGAACGATACCCGCGAGGGTAAACTCGCCCATCGCCCTGATTTCATATTCCATCGGGCTTTCGCCCCGAACCGATAATTGAAAGGACAGGGGCGGGTAGGCCTTTATCACGGCTCCGGGATCACGGACCATGCCGGGCGCGAAACCGTGCAAGCGCTTGAAGGCACGGGAAAACGACGCTTGCGTCTCATAGCCGTACTTAATTGCCGTATCGAGAATGCCCGCGCCGCCCAATATTTCCCGCGCGGCAAGTGTTAACCTCCTGTTGCGGATGTATTCGGAAAGCGTCACGTCGGCGAGGATATGAAACATCTTCTGAAAGTGAAAGGAACTCGTGTTCGCCTGCGACGCGATAGCGCGGGAATCGATGCGCTCCGTCAGGTGACCGTCGATATACCTCAGCGCCTGATTCATCCGCTTGATCCAGTTCATGGGTTCCTCCTGGCTATACAATACCCCGGAAATCAAAACTCTGTTTGACTTTCTCTGTCATGAACGGGTAATTGACAGCATTCGTTTTCACCCGCTATAGTTGGTACAAGTTTACCCTCACGGAGGTCTGTATGAACGCAAATCGCATCGAGACGGTGGTGCTCGGCTAAGCCGGGTCTTCGTCGGAATACATCGACTCATCCTCGTAGACCCCGCCACCGACTATCCCGTCGCACAATCTCCACGCCTCGATTCCTTCATGCGCGTATGCGCGTGCGATTTTTATTATACGGGATACTCATCATGTCGAACGAATTTTCCTATAGACTCGAAACGAAAGACGATTATGACGAAATGGAGCGCCTCACGCGAGACGCCTTTTGGGACGTGTATCGCCCGGGTTGCGACGAGCACTATCTCCTTCATACGATGCGCGACGCCGCCTGCTATATTCCGGAGCTTTCATTCCTCTGCGTGGCACCCGCAGGCGCACTAGCACCCGCAGGCGCATTAGCGCCTGAAGGCGAACTCGCCGGGGGGATCTACTGCACCGAAGCGATCATCCGTGACGGTACTACGGATCACGTCGTCGTCTGCGTCGGTCCGATAGCGGTAGCTCCCGCGTACCAAAAGCGCGGCATCGGGCAAGCCCTCCTCGACCTCGCGTGCGAGCGCGCGGGGGAACTCGGCTACCCGTGCGCCGTCCTCTTCGGAAACCCCGGCTACTATCACCGCGCGGGCTTTACCGACGCGAAGAACTTCGGCATCCATCTCGCGGACGGCTCCGACATGGAGGCCTTCATGTGCCGGCCGATCGACCGCGAGAAACTCAAGGGAGTCCGAGGCAACTACCAGGAGGACGCTGTCTTCTCGATAGACCAAC
>JAEWMY010000020.1 GCA_023393015.1 Spirochaetota bacterium
CGTAAGGCAGTTATCATGCAATCAAGCACGAATTCCGGCGCCCGCGCACCCGCGCCCTCGCGCCCCCGATCGAGCCGCGTCGCGAGGCGCGAGCCGCTCGAATCGTCCCTCCGCGCCACCCGCGACGCGGTCTCCCGCGCCATCAGGGGCGAAAGCTCTCCCGAGAGCGACCGCCGCCCGGCAAGGCCCGCGCAATCGCGACCCGCGCAAACGTCACGGGGCGACGCGGCCAGAACGGCTCGCGGCGACTCAAGGCGCGGCGACGCGCGGCGACCTTCCCGCGACGACGCTCCCCGCGCCCGGAACGACTCACCGCGCGGTCGCGACGACGGCCAGCGCGCCCGGAGCGATGAATTCCGCGACCGCCCCGCACGGCCCTCCTCCTTCAACCTTCCCTCCGACGGCAGGAGAGGCGGCAGGGGCGCCCCCGGGCCGAACCGCGTCATCGCGGGACGGAACGGCCGCGTGAAGCAGTTCATCGATCCTTCCAAGTTCATCCAGGCGGCGACGATCGTCGAGAAGGAAGAATACGTCTCCCAGCACGATTTCGCCGACTTCAAGCTCGACAGGCGCATACTCGCGAACGTCGAGGCGAAGGGGTACGTGAAGCCCTCGCCGATCCAGGACAAGACGATCACCCTCGTGCTCGAGGGCAAGGACGTCATCGGGATCGCGAACACCGGTACCGGCAAGACCGCGGCCTTCGCGCTTCCCATGATAAACGACCTCATCCACGACATGACGCACCGCGCGCTCATCCTCGCGCCCACGCGCGAGCTCGCCCAGCAGATCCAGGAAGAATGCATCGCGTTCAGCAAGGGCTGCGGAATCAGGACGGCCCTCCTCATCGGCGGCGCCTCGATGAACACGCAGATCCGCGAGCTCAAGGCGAATCCCCGTATCGTCATCGCCACTCCCGGCCGGCTCAAGGACCACATCCAGCAGAAGAACGTGAGCCTCGCCCAGGTGAGCTTCGCCGTGCTCGACGAGTTCGACCGCATGCTCGACATGGGATTCATCCGAGACATCACCGCGATCTTCGGCTACATGCCGAAGGAGAGGCAGTCGCTTTTCTTCAGCGCCACCGTCGACGATTCTATCGACGCGCAAATCAGGAAGTTCTCGCGCGACCCCGTGACCGTCTCGGTCCGCGAAGGCGTCACGGCCGACGGCGTCGACCAGGACGTCGTGTACTTCGAAGGGAAGGACGACAAGATCGACAAGCTCCACGACCTCCTCATCTCGAAGGGCCGCGGCAAGACGATCGTGTTCGACGACACCAAGCACCTCGTCGAGAAGCTCTACAAGGCCCTGCTCGCGCGCGGCTTCAAGGCCGACCGCATCCACGGCAACAAGAGCCAGGCGCAGAGATCGCGCGCGATCAAGGGACTGAAAGAAGGAACGATCGAAATCCTCGTCGCGACGGACGTCGCGGCGCGGGGCATTGACGTCTCCGACGTCTCGCACGTCATCAACTACTCGCAGCCGAGCACCTACGACGACTACGTGCACCGCATCGGCCGGACGGGACGGGCGGGCAAGACGGGAAAGGCCTACACCTTCCTCGAGCGCGCGTAAGGACGGGACTCCAAAAAGAGGAGCTGGTCGGCGACCGTCGAGATCGCCGGAAGCTCGACTCCCTTGTCCCGGGCCGCCTTGAGCGGACGCAGGTACATGTACTCCACTTCCATCGGCCGCGCGGAATCGCGGTCGATTTTCATGCTCGGCTTGTAGGGCGTCATCCGGTCGGTAAACTCGAGCATCCGGTCGACGGCCTCCTGCTCGATCGCGTAACCGCAGGCCGCGGCTCCGCGCACGACCTCTTCCATGAGCCTGCGCACCATCCGTCGCGACGAGGGAGTATCCATGATCTCCTTCGTGTCGGCGTCGAGAATCACCGAAGTGCCGTTGTAGGGGATGTTCCAGAGGAGCTTCCGCCAACGCGCCTCGCCGAGGGACGGCGAGACGGTGACGCTTACCTTCGATTCCTCGAAATCCGCCTTGATGGACGAAAGAACCTCGCGCGTCCGGGCGGTGTCGGGCCCGTGGGCCGCGATCGTCAGCGAGCCGTAGTCCATGTGGCTCACCCGCCCCGGACCCGTCTTCTGCGAGCAGATAAAGCACATCCCCGCCACGACCAGGGCTTCGGGAAACCAGGAGGCGACCTCCTCTTCCATGCCGAGACCGTTTTGCATGACGAGAACGACGGTGCCCGGCCTCACGGCGGGCGCGAGAAGCTCGCGGAGCGTCGCGTTCGATGTCGTCTTGAGGGATACGATTACGACGTCGCGTTCCGGCAAGTCGGAGGCGCGGTTGTGCGCGTCGATCGGGAATATCCGGAAATCTCCCGCCTTCGAGGCTACGGACAGCCCGTTCGCCGCGAGATACTCGTAGTCTCCCCGCGCGAGGAACGATACCGTTCGCCCGGATTCCGCGAGCCTTCCTCCGTAGTATCCGCCTATCGCTCCCGTTCCGATCACCGAGTAACTATTCATTCCGTTCCTCCCGTTTCAAGGATACCACATCGCCCCGAAGTATTGTATACTTACGATAACACTTCGGGGCAAGGCCCCGACAACGGAGGACACGAATGAAATCGATCAAGGGAACGCAAACCGAAAAGAACGTCGTCGCCGCGTTTATCGGCGAATCGCAGGCGCGCAACAAGTATACCTACTGGGCGAGCAAGGCGAAGGACGAAGGCTACGTCCAGATACAGCAGATATTCCTCGAGACCGCCGATCAGGAAAAAGAACACGCCAAGCGCCTCTTCAAGTTCCTCGAAGGCGGGGAAGAAGTCAACGCGGGCGCGGGCGGACACGCGGGCTACATCGGCACGACCCTCGAAAACCTCAAGCAGGCGGCCGGCGGCGAGAACTACGAATGGCAGCACATGTATCCCGACTTCGCGAAGGTCGCGCGGTCCGAGGGTTTCGACGTCATCGCGACCGTAATGGAAAACATCGCGGTAGCCGAGAAACAGCACGCCAAGCGCTACGAGGCGATGGCAAAGCACATCGAGGACGGCGACATGTGGGTGCAGGAAAGCCCGACCACCTGGAGATGCATCAACTGCGGCTTCATCTACGTCGGCAAGGAAGCCCCCAAGAGCTGCCCCGCGTGCGCTCATCCGCAAGCGTATTTCGAACGTCTCGGAGAAAACTGGTAATCAGATGACGCGCCCGCAACGCTTTCGCGTTGCGGATCGTGACGCTTTCGCGTTGCGGATCGTGACGCTTTCGCGTCGCGGGCCGTGACGCTTTCGCGTCGCGGGTTACGCCTCCGCGCCCGCCCGCCCGGCGGTTAGCGATAGCTTAGGCTCGAGCGACTCGGGCGAATCGAGAAAGCTCACCCCGTACAGGTACGTCGAACCGTTTTTCTTGACCCAGCTGATGCGCGCCCGCGCCTCGATGTGCTGGGCGTCGCCCTCCTCGCTCGAAAACACGATCGTCAACAACGTGTCGACGGGATAGCGCACGGGACACTCGAAGTGCGTACCCCCGAGGGAAATATTCTGGGCGACCACCTCGGTGATCGGCGTCGATTCCCTTTCGGGATAGATATCGAGACTCCAGGGACGGTTGAACCGGTCGTATCTCCGGCGCTCCGGCATCGCGCATTCCACGCGATCCTTTCCCAGGAATTTCGCCTGATAGAGCGCCCGGTCCGCCGCCATCACGAGCGTGGCGACGTCGCCGGCCGACGACGGATACGTCGCGACGCCGGCCGAGAAGGTCACGCCGCTCGAACGGAAAAGCGGAGAGTCCTTGAGGGCCGCGTGAGCGCGCTCCGCGAGGGAACGCGCCCCGTCCGCGTCGGTCTCCGGAAGTATGACGAGGAATTCCTCCCCGCCGTAGCGGCACACCACGTCCTCTTCCCGTATCGTGTCCTTTATCAGCGTCGAAAGGGCGCGAAGCACCTCGTCGCCGAACTGATGGCCGCGCGTGTCGTTTATGTTCTTGAAATCGTCGATATCGAGGATGCACACGGAAAGGCTCTTGCCGTAACGGTCGCAACGGTTGAATTCCTTCTTGAGCATGATATCCATGTACCGGCGGTTGAATATGCCGGTCAACCCGTCGATCATCGCGAGCCGCTCCGTCTGGCGGAATACGCGAACCTCGACGAGAAGCGGCGAGTCGAGCACGTGTTTTTCGGAAGTGAAGTAGTCGACGATGGCGACGTGAACGCTCGGCTTTCGCGAGAGCCGTTCGCTGAGAGACTCGTAGTTTCCGAGTATCCGCTCCCAGTGATTGGCAGCCTCGTCCTCGGTAAACTCAAGGTGCACGAAGTCGCCGAGCAACTTCGCAAGGCCCTCGTGCCCGACGTCATGGGCAGGGGATATCCCCTCGCCCACGAGTAGATCGAGGACGCGCGAGCGCAAATCCCCGTGTACGTTTTTGATCATGTAATTCCCCACCCGGACGCGAACTTTTGTTACATTATAGGGCCGAAACGGGGAAATTGTCGAGCGATTTCTTAGAGATTGCGTTCCATGACGGAGATCAGCTCGTCTATCTTTACCGTCCGCTCCTCGTCGCTTCCGGAGCTCATGGCGTTCCTGACGCATTCGTCCAGATGGCAGCGCAGCACCTCTCCGTTGGCCTTGCGGAGCACGGATGCTACGGCCATGATCTGATTGGAGATATCCACGCAATACCGGTCGTCCTCTATCATCCGGAGAATCCCGTCGATTTGCCCGCGCGCGGTTCTCAAGAGACGCGAGACCCCTTCCTTGTCGGCCGTCACGCGACTACCTCGTATCCCGCCTCGCGCACCGCCTCCGCGAGCGTTTCGCGCGAAACGCCCTCGTCGCAGTCGACGCTCGCGGTACCGGCCAAAAGATCGACCGTCGCCGAGGTCACTCCCGCGATATCCTTCAGCGCGGACTCCACCCTCCGCGAGCAATGCGCGCAACTCATTCCGGAAACCTTCAGCATAGTCTTCACATCAAACCTCCCTTTTGAAAAAGTTGAGCCTGAGCGCGTTCAGCACCACAGAAATGGAACTGAAGCTCATCGCGGCGGCGGCTATCATCGGGTTCAGCCTGAGGCCGAACGCCGCGTGGAACAGCCCGGCCGCCACGGGAATCCCGAGCGAGTTGTAGAAAAACGCCCAGAACAGGTTTTGCTTGATGTTGCTAATGACGGCCTTTCCGAGCTTGAGCGCGGTTACCGCGTCGGCCAGATCGCTCCGCATGAGCACGACGTCGGCGGAAGCGATGGCTATGTCGGTTCCGGCGCCGATGGCTATCCCAACGTCGGCGGACACGAGGGCCGGGGCGTCGTTTATGCCGTCGCCTATCATGGCTATCTTCCTGCCCTCCGCGCGGAGCGCCTCGATTACGCCCGCCTTTCCCTCGGGAAGCATCTCGGCGATGACGCGGTCTATTCCCGCGGCCTTGCGGACTCCCTCGGCCGTGAGCTGGTTGTCACCGGTAAGCATGATTACGTCGAGGCCCATGGCCTTCATCGCCTCCACCGCCTCCCGGCTTCTCGGCTTGATGACGTCCGCCACGCTGACCATGCCGAGCGCGCGGCCGTCTCCCCCGAAGCAGAAAGGCGTCTTGCCCTGCGCGGCGAACTGGGAGAGCTTCTCGAACAGCGGCTCGGGGTTAATACCGTTCTCGCGCAGGAGGTTCGGCCCGCCCGCGAAGTACCACTTGCCCCGGATCATCGCGCTGACGCCCTTCCCCGGGTACGGCCTGAAGTCGTCGACGGGCAAAAGCTCGAGCCCGCTCTTCTTCGCCTCCTCGACGATGGCGAAGCCGAGGGGATGCTCCGAACGGGCCTCGATCGACGCGAGCAGGGCGAGTATCTCGTTATGGTCAAGCTCGCTGATCGACACGATGTCGGTTACGGCGGGCTTCCCGGAGGTGATGGTGCCGGTCTTGTCGAGAACGACCGTGTCGACGGAGTGGGCTATCTCGAGCGCCTCGGCGGACTTTACGAGTATTCCGTTTTCCGCGCCCTTGCCCGTTCCCACCATGATGGCCGTCGGCGTGGCGAGGCCGAGCGCGCAGGGGCACGAGATAACGAGTACGGTAACCGCCATGGAAAGCGCGAAGGAAAATCCCTCGCCCGCGATCATCCATCCCGCGAGCGTCGCGAGCGCGACGAGTATCACCGCGGGCACGAATATCGCGCTTATGCGGTCGGCGAGCCGCGATATGGGGGCCTTCGACGACGAGGCCGCCTCGACGAGGGCGATGATGCGCGCGAGCGTGGTGTCGTCGCCGACGCGCTCGGCCCTGAACCTGACGTATCCGTTGAGATTCAACGTGGCGCTGTAGACGCGGTCGCCGACGGACTTCTCGAGCGGAATGCTCTCGCCGGTTATCGCCGAGGCGTCGATGGACGAGCGGCCCTCGACAATCACGCCGTCGACCGGGACGTTCTGGCCGGGACGAATCGCCACGACGTCGCCGATGGCGATCTCGTCTATCGGGATCACCCGCTCCTCTCCTTCCCTGATGACCGTCGCCGTGTCGGGACGCAGGCGAACGAGGCGGGTAATCGCGTCGGAGGTATGCCGCTTCGCGCGATCCTCGAGGAATTTCCCGAGCGTGATGAGCGAGAGGATCATGACGGCGGACTCGAAGTAGAGTTCCATGGAAAGCGCGCGCGCCGTCGCCGCGTCGCCGAGGGAAACGGCGTGAGTTATCATGAAAAGCGAATACACGCCGTAGAGCATGGACGCCGAGGAGCCGATCGCGATCAGCGAGTCCATATTGGGAGCTAACCGCGCGAGCGAAAGAAAACCGCGGACGAAGTAATCCTTGTTGACCGCTACCACGGGAAGCGCCAGAAGGAACTGTGTCAGCGCGAAAAGAAGGGGCATTCCGTGCAGGGCTTCGGGCAGGGGCCAGGAGAGCATATGACCCATCGCGATATACACGAGGGGAAGGCTGAACGCGAAGGAAACGACGAGTCGCGTCAGCATGCCGGAATCGTTGACCCGCCGCCCGGACCGGTCTGCCCTGCCGGGCCGGTATTTCGTACGTACCGCCGTCTTGGCGTCGTCCCGCGGAGTCGCGGTATATCCGGCCGACGCGACCGCCTCGAGTATCCCCGTCTCGGTGATTATGTCATCGTCATACGTCGCTATCATGGAATTGGCGAGCAAGTTCACGTCAACCCGATCGACACCGGTCAGCTTTACGAGCTTGCGCTCGATTGCCCCGGAACATGCCGAACACGTCATACCCGATATATCGAAAGTACCGGTTGTTTTCAACGAAACCTCCAGCGACCACCCTCCCCCCGGGGGAGGGGTCTACATGATTACTATACGTCTCTTTTCCCCCGGAGTCAAGTATTTATCTCCATTTTATCCAGTTGCGATATCGGTTTTTTATTATTGACTATTTGATATTATAGCATGTATAATATTATCAGATTCAGGACAACGGAGGCGGAAACGCGATGCTTTTTTCGATTAATTCCGGACTTCTTGACGCTTGCGTTCTGGCGATTCTCTCCCGAGGGGACGAATACGGCTATCGCCTCACGCAGGAAGTGAAGGAAGTCATGACGATCTCCGAATCGACGCTGTATCCGGTCCTTCGTCGCCTGCAAAAAAACGGCTGGCTTACGACCTATGATCAGCCGTTTCAGGGACGCAACAGAAGATACTATCACATAACCGACGAGGGTCGGGCGCAACACGCCCTGCATCTCGAAGAATGGAAAGACTATAGAGCCCGTATCGAGGGCATCTTCAGGGGGTAAGACGACGATGACACGAAGGGAATTCATGCGCGAGCTCGCCGAGCGACTCGCGCGACTGCCTCCGGACGAGCGGGAAAGCGCGCTCTCCTATTACGAGGAATATTTCGACGAGGCCGGGCCCGACCGCGAGGCGGAGGTCATTCGGGAACTCGGAAGCCCGCACGCGGTGGCCTCTCGCATACTGGCGGATCACGCCATCAAGGAAGCGCGCAGGGCTCCGTACAACCCCGGAAAGGGACTGTCGGCGATATGGTTCGTCCTGCTCGCGCTCGTGGCGGCGCCGATCGCCCTGCCGGTCGTGTTCGGGGCCGTCGGCCTCGTCGTCACGATCGTTGCCGTCGCGATAGCGGTATGCGCGGGGGCGATCGGTCTCGTGGTCGGCGGAATAGCGCTCTTCGTCGGCGGTTTCGCCGGGCTCTTCGCGAATCCGGCGGGAGCGCTCATACTCTTCGGCGCGGCCTTCCTGCTCTGGGGTATCGGGAAGATCGCCTTCGCGGTAATCGGCGCGGTGCTTTCGATACTCGGGCAGACGGTATCCTGGCTTTTCGGCCGCGCACGTGGAGGTTCGTATGGCAAATAACTACGCGGGGCGCGGACTGGCGCGCGGATTCTTCCTCATATGCATCGGCATCGTACTGGTCGCGATCGGGCTTTCTCTCGGGGGAAAGCTGGATTTGGGCGGATGGCCGTTCGGCGCGCGCGCGACGTGGGAATGGGGCGACGGGGACAAGGTAGAGGACGTCGGGGAGATCGCCCGGGACTTGTCGTCGGAAACCGCTGAACTCGTCGTCGAGCTCAAGGCCGCGAACCTTGTCGTCAAAACCGGTTCCGAGGCCGCGGTTCGCGCGACCGACGTAAACGTCTCGACGATGACCCTTGAACAGGACGGGGATACGTTCCGCGTTCGGGAAAAAGAATGGCGCAACTCGATACGGTTCGGAAAGGACGCTATTCGCCCGCGGATCGAGATCACGCTCCCGGATGGAGCGCCGCTCAAGCGCGTCAAGATATCTGTGGGCGCGGGATCGCTCGAACTGACGGGCATCGACGCGGAGCGTCTCGAGATCGAGACCGGAGCGGGCTCCGTGCGCGGCGCGCGCGTATCGGCGCGGGAGGCGGAGATCGAGACCGGGGCGGGCTCCATCGACTTTGCGGACGCGCGGCTTCACGACGCGCGCATACGCACCGGCGCCGGTAAGTGCGCCCTTTCGGGAACGCTGACGGGTTCCTCTTCGATAGACACCGGAGCCGGCAAGGTGGAGCTCGCGTTGAACGCGGACCGTAACGACTATCGCGTGGAATACGCCCGGGGCATCGGCTCGGTTCGGATCGGGTCCGAGGAATTCGCCGGGGTCGGCAACGGAAGCGTCGGCGCGGTCGACGCGCCGAATCGACTGAGCATCCAAACAGGAATCGGAGCGGTGACCGTTTCGTTTCGGTAGTCGTGATCGGTAGTCATTATCGGTAGTAGATAGAAGGCTTATTTATCAACGGGTCGGGTGCAATAGTATGCATTCGACCCGTATTTTTTTTGCATACTCAGTCGCTTTGACTTGATTCATTTCCGTTCTGCCTTTTTACTGTCATTACGTCGCCCCGCGACGGGTCGACGGCACTACCGCCGGCATCGCTGACCTGAGTTCAATCCGGGAAAGCGGGTGTTCGTAAGGACGCGATTCATACCCCACGTAAAGATACCTATCTTCACCTCTCCGGAGCGGGGCATCATGATCCTCGTCGTAGAGCAGAACCCGCGGGTCAAGAAGGCGTATCTCGGGGGATAAGAGCGTTCCGTCGGACGGCCGGCGGAGTGCCGCGGGCCGGAATCGCGCCCGACTTACTGGTCGCGGTCGCGACCGAGCCACTTTTCCGCGAGCTCGGCGTTGGCGAAATCGACGAGGCAGACGACGAGCAGGACGCCCGGCGAGGATCCGCGACGCTCGGTCGCGTGAAGTCGCCCGCGGGTCTCCGCGGCAATATTCTCCCCGGCGTACGAGCGGGCGGCCTCCAGGTACACACGCGCTCCGTCACCGTAACCCGTTACCGAGAACACCCGTACGGACAAATCCATGTCGAACAGGGCGCGGACGAGGTCGCGCGCGGCGTCGACAAGGCTCCCGGAGGCGGCCTCCGCCCGCTTGGTCTCGGTAACGCGCGCGCCGGCCGACGCGCCGTCGAAAAGGCTCACGGTCGCCGACAGCGCGTGCCGGGCGACGCCGTTCCCGTCAACCTCCGTCACGGCGGAAATCCGTTCCGGCATCCATACGGGCGACTCGATCTCGCCCCCCGCCCGGAGGGACGCGAGGAATTCCGTTATGCCGCACGACGCGCCGCGACGCTTGACGCGCAGGAGGGCCGCGCCCGCGAGCGATTCGGCAAGCTCGATTCCCGCTATCTCGCGCGCGAAGTCGATGACCCCGCGCGTGCCGGAATGCGCGGAAAGGGCTATTCGGTGACGCGACGAAAACGAGGAACGCGAGCGAGGCGAATACGTGTCCGCGTCGCGCGAAAGTCCCTGCTGGTGCATCCCGGAGGCGTGAGCCCGGGCGTTCGTCCCGACAACCGGCTTGAAAGGCGAGGGGGCGACGGCGAGGGCGAGGGAGACGGTATCAACGAGCGGGACGAGAGATTCGGGACGCACGGACGTAGTCGCGCCGTAGAGATCGGGCCGCGCGAGCAGGTTCGCGACGAGCTCCTCGAGCGCGGCGTTGCCGCTCCGCTCTCCGACACCGCCGACGGTAACCTCGGCCTGCGCGCAGCCCGCGCGCACGGCGGCGAGCGTGTTGGCGAGCGCGAGGCCCATGTCGTCGTGCGCGTGGATCCCGAGCAGGGTCGCGCCGTCCCGTATGGCGGGAATCTCCGAAACGAGCTTCGCGACGAGACGCGCCGTCTCCTCGGGAGCGGCGTACCCCACGGTATCGGCGAGGTTGATGACGCCGACGCCGAGGTCGCAGGCCAACTCGCAATACTCGAGCAGGAAAGCGGGATCGGCCCGGGTCGCGTCCTCGGCTCCGAGCTCGATCTCGAAGGCGTACTCGCGAGCGACCTCGAGCGCGACTCTCACGCGGTTCAGGACCTCCGCCCGGTCGGAGCCGAGGCGGGCGCGCATGTGAAGGTCGCTTACGGGAAGCGTCAGGTGAAGCATACCGCGCCGCGCTCGCGCCAGCGTCGAGGCCGCGAGCCTGATTTCGGACGGAATCGTCCGGCACATGACGGACACCGTCGCGCGCGAGCATTCTCCCGCGATCGCCTCGCACGCCTTCGCCTCGGCCCGGGAAGACGCGGGGAAGCCCGCCTCGACGACGTCCACCCCGGCCTCGTCGAGAAGCCGCGCGATGCGTACCTTGTCGTCGAACGAAAACGACCCGCAGGCCGACTGGTCGCCGTCCCGCAGGGTCGTATCAAGGATTCGCAAGGGTCTCGCGGGACCCCACGTCACGCGCCGTCTCCCGATTCGCCCCAACCCGTCCGGTCAGAGCCGACGGGTTCCTCGAGATCATCCCTCGCGAGCGAGGCGAGCTCGGACAGGGTAGCGAGATACTCGTCCCGCTCCCCCGCGGTCGTCTCGTCGGCGCGAACGGGCGCGAACGGGCAGAGCAGTTCGAGCCCGTCAAGGCGCCGAAGGGAGGACACGAGGCCTTCGGAGATAGGGATAAACGAACGCGCCTCGGCGGAAAGGTCGGTCAGCGTATGACCGTGAGGAAGGAGGCCGCGACGGGCGAAAAGCGCCATGAAGTACTTTTCCGCGCTCATCGCCGCGATGTTTCGCGTAAGCGAGGGGGTGAAGATTTCGGGACGACGTACGCTTCCTTGCGCGGTTTTTTGCAGGGCCGTAGCTTCCCGATAGCAGGCCCTCCAGTATGGAAGGTCTTTCATGAGTGTACTGTACGCGGAAATCGCTCGATTGTCAATATTTATGCACTTTTAATCGACTTTTTCGCATATTCTTGCAATTTCGTCTTGACGAAACAGCGAATATTTCCTATCTTCGGGCTGACAGAAGGCAGCAACGGGCAAAGACGCGCGGTACATGGGTATCGCGCGTTTTTTTTCTCGTAGATAAAGGAGGTGATATGAAGATTCAGGCGACATTGATCGCCGCGCTCTTCGCCATGGCGCGCCTCGCGGCCGCGGGTTCGGAAGATACCGCGGGTAACGCGCCGACGGAGATCCTCGTGGGGGCGGGAGCGGGACTGACGTCCGTCCTCGCCGAACTTGGCGAGCTGTACGGGAAAGCCCTTCCGGGCGTGCGGATCGTCAACACCTTCGCCTCTTCGGGCTCGCTCGCGGGACAGATCGAGCGGGGAGCCCCGATAGACGTGTTTATCCCCGCGAGCGAGGAACAGATGGACTCGCTCGCGGCAAAGGGCCTCGTGGACGCGGAGAGCAGGCGTATCGTCGTCTCGACGACACTCGCCCTCGTCGTAAAAAAAAGTTCGAGCGGCATCACCTCGTTCGCCGATCTCGCCACCGACCGCGTATCGAGGATCGCTCTCGGGGAGCCGTCGAGCGTTCCCGCGGGCAAGTACGCCGAACAAACGCTGGCGTTTCTCGGCATTCTCGAGACGGCCCGGACTAAGGCGGTGTACGCTAAAGACGTCAGGCAAGCGGCCGCCTGGGTAGCCGCCGGCGAGGCGGACGCCGCGCTCGCCTATCCGACTGCCCTGTCCGGGATGGACGTGAAGGTAGTCGCACTCGCGCCGAAGGGAAGCCACTCTCCGGTACGCTTTCCCGGCGCCGTCGTCTCGGCGAGCGAACGGGCGCGGGAGGCCCGCGCGTATCTCGATTGGCTCTCCTCCCCGGAAGCGAAGGCGGTGTTCGTCCGGAACGGATACGCCGCCGAATAGGATGTAAAAATAATGGATTGGTCTCCGCTGGTCATATCGATAAAGACCTCGCTCGTCGGCACGGGACTCGCTTGCGTCTCGGGCGTAATGGCGGCGCGACTGGTAGCGCGACTGGGGGGACGATCCAGGGCAGTACTTGACGGGGCGTTCACGCTCCCGATGGTACTGCCCCCGACGGTCGTCGGGTTTATCCTCCTGTCCGTTTTCGGACGGGCGGGCCCTGTCGGGGCGGCCCTCGAGGCGATCGGCGTTCGCCTCGTCTTCTCCTGGGGTGCCACGGTCATGGCCGCGTCGACTGTAGCCTTTCCGCTCGTGTACCGCACGACGCTCGCCTCGTTCGACCATCTCGACCCTACGGTCATCGCCTCCGCGCGAACGCTCGGGCTCTCGGAACGCCGGATTTTTCTTTCGCTCATGCTTCCGCTCTCCTCGCCCGGCATCGTCGCGGGAACCGTGCTCGCGTTCGCGCGCGCGCTCGGGGAATTCGGGGCGACGCTCATGGTCGCGGGCAACATACCGGGTAAGACGCAGACGATCCCGATCGCCATCTATTTCGCGTCCGAAAGCGGAAGCATGGCGCGCGCGAGCCTTTGGGTCGCGGTGCTTTCGGGGATATCCTTTCTCGCGGTTCTCGCGATCAACACGAGCGGCAGGTCAGGCAGATGAGCGTCCGCGTGGCGATACGGCGATCCCTCGCGACGGGTTCGCTCGACGTGGATTTTTCCGCGAAGGCGGGACGCACCGCGATACTCGGGGCATCCGGCTGCGGGAAGACGATGACGCTCAAGTGCGTCGCGGGAACCGAGCGCCCCGACTCCGGCGCCGTCACGATCGACGGGCGCGCGGTATTCGATACGACCCGAGGCGTGGACATCCGACCGCAGGAACGCCGATGCGGCTTTCTCTTCCAGAATTACGCCCTGTTCCCGAACATGACCGTGCGCGAGAACGTCAGGATAATCGCGCGTTCGCGCGTTCGCGCGCGGGGTCCCTTCCCGCCCGGGGAGGCACGCGCGACTTTTCCCTCGAACGCCGACGCCGACGCGGTCGCCGACGGGATGCTCGAGCGTCTCGCCCTCGCGCCGTACGCCGATCAGCGTCCCGCGCGGCTGAGCGGCGGGCAGCAGCAACGCGCGGCCCTCGCGCGAATCCTCGTGTCCGACCCCCGCGCGATCCTTCTCGACGAGCCGCTTTCCGCGCTCGACGCGTTCCTCCGGTCGAGCGTCGAGCGCGAACTGGCGGCCATCCTTTCGGAATTCACCGGAACCGTCCTGATGGTGACGCACGACTTCGACGAGGCCTATCGCCTGTGCGACGACATACTGATAATGGAAAACGGCCGAATCGCGCAGTCGGGACCGAAGGAGAGCGTATTCGCGCGTCCGGCGACCGTGGGCGCGGCCAGGCTCACCGGATGCGAGAACGTCGCCAAAGCCGACCGAGCGGGCGCGAAACGTATCGCGGTACCCTCCTGGGGATTGATCCTCGAGACGGAGGAGTTCGTTCCCGACGGGCTCACGCATGTCGGTATCCGCGCGCGTCATGTCCGGGACGCGCGCGACGGGGACGAACGCAATTGCTTCGATTTTTCGCTTCGCGCGCGCGCGGGGTCCGCGTTCTCGAGGGAATGGGGGGCGTCGGCGCTTACCGCGGCGGGCGTCGCGGGCGGCGACAGGGACGCGCGCGACGAGCTTTCGGTGACGGGAGGGGAGTGGCCCGACGGCGCGACGAGGGTACGGCTCTGCGTTCCGGGGGAATCGCTTCTTCTTTTCGCGGGCTGAAGGCGGCGACGTCGCGCGCGCTCGCGACGTCGCCACCCGCCCCTTTCGGATATTTTGAAATTCCGCTTGCCGGCGGCAAGCCCCGCCTACGCGAGCAGGTACTCCGCCGCGGGCGTTCCCGACTCTATCGAATCGATAATCGCGTCGATCGCCTCCTCGCTTTCGATTTTCCCGAACCACCAGTTCTCGGGGTACACGACCATCGCGGGGCCGCGATCGCACACTTTAAGACAGCCCGTGGCGGAAACGCTGACGTCGCCGAGACCCCGGTCCGAAAGTTCGGTCTCGAGATACTGCATCAACTGTCCCGATCCCTTCTTGTGGCACACTCCCTGCGGCTCCCCGCTCATGCGGAACGACGCGCAGACGAACACGTGATGCGCCGGTTTTTTCATGATTCCCTCCTCCTGAACGTTGCTTTCACGCGCATCCGAGACCGGTGCCCGTGCACCCGAGACCCCGCCCGCAGGTCGAGCCCGCCTTGACGAGAGCGTCGGGTATATCGTCTCCCGCGAGCAGGGCCCCCGCCCCGTCGCGGATGAGTCCTTCCATCGCGTACACCCTGATTCCGCGGCCCTCGAGAACCCGCGCGGGGCTCGGCCCGAAGCCGGAACAGAGAATCGCGAAGCAGTCGGAGTAGCGGTCCGCCATCGCCTCCCAGCGGTCGTCCCCGTCGCCGGGCACGGGCGTCGGTCGCCGGTCGACGAGGGCGTATCCTCCTTCCGCGGGGCCGAAGACCCACAAGCCCGTAGCCTCGCCGAGATGCTGATTGACGAGTATGCCCTCGCGCGAGGCGACCGCGACGTATCTCCGTTCGGCGGTGGGCTTTCCCCCCTTCGCCTCGGAAAGCAGGGCGCCGACGATCGCGCCGTTCTCCTCTCCAAGAAGACCCACCGCGTCGGCCCGGCACCGCGCGCAGTGGCTCATCTGCCTGATGTGCCGTCCGGCGTCCAGCCTGATCGCGCCGATCTCCCCCGCTCCGGGAGGCGTGATCGAGGCGAAGGGCGTACCCTCCACGTTCATGAGGGCGATGCAGTTCTGCACGTCGGCGCCGAGCGAGGAGACGCGCTCCGCGATCGCTCCCACGTGCGCGTCGTTGACGCCGGGGATCACGACGGTGTTTATCTTCACGGTGAGTCCCGCTTCCTTCAGCCGCCGTATCGCTTCTTCCTGGCGGGCTACCACGAGCTTTCCGGCGTCGATACCCCGATACACCCTCGACCCGTGCCGTACCCACGCGTATACCTTGGCGGCGATTTCGGGGTCGACCGCGTTTACCGTCACCGTCACGTGCGAGACGCGCATGCGCGCGATCGCGTCGACGTGTTCCGCGAGCGCGATGCCGTTCGTAGCGAGGCAGAGTATCTTGTCGGGATGTCCGGCCGAGACGAGTTCCATCGTCCGAAGCGTCTGCTCCGCGTTCGCGAAGGGGTCGCCCGGGCCGGCGATCCCGACGACCGAGATGTTGGGAACACGCTCGAGCACCTTTCCGAGATACTTGGCGGCCGCGTCGGGGGAAAGGACCGCGCTCGAAACACCCGG
>JAEWMY010000008.1 GCA_023393015.1 Spirochaetota bacterium
AAACCGCGTTAGCGATTTGCCACCTTACACCGTTTTGACGTCTCGAGAATCCGTCAGGATTCTCATGACGCTTTAAACAGCGTCCTTCTTTCCCTTCCCTTTAGTTTCAAAGACCGTTTCGCCTTCCTGCGGCAAGACCGCGCGAGGCAAGTATATCGAACCTCCGTTACGAAGGCTGGATAGCATAGAGTGTTGTAAGCTTTCTTTGGATAATCAACCGTACCGCGCCAAGGCGCAAAAACCGTATCTCATATCAAAGAACCGCGTCGTTTTCTCCGTTCTTCGTACCGACGCAACGGAGGTATATATATCACCAACGCACGGTGATGGTCAATAGCCTCCGTTCCTTTTTTTACGTTTTCTTTTTCTCGTCGGCCGAACCGTCCGACCGCGAAGCGTAGGAAGCCATTCGTCTGTCCAGGGCCTCGCTCGCCGTCCTGACCTTTTCCATTGCCGCGGCTACGTCGGGATCCGTATCAAGCACCGGGCTTCTCGCTACGAGCAACGCGTACGTCACGGCGCCCAGCACGGCGCGCGCGTCCTCGAGCCGGCGCTCGAGCCGCAGTATGTCCACGCGCTCGATCGCGCCGTCTCCCGCTTCCCGTACGAAGTCCGCTCCCTTTTTCGCGCCGTCTATTACGGCGTCGATGCCCTTACGGGCGTATTCCTTGAATCGCTCGGTATCGATCGTCACGCAATTACCCCTTTTTGCGAACGGCGAGAATCGTCAAATCGTCATACTGATCGTCCTCGCGAATCCGCGTGTAGTAGAGATACTCGCCGAGTTCGGGATGATCCCGCCTCGACGAGCAATACAAGCCGTACTGCCGGAAATGACGCGACAGAAAACCGTCGATTTTCCTGTCGACCTGTACGCGATCGAAGTCCGTCGTGGATCGGTCAGCGTACATACGAAAAACCTTCTCGACGGAAACGAGCGCCAGGATCGCCTCCTCGAGGGTTCCCTCGCAGGAGGAGAAATCGAATTCGTACCGCACGGGACCTTCCGGATTGTGCCATTTCTCGAGCGTAAACGAGGAATGCGAGAATACCGCCTCTATGATCGCGTTAACCCGCTCGGGACCCAATTCCTCGTTGTCCTGCCCGACGGAATGGTTGCCGTGCGCGGCTTCGCTCTCCAGTCCCGGTTCAGCGCAAGTCATGACCTGGAGGTCGGGCGTGCGGAAGAGTCGTTTCGCCTCCTCGATTCCGTCGGTGTAGAGGAACAACACGTCGCCGGGAGAAAGCTTCACAGTCTCGACGCCGAAACCGCCCTTCATGTCGACCATGAACGTGGGAAACACGCCGGCGGCGGAACTTTCCCTGAGCGGCAGCGTCTTCATGCGCCGTTCGGCGGCGGAATACATATGAATGAGATTGTCACCCGCGTTGCAAAAGTGGACGGCGCCTGATGCCGAGTCGAATATGCAGAGCGTAAAGGCGGCGAATCGCCCCTTGAATCCGCGAGATTCGATCAGGTCGTTTATACGCGAGACTATGTATCCGAGCTTATAGCCGTTTTTCTCGTACTTCCAGTCCTTGAAATAATCGAGGAAGAGCGTCGCTACCTCGACCATGATGAGCGCCGCGGGAACTCCCTTGCCGGCGACGTCGCACTTGATGATCGCGTAGTGCCGGTCGTCAAGCTTTATATAATCGAAGTAGTCTCCCGATACGCCCTTTGCCCCCTCGTAATACCCGAAGAACTCGGCCTTGTCGTCCGAAGTGCTGCCGGAGGAAAGCTTGCGACCCTCGTCGTTGGTCTCGAGAGGTATGAACATCTTCTGCACTTCCTTACCGACGGTAAGGTCCTTGGACGCGGCCGCGGCGCGCACGAGACCGCGGGTCATGTCGTTGATCGTCTCGCCGAGAAGCCCTATCTCGTCCCGCGAACGGAGCGTGATCTCCTTTCCCTCGAGCGCTTCCTTGTCCTCGGTATCCCGTATCATGGCGACGTGCGACGCGAGTTTCCTGACGGGCGAGATGATGATCGACGCGAGTATCAACGCCCCGATGACTCCCATGATTACCGCGAATAGGGCGATATACGCCGTCGTCTGAACGAGCGCGCTTCTGTCGCGGTCCATCGCCGCGAGCAACGACTCGGTCGATACGCCTACGCGAACGGTACCGTTCACGTAGTTCGAGCTCGAACCGCTTCTGTACAGGACAGGTTTGAAGAACACGTACTTCGTATTATCGCGCGAAAGGGCGTCGGGGTCGTACGCGGGCCACGAGCCCGAACCCCGTACGGAAAGACTCGAAAGCTCCGCGGCGAGACGTTCCTCGAGCTGTCTCGTTATTACCTGTATTTCGTCGCGTCGTCTGACCGACTCGGCGTCGACGCTGAGCGCGAGGCTCCGTCCTTCCTGCGTGAGCGCAACGATACCTCTCGAAAGTTCGCCGACGGCACGCTCCGCCTCGGAATTGAGGACGGCGACGCGCGACGCTATTTCCTCGTTTTCGCCGCCCGAAAGGGCCGATCGGCCCGGTTCCAGACGTTCGGTGTCGATCCTCGAGCCGAGGTCGGGATCGTTCGACGCCCACACGAAATCGATTCCCGCGACGGAACCGCCCGCGCCGCCGCCTGTGATTGTCGCGTACGTCGCCTCCTCGAGGGCCGATATCTGCGAAGGAAGGAAGCCGAGCTCGAGCAGGTTCTCGCTCGGCAAATACGCGCGCGCGCCCGAGGAAAGGCTTTCGAGAAGGACGCTTACCCGCGACTCGAGGCCCCGGGCGAGCGTTCTTTCCTGATTCGCGGAAAAGCGCACGCCGAGCGGAATGGACACGATAAGGACGACCGAGATGACGAGCGTCGTCGTGAAGAACGCGAGTTTGAACCTGAGGCCGACACCCTTTCGTTTCAGGGCCGCGGCGCGTCGTTTACGTTCTGAGGGCATGATGTCTCCTGTCAATAAGGCGCGAACTTCGTCGCGCACGGCGAACGTGTCCCTCGCTGCGAGGGACACGCCGCGCGCGGACGCGACGAGAACGAGAATGGCGAAAAGAAGGAGCGAAAGCGAAAGCGCGCGTCCCGCGTCGAACGGCGATCCGCGGGAGCCGTCCGTCCGTTCCCAGGACGGCGAAAACTCGTACCGGTAATCGCCCAGCTTGACGGTGCCCGTCTCGCTGACGGCGAGAAGCTGCCTCGACGGCGAAAGCCCGCGAGCGGGATGCGAGACCACGACGCGGTACGATCCCTCGTCGAGATCGTCCGGAACGCGGGCGGTAATGAGGCGGTCGCTCGCGACGTCAAAACCGCCCGAGGATCGGCTCAGGGTCACGTCCCACGGGGCGACGCCGTCACGGTCGATATGGATGTCCCCGACGAGACCGCCTTCGGAGAAGCCGCGGCCCACGATAGAGACGGTAAGCCCCCCCGTTTCGTCCTTCGTGAGGTCGACGGAGTCGATCCTGGTAACCGGCTTGTACTTGTCGAGGGCGATATACCTCACGGTCGGTTCGCCGACGTTGCCGACTTTGTCGACGGCGGCGACGGAAAGGGCGTAGAGTCCGTTATCCTGGTTCTCGAAGGTCGCGACCGGCTCCTTCGACCGGATGACGGGCGCGGGCGGGGTCGGCTCGAAACCGCCCGCCGCCTCGGCGGGATCGACGCGGCCTGAAGAATCGGCGAAGGCGCGGACCTTCGACAGGGGCGCGACGAACTCGAGGTTCCAGGCATAGCCCGCGATGGAGTCGTCTTCCGACGGAGCCCACTTGAGCGAGAATGTGTTCGATTCGAGGAAGCCCTTCTCGTCGGGAACGCCCGCGAAAACGACGGGCGGCGCGGGGGGCGTCGTGTCCTTCACGTACTCGGCGTACACGGGATCGGACCAGTTGCCGGCATAGTCGACGAGGCGAACTCCGAGAAACCAGGCTCCGTCCTCGTCCGCGGTTTTCGTGACGCGCGTTTCGGAAGGAAGGCTCTGCACGGTCTTCGGCACCTCGGGGGGGGCGTTCCGAGACCAGGCGATCGAATACCCCGCGGTTCCGGAGGAATCCTCCGGAAGCCTGAGGTTAAACCGGACGACCTCTCCGCGTCCCGTCGCGCCGGAGACGAATCCCACCGGCAGTATCTCGGGCGCGGGGGCCGTTCGGTCGGGAGCGAGCCTGACGATCCGGTACTGACCCCGTCCGAGGTTTTGCTGCC
The DNA here is from genome assembly GCA_023393015.1 of Spirochaetota bacterium. Lineage (GTDB taxonomy): Bacteria > Spirochaetota > Spirochaetia > Treponematales > Treponemataceae > Teretinema. The sequence goes on from JAEWMY010000008.1 coordinate 4,151, forward strand.
AGTAAGTTTCGAGGGTATCGTCTACCGGCAGGATACGGCCGAAAACCGAGTCGATCGAGCTTTTCGAAAGGTCGTCCTCCGACCAGAGAAAGCCTTCCTTGCGGGCGAGATACACGCGGTTGATTCCGCGACGGTTGTCGAACCAGACGACTGCCGGTGAGCCGGAGAGTTCGACGATGTCGGGATCGTAGCAATACCCCTCGTCCGCGGATATCCGCTCGACGGGACCGGTTATCTTTCCGTCGGGCCCGACGTTCGCGTGATAGATGGCGTATTTTTCGTTCGCCGTACGGGCGCGTTCCCACACGAGCGATATCGCCCCCTTGACGACGAGCATCTTGGCGCGCTGGTTGTGGTATCCGGTATAGGCGACAGAGGGAGGGGCTCCGGGATCGACGAAACCCGTTATGAGCGCGGGACTCGACCAGGACCTGCCGCGGTCGCGCGAAACGGTCGAGTACAGCTGATAGGAGGATCGCCCCGTTTCGTCGTGAAAGGCCTGGAATACCACGATGTCCTGCCCGTTTACCGCGGTATGCGTCGGCAAGAAAGCGCGGCGGCGGGAAGAGGCCGGACCGAAGGGAGCGAGGGTCGGCCATGAGATCCCGTCGTCGGAGCGGGACATGACCATGACGAAGTTGTTGTCGGTTCCGTACGTCGCGAAAAGGAGATACCCGCCGTCCGAACGGACGAATACGCGCGGGGCGAGAAGACCCGTACCGCCGCCGTCGATAACGGTCGAGACGAAACTCGCCCCGAGGTCGTTCGACGTTAGGACCGTAACCGAGTTTACGCCGCTCGCCACGGGAACGATGATCCCGCCCTTGCCGTTCACGGTAACCGAGGCGATCGAGGGGACCTCTCCGGCGTAGGCGAAGGGTCCGGCGAAACGCTCGCGGTCGAACCATCGTTTTCCGTCGAAGACGCGGCCGGACAGCCAAATCCTTCCCGAATCCTTCGTCTCGCTCTCCACGTCCTGCCAGACTATCGCCGAAACAGAGCCGTTCGTAGACGATGACGGGAAGCGGCTGTCGCGCGAGCTGACGGTCTCGGGAGCCTCCCAAAAGAAATCGCGGGAGGTAGCCTGAAAGGAAACAAGGGAGGACGCGAGCAAGCACGCCAGAACGGTTCGCCTCATCATAGTTGGGAATCAATCCTCTTCTTCAAATCGATGATCTTGGAGGAATTGCGACTCCTCGGATTTTGCATGAGCTGTTCGACGAGCGCGGAGGCGGTGATCTTGTTGCCCTTCTGAAGCTCCTGGACGGCCGTTTGGTACTTTGCCTCGTCGGCCGCAGAAAGGACGGCGACGGACTGGCCGCCCATCGAGGTCCGCACGCGGTCGATGAGCGCGACGGCCTGCTGGTTGTCCGGGTTGAGGCGAATCGCCTCGTCGAGCTGGTCGAGCGCCACCTGGAACATGCTCCTCGTGTTCGCGTCGAATATCCTTCTCGCGGACCGCGTCAATTCGGTCGACCGCTGAACGGCCGCGGGATCGGGCGGCGGGATCTTGACGCCGAGATAGATTTCGACTTCGTCGAGAAGCCGCTTGAGCCCCGGATAGTTCGGGTCGATCTCGTAGAGGTCGAGAAGATCGCCGTACGCGGTTTGTCTCTCCGTGCGGTAATTTGCCCTGATGTATTCTACCTTTTGGCTGAAGAAAAGCTTGAAGGCCGCGGCGTCGATGAGTTGGTCGATGCGGAGCGTCAACTGGCCCGCGTCCTGATTGAGCGGATACACGAGTTGCAGCTGCTGCAGTTTCTCCTTGGCCTGTACGAACACGCGAATCGCCTCTGCCCGGTTGCCCGAGGCGAGCAAGACCTTGCCCTCGCCGTACAGCTGTCCCGCGCTCGACAGTATCTGGCTCATCTGCGGATACAGCGGCGCGGAAACCGGTATGCTTCGGCCTGTTTTCATCGAAAGCGCCGTATTGACGATGTTGAGCCAGTTTGTCACCTCGGCGTTTTCGTCGACGTTGGTCGCGCTCCACCGCGTCTTCGCCTGGGTGAACACCTGTTCCGCCTGATCGAAGTTCCCGAGATAATAGAAGTTCCTTCCCGACGATATGAGCGCGCGGACCTCGCGGATAACCGCCTCGTTCTCGATCCTGGTTATCTCGGCGCCGAGACCCGCGAGACGCGCGTCGCTTTCCTTCCGGAGCGTCGCCGACTCCTGCCACTCCAGGGACTTGTTGATCCGTTCCCGCGCGCGTTCGAGGTTGTCGCGCGCGCCCTGGAAATCACCCCGCTTGAGGGCGGCTTGGGACTGCAGGTATCGCAAGTCCGACTCCTGCTTGGCGAGATTCGCCTGCAGGATGCGCGAGTTCGCCTGAGTGATGCCCGAAGCGGCCTCCGCGTCGAGGGCGTCGAGCCGCGCGAGGCTGGCGCGCACGGATTCGACGTTCCTGGCGTATTCCTGATCCTGGCGGACGTATTGGGGCACTTGACCCATGGCCGTCAGGAGATTCTGCAAGACGCGCCGATCGGCCGCCACGCCGGCGCGCACGCGGTTGTAGGCGGCGAGCGCCTCGGCCGGGTAATAGACGGTCCGCTCGGGAGTCGACGTCTCGCCTCCGGGAGGGGCGATGGTGCCGTTGAGATACCCTCCCCCGCTTTCGTACTCGGATCGCCAATCCCCTTCCATGAGGGTGGCGGAACGTTCCTGATGGCTTGACGACGCGCGATACAGGTTTATCTGACGCTCGGCGAGCAAGGCCGCCAGTTCGTCGCGTCGCTTGTTGAAGCCCTCGGTGTATCCCGGAATCACGGGGAGCGCCGCGACCGGGCGGGACACCTCGTCGAGACGACGCGATATCGCCTGATATTCGCCGACGTATCCGGTGTTGACGCGAACCGTCACGGTTCGGCCCGTTCGCAAGAGTTCTGCCGAGGGCGTTTCCGGCGGCACGGTCGCGGCCCGTCCGCTGACGGCGTAATACTCGTCCCATACGCGGGCGAGCGATTTCATCCCGCCGACGAGTGACCCGAGCGAGCGGTACCGCAGTACGGTTCCGTTAGTGTCCCGAGCGCCGTACATGTCGCCCCGATACGAGAATCCCCTGGCGGCGGTCGGCATCGTCGCTCCGAGCGAGGCGAACTGGGCCGCCCGGTCGAGGCTCGCCGTCGCCGATTCCACGGCGTCCGCCCCTATCCCCTCGTAGGCCTCGTTCCAGTACCGACCGATCGTGTCGTCGAGCGCGGAGTTCATCCCGTCCATCGCGACGTTCCATTGGGCGTCGAGGGCGCCGAGCACCCCCTCGAAACGATCCGCGGTCTTTCTTCCCATGGTAAAGCGTTGGGCGAACGGCAGGAAAGAGTTATCGGTGGTTTCCTCCCCCGGATTCTGCTGTTTGAACGTGTCTTCGAAAAACCATCCGTTACCGGCTACGCGATTGCGTTCCTCGGAATACCCGTCGAGCTCGGCGGCGAACACCGTGTAGGCGGCGGTAGCCCCGGAGGGATTACCGGCCGCGATTTCAGTCCGCACCGCTTCCGAGGAAGCGACGAACGAGGTTTGCCGGGCCGAGTGCGCCGACAGGGCGTTCATAATGGCCCCGAGCCGGGAATTGACCGTCGCGACGAGATTCGGATCGCTCGCCTCGTCGAACTCGTTTTTGTAGAAGGAATACCCCTCGGTGAACGTCCGCGCGGCCTCGACATACCGACCCTCGTCGATGAGGCGGTTTCCGCGCGTCATGATATCGTCGAATTTCGCCCGATAGTAGGTGAACTGCGCCGCGGCTTTCGTCTCCGTGATGAACTCCTGCGTCGCCTCGTTCGGGTTTTTCTCGAGGGTTTCCAGGTTCGCTATCTTGTCGAGCTTCTTTTGGTCGTTCAGGGGTTCCTGTACGAGCGTTTCCAGGAGCGAGTGCGCCTCGTCGTTATAGTTTTCGCGCATGTTCATGATGCGCCTGACGCGCTGTTGCGCGCCGTCGAAGTCCTTGGGATTCTCCGTCATGTACTGGGCCAGTTCGAGGATGGCGGCGTTATAGTTGCGTTCCTTGATGAGACGATCCACCTTCGGAAGTCCCACCTCGGGATTTCCCCCGGCGACGATCATGGCCGGTATGAGGAGAATCATGATACATGTCGCAAACGCTACCTTTTTTATATCTTCCCAGCCTTGGAGGACATTTGAGCCCTTCCTTTAAAGTTCGGCAAAAAATCTCTATTTTTCAGTACAAAACCGCAGAATATCTCCCGAAGATACAATATACTATCGTATGGGTATGAGAATCAGGTACGTAAAACTAGTAATCGTATTCCTCATCCTGGCCGCCCCGCGCCTCTTTGCGTTGGATATATCGAATCCGTACAGCGACCTCGTCGGTTTCTTCGAGGGGTTCGTCGACGAAAACGAGGGGTTGACGACCTTTCGCTCCCTCATGATCCCGGCGGGCGGCAGGGCGGAAGCCCTCGGATCCTCCTTTACCGCGCTTGCCAACGACATCGGGTTTTTCGAGTCGAACCCCGCCGGCAGTTCCACGATGAGAAACACGGAACTCGCGGTATTCCACAACAACTGGATAGCCGATTCGAGACTGGAAACCGTATCCTACGCGACGCGACTGGAAAACCTGGGGTTCGGCGCATCGGTGCGCTGTTTTTACGTCCCCTTTACCGAGTACAACACCTTCGGAGAACGCGTTTCCCGCGGATACTACAGCGAAACATTCGCGACGTTGAATGTATCCTATAACTTCCTCGCGGGATACTACTTCAAGGGTATCGCGGTCGGCGCGAATATCAAGGCTGGCTATCGAAGCGTTCCCGATTATTCGAACAATTACGGCCATATCGACGAGGATTCGGGCGACGAACAATCCGCGTTCGCCATCATGGGCGACGTAGGCGCGCAAACCCGCTTCAACCTCTTCAAGCTCTACAACGCCCGCGAACCGAATTTCCATGTCGGTCTCAGCCTCAGGAACATCGGCCCTCCCGTCCTCGGGGAGCCCGTGCCGACCTTGGCGACGTTAGGCGCGTCCTGGAAGCCCGCGGCGCCGGTCACGATCGCCGCGGAAGTTCAACAGCCCCTGAACCTCGTAGACCCGCACCTTTCCGGTACCATGTATTACGGCGCGGGCGTCATGGTCGAGTTCCTCTCGATGTTTACCTTTCTCGGGGGGCTTCAGCTCAAGGGCGCGAATCCCCGAATGAGCATCGGCGGGGAATTCACCGTCAAGGATCTTCAATTCAACGTCAACTATACCCTCGACATGACCACGCAAGCGGCCCTGTTCAACAGGATAAGCCTTTCGGCGAAACTCAGCCTCGGTGACCGCGGACGGGCGGTACGCGCGAAACAGGTGGAAGAGCTGTACGTGGAGGGTCTCAAACTGTACGCGACCGGAAAGCTCGAGGAGGCGATCGTGATTTGGCAGGAGGCGCTCGCCATCGACAAACGTTTCGACCCCGCGGTGGAAGGCGTCAACGCCGCCAGCACGACACTCGCCATACAGCGAAGGATAAAGGAAATCCAGCAACTGGATTGACGCGAGCCTTCAAGCCCGATGGCATTCGGCCCCGATCCGCTATTTCTTTTTGCTGAACATCCGGTAATTGATCTCGGGAAAGAGATTGTCCACCTTCTCGATCTTCGTGAGCCACTCCGTACTGATGAAATTCGACCCGAGTGACTCGTAGACGACTGTGAAGGCGCGGACGCTTTCCTCGAACCTCCTGCGGGCGTACTCGCTTTGGTCGGTCTCGTTCATCATGAGGAACCAGTCCATGGTCTGACCGAGCAGGAGTTCCCTCGCCGCCATGTCCAGCGCGCGTTCCTTGAGGCCGGTATCGTCGGGGAACCGCTCCGCGAGGTCTATCATGCGCATCGTGGCCATGCGGATATACGGATACATCCAGTCGTTCGAGCTGTTGAGAACGTCGTCGGCGTACCCGTTGTCGAACCAGGACGAGCAAAACGGGTCTATAACGCCTCCCTCCGGAGCGGTCGTCGCCCGCGCGGAAGGAAGGGCGAACGAGATATCGGAACGCTGCGCGACCGAACGAAAGACGGTCTCGAGCCAGGAAATTCCCTCGTACCAGGTTTGCCCGAAAAACTCTGCGGGAAACGCGCATACCGTGGTTACCGGCGCGCCCTCGAGGAGGGACGAGGCGCGCGCTAGCGTCTCTACCCTGCGCTCGATAAAGGCGGAGGCGTCGGCGGCGACCGCCTGGTGCGCCCGCGCGATACCGTACACTTCCGCGGACGGCGCGCCTCCGGTTCCCCGCGCGTGATACCGGAAA
>JAEWMY010000021.1 GCA_023393015.1 Spirochaetota bacterium
AAAAAAGTGGCTAACAACTGCTTCAACCTGATATTTTCTTTGTCATAAAACTTGCTGGTCGCTTCGCTCGGCAAGTTTTACGCCAAGCCCTAACGGGCACGAAAATACAGGTTAAGCAAATGTTAGATTGGATAGTGTCCAGTCTTGTTCGCAATTTGACATGAAGAAAATCACTGGATTTCCGTTTTGTCATGCTGCCATATTTTATAACGCCTGTTGTTTAGCAAGCGATTCTGCCTTGATATAACTCCGACCGGTTTGCCAATCCTCTTCATACTCTATGAGGTATGAGCAATTAAATCGAATGTACGAAGTTACACTCGGGAAAATTCCGATCACTTTTGAACGTCTGCGAATTTCCTTGTTCAATCGTTCCAGTGTATTTGCTGATGCGATCTTCCGTGCATCAATTTCAGGAAACGAGTAGAACTGCAACGAGTCCTCAAGACCATCTTCAAGAAGTAACATTGCCTCGGGAAGCACATCAGTATATTGCTCAATTATTTCCCGGCAATACGCAATTGCGGTTTCTCGATCAGGCTGTAACCAGATCTGTTTGAGTCTGCTGGCAAATGCTTCTTTGTTCTTGCGGGTAACTTTTGCCAGTATGTTTCGCATGAAATGAACCTTGCATCGCTGCCAGGACGCACCAAGGAAATCCTTCTGGATTGCGTTCTGAAGTCCCCGGTGTGCATCTGAAACGCATAGCCAGACCTTCTTCAACCCTCGGTCTTTTAGCGAAGCGAACAGCAACCGTTAATTCTCTTCAGATTTCTCATTAAAGGGCTCTACAGCCAGTATTTGCGGCATTCCCTGAAGGTTAATACCCTTAACGACCATGACGGATTTATTTTGGCAACGGTCCTGATCGCGTATCTTTTAATACAGCGCTTCTATCCAGAGAACCGGGCATTCTTCTTCCAGAGGGCGCGTTCTGAACTCAGTGACCATGTCGTCTAGACCCTTGCTGATTTCACTTACCTGGGAAGCACTGATATTTTCGATCCCCAGACTTTTTGCAAGACGGTATATTTTTCGGGTGGATATACCATTCACCCAGGCTTCTTGAACTACCTCGATAAGGGCTTGTTCACTTCGTCGTTTCTCGGTTACGAAAAAAGGTATATATCCACCTTCCCGTAGTTTCGGAATAAGCAGATACATAGTCCCCAGTCTGGTATCGAAGCGCCGTAGTCGTGTGCCGCAACGATAGGTTTTTCGCTCTGAGCTATGAACACCCTTTTGTGCGTTCGCTTTTTTCGACACTTCATTTCCATGAGCTGTTCCGTTAACCATTGCATCATGGAATAGAGCGGATCCGGTTCAGCAATAATATCCAATAGCTTGTTTTCAAAGAACGTGCTATCTTTGGTCTTGGTCATTGGTTGTCCTTTTTATGTTTGTTGTGGTAACAACATTCTGGAGCTTCCAATGACCTTTTTCAACTACCAAACTGCGAACTTGATTCTACACTATCTAGGGACTGTAGTAGATAAGCAAAAGTATTATACTCACTTTTTAGAATAATACTTTTTCTTATCTACTACAGCCACAGAAAGAAAGTTGAACGGGCTTGGACAATAGTCATAGTTCGGGGGAGAAAAGCCTATTTTCGACGAAAACCGTAAAAAAAATCCAGAAATGAAAGTTTTTAACAGCTATACTAGTACTTGTCGGCGTTGCCGAAAAATCTGATTGAAAAAGTTATTCGGGTTTGGGAAACAGTCGTTGATCGGGGTAAAAAACCGAATTTCGACCCATAACCATAAAATACCAAAATGACAATTTCGACAATTCATTAAGGTTTTCAGAGCAATATCAGGGTCAGCCAACAAAGACCATCCGTTTATGAAACCCTAGCATCAAGGAGCCTACATTTTGCGAAAAAGTAATATTAGTTACAAGATGAGTATCGGTTTGTACTTCTTCTTTGCCAGTTTGGTCATTATCCTTGTCGTTACTTCCGCGTTCTATTTTTTCGTAAAACAGAAGCTGTATTCCGAGATAATGGAGACTTTCCAGAGCACGGTCTTCCTCGGCGCGAAAGGAATTGATGAGGAAGCATTCAAGTACCTGAGGGAGAAAGCTGTTGACGGGGAGATGGACGCCGACGAAATTGATTCCATAGAAAGATCCCCGGAATACAAGATAATCTACGACTACCTCAACGAAATAAGGAATACGAAAAAGAACTTGTTCCTGTTTGTCTATATTCTGATTCCCGGCCAAGACGATGACCATGCCAAGTTCCTGGTCGACGCCGATGTACACACCCTCAAGGAAAACCAAGTTCCCGAAGACGAGATATCGCATTTCAACCTTGTCTACGATATCTCCGAACAGCCCGTCACCCAAAGAGCCCTTCGTGAGCATATAAACATAATCGACAGCAACTTTGTCTACGACGCCGATTATAAAGCGAACTCGATGATGGGCTTCGCTCCAATCTTCGACAAGAAGACGGGCGAGTTTCTTGGCATACTCGGAGCCGATATTTCAGACAAGAATATCGCCGGCTTCCTGCAAAAGATCTTGCTTATCAGCTTGATGATACTGATTGTCGCGCTGTCATTCGTGATCCTGTTAAGCGCGATCCTGGCCAACTCCATCAGCAGGCCTATCGTTCATCTATCCGACACCGTCAAGAAATATTCGACCCGAGATTTCTCCGTCCGCGCGAATTTTGATACCAATATCAAGGAGATATCGAACCTGATAGAGAATTTCAACTTGATGGCGGTCACTATACAGGAATACAACGCGCACATGGAGAAACTCAATTCCGCATACGAACGATTCGTGCCATTGGAATTCCTGACCTTCCTCTCAAAGGAAGATATCACGCAAGTGCAATTAGGAGATCAAATACAGAAAGACATGGTAATCATGTTTTCGGACATCCGTTCCTTCTCGACTCTATCGGAATCGATGACGCCCAAGCAGACCTTCGATTTCCTCAATTCGTACCTAAGCCGTATCGGCCCGATCATCCGGAAAAACAACGGGTTCGTCGACAAATACATGGGCGATGGAATAATGGCCATCTTCCCGGGCAGCCCCGACGACTCGATCAATGCCGCGATCGAAATGAGAAAGGAGCTTTTGGCCTATAACAATGAAAGAAAACAGTACGGACAGATCGAGATCGATGCCGGTATCGGCATCCATACGGGAACGCTCATGCTCGGCACGATCGGCGAAGAAAAGCGTATGCAGGGCACGGTTATTTCCGATTCGGTCAACCTTGCCTCACGCCTCGAAAGTCTGACAAAGGAATTAAAAGTCTCGACGCTGATAAGCAAGGAAGTGTTCAATCGCCTGAATTTCCCCGACAGGTACAAGCACCGCTTCTTGGGCAGCACGTCGATAAAGGGCAAAACCGAATCCGTCGTTGTTTTCGAGATTTACGATGCCGATGCCGACGATTTGATCCAGTTGAAGGACAAAACCAACTCCGACATGCAGCATGCCCTGTTTCTCTTCAATACGAACAGGACAAGCGAGGCAGAGGCGCTTTTCACGAAAATTCAGTCCGATTTTCCGAACGATGTAGTTACAGAACAGTACATTGAGAGATGCGCTGTGATCCAAGGAAGGGCTTAAGCACATAGTGTAGATCTGCCGGATCCGGAAGCCCAACGATACCTCCAAAGGAGTATCGTTGGGCGAGATCTCCGCGGACCTTCCTGCCTCAAGGGCGAGTTAACACAGAAGCAGTTCATTGAGCTATCATCACCGGCATTCATCGAGCGTAAAGAGAACGCTATTCTTCTGGATCCAAGCAGGCCGGATTAACCCCTTCCGATGAGTGCTCATGGGCACAAGGCCTGCATGAACAGCTTCATCACATACTTCTTGTTAATGGATCGGCGTACGTGTCTGTCAAAAAATATTTTTTTGCGAGAATTACAGCATGGACACATCTCCAAGCAATCGTTTATCTGATTCTAAGTATGGTCTGAGAATCTTGGGAATCGTAAAAAACAATTTACCGATGCGGTAGATCAAGAAGCAAAGCTTCGGCTAGGATTCAGCATAAAGCAAGGATCGTTTCTGGTCGCAGGATGGACAAGCACGGAAAACCCTACACGAAAACAGCCCGAAGCTCGAGTAACCGCAATCTTCACAGCGAATTCGTGCAACACCTTGCGACCAGTCGGCACAATTTGCGAAATGTTCAAGGCGGTCAAGAATAGTTCCCGATGGGTTGACACAAACATGGTAACGAATAAGAAAACTGAGGCTTATGGTATGGATTAATCCTTCCCGATGGGATTAAAAATTTCCCATACCTATACATACGCAGGGAAAAGATCATTTGCTGGTAACGGGGAAGAAAAAATGCGTATATAAACAGAATGTTTGCTCTCTTTTATCCCCTAATCTCAACACGACGGATCTTTCCAGAAATGGTCTTTGGCAGTTCATTTACGAATTCAATAACGCGAGGATACTTATATGGAGCCGTTATCGATTTGACGTGGTTTTGAAGCTCCAGTATCAACTCATCGCTATCCGCAAACCCTTTTGCCAAAACGATCGTGGCTTTGACGATCTCGCCCCTATCAGGATCAGGGACGCCCGTTATCGCGCATTCTAGCACTGCCGGATGCTCAAGAAGCGCGCTTTCGACTTCAAAAGGTCCGATCCGATATCCGGAGCTTTTGATAATATCGTCCGACCGACCGACAAACCAGATATAACCATCCTCGTCCATCCATGCGGTATCGCCGGTTCTGTACAAGTCATCCTTCCAGACAGAGGCGGTTCTGGCCTCATCCTTGTAATAGCCTTCGAATAATCCGACAGGACGATTCTTATCGGTCCGAATGGAAATTTCGCCCTCCTCGTTCGCTTCACAGGTGCGACCTGATTCGTCGAGTATGGACAAATGGTATCCCGGCGACGGCCGCCCCATGGATCCCGGCTTTGGTTTCATCCATTTGTACGTAGCGACGGCGCAGGTCATCTCGGTTTGCCCATATCCTTCGCGCAATTCAAGGCCGGTCTCCTCGAGAAAGCGCTCGTATATTTCGGGATTGAGCGGCTCTCCGGCGACAACGGCATACTCGAGTTTAGAAAGGTCGAATTTCGAAAGATCCTCCTTAATAATGTACCGATACATGGTAGGAGGTGCGCAAAACGTGGTTACGCCATATCGCTGTATGACCGATACAAGATTGGCGGCATTAAACTTATCAAAATCATACGCCATAACGGCTGACCCCGAGAGCCATTGACCGTACAATTTTCCCCACGATGCCTTGGCCCACCCCGTTTCGGCGACGGTAAAGTGCAATCCGCCATCTCTGCAATTTTGCCAGTATTTCGCGGTAAGGATGTGGCCGAGAGGATACGTAAAGGTATGGGAAACCATTTTCGGCATTCCGGTAGTACCTGAAGTGAAGTACAATAGCATCGGATCATCGTTATGCGCGGCCGACTCGCCCCGGGGTCGCTCGAATTCGACGGACCCGGTTTCGGTGAACGAGGCCAGATCAAGCCATCCTTCCGTCGCGATTTTTTTGTCGGCCGAATCGTGCGGTCCGTCACACAAGAATTTCAACTCCAGCGGGTACTCGGCGAGCGCTTCCGAAAGCTCGTCTTGAATGGAAGGCTCGTTTACGCAAACAAGCATCTTTACGTTCGCCGCCTTAAACCGGTATACGAGGTCTTTTTTCTTGAGCTGATTGGTTGCGGGAATCGCTACGGCTCCTATCTTGTGGAGCGCCACAACAACCGGCCAGTATTCCGCCCTTCGTTTCAGGATCAACATTACCGCATCGCCTTTTTTTATTCCGAAGGACACGAAGACCGATGCCATGCGATTGGACCATGAACGCATTTCGCCGAAAGTGATCGTTTTCTCGTCCAGCGCATCATTACACCAAACCAGCGCGGTTTTAGCGGGAGTCTGACGCGCGATCTCGTCGACAACGTCAAACCCGAAATTGAAGTTTTCGGGGACATGAACACGGTAATTCGCGTAGAAGTCTTCGTATGATTCGAAGTCAATACGGGGCAAATAGCGTTGAAGCATCATCGTGCGAATCCCTCCGGCTCGGCAATAATCGCGAGAAACGTCGCAGGCATTCCGTCCAATGCTGCCATTCCGTGTTTCTTTGAGGAATCAAAGTAAAGAGAATCTCCGCTTTCCAATACGAGGTCATGACCGTCGATCCTAAGCAGGAGCTTTCCGGAAAGCACATAGTTGAATTCGTCTCCAGAATGGGAGTTGAGATGAATGGATGAATCATCTTTTGGAGATACGGTAACCACAAAAGGTTCCATGACCCTGTTTTCAAACTGTGCCGCAAGGCTTTCATAGTGATATTCGTTTCGTCGTTCTACGACAGGGCCAGTGCCTTTTCGCGTCAAATGGAAAACCTGGCCATGCGGTTCAGAACCGGTTAGCAAGGTTGTCGAAGAAACGCCGTAATACCTTGCGAGAGCCGAAAGCCATCCCAGCGGAATATCCGCGGAACCGTCTTCGAACGAGGTATATTCCAGTTCCGTTACCCCGGTTTCATTCGCTATCTGTCCGGGAGTCAGGCCGGAATCTTCACGCAGTGCCGCTATTCTCCTGGCGATTGCCTTATTTTGATCCATCTGAAATACCTCGTTTTTGCAAGGACATTATAGCAAATAGTGTTATTGTGTCTGAGTATTATAGACCGTTTTCCCTCGAAAAGGTTGCTCCTTTTGTCCCTTTCTTGGTTTCCTGACGGGTTTAGCTTCAGAAGATTTCGGAACAAAAAGTATATACTGTTAGCAAAACGGCAAGGAGACGCCAATGCCCTTTATATTGATTCCGTACGTATTACAGCTTTTGTGCATTGTCCATATTATTAAAACGCGCAGGAATACCTACTGGATTTGGATAATCGTCATTCTTCCATACGTTGGCGGCTTGGCGTACGTTTTAATCGAGATACTACCAACGATTGCATCCCGCGGGAATACTGCTTCCATCAGGAACACGGTAAGCAATTTTCTCAATCCAAACCAAGGTTTCGAGGTTTTGCGCCAACGGGCGAAATACTCTCCCACTCATAAGAACATCATAGAATACGCGGACGCCCTTATGGAGAGGAAAGAGTATGACAAAGCCCTGGCAACCTATACGGAGCAAAACGCCGGCGCTTTCCTGGACGACCCAGAACTCCTGTATCGAATTGCAAACGCCCATTTCAATCGCGGCGACTATGACGAAACGCTCCGGGTCCTTTCCGTATTGAAGGGAAAATCCAGTAGCTATGATAAGTACAGCCGGGAGAATTTGCTATATCTTCTGACGATTGAAAAAACCCGCGATTTCCAATACGTAAAAACGGAATACCAACGAATAATGAATACGATACGGAACAATTCTATCGAGATTCCCTATCTTGATTTCTTGTTGAGAAACGACGATTTCGAGGAGATGAAGGCCGTTATCGAACGGATACAGGACGATGAACGCGCTATGATCGTCAACAACAGCCGGTATGACAGGAAATTCTACAGGGAAGCGTCCAAGTACAAGAAAAGGATGCAGCAGTTCGAAACTCCGCACAAGGGAGAATAACGTTCTGAGCGTACAGCAATTAAAACGCTTGCCGCGTATAATCGCCGCGTCTGTAGGGACATATTGGACATATTCCCCGCCACGTTTGTCATTCCGAATCCTCGTTATCCCTCGATAAAGATTGATGTGAATTATCCTCCGAGGGGATATACTGTTGAAAGGGAGATCAGATGAAAGCCCCATGGAATTCGCTGGAAGTCGTCCGCTTGTCGGTTTCCTTGTTGACCCCGCTCGTCGTGGTAAGTGTCGGTTTTCTGTTTAACCGGCGGATAAAGAAATTTGAAAAAGGCCAATGGACAAACCAGAAAATCATCGAAAAACGGCTTGAAGTCTACGACAAGTTGGTGCCCAGTCTCAATGATATTCTCTGTTTTCACTGCTACATTGGGAACTGGAAAGAACTGGAGCCGAGACATATAGTGCAATTAAAGCGTACTTCCGACAAAACGATGAGCATCTATAAGCCGCTTTTTGCTCCCGCTGTCTGGAGCGCCTACAATCGGTTCATACACACCTGCTTCGAACCTTCGATTGAGTGGGGTAGCGATGCGACAATTCGGTCAACTTTCACCAAAAGGGCCGAGTATTGCGAAACGTGGGAAGAGGAATGGTACGGATTTTTCGCGGACAAATTCCTGGACCGGGTCGCCTCGGACAGCGCGTACGAAACGCGGCAAAACGAGTTGAAAATGGACGCCTATGCGGAACTGATGGCGGCGTTTAAAGACAGCGTGGAGCTATTTGAACATAACTCGGTGCGCAGACTCAGGTTGCCGCGCAAACGAGAAAGGGGATAGCGCGACGCGCGTCCGCAAGAGGAGATTCTCTAATTCGGGTCAGGAGAGGTAGTCATGGAGAAAATGCACTCGCGAATGGCGTTTGATCTTTCGGAGCGGGAATTCACCAGTATTGACGAATTCCGGAAAAAGGCGAACACCGCCGTTCTCACGATAATGTTTACGGACATTCAGGGTTTTACGGCGCTCACCGAAAACAAGGGCGAAAGTTACGTTCATAAGCTTCATGAGGCGCACGACAGGATCCTGGTTGAAACCATCGAGTCGGACGGCGACGGTATCGTAATCAAGTTTATCGGGGACTCGATTATGGCCGTATTCTCGGAACCCACCGCGGCCGCGCGTAAGGCCTTGCTGATACAGCAACGCCTGGCGGACTTTAACGCGCAGCATTCCGAAATCGACGACATTACGGTCAGAATCGGGCTTCATATGGGGCAAACGGTAATTGAAAACAAGATACAGACGGATCTCTTCGGCCGACACGTCAACAAGGCGTCCAGGATCGAGGGGCTTGCGTCCGGCGGACATATATACCTTTCATACCCCGTTTTCGACAGCGTAAAGGGGTGGATAATGGACATCCCGAACGCAAGATCGAAATTGCACGGAAGCTATTTCCTGAAAGGTATCGACAAGGCGGAAGAGATATACGAAATATGGGACGAACGATTCACGGTGCCCGAAGCGCCAAGGAACGCGCGTAAACTAAGTCCCGTATCCGGAAGGGTTCTTTTCGCGACCGCTCTGATAGCGTTTGTGCTAATTGGCGCGGGAGCGCTTCTCGCGGTAAGGGCACGCGAAACGCCAGAAAAGACGAAAATTGCCGATATCGAGCACGTAAAGAGTAATGACGCGATCGGGAGCGGTGAACCAGAAATCGCGTCGACCACTGGTAGCCGGGACGAACCGGACACGGCCAAGGTTCCGGAAACGAAATCGGTTCCGATGGTTGAAGAAAAGGCGCCGGAAATCTATTTTCTGGGGATGAACGCCCGCGAGCCGATCCTTGATTTCGCGACGCCGCTTGCGGTGTCGGTCGAAAACGAAGCACAAGGTCTGAAAAAAAGCATCAACGACATCGAAGCCGGAAAACACGTCATCCATTATGTCGTATCCTACATGGTGCGGTATTACGCGGAGTTTGTCGTCAAGCCGGGAAAAAACGTGATACAGATAGCATTCAAAGAGAGCCGCCTCCCTTCGGCCGACATCCATTACAATCTCGGCGCCGACGGTACGGAAGAAAAATTGCGTAAACAGGAAGGCTCGTACTTTCTCTACGACAGGACCACGAAGCGGCAAATTGCCTATACAAGCTCGGTATTCGCGTCGGTCAAGGGCGTGAAATCGGCGGAAGACAAGGTCGTGTTTACCATCGCGTACAAAGTGCTCCTGAACGGCAAGGAAGTCGCAAAAAACGAAATCCTGGTGACAAGCGATCCTGCGGCTACGGAATGGACGAGGATGCCGGAACGAATCCTGTATTCCGAAGGCGATCACTACTACTACGTGCGGTATGAGTATATTGGCGAGACCATCCAGGCAAGTGTCGGAGCCTCGTTCAAGGACTAGCGAGAAACGAATGACAAGCGAAACGATCACCCGATGCGCATGGCTCAACCCGGGCAACGGCCCGTATACCTCCTATCACGATACGGAATGGGGGGTTCCCGTACATGACGACAGAAAACTTTTCGAGATGCTCGTTCTCGAGGGGGCTCAGGCCGGATTGTCTTGGGAAACGATCCTGACGAAACGCGAAGGTTACCGCAAGGCGTTTTTCGGATTTGACATTCGGGCGTGTTCGTCCATTTGCGAGGAATACGAGTTCGAATTGCTCGCCAACGCCGGAATTGTAAGAAACAGGCTGAAAATCGCTTCCGTTCGATCAAACGCGCGAGCCTTCATCAAGATTCAGGAAAGCTTCGGGTCTTTTGATGAGTATATATGGGCCTACGTCGGCAATAAACCGCAACAACCCTGCTTTACTGCGATATCGGACATTCCCACGGCATCCGAGCTTTCAATTACAATATCGAAAGACCTGAAGGCGAAAGGCATGAAATTTGTCGGAGCGACGATCATATACGCCTACATGCAAGCCGTCGGCATGATCAACGCGCACACGACCGATTGCTTCAGACATTCCGAACTCTTGGGCGCCGGAATCTCCGACTAGTGCGCACTCCATCGGAAAGCCCCGGCGCTAACAGGACGCTCTCCTAGGCGGACACGTAAAACAAATCCTTCTGAACGGATTCGACCGGGCCTCGGTTGTCGAGTTCCAGGGAATCGAACGGCGAAGGTATGCTCAAATTGAGCACGGAGTCCATATGAAGGTACAGCATTGTCGTCTGAATGCATGAATGCCCCAGTAAACGCATGATATAGAATATGTTCGTTCCGTTCTCGAGAAGATGGGTCGCGAAACAATGTCGCAAGGTATGCACGTGTGCTTTCTTCTTGATTCCCGCGTCGAAGACGGCTTGATGGAAGGCTCTCTGTATCGAATCAGTCGACGCCCTGGATGCCGGATCCTTCCCGGCAAACAGGAAATCGGCCGGCGCGAACACAGCCAAATACGCGCGTAGAAGAGGGAGAACTCCGTCCGCGAGAAGGGTATACCGGCTTTTCCTGTTTTTACCGGCCCGTACGAACAACGCCTTGCGTTCGTAATCGATGTCGGATACCCGAAGGTTAACCGCCTCGGATATCCTGAGCCCGGCGGAATAAATGATGGAAAACAGCGTCCTGTATTTCAAGCTTGAACAGCAGTTGATCAGCCGATAGACCTCGGTCCTGTTCAGTATTTCCGGAAGGATCTTGCCCCGTCGCGCGAACCGTATACTCGGCATTTTTTCGTCTTTAAGTCTCTCCATTCCGTAAAAGTAGTTCAAGGCGGCATAATACATCTGTACCGTAGATTCGCTTCTATTGCTTTCCCGTAGAAACAGGAAAAACCGTTCTATATCGGCTTTACCCAGCGAAAGGGGCGACTTCATGAAGTACCGCGCGCATTTCAGCACGCAGGAGGTATAGGTCCGAATCGTTTTATCCGCATAGCCTCGAACCTTCATGCTGTCCATCATTTTTTGCCGAAGAATGCCCATAGTAACTCCTTTTCAAATCGAGAGGATCATGGCCCTTGATGCAGAAATGCCATTTCCATGGTATCATGAGTAATCAAAAATACTCGAGGTTCAAGCTTTCTCATTCAATGATTGCTGTCCCAGGAAGACCGTAATAACCAAAATATTCGGGCGCCGGTGACACCCGGCAAGGAGCGGATTATGAGCGATAAAGTCATCAACCACCTGCGGGTTGTCCTGACGATCCTGCTGATCGCGGTCGCGGTTCTCCCGTTGACCGCGGAGGACGAGGAGCAAAACGGCAAGGTAACGTGGAAGAAAAAGGCGGGATACGCGGTTGTCGGCGTGTATAATCCCGAATCAAAAAGCATCGAGTGGAAGAACAAGGTCGGCAGGGGCCTCGCCGGCGTGTATAATCCCGAGACGAGAACGATTGAATGGGAAAGCAAGCCGGGCTGCGGCGTTGGCGGAGCATATAACCCCGATAAAAAGCAAGTTGAGTGGAAGAGCAAACCCGGGTGTTGCGTCGCCGGCGTGTACAATCCGGACAGGAAAATCGTTGAATGGAAGATAGAGGTCGGTTGCGGCGTTGCCGGCGTGTATAATCCGACAACCCGTTCCGTGGAGTGGAAAACGACCCCGACGGGCGGTGTCGCCGGGGTATTCAATCCCGACACGGGTCTTGTCGAATGGAAAATATTCAAAGCGGGCGGGATCGCCGTAGTATCCACGCACGAGTCTTTCAACAACAACGAGGCGACACTTTATTCGTATTCCTACTCGTCGGGTTTCTAGAAGCACAAGATGAACAGTAACGATCCGCCAAAAAACGAGTATCGCGCCATTCTGGAAAAAAGCAGGACTAAGCACGCCCAAACCATGCGGAAGATGCGACACCTGTCGCGCCTGAGCAAAAAGGGTTTTGACCGCGTTGTCCACGAATTCCACGACGAGGTGTTTTCAGAGATCGACTGCAAGAAATGCGGCGAATGCTGCAGGAACCTCGGACCCGTTTTCAGAAACAGCGACATCAAGCTCATTTGCTCGTCCGTTGGAATGAACGCACGGGATTTTACGGACAGGTACCTCGTGCAGGATCCGGACGGCGTCGGATACATGCTTAAGAACCTGCCCTGCCCTTTCCAAAACGACGACAACATCTGTTCCGTTTACGAGGAACGCCCTCTCGCTTGCAGCAGTTTTCCCCACACGCAATCGGTAAACATTCAAAGGAAGCTCGTGGGACTCGCGCTCGACTCCCAGTTCTGCCCGGCGGCCTTTTTATTGTGCGAGAAAATCATCGCGGCATATTGAGTCGCGCGAGAGAAACGAAGCTTGCCCCGCGGCGGCACAGGCGTTATACTCCTGTTATGGATTTACTCGATACCGTCAGCCGAAGCAAGCGCGTAACGCGCGGCGTTCTCGTGGTGCTTCTCGTCGTCTTCGCGGTAATGGGCGTACATGGGCTCTATTATGACAAGGACTCCCTCTTTCTTTACATCGGAATCGTACACCTTTTTTTCGCCATCGATTACCTGAAAAGCTACGGTGCGGCCTACGA
Source organism: Spirochaetota bacterium (assembly GCA_023393015.1). Taxonomy (GTDB): domain Bacteria; phylum Spirochaetota; class Spirochaetia; order Treponematales; family Treponemataceae; genus Teretinema. The sequence goes on from JAEWMY010000021.1 coordinate 13,018, forward strand.
GACCGTAACCTTCAACGAAGACTCGATGCTACTGGGCAAGAAGCGTTCCTCGATTACGGTCGACTACGAAGAGATCGAATCCCTTACGGAATGCCGAAACGGATTCCTCGAAATTTCGATACGCGGTGGCAAGCCCGTAACCGTTCATAACGACATTCCCAAAGGCGGGAGGCACGACGATCCGCGGCGTACCGCGAACATCCTCAGAAAAGAGATCGAAAGTCGCGTTCAAGGCGATGTTCGCGTTTCGTTCAGGGATAGATAATCAGGACTCGTCATTCCATCCGAGGCGACACGACCCGGACAATTTGCTATAGTTCGCCTCATGACAAAGGCGCGATATCGGGCATTTTCGTCTTTCAGAAACGACTTCAGGAAACAGTGCGCCCGTTGGTCGGACGAAGCCGGAGGCGTTGACGGCTGGCTGGCGGACGATATTCGGGAGGTCGTCGGGAGGGACCCCGCGGGCGACTATCCGATAGAAAACCCGATCACGTATAACGAAGCGCTTGACGACATCGACGAGAGCAGCGAGATTCGCCTTATCGTCGTCGGAGACAACCCTGGAAAACGCGAACAGCTGGACCGCAACCGGCGGTATCTCGTCGGCCAGGCCGGAAAACTGGGAGAGGGTTTCTTCAGGAACCACCCGGAGCTTTCCGTGGACTTCCGGGAAAACGCCATCATACTCAACAAGACGCCGATACATACGGCGAAAACACGGCAGCTCGCCGACCTCGCGTCGCGTTCCGGGGAACGTTTCCTCCGGCTTTTTCACGAGACGCAGGAATGGATGGCGTCCGCAACGGCCGGACTGCAACGGGAACTCTCGTGCGGGCTTTGGCTCGTCGGCTACGGCGAACTGAAAGGATCCGGGTTGTTTTCGGCATACGCGGAGACCTTGCGGCGCCAATACGCAACCGTGCCCGACGAGCAAAAGGCGAACGTCTTCGTCTATCAGCATTTTTCCATGAACCGTTTCTCGATCGACCTCCGGGAGCGTTCCGTCCCCGAGCTGGCCCTGTCCGAAAACCTCCGGATAATCGGTCACGCGCACCGAAGGGAAGTGCTCGGATGGTAGGAGACCTTCGACGATGAGACGGGGAACGGCTCGATATCACGCGCTCGCGCTCCTGATCGTCGTCATCTGGAGTTCGACTTTCGTGTCAACGAAGGTCCTTCTCGATTCGTTCGCGCCCGTCGAGATTCTGCTGATCCGCTTCGCGATCGCCTGGGTCCTCATGTTCGCGATATACCCGCGATTCCACCGGGTCGCCGACATAAAAGCCGAGCTCAGGATCGCCCTCGCGGGCGTAGCTGGCGGGTCGTTCTACTTCCTGGCGGAGAACTACGCCCTGGACTTCTCCCTGGCGTCAAACGTGTCGCTACTCGTTTCTACGGCTCCTATCCTGACCGCGCTTGCGGCCCATTACGCGCTTCGGGACGAAAAAATCTCCCGACATACGGTGTTCGGGGCGCTCGTCTCGTTCGGAGGCGTCGCACTCGTCATCCTCAACGGCACGTTCGTCCTCAAGCTGAATCCCGCCGGGGACCTTCTCGCGCTCGCGTCGTCCGCCGCCTGGGCCGTTTACTCGATCACGATCAAAAAAATGCCGGTCTCGCTTCCCGGAGCTTATGTCACAAGGAAGATTTTCTTCTATACGGTCGTAACCACGCTTCCCGCCCTCTTCTTCGCGCCCTTCCGTCCCGCGTTCTCCCTCCTTCTTACCCCAAAAATCGCCCTTAACATGGCCTTTCTGGCCGTATTCGCCTCCTGCGTCGCGTATTTCTGCTGGAACGCGGTAATACGCGCGCTCGGTGCGGTTCGCGCGAACACGTACATCTATTTCATTCCGCTTCTCACGCTCGTGGAGTCGGCGCTGTTGCTCGGGGAGCCCGTCACGCCCTTCGCGCTTGTCGGCGCCGTGTTGATCCTTTCGGGCGTCTGGATGGCGTCGAAAGGCGCGTCGGGGAAGTCCTGAGAGACGACAACACAGGGGTAACTCTCGGGCGCCCACTTTGCTCCGCTTACCGTCCTCTGTTCGCCCAGCGATACGTGACGGGAAGAAACGCGGCGAGGCCGAGCGTCATGGCCACGTTTACGAGCTCTCCTCGCGGGAAAGCCCCCCTGACGACCAGAAAGAGAAAGGTGAAGGCGAGCGCTACGGAAAATACCGTTAACGCCGCGACAAACGGGCCGTTTTTTCGCGGCCTGAGCGCGAGCGCGACGAGGGACAGGACGGGAAGCAGGCCGCACGTGCCGACCATCTTGACGAGGGCGTCGTTCGTCGACGAGAACTCGAAGCCGAGCAGGTCGTTATACCACCGATAATAGAACCAGTGCGAAAGCGGCCACCAGGCGAGAAGAAATCCCGCTATTCCGAACAGCACGACCGAGAACGCCTTCAACCTCGTCATTTCCCCTCCCGAAGCGTCACTTTCCGCAACAATGCTTGTATTTCTTCCCGCTTCCGCACGGACACGGCTCGTTTCGGCCGACTTTCGGAGCGGCGCGCACGACCGTCGCGGTAGTTACCGTTCCGTCCGAGTAGTACCACGCGCCGTCAACCTTCTTGAACCGGGCCACCTCGCGATGTTCGTCCTTGAGTCCGTTGCGCGCGTACCTCGCGGAGAACTCTACGACGCCCTCGTCGTCAGCGGCGCCGCCCTTCGTTGTCGAATGGATGGTCAGCCCGAGCCACTCCGACTCCTCGCTCCATCGCCGCGTCTCCTCGAGGTCGATCTCGTTTTCGCCTTCATTGCGTACGCACGATTTCGCGATAAAATCGACGGCGCCGGCTGCGTACGCGCTGTACCGCGCGCGCATCAAAGCCTCCGCGGTGGGGGCCTCGGCCTTACCCTTGATAATCGGCTCGCAGCACGCGCTATAGGTTTTGCCCGATCCGCAGGGGCAGTGTTTCTTGTCCATGTCGTTTTCTCCTTGATCTAGCCTACTTTATATCACGAGATCGGGCCGTTAGTCTTTACGCGCAGTTCGCCGTCAGGGGACGAAGTCCGCGAGCATGTTCTGCAGGGACTCCGGATCGTCGAACCGGCGTTCCCGCCGCTTGTTGAACGCGCTGTACAGTATCGGCGTCACGAACAACGTCATGATCGAACCCGAGAGAAGTCCGCCGACGAGCGTCATCCCTACGGGTTGCATCATCTCTCCGCCTTCGCCCGGGAAAAAGGCCATCGGAACGGCGGCGATAACGGTCGTCAACGTCGTCATCATTATGGGCCGCAACCTGCTCTTGCCGGCCAGAACGCACGACTCGAATACGGGCGTTTTCTTCCGCATGAGCCCGTTCGCGAAATCCACGAGAACGATACCGTTGTTCACGACGATTCCCACGAGCGCGACGACGCCGACGGCGGAAAAAAGGGTGAACGGCTGGGCGGTCAGGGTGTATACGGTCGCGACGCCGATCGCGAGAAGCGGCAACGAGAAAAAGATGATGAGCGGGTCGACGAGCGACTCGAACTGGGCCGCCATCACGACGAACACCAGGAACACCGCGACCAGGATGACGATTATCATGACGGAGCCGGACTTAGAAAGGTCGCTCGCCTCGCCCGAGTACGTAAGCTTCACGGTTTCGGGCAGCACGAGATGCCGCGCAATCGCCTCCTCCACGAGCGGCTGCACGACGCTCGCGGCGAGACCCGTCTCGATGTTTGCGGTCACGTGGTTTACGCGCACGCCTTCCTCGCGGGTAATCGTCGTCGGGGCGGTCGAGACGCGGAACGTCACGATATTGTCGAGGGTCACCTTGCCGTTACGCCCCTCGACCTTAAGTCGGCCGATGTCCGAAAGCGTCGCGACGTCGGCCTCGGGAAGGTAGACCTCCACCGGAATCTCGAGATTGCCGGTTCGCCAGTACGTCGCGGTCACTCCGTTGAGCGCGGCCCGTATCTCCCTTGATATGGCGGAGGCCGTCACGCCGAGGGCGGCTGCCCGGTCATGGTCAACCGATATCGAATACTGCGGCCGCCCCTTCTCGAAATCCGAGATGACGTCCGTTACCTCGGGGACATGCTCCTTGAGTATCGCCGCGATGCGGGCCGCGGCGTCGGCCACCGCCTCCGTGTCGTCGGACGACAACCGGACGTCTATCGGCGCCCTGTTTCCGAACCTACGGCCGGCGGAGTAGGTAAAGACGGCGTCGGGAATGGCGTCGAGTTCGGCCTTCACGAGCTCGCGGATACGGACGGGCGAGACGGTTTGGTTTCCCACCGGCGGAAGGTTGATCTGAAGGTTGCCGGTGTGCTGTCGCCCGGCGGTCAGGATGATGCTCTTGTATCCGCTCACGCGCGCCTTCACGATATCCTGCACCCGGAAAAGGGTCTCCTCGGTGACGTCGCGGTTGGTCCCGACGGGAAGAGTCATCGTTATGGTTACGATGTCGTCGGCGCGCGACTCCGGCGCGAGGCTCATGCCGAGCGAGGCGAACCGAACGAACGAAAGCGCGGCAAGCAGACAGACGAGGGTCATGACGAGCAGGCGGTTCCTCAGGGAAAAGGCCACCGCGGCTCCGTACCCGTCCTCCAACCGCAGCAGCGCGCCTTCGATCGCGCGGTCGATCCGGTCGACCAGCGGATGGCGAATCGGCTTCTGCGCGCGCGTGTCTATCTTGAGAACGCTCCCGCACAGAGCGGGAACGAGAGTCACCGCGACGACCAGGGACACGGAAAGCGAGATGACGACGGTCACGACCATGTCGCTGAACATCTGGCCGAGCATCTCCAGCTCCGCCTTGAATATGATCACGGGCAGGAACACGCACAGCGTGGTAAGCGTCGAGGCGGTTATGGACACGATAACCTGCGAGCTTCCCCGTATCGCCGAGACGGCCGCGTTATCGCCCCGTTCGCGGTACCGATGGATGTTGTCCAGAACCACGATGGAGGAGTCGACGATCATCCCGATACCGAGAATGAGCCCCGTCATGGTCATGATGTTGAGCGTCAGTTCCATCATCGCCATGCCGAAGAGGGTCGCGAGTATGGAGATCGGCATGGAAAAGGCGATGACGAGCGTTCCCTTCGCGCTCCGAAGGAACAACAGGATAACGAGCATCGCGAGCAGGCCGCCCTGGACGGCGGAGGAATACACCTCTTTCATGGCGGAGGAGATCATCGTGGTCTCGTCGCTCACCACCGAGAGGGAAAGCCCTTGCGGCAGATCGGCGTTGATCTGCGGAAGCGCGTCCCGTACATCCCGCGAGACGGTAGCCGCGTTCGAGTCCGCGTCGTTCGTAATTGAAATATAGAGCCCGGGCTGCCCGTCGATATACACGCGGAACCCGGTATACTCGTTCGACTCGTACACCTCGGCGACGTCTTCCAGCTTGACGACGTTCGATCGGGTCACCGACGAGCCGACGGCCGGCACCGAAACGGTCGACACGACGGTTTGACGTATGTCGTCAAGCGAGGAGAACCCTTCGTTGAGATACATCTCGTAATCCGTATCGCCGTCCACGAGGGTTCCCCCCGAGGTACGCACGTTTCTCGCGGCGAGCGCGCTCGATATGCCGGAAAGCGTCAGGCCGTACGCCTGAAGGCGGTTTTCGTCGACGTCGACGCGTACGGTACGGGCGGCGCCGCCGCTTACGTCGGCCGCTGCCACGCCCTGCACGCGCTCGAGAAGCGGCGCGACGGTATCTTCGGCAAGGGTTTTAAGCTCGCTTATGGCCACGTTTCCGGACACGGTCAGCCGCATGATGGGCCGCGAGTTCAGGTCAAACCGGCGGAGGGTCGGCGTCTCGCAGTCGTCGGGCAGCGCGTTCGCCGCGCGGGCGAGTATGTCCTTGACGTCGGTCGAAGCCTCGTCGAGATCGACGTCGTACCCGAAGGTAAGCCGGACGGAGCTTCTCCCGAGCGACGAGGATGAGGTCATTTCCTCGAGTCCGGACAACACGCTCAGGCGGGTTTCGAGAACGCGCGTTACGTTTTTCTCGACTTCCTCAGGCCCCACGTCCGGCCACGTCGTCACGACGGTCAGTACGGGCGTGTTCATTGCGGGATAGAGCGCGACTCCGAGCCGGGGCACGAAAATCGCCGCGACGAAACACAGGAGAACGTATACCATCACGGTCGTGACGGGCTGACGGACGGAAAGTTCTGAGAACCTCACCGCGGGGCGTCCTTCCCGACGATACGAACGGAGGTCCCGTCCGACACGGACCCGGAAACAACGACGCTGTCCCCGAAAGCGACACCCGAGCGCAACTCGGTCTCTTCGTCGTTCGTCAGGCCGACGGTCACCGCCACGCGCCGCGCCACGAGATCTTCGCCCACGACATAGACGACACGCTCGCCGTTAAACGTCCTGACAGCCCGCTTCGGAACGACGACGGAGTCTTTGACCTCGCGGGTCACGAGCGTGATGACCGCGAACATCCCGTGCCGGAGCCGTCCCGCGGGAGCGTCGGCCGAGAGTCGGACCTCTACGGTGCGCGAATCCGTCTCGACGACGGGACTCACCATCGTGACCTTTGCGGGATATCTCTCTCCCGGCCAGGCCACGAGCGACACCTCGGCCACCAGCCCGGTCTTCAGCACGGACACGTATTTCTCCGGAACGTACGTGATGATATGGATATCGTCGAGCGCGCCGACCGTCGCGATCGGCGACGACGTCGAGACGGTATCTCCCACGGTGTACGGAAGGGAGATGACCGTGCCGTTGATCGTCGAGCGGACGGGACTCGCGGCATAAGGCGCCCCGGGGCGTGACGGATCGACGAGGGCCACGACGTCCCCCTTCCGGACGCTCGAGCCGACTCCCGTTTGGTACGATACGAGTTTCCCCGCGGTGTCGGCGTACAGGGAGATACGTGAGCGCGACGAGACGTCTCCGTTCAGGCGTATGCTTTGCGAGAGCGTCGCGGGCGCCAGGGTCAGCGTTTCGACGGCGACCGAGACGGGCGCGCCGTTGCCGCCGCGCGGGGACGGAACGCCCGCCTTTCCGCCGGAGGTTCCCGACTTCGCCCCGGGGGAGGCCGCGCCGGGCGTCGCCTTCGGCAGGAACAGCGCGAGCGCCAGTAATACGACGGAAACGACGATGCAACCCAGCAGGGTTATCCGTATCATCCGATCAACGTCTTTCATCGACCCGCCTCCCCGCCGCACACCGCTTCCTCGGACAGGCCGAGACCGTGCGCGAGCTCGATCACCCCGATTTTATACTTGTATCCGGCTGTCAGGGCCGCGAGCCGCGCCTCGAGAAGCCTCTGCCGCGCGTCGTCGTGTTCGGTCTGCTTGACGAGACCCGCCCGATATCCCTGGCCCGAAAGCTCATACGCGCGTTCGGCCAACCGAACGTTCATCGTCGCGAGATCGATGGCGCGATACAGGCCCTCGAGCCGTTCGACAAGACCTTGAAGGAGCGATGCCGTCTCGCGTCGCGCGCGTTCGAGGGCGATTTCCGCCTTTCGTATCGCCGAGGCGCCCTCGCGAAGCGAAAGCCATTCCCTCGAGCCGGGCACGTATCCGTTAAGCGGAACGGCGACCGAGAGGGTAAAGGTGCCGTAATCAGGCGCGCGGAAGCCCTCCTCCAGGTTCGCGACGCCGACCGACTCGCTTAAGGATACCGTCGGCGCGCGCTGCGTCAACGACTCGGCGCGACTCTCGCTCTTCGCCGTTTCGAGGGCGTTCCTGGCGGAGCGCACCGCGTTCGCGCGTTCGACGTACGAGGCGACGGGCGCGGGAAGCCGTACCGGACGCGGATTCGCCTCGAGGCTGTCGGTGAGCTCTACGTCTCCAGTCGGCTCGATTCCGAGCAGCATCGCGAACTCCCTGACCGCCTGCCGATACGCGCGCCGCGCCTCTTCGATCTTCGGCTCGACGCTCGCGGCGGCATATCGCGCCTGAAGGAGCTCGAGCTCGGAGGCCAATCCGCTCTCGTAGTTCTTGCGGACGTACTCCGCCTGTCGGGTCGCGAGGGCGCGGTCTCCCTCGGCGAGCTCGAGGGCGTCCCTGTCGGCGAGCAGGAGATAATACGACGTCTTGACGTCCCGCTCCACGGCGGACTCGGCACCCGAAAGGGAAAGGAAGGCCGTGTCGCGGGCCAGGTCGGCCTGCTTCCGCTTCTCCGGAATTCCGGCCGTCAGGGTCAGGCTTATGCCGGCGGAAACCTCCAGGGAAGTTCCTTCGCGGCCCGCGGGAGGGCTTCCCGCCAGGCCGTGCGCGTTACGCAGGGCCGCGCCGAGACTGAACGAGGGTAAAAAGGCGTTCCAGGAATAGCGCGCGCGTTCGCCCGCGAGAGAAGCCGACAGACGCTCCGTCAGGAGAATTGCGTTGCCCTCCCGGGCCCGCGCCAAGGCCTCATCGAGCCCGATTCGCGTGACGGATTCGGGAGGAGCGTCGGAGACCGCCTCGACGCAGAGAATCGCCGTCAGTATCGCCGACAACACGCGCCTCTTCGAAAACGGGCGTACGGCTTTTCCGGTTGTTCCGGGGATTTGTCCTGTATTTTCCGCCATTAACTGCTATAATAAGAGAGACGTGACGGGTGCGCAACCCGGCAACCGGGCGCAGGGGGGACTATTGACCTTTCGCGCATAACCTTGCTATACTCCCCTCACCTCGGGGGTGTAGCTCAGTTGGCTAGAGCGCTTGCATGGCATGCAAGAGGTCAGGGGTTCAATTCCCCTCACCTCCACGAGTTCTCCTGACCAACTGTAATTTCCTAAAAAGAAGATGGCTGCGATGGACGACTTTGGTCTTGATCCCGAATTGGCTGCTCTCCTTGACGAAACCCCCGTACAAACGAAAAAAACGATAAAGAAAGAGGCCTTGTTCTCGAATTCCCTCGAGGCGAGCGGAGCCGGACCGCGCGGCCCGCACGACGTCGACCTTACGAAGACCTCGTTCACCAAGGTCGAGAAGGTCCTGGCGTCATCGGCAAACCCGGTATTCGACGACCCATCCTATTACAAGCGCGTTCTCGGAAACGAGGCCGACTCGGCGCAGCGGCTCCATACGCTCCTTTCGAAATACCTCACCTGCCAGGACCCGAAGGACAGAAGCGTATATCGCCTCCAGCTCATAACCGCATACTGGGACTTCATGAGCGGCATCGCGCAGAAAACCGCGGCGGGAAAGGCCGACGCGGCGAAACGTTTCGCCCTTCGTTTCGGGCTCGTGCTGCCGACCCTGCTTACGCCGGAGCAAAAGGACATGTTCGCGCGCGTTATCGAGGATAACATCTACGGCGAACCGGTATACTACCTCGACGAGTGGCTTCACGCGATCGGCACGGGAAAGATCGGCACCTCGAGCACGGACGAGGCAAAATCAAGCAAGAAAGACGATTCCTCGCGCTTCCAGCAGCTTCTCAATAAGGCCGACGGCAAGCTGCAAAGCGCCGAAAACCTCGTCCGCGCGAAATCGGAGGAACGCCTTCGGGCGGAGGACGAGTTAAAACGCAAACTCGACGCCGTCTTCCTTCACGAGTCGCTTGCCGGCTTCACCGGCGTCAAGGCGCCCTTTTCCGAACAGCAAAAGCGGGCGCTCGGAGAGATATCCGAGTCCTTCCGCGCGATACTCGGCCTCGACAAGGAATTACAGTCGTTTATCCGCGACTACGAAAACGCCGATTCTGACGTCCGCATCCTCCAGCAAAAGGTAGACGCATCGGGCGGCGGCACGACGAACGCCTCGGGGGTCGCGTCCGAATACGACACGATCAGGCAGATGGCGAAGATGACGTGCGGCCGGCAAGGAAACCACTTCCCGATCCTGACGCGCGAGTATTTCCATTCGTCCTCGCGCGAGATCGGCATCCGCGAAAACGTGATCGAGGCCTTCCGCTGGGTGGAGTCGATCGATCCCGAGGCGTACTGCCGGCAATACAAGTCCCAACTCAACAGAATTCCCCCCTTTATCATCCTCATCCCGTCCTACGGCGACTACGGTTTTTGCTGGGAGCCCTTTGACCGCTACAACCGCGTGACGAGCCGCGGGCGCGTCGCGATTCCGATGTACGCAAAAAACCTGCTTGTCGCCGTTCTCGCGGCGATCGCGGACTTGCGGTGGCAGGTTGCCAAGGAAAAGGCGTCCTATTACTGGATGGAAGAGGGTTTGACGGGGAACTACTATCAATGGTTCCAGGCGCAAAAACTCAAGGGTGACGTCAAGGAATACTTCATTAACGACTATCTTCTGTGGATGCTCAAGGAAAGCGACGGCATCCAGAAACTGGACAAGGAAGTACGCGCCGTGTTCTGGCGGTACATGCCCTTCTCGCAGGAGATCAAGGCGAAGCTGAAACCCCGCGCGCTCGTCTACCAGGAACTGTGCCAACGGGATCTCAACCGGCAGATGTCGGACGGGTATTGAGGCTCGGCTAACCGAACCTCGTCACGATTACTTCGTGTTTTCCGGGTTTTTCCTGGACTTGAAAAACAGGGGGTCGAGCTTGTCCGAAAGGTCGAAGCGGTCTACTACCCACTTCGTGAGCTTTTGATAGACGATCATCGCGAGGATGATCCCGCCGATGAAGGCGAAAGGCAACAACGAAGCGACCCGTTCGTGCAATACCGGCGAAAGCTGGCTCACGAGCAGTATCAACAGCGCGATGAACACGAACGCGAGCAGCACGTTCGCGACGGTTCCCGCGAGAACGAAAAGTACCGTATTGAGCTTTCTGCTTTTCATGTAGCCTCCCCGACTCCGCGCGCGTCGCCCCTTTTTACCGCGACGGCGACCGAAAGTATCAACAGGATACCGCAGACGACCACCGCCGAATCCGCGACGTTGAACGTTGGCCAGCGTTCCAGCCCGAACAATCCGTAAAACTTGAAATCCAGAAAATCGAGCACGCCTTCAGGTCGGAAAAACCGGTCGATGATGTTTCCGATTCCCCCTCCGACGATTCCCGCCACGCACCATCTCTGAAAGGGGTTGATGTCGTCCGTCCGGAAATACACGGAAACGACGACGGCCATGACGATAAGCGGGGCGAAGCCGAAAAGGAGACCGCGCAGGTCGCCGGAAAGACCGTGTCCAATGCTGAAGGCGATACCGGGGTTGTAGACGCGAACGATCCTGAAAAAATCGCCCAGAAAAGACGCTCCTATAGACCAGGGCCGGACGAAAGCGGTAATGAGGTATTTCGTGAGCTGATCAAGGGCGACGACGCCCGCGGTCAGCGTAAACGGAATCAACAGGGCGCGCGTTCTGGAAGTCATCGTGTATCCCCCGCAGTGCGACGTTCGGTCGCGGTAATGACGATCGTGTCCGTCGCGGCGTTCTTGACAATCGCCGCGCGCCGACAAGCCGCATTGTACCTATAAACCGGTCGGTACGTCTATAAAAATCGAGTCGACGCCGGTGTCCCTGGCGAACTCCGCCATTACCAGGCGCGGCCCCACGGTCTCGGTGGCGTAATGTCCCGCGGCTACGACGGTAATCCCGTTTTCAAGGGCATGATGGTATTCCTCGTGCCCGATTTCACCCGTCACGAAACAATCGACGCCGCGTTCGATCGCCTGATACAGCTCGTCCGCGCCGCCCCCCGAGACGACGGCGACGGAAGCGATTCGCGTCGGGCCGAAGGGAAGGACGCGCGGCGACATCGTCCGGTCGGGATCGAGGCGCGCGAGAACCTCTGCGAGCGAGATGCCGCCCGGAACGCTCCCCCGCAATCCGATGGTCGCGCCGTGCCATTCGCCGAAGGGTTCGAGCCCTTCGAGGCCAAGCCGCGCGGCGAGTCCGGCGTTGTTTCCCGAGACGGGATGCGCGTCGAGGGGCAAGTGGCTCGCGTACAGCGCCATGTCCGCGTCGAGAAGGGCCTTTATACGGCGGTAATGGGCGCCTACCACCGGCTCCGCGTCCCGCCAGAAAAGCCCGTGATGGACGACGAGCATCCCGGCGCCCGCGGCGGACGCGCGTTGCACGGCCTCGAGGCACGCGTCTACGGCGAACGCGACGCGCGAAACGCCGCCTCCGGCGTTGTCCGCCTGCAATCCGTTCTTTGACGGATCAGCCCCGTCGTAACGTCCGGAATCGAGATACCGGTCAAGCCATCGCGCGATTTCCCGGGCGGTCATCTGGATGCCCCCTCCGGGACATCCGCGTTGCCCGCCGGTCCCGTGGCGCTCGACTGGCCCGTGGCGCTCGACTGGCCCGTGGCGTTATCGACGCCATCCGACCGCGCGCCGCGAAGGGAGAACCAATAGGCGATCCTGCGGCCGGCGCGCTCGGCACGTACCCGACCCGAGTCGCGCGTACCGCCGAGCAGGCGGGCCGCGAGAACGTCGTCGCAGGCGATTTCCCCGAAGCCGAAAAGCCCTTCCGGAGCGGAAGTCAGTACCAGAATGTCGGCGTTTTCGACGCCGTTCGGCATCGCTTCGGTCTCGCCGGCTCTTGCCAGGAACCAGGGCGGCTCGCGTCTCGGAATGAGCCCGACGATCCCCGAGACGTCGCGTTCCGGAAGAAGGCAAAGGATGCCGGACGTTCTCAGGCGGCCGATCGAGATCGCGTCCAATACGGACGAGACCGACGACCCCTCCAGAAGAACGTACAGGGGAAGGGTCGGGGCGGAATCGAACGCCGCGGGATACCGCCGCGCCGCCTCAACGAGCAATCGATGGAATTCTGATCGATGCGCGGAGGACCGATCGTTCTCGTCCAGAACGAACTCGCTTCCGGTCATGATCCTTCCGAGCAACGCGTAAAAACACCGCGCGCCGGGAAGGGCTATCGCGGCGGTACCGCGGGCGAACGGCAGACGCACGTCGACCGACATGACCGCGAAGCCCTCGTTGGCCAACGTCTGCGCGGCGGTTTGCCGTCCGTCGGCGCCGTTCGCGAGGTCTCCCACGAACAACACCAGACCACGGGCGCCGGACGCGCCGGACGGCGCCCACTCCACGAAGGTTGCGCGTTCTCCGGGCCCGACACGAGCCGACGTCCGGCCGCGCTCGGCACGCTCGCCCGGAACGAGCGGCGGCTCTCCGGCAAAGGACACGGAGGAGACGAAGGCGGTGAGCCAGACCAACGAAAGAAATACGTGAAAAACGCGCGACGGAACGCCGTACCAGTCCGTCGGAAGGGAACGGAACAGACGGACGAGACGACCGGAAGAAGCGAGAAAGAACGCGAGGGAACAGATAACGGCCGGAAGGTGCGATATCGGAAGGCCGAACGAGACCACGGAAAGCGCGGACAAAAGCAGGGACAACGCGGGCAAAACGGGTATCCCCTCCATTCGCTGCAACCGTCTCGAAAACGGCCGGAGGATTACCGGCGCGAGAACGATGAGCGACAGGATTTCACTCGCAAAAATATCGGTCATGTTACCCTCTCAGGCGTATTTACGGTATACTGACAACGTAAAGAAAAAAAAGGAGCGCGCAGAATGGATCCCTCGGCCCTCGAGCTCAACTTGCGTCAAATCTCGTTTTCGCTGCCGGAAGAACGCGTCGCCGAACTCAGGGCCCGTTGCAGCGCGAGAAGCATCATCGGCCAGGACCGCGCGGTAAGCGCGCTCGAACTCGGCCTCGGAATGCACGCGGACGGCTACAACATATTCGTCATGGGAGCCTCCGGAACGGGCCGGCGCACGGTTCTCGCCTCGCTGTTGGCAAACTATAAAGCAAATCCCTCCGATCTACAAGACATGGCGTACGTCTGCAATTTCGCGCGTCCGCTCGAGCCCAAGGCGCTTTTTTTCCCGGCGGGCACCGGCGCGTACTTCAAGAAAACGCTGAAATCCGCCATCGAGTCGATCAGGCGGCAGGCCGTGCAAATCGCCAAATCGGAGGTCTTTTCCGCGGCGAGTAAAAAGCTGTCCGCCGCGGGAGACACGGAGGAGAACAGGCTCCTCTCCGACTTCGAGGCGCAAATGATGTCCGCCGGTTTCAAGGTCGTGCAGATCAAGGACGACGAAACGAGGTCCATGGATCTCGTGCCGATCTTCAGGGGAAAGCCGGTACCCTTCGACCAGCTTCAGGATCTCGCGGCGGGCGGGCGAATCCCCGTCGAGAGGGTTAACGCGGTGCGGGAAGAATACTATCGCGGCCTCGACCGCATGGGCGAGGTCTTCGCGGCCGTCCGTGATATCAGGCGCGCGACCGACAGGAAGATCCGCTCGCTCCGCACCGAATCCGCGGAACCGATAATCGAGAACGAACTCGCGGTTCTCAGGAGCCTCTGCAAGAACGGTGCCGGAAACTCCGCGGCGCTCGAATACCTCGACGCGCTCAAGGCCGACCTTCGAGCGCGCGTTCACGTCTACAGCGAGCCGTTTCGCTCCGCCGCGGCGCGCAAGGCCTTTTTCGGGCGCTACGCCGTGAATCTCGTGTGCGAATGCCCGCAGGACAAGAACTACGTCGTACACGAGGAAGTACCGACCTTCGCGAATCTCTTCGGAAGCGTCGAGCCCGCGGGTCCGAACGACGAACACTCCCTCAACGGACACCTCCGGCTCAGGCCGGGCGCCGTGCACCGGGCCTCGGGCGGCTTTCTCGTCCTCAGGCTTCAGGACCTCTTGCTGGAGGAGGGTGCCTGGCCCTACCTGAAGCGCGTCCTGCAGTCGGGCAAGGTCGAGATACAGACGCCGCCGACGGGAAACCATCTTCCCAGCCTCCTGAAGGCGCAGCCCCTTCCCGTGCGACTCAAGGTGGTGATTATCGGCGGGGAACACTCGTACGACTTTCTCTATCAGGAAGACCCGGACTTCCAGAAGCTCTTCAAGGTATGCGCCGAGTTCGACTCCGTCATGCCGGGAACCGACGAGAACCTGGAAAGCGTCATCGCCTTCGTCGACGATTTCAGCCGGAAACGGCAAACCCTGCCGATCGACGACTCGGGGGTCGCGAGAATTCTCGCCCACGCGGCCCGCGTCTCCGAGTACCGAACGATGCTCACGACCCGCTTCACGCTCATCTCCGACCTCGTGCTGGAAGCGGACTTCCGAGCGCGGAGCCTTCGAGCCCCGGCGATCTCGCGCGATATCGTCTCGGGCGCGATCGAGCACCGACGGTACCTCCAGCGTCTTCCCGAGGAAAAATACGCCGAGATGATCAAATCCCGAGAGATCGTCCTTTCGGTCACCGGGGAGATGGTCGGGAAGGTCAACGGCCTCGCGGTCCAGGACCGCGGGTACCAGGCGTTCGGCATCCCCGTCGCGGTAACGGCACAGGCCGCGCCCGGCGACAAGGGAGTCATCAACATCGAGCGCGAATCGGGCCTTTCGGGGGAAATCTACGACAAGGCGCACCTTATCATACAGGGGCTCCTTCACCGGAAATACGCGTCCGACATCCCGCTCGCGCTTACGGCGAGTATCTGCTTCGAGCAGTCGTACACGGAGGTCGACGGCGACTCGGCCTCGTGCGCGGAGTTCTTCGCGCTCCTGTCCGCTATCGGCCAAATACCGCTTCGGCAGGACATCGCGGTGACCGGCAGCCTCAACCAGCTCGGCGACGTGCAGCCAGTGGGAGGCATCCCCGAAAAGATCGAGGGATTTTTCGACGCCTGTTCGATCCTGGGGCTGACCGGAACCCAGGGCGTCATGATCCCGAGAAGGAACCTCAACAATGTCATGGTTTCGGATCGCGTGGCCATGGCGGTGACGGACGGGCTCTTTCACATTTGGGCGATCGAAACCGTCGACGAGGGATTTTCGCTGCTTTCCGGCCGCGTCCCGGAAGACTACGGCGGAAAACTCAGGGAAACCCTGAGAGCGCATGCCGAGTCGTTCCGGAAAAACCCTAAATAGGAAGATTCCGCTGGAAAAAACCCCTTTGGTAGGATAAACTGGACATAATCATGGAGAAAAAAAGTCAGACGCAGATAGACGCGAGCAAGATCAGAAAGGCCACCCGAATGGGCGTGCCCCTCTCCATAACGACATACACCCTTCCGCACGAGATCGAGCTGTATATCGCGGAGATTCTCAATCTCTTCCTCGCGGAACTCAACCAGGAACGGCTCAAGGACTATCTCGGGTATTGCATAAACGAACTCACGACCAACGCGAAAAAGGCGAATACGAAGCGCGTCTATTTCGCCGAGAAAAAGCTCGATATCAACAACCTCAGGGACTACGACACGGGGATGCGTACCTTCAAGGAAGAAACCCTGTCGAACATAGGGCACTACCTTCAGCTGCAAAAGGACGCCGGGCTCTACGTCAAGGTAGTCATGCAGGTCAAGCACCGCGACATCGTCATCGAAATCAGAAACAACTCGGAGATGACGAAGACCGAGTTCAAGCGCGTTTTCGACAAGATAGCGCGCTCGCGCCAGTTCGCCTCGCTCGAGGAAGCCTTCGCGCAAGTCATGGACGATTCCGAAGGCGCGGGGCTCGGCCTCGTCATCATGATCCTCATGCTCAAGAAGGTCGGGCTCGACGACGACTGCTACGAGATACTCGTCGAGGGCGGAGAGACGATCACGCGCATCGTCATGCCGATGGACGTCGAGACGACAGAGCAGATTTCGCGGCTTACCGACGACATCGTTTCCTACATCGACGCCTTGCCGCAGTTCCCGGAAAACATCGCGATGATCCAGAAACTGCTGAACGACCCGGACTCGAAACTGTCCACGATCGCCGCGCACATCAGCAACGACGTCGCGCTCACCACGGATCTTCTCAAGCTGGTCAACTCCGCGGCCTTCTCGCTCGCGAAGAAATGCACCAGCATCACGGAAGCGGTCAAACTCGTCGGCATCAGGGGAATCAAGAACCTGCTCTTCTCGATCGGAACGATCAAGGTTCTCGGCATCACGACCGACGAGCAGAGACGGCTGTGGGAGCATTCGTACAAGGCCGGTTTCTTCGCCTATAACCTCGCGCGCAACTTCCTAAAGGACCGGATCGTAACCGAAGACGCGTACGTGTGCGGCCTCCTGCACGACCTGGGCAAGATCGTGTTGAGCGCGCTCTATCCCGAGCTTCTCGAGAAGATGGATCGCATCCGCAAGGAGCGGAACATACCGGATAAGGTATACGACGCGCTGCTCGCGGGACTGAACCATCCCGAAATCGGCGCGGCGCTCGCCGACAAGTGGAACTTCCCGCAGGCGCTCAGCATGGCCATCCGGTATCATCACGCCATCGACGCGAGTCCCGAAAACTACCGCGCGCTGACCTCGACTGTCGCGCTCGCCGACCTCATGATCCACTATCAGGAAGAGTCTATCGAATACTATCAGATAGACCCGAAACTCCTGTCCAAATTCGGCATCGTGTCTGAAGCCCAGCTGCAAAAGATATGCGTGAGCCTTCAGCGGGGTTTCGAGTCCGAACAGGCCAAGTAAGCCGTCCACGCCTGCATCAGAATACCGAACGCGACGCCCACGTTTATCGACGCCTTGAGTCCGCGCATCGGTATCGTGACGCGTCCGCGCTTCGCCCTCGCGAGCCCTTCAGGGCTGATTCCCAATTCCTCCGATCCGAGAATGACGATCCCTCGCTCGGGAAAGTCGAATTCGTCGATCGGCGTCCCTCCGGTCTCGAGCGCGAACACCTCGGCGTCCGACGGAAGGTCGTCGAGCGCGAGACGTTCCCAGGGAAGATAACCGACGCAGCCCATCGCCGACCTGATCGAGCGCGGGTGGTCGGGTGGCGCGCACCCGGGAGAGACGTACACGCGTTCGGCGCCGAAGGCCTCCGCCGTGCGAAAGATCGAGCCGACGTTAAATGGCGACCTGATGTCTTCCGCGTACACGCAGACGCCGGGAAAATGGGGACGTTCGACGTCGGCAACGACGCCCGAAACGGCTCCCGTGCCCGCGTTCGGGAGAATCAGGTCCCATTCCGCCGGCAGAAGCCCGGTGGCCGATAGCAGGGAGTGGCGCGCGTGATTCGCGAGCCGACGAAGCGATTCGCGATCGCGGGGGAACTCGGCGCGCGGGCCGCCCGCTGCGGGCTCGAGCAACGCCCGGTCTTCCGCGGTAAAGGCGGACGGCGCTGCCTTCGGATCCTTCGCCGCGAGCGCCGCGACGGCGAGAAGGTATTCGGGACGGACGTCATCGACGGGACGGTCTTCGGCAAGGGTTCGTTCCATCGAGGCCAGCAACAGCGCGATCTTTCTCCGCCGTTGCCCCGGCGGGATTCGCTCGAGTTTGATGAGGGGAATCATGCGGCGTCTCAGTACGCCTGTTTGATCAGGTCAAAAAGGTCGTCGCTCGACATCGCGCGCGGGATGTAATTCATGATGTCGAGCGCGGCGGCGTCCTCGGCGGCGGGTACGAGCTGATCGATGGAAAGACCGAGGTCTTTTAGGCGCGTCGGAAGCCCGGCGAGCGCGAGCCTGCGGCGGATGTCGTCGATCGCGGCGCGCGCGACGTCGCTTCCCGAAAGGCCCGCGGAGGAAACGCCGAGCATCTTGCCTATCGTCACGATCCGGTCAACCTTGGCGCGCGCGGCGTCCTCCATGACGTACGGCAAGAGAACCGCGCACACGAGCGAGGTCGAGGTCTTGTAGCGCGCGTTGCACGCGAGGGAAATCGCCGTGGCGACGCCCGGGGAACTCGCCGCGACGCCCATCGAGGCCATGCATCCGCCCTGCGCCACGAGCATCTCCTGCGGCGTTCCCACGAGCTTGCTTTGCTCCGGGTCGAGGGCGAGAAGGAGCATCTCGATGGATTTGCCGAGGATGGTCTCCGAGAAAAAATTCGACTTTGTCGAGACGTATCCCTCGACGGCGAGCGAGATCGCGTGAAAGATCATGGAAGCGGCCGTATTGGGGGACATGTGCATATACAGGTTCGGATCGACGATTACCGCCTTGCAAACGGCGTTTTGGGTCTTCATCAGCCTGATTTGGCGGTTTCGCGCGTCAACCACCGGCGTTCGATCCATGAAGACGAACGCGTCCCGACACGTTGACGGAACCTCTATGAAGGGAAGCGCCCCCGAATAGGGTTGGGTTCCCGCGAGATACTCGTAAACCTCGTGATTTTCGTTGAAGAGCGCGGCCACGGCGCGGGCCAACGAGGCGGTTTTCAGGCCGCCGAAGGAAATGACCCCGTGCACGTGGGCGCCGCGCGCGAGCGACAGAGCCTGTTCGAGGGTCGCGGAGGTCGCGGCCGAGGGGATATCGTCGAAAACGAATACGGAGATACCCTTCTCTTCCAACGCCGCTACGGCCTTTTCTATCAGGCCGAATTCCTTCAGGATAGGATCCGCTATCAGCATATACTTGGTTCCCCAGTTCGCGGCAACCTGTCCCAGACGAGCCATGGTATACGGCCCGAGGATGATATTGGGGGAAATTTTAAATACGAAGTCGGACATAGGCACCTCTCGTTTCGACGATTCATAACTGTAGCATCATTCGGGTAAAAAAAAAGGCGGAAACCCCTCGGGTCCGCCTTTCTTTCGCCCTTCTTCCCGAGGGAATCAGGGAATGCCCTGCGACATTACAGTCCGTATGCGTCCATTATGCGGTTGGCCACCATGTCGACCACCGAGTCGTTGATATAGGACGGGTTTTTCATCTTTTCCATAACCTCGGCGACACGGTCCGCGCGCACGTCGGGGGCCGCGGCTGCAACCTCGATGGCGTTATAGACCTCGGAAAGACCCTTCGCCTCCGCCGAAACGGAGATGGAATCAGGCTGTCCGGACGCTCCCGAGCGATGGGCTTTATGGGTATTCTGTAGGTTCTTCAGGGGATCAATCCCCCCCAAGCGGTCAATCATCATACGTTCCTGCCTTCACCTTCTATATCGGTCAATCTTCCCCGGATATTGAGCGTTTTTTTCCGGAAACATACACGGAAAACTCGCCCAAAACCCGATCCCTCGACGCGAAATCGGCGCATATCTCCGACGCCTTCCCGGCGACAATCTCCTCATGGAGCTTCGTCAGCTCCCTCCCCACGACCACATGCCGCTCACCGTCAATTTCGGCAATATCCGTCAAAAGCTTGACTACCCGAAAAGGCGACTCGTACAAAACCGTCGCGTACCCGCTTTCCATCAACTCGCGAACCCGCGAACGCCGTCTCCCCGGTCTGGGGGATAAAAACCCCTCGAATATCACGGTCTTGTCGATCCCGCCGGACACGCTCAACAAGGTCGCGAAGGCCGATGCCCCGGGCAGGGGAACGACCTCATGCCCCGCCTCACGTACGGCCCGAACGAGAACGGCGCCCGGATCGCTCAGCGCGGGAGTTCCGGCATCGCTCGCGTACGCCACGCTCTGTCCCGCGGAAAGCACGTCCAGGATCTTTCTCGCCGCGGCGTCCTCGTTATGCGCGCGGCAGGAAACGAGGGGCTTTCGGATGCCGAAATGCGTCAACAGCTGCAGCGTATGGCGCGTGTCCTCGCACGCTATCACGTCCACCGATTTCAGGGTTTCCAGGGCACGAAAGGTAATGTCCCCAAGATTCCCGATCGGGGTAGCGACCACGTACAATACTGACACAAAATAATGATAAACCACTTTACCGATTGCGACAAGGCCAATTCTGGTGCATTATACGTACATGATACCGGGTTCGTTCTATACCGTTTTCCTGATTTTCATCGGCATTGCCCTGTTTGTCTTCGCCTACGGCATCTTTTCGTCGGCGTCCTGGAAGCACCGTACCGGACGCCAACGGAAGGGAATCCCCGGCGAAAAGGGAATCTGCCCGCTCTGCGGCACGGCCATGCAGGGAGACGAACAGCTCAAGTCCGCCGTCTTTCCCGGAAAAAAAGACCGCATATGCCATATCTTCGGTTGTCCCCATTGTCATCCTTATAAGGAACCGCAATTGTCGAGAACCTGCCCGGTTTGCCACGGAACGGTTCCCGCCGAGGGATATCTCATCGCGCGCATGTTCGACAGGACAGACAAGAGAAAGCACGTCCACATCCTGGGCTGTACCGGCTGTCGCATGCCGAGTTCGCGTCGTCCCAAGTAATCGGGCGGCGCGTTTCCCGTCCCCGAATAAAAAAACCGACAATCTTCCGTTTTTCCTCAAGAGCTATTGGAGGTCTCCGATACTGGAAGTACGCATGAGTGCCGCGCGTCGTGAAAACGACGGACGGCGCCCGTGCTCCGTCTTCTGCGGTGGTTGCGTCAGAGGATCCGGTACACGTGACAGATCGGCAGGGATGCCGCGAACGACGTAGGAATGAGTCGTCGAAAATAGCCAAAGGAGTAGCATTATGATCATCAATCACAACCTGAGCGCCATGTTTTCCCAGAGAACCCTCGGAGACACGAACCTGGGCAATCAGAAGAACATGGAAAAACTTTCATCCGGCATGCGCATCAACCGCGCAGGAGATGACGCTTCCGGGCTCGCCGTATCAGAAAAGATGCGGAGCCAGGTTCGCGGCCTGAATCAGGCGAATACCAACGCGCAAAACGGTATTTCCTTCATCCAGGCGACCGAGGGTTACCTTCAGGAAACCCAGGACATCCTGCAGCGCATCCGCGAACTGAGCGTACAGTCCTCGAACGGAATCTATTCCGCCGAAGACCGCATGCAGATCCAGGTCGAGGTTTCGCAGCTCGTTGCGGAAGTCGACAGGATCGCGAGCCACGCGCAGTTTAACGGAATGAACATGATTACCGGACGGTTCGCTCGGGAAACCGGAGAGAACACTGTGACGGGATCCATGTGGTTCCATATCGGAGCGAACATGGATCAGAGAACCCGTGTGTACATCGGCACCATGACGGCTGCGGCCCTTGGCGTCCGAAACGTCGCGGACGAGAAGATCATGTCTCTCTCGAGCCCCGACAGTGCGAATCGAGCGATCGGAACCATTGACGAAGCGATGAAGAAGGTGAATAAGCAGAGGGCAGACCTCGGAGCTTATCAGAACCGCCTTGAGTACACCATGAAGGGCCTCGCGGTCGGAGCGGAAAATCTCCAGGCCGCGGAATCGCGCATCCGCGATACCGACATGGCGCGGGAGATGGTCGATTTTACCAAAAATCAGATCCTCACCCAGGCTGGAACCGCCATGCTCGCGCAGGCCAACCAGACTTCCCAGAGCGTCCTGAGCCTTCTCAAGTAACGCACCCCGCACAGGGACGGACAGGGGTTAATTTCCGGTACGTACTGGGAATTAACCCCTTTTTTTGCTATAACGGATTCTCAATGCGCATCCTTACCGACATACAGCTACGCCTGCTCAAAGAAGAGTTTCCCGCCACGAGCCACTCGGGCGACGAAGACATCGAACGGTATTTCGAACTGAGGAAAACGGGACGGCAAGCCAAGGCCCTCGCGCTCTACAGGGGACGCATCAGCAGGAAATATCCCGACCCCGCGCGCCGCGAGCTTCTGCTCAGATATTACCGGTCGCGCGACCCACGCTACGGAGAACTGTACCGGGACTCGCTCGCGGAGCTCGCGGAGCGCCTCATCAAACGGACGTACGGAATCATCGACACTCTCACGCGCGACATCGACTCCGTCGACATGGGCGACGCGTACTCCGTCATCAAGCTCGCGGAAGGGCTCCTTTCGGTCATCTCGCCCGATCGCGGCGTCGCGATCTCGTTTACCGAGCGTTACGCGCGATACGCCGCGCTTCTCGGTTACCGCGAAAGGCAGGCGAGGGACGCGGCGGAACTCATACGCCTGTACGTCACCGAAACCATAGAGTCGGTCGAGGAACTAAAACGGGAGAGGGAGGAGCGCCGCAAGGAACGGGCGCGCGTCAGGACGTCTCCCGCCGCGGCGCGTCCGGGATTCGACCTGTCGCGCGTCGAATTCTCGCCCGAGGAAGTTAACCGCATCACCATACCGGAAAGCGTCACGCGGACGGAAGACAAGGTAATCGCGTACTGCGCCAAATACTGGGCCTCGGTCGGCAACCCGGCGTTCGAGAAGGCCGTTTTTCTCTACAGCAAGAAATACCGAACGCGGCACAGCGACATCTTCCAGGCGGTCAAAAACGGGGTCACGCACGGATGGAAGGACGAAGAGATACTCAACGCCGTTCTCGCGAACGTCGTGACCGGGTATTATTACAGCATCTCGGGAGATCGATATCTTCAAACGGCATGGGCCCGGTATCGCGCCGCGAGCGGACACGCGGTGAACCCGGCGGCCGCCGAAGCGATGCCTGCCGTGACGTCGCGCGCAACCCCGGCACCCGTGCAACCGATTCCGACTCGCGCCCGAAAGAGTACGGTACGATCGCGGACGCGGGCGACAGCGTCCAAACGAGCGAAATCCCGTCTCGCGCCGCGCCCGGAAAAGGCCGTCCCGACGGCGAAACGATCCGCTCCGAACACCTTCCGCCCCGAACCCCCGCGGGGACCGTTTACGCCGAACTCGGTTTCGGACATGATCCGGAAACTGACGGGAAAGAGTTACGCGGTATACAAGGACCTGTTTTTCCGGGACATCCGTCCGTCGATACGAACCACGCTGGCGGAGGCGGGAGGAAAGGACAAGCCCTTCGGCTCGCGCCAGAATTCGGCGGAGCAGATAATCTACGACTACCTCTACGCCCACTGGAACGACCCCTATCAGCGATGGGAACACAGCGAGGCGCGCGAAAAGACCCGTTCGCTCGGATATCGAATGGACGGTCTTGAGCCGATCATCGCGCGATGGATCAAGGACGCGAGCTGACGGACGCGGCGCGCGCGGAAAATTCCATCAGAACGAGGACCGACCCCGGAAACTCCGCGCGAGCGTTAGCCGGTCGGCGTACTCGAGGTCTCCGCCCACGGGAAGCCCGGACGCGAGCCTCGTGACCGTTACGTCAGTCTCCTTGAGTATCCGCTGGATATACAGCGCGGTCGTGTCGCCCTCTATCGTCGGGTTCGTCGCCAGGATAACCTCGCTGACGCCCCCCGTCCGCACGCGCACGACAAGTTCGGAAAGACGCAGCTGATCGGGGCCGACGCCCTCAAGCGGCGCTATAACGCCGCCGAGCACGTGGAAGAGGCCGTTGTACTCGCGCACCGCCTCGATCGTCTGCACGTCCTGCGGTTGCTCGACGACGCAAATGAGACGCCTGTCGCGGCCGGGATCCTCGCAGACGGGGCAGAGGTCTTCCTCCGTGTACGCGCCGCAAATCCTGCACGGGTGAATGCGGTCATGCAGAACGGAAACGTCGCGGGCGATCCGCTCGCACAGGGACCTGTCGGATTTCAGGAGATAGTGGGCGATTCTCGCGGCGCTCTTCTTTCCGACGCCGGGCAAACGCGAAAAACTCTCTATGACGTCGTCAAGGGCGTTCATGCGGAGGGAAATCCCCCGGCCATCGGGCCAAGGCGCTCCTTCAGCGCTTCCTTTATACGCTCGGCGGCGTCCGCGTGCGCGGCGACGATCAGGTCCTGCAACATCCCGATGTCGCGGGGATCCACCGCGACGGGATCGAGCCGAACGGACACGAGCTCGAATTTCCCGTTGAGCGTCACGGAAACGATTCCGCCGCCGGAGGATCCGGTCGCGGTCTCCGAGGCGAGGCCCTCCTGCATGCGGGCGAATTGCTCCTGGAACGCCGAGGCGTTTTTCAGGATGTCGAACGGATTGATATTCATGACGCACCTTCTATTATCGAGCCCCTAAACATGCTGCGAACCATCTCGACGGCCGCGGGCGGGCCGCCGTCCCCGGCTTCGTCCCGGTCCGCGGCTTCCGCGAGGATGACCTCGACGCCGACCGCGCTTCCCAGTATGTGCGAGGCAGCGGATCCTATCGTCGCACGGTCCTGTTCGAGGAAGGTCCTGGTAAAGGGCTTCTCGACGAAGAGCCGCACGACGCCGTCGACGATTTCCCAGCCCGTCGCCTGCGATAGCCCCGTCGCGAGCATATTCTTGCTCGACTGGAAGAAGGTAACGAGGGCCTCCTTCAGCTCGTCAGGGGTAACACCCTTGCCCGAAGGCGCCGGCGGAACCGGCGGCGATTCCTGTCGCGCGGCCGGCGGCGGACTCGCTTCCGACGGGGCACTCGCGTCCCGCGGCGAACTTCCGTCGTCGCGAGGATCCGGGCTCGGAGTCGGGATCGAAGTCGGACGCGCGGAGGGTACGCGCCCGCCCCCGTTCATCCGTTCCTTCAACGCGGCAAAGGGGTTCTCGACGAACCCTTCGGAATCAGCCCGCCGTTCATCAGACCGTCCCTCGTCGGGAACCGCGTCTGACGTTTCGCCTGACGTGTCGTCGGACGCGAAGGGGGAACCGTCGCGGGAAGCGACGGGCGCCGGGGCGCCGCCGTCACGTCCCGCTTGGGGAAAAGGGCCGGACCCCTTGCGGTCGGGTGCCTGTTCCCGCGGCCGGTCGGGCGCCGGCGCCGTCGCCGCGCCAAGTCCTCCCGGCGCCGCGCCCTTGAGCAGGGACTGAGCCCGCGCTATCGAGGCGCGCAACTCCGCGGAAGACACGTAGTCGCCCGCCCACGACAGCCGGGAAACGGCCAACTCGAGTTCATAGCGCGGTTCGAGCGAATACCGGAGGTCCCGGTAGAGCTGCAGGACGAGCGCCAGCGCGCGCTCGATCTGCGGAGCGCTCCAGGACCGAAGCGTTTCCGCGGAAAAGCGGTCGCTCGACCGGCCGAGAAGGGCTTCGCGCGTGATGCCGCTTTTTATCAGAAGAAGGTTCCGGAGATAATCCGCGAGATCGCCGGCGAGTTGCTCCACGGCAACCCCGGAATCCAAAACCTCGTCGAGGGCCTGCAACGCCGCCCGCGCGTCGCGCGCGGCGCACGCGGAAACGATCGCGTCGATACGGTCAAAGCCCGAGAGGCCGAGCGTGTCGCGTATCTTGTCGAACGAAAGGTGACCGTCGGAAAAAGCCGCTATCTGGTCGAAGAGCGTATAGGCGTCGCGGACGCTTCCGGTCGCCTCGCGGGCGATCCAGTACAGGGCCTCGTCGTCCGCGCGAATGCCCGTCTCGGCGGCGGCTTCCGCGAGCGCGGTCTTGAGCGTCTCGACGGGAACGAGCCTGAAATTGAATTGCTGACAGCGGCTTTTAATCGTCGCGGGAACCTTGTGAATCTCGGTCGTGGCGAAGATGAATATGACGTAGGGCGGCGGCTCCTCGATCGTCTTCAGCAGGGCGTTGAAGGCGCTCGTGGAGAGCATGTGGACCTCGTCGATTATGTAAATCTTGTAGCGGCAGGAATTGGGCGGGAAACGCACCTCGTCCTTGATTTGGCGAACGTCGTTCACGCCGGTATTCGACGCGCCGTCGATTTCGATGACGTCGAGGCTCGCTCCGCGGGCGATCTCCCGGCACGCGGCGCAGGCGCCGCACGGGGTGGCGACGGAGCCCGTCTCGCAGTTGAGCGCTCGGGCGAGAATGCGCGCCGAGCTCGTCTTGCCGCAGCCCCTGGGACCGGAAAACAGGTATGCGGGGGCGATCTTGCCCGCCTGGATCGATTTTTGCAAGGTCGCGACCACGAAATCCTGACCGACCAGATCCTCGAATTTGCCGGGCCGACGGCGAGTCGCCGTTACTTCATATGCCATGGCCCGAGGATATCATAAACCGTCCCGGTTTTAAAGTGCGGACCCTTTACTCCACACGATCCGTCGGGCCGGGAGCGGCTTGGGCGACTGCGGTGTCATCGGCAACGTCATCGATAACGCCGTCGGTAGCTGGAGCGGCGGCGGGGAGAAACTGCTGCCTGCCGATGATAAACGCGGTAACCGCGATTCCCGCCCAGAAAAAAATCACGACAGCGGTTGTCGACCAGTCTACGGTCTCGTTCACGGCCGTTTCCGCCAAGGACCCCACGGCCTCCACGACGTCGTCCCCGGAACCGTCCGTTCCCTCGGGCACGGTGCCCGCGATCCACATGATGAGGAAAAGGGCGAGGTTGTGGACGAAATGCATCAGCGTCGGAAGGATCACGGAGCGGGTCTCCCAGGCGACCCAGGTGATGACCAGCCCCGACAGAAAGGTGAAGGGTATGCGAAACGGCTCAAGGTGCAGGAAAGCGAACATCGTGGCGCAAAGGAGGATCGCCGGCCATCTGCCGGCGGCGCCCCTGAGCCCGCCGAGAATCAACCCGCGGCAGAGGATCTCCTCCGAAACCGCTGGAAGCACCGCGATGAAGACGACTCCGTAGAGAAACCCGTCGTTCGTGACGGAATAGTCGTCGGCGCCGGAGAATCCGGGAAAGAGCGCGGACACGAGAAACGACAGGGAGATGACGACGACAAGGATACCGAAGGTCATAAGGAGGGAACCGCACGCCCCTCTCCGGGTCGGCTTCGGAAGCGGAAACGATTCCTGAAACGATAGCCTCCGCGTCCGCGCGTATACGAGCGGAACGGCCGCGATCCCGACGGGGAAGAGCAGATTCACGTACTTGTCCCCGACAAGCTCGAAGCATAGCCCGCCGTACATGATGTAGAGGAGAACGAGAAAATAGACGACGATGGAGTCGATGGGGCCCGGAGAACGCGCTCCCGCTTCGGCGCGCGCCGATGCCTCGGTAATATCGCTCATTCAGAAAGTATACCACAACGAGACCCGGACGATGTATAATCGGTCATGAACGTTGTAAAAAAACGCGGTGTTGTTTTCGTCTCGCGAGTCCTGTTCGCCTGTTTCGCGTTCGTCGCCGTATCGTGCGGAAACGAAACGAAAAGGGAAGAGCGGGGGTTTTTCGTATCCCCCGGCAACGGGTCGTTCGGCATGGACCTGTACGGCAGGGCGCGAAGCGGAAGCCTTTACGTCCCTCCCTCGTATACCGGCGAACGGCCGTACTCCCTCATCATCGCCCTCCATGGAGCTGGAGGAACGGGAAAGTCGCTCGAGACGCTCGGGTTCAACCGGGCGGCCGACGAACTGGATTTCATAGTGGCGTATCCCGACGGCGTCGGGTTCCGGTGGGACGCGCCCGACGACACGCCGTTCGTCATGACCCTGATACTTGAACTCTCCGCGCGGTTCTCGATCGATCCGAAGCGGATATACCTCACCGGTCATTCTGCCGGCGCCATGGAGGCCTATGAACTCGCGGTCGCCCTGCCCGGGCAGTTCGCCGCGGTCGCTCCCGTGGCGGGGCTCATGCCGACGGGAACCTCGCCCGAGGGACGTCCGCCCCTGTCAGTCCTTCATATCCACGCGAAGGACGACCCCGAGGTTCCGTATGCCGGCACGGAGGAATGGGGACTTTCCTCGGTCGAAGACTCGCTCGCCTACTGGCGCGCCGTAAACGAACGCGACATGAGCGAGCCGACGGCCGCGGAACGTTCCGACTGGGGAGACGGCATGGAATCCGTACTATGGCGCGGGGACGTGGCGGACACCGCCCATATTAGTCTCGCCACGAACGGCCACGTGTGGCCCGCGTTCGCCACGGAACGCGTCGTCGAGTTCTTCTACAACCATCCGCCGAGGGACGGCCGCGTCGCGGTAACCTGCGGGGACGGAAAGCTCGTCACGGGCGAAGTCGCGTCGTTAAAACTGAGGGCGGATATCGACTCCGACCGCCCGACCGCGGGCGTGGAATACTTCTCATCCGGGAAGAAGGTCGCGGAATCGGCGATTCCGCCGTTCTCAGCCATTTGGCGCGATCCGGAGCGCGGATGCCATCGCGTATCGGCACGCGTCACGCCGAAAAACGGAACGGCCTACGGCTCGACGATAAACCCGACGGTAATCGTCGCGGCGGACGCCATCCCCCCGGCAGGATTCAGGGCGACCTCTTCGTCCGCGGAAAACGAGACCTTGCTTCCCGGCCACGCGATCGACGGGAACACCCGGACGAGGTGGGCGAGCGGATGGACGGACGACGAGAGCCTGACGGTCGATCTCGGCGAGGCGAAAACCGTCTCCGGGATAACGCTCGCGTGGGAATCGGCGTACGCTGTGGCATACGCCATCGAAACGTCTACCGACGGCGTCTCCTGGGAACGGTCGTTCGAGACGACGTCCGGCAAGGGGGGATTCGAGCACATACCGCTCGACGACCGCTCGACGCGCGCTATCCGGTTCATAGGCGTCAAACGCGGGACTCCGTGGGGCTACTCGCTTTGGGAGCTCATCGTTCACGGGGAGTAGCCGCACCTCACCAGCCGAACTCGATTTGCCCCCCGGGTCGCGCGGACGCGAGGATCGCTTCCGCGTCGAACCCGGCTTCCTGCCCCGCCGAACGCGCGAGGGGAAGGAGTTGGGACGAGACGTACCAGTCGTAGTCTATCGGCGAGGCCCGGAGCGAGATCGCCTCGGGACCCCGGACGGTCATGACGTATTCCACCGTACCCCGCCTGTTCGTCCATCCGAGGGATCGGGCTACCTTTATATGCGGCGGCGTGGACGCGGTATACGAATCCGGCTCGCGCCGCAGCCTCTTCTTGAAGACGAGCTCGCCGTCAAGCTCCCCCTTGTACAGGCGTCCCGTCTCGCTTTTGAGATACGCCTCGGCCCCGGCGACGCCCTCGGTCGCGAACAGGAGGCCGAGCAGCTCCCGCTGAACCCTGCGCGCGAACGGCGTGTAGTCGCTCCGCGCCGCCTCCATCCCCTTGATCTCGACTTCGGTGGAGCCGTCGTCCAGGACGCGAAGACCCGCGTATCCCTTCGAGCGACCCCGAACCGTTCCGGGTTCGCGCCCGTTGGCGCGATCCTCGTCGCGCTCGTCGCCGCTTTCCTCGTCGCGCCCGCCGACCGCGTCCTCGGAACGAAGCCGCGGGATGTAGAACCGCCGGTACAGTTTCTCGAAGCGGATGCGCAGGAACGATTCGCGCCGGTACACCGTGGACACCCGCGCCGCGAGCTCGCCGTTGAGGCTGTCGGCGAGGTCCCCACACGAACCGAGCGCGTCCTCGGGAATCTCCACGAACACGGAATCGGTATCGCCGTACAGCACGCGGAAGTCCCGCGACGAAAAGAAATCGCGCGCGAAATGCAGGCACATCTTGCCGAACGAGGTAATCGCCCCGGCGAGCTCCGTTCTCGCGTACCTGCACCGAGGGGAACCGAGCACGCCGTAAAACGAGTTCATCAGGATCTTGTACGCGTACGCGGCGTTGTCGTCGCCCCTGTCGATTGCGGCGACACGCTCGGAAAAATACTCGCCGATCAACTCGGGGAGGATCCCCGGGTCGCGAACGAAGGCCGCGCCGTTCGGCGCGATAATCGGCCCGGACAGGGCGTCGCCCGCGCCTTCGCCCGCGTGTCGCGCGCGCTCGTACGCGAGCGGGTCGACGTTGAAGGTGCGTATGACCGACGGATAGAGACTGCGAAAGTCGAACACGGCCACGTCCCGGTAAAAACCCGCAAGGGAGTCGAGCACCGTCCCGCCAGCGGCTCCCGATACCTCGCGGGAGGAATCCGTTTCCGGCTCGAGCACCCCGCGGGCCCGCAACCCGAGGGAATACACGCATTCGAACGAGGCGACGCTTGTCCAGGCCTTGTCGATACCCGCCCCGGTCAGGGCAGCCCGCTCGACGGTAAGACGGAGAAGGCCGTTCGCCTCGAGTATGTCGAGGACGAGCTCCGAGTCGTTCAGGCAATACCGGCACAAGGCGGCCGGATCGCCGAAATACAGGCGGTCCAGTTCCTTGAGCTTGTCGGTCCCTTCCGAGGAAACGGTTTTGCCGCGTCCCAGCACGTCGCGCGCGACGGCGTCCAGCGCGTAGGAATCGTGCTGAGAGCCTCCCGACCGAACGAGCCTGAGTCCGTCAACGACTTGCCTGCCGGGAAGAAAGACCGCGGCGGAACGATCGGCGTCGCCGGAGCCGCGCTCGGCGGGGAAAAACGTCCCCGGCTCAAGCGAGCGTCCGAGGGTAAACGGCACGCCGTTGCGCGAAAACGCGGCGGCAAGCCGGGGAAAATCGAAATCAATGACGTTCCACCCCGTAATCAGGTCGGGGTCCAGTTCCCGGATCGCCGCGGAAAAGGCCAACAAAAGGTCCCGTTCGCTCGGTACGACAATAAGGGAGGCCCTTCCGGGATCCCCGCCCGTACCGACACCGACGGACTTCCCGAAGGCGGCCTCGAGCGCCGGAACGTCGTCCCACGATCCCTGGGCGATGACGCGCCGGACGCGCGGCGCCGGCCCTCCGTAGACGCCGGACGTCACGAGGGACACGACGCGCACCGCGCCGGAGGGCTCCTCCGTCTCGATATCGAAGGAAAGCGCGACGAGGGGCGCGCGTTCCCCGTGGGCGGGCTCGATGCGGGCGTCGGGAAGCACGAGGTCCGCGCCCCGGCCGGATCGATAGACCCCGGAGAGCTTCACCCCCGCGCGGATGCCGCCGCGAACCAGGTATTCGCGCGCCGGGCGCGCGTCCCCTCCGAAAACGGCGATCCCCGCCTTCTTCGCGACGAGCGATACGCGTTCGTACGAAACCGATCCGGCGGAGTCCCGCGCGCCGTCTCGCGGCAAGACGGCCACGCACGCGCAGCCGTCGAAGGCCTCGACGCCGCCGGGAGCGGAGGAAAGTCCCAGGCCCGCTTCCGCCGCGAGATCGCGAAGCCTCGGAAATTCGGACTCGCGGACAAAGAGCTCGTGGGGAGGAGACGGAACGGCAGCCGCGAAACTGCGCCCGTCGGAAAGACGGCCGAGGACGTTGACGCGACGCCTGCGCGGGTCGGGATAGCAGTGGACGATAAAGCCTCCCGCCGCGTCCAACCGTCCGGCGGAAGCCGTATCTCCGGGAACGTCAGGAATCCCGGGCAAAGTCCCGAACCTGCTCGAGGTGGAATTCGACCAAGTCGCCCACCACCGCCATGCGGTCGACGATGCGCTTGACGAGCCGGTCGAGCTCGTGTCCTTCGGAGTAGTCGGCCGGCGCGACGAAATCGACCCGCTTGTTCAGCAAGAGTTCCTCTACCTTGTGCTTGAGGCCCTTGCCGTACACGGCGACGGAATGCCCGCCGTTCGCCTTTACGAGCTTCATGCAGGGGACGTCGGTAAGGCCGTCGCCGATATACACCATGTTGCGGAACGGAACGGGCCGTTCCTCCTCGGGAACGTACCGGTTAAGCGCAACGTCGTCGGTGCCGTCGAGAACGCCCTTGTTGATGCGGAAGAGAAACTGGGTCTTCGTCGTATAGTTGACCGAAACGAGCGGCCAGTCCGCGGCCCCGTTCGCGTCGTAATGGAATTCGCACGCGTACACCCGCCGGAAACGGTCCGCGACCGAAGAGCCCTCGATGATTTCCCGGAGTCCGGAGGAGATGATGTAATGCTCGATGTCTATCCCGCGTTCCTGGCCGTACGCGGTAATCCGCTCGAACCAGTTCGCGACGCCCGGGAAAAAATCTATGTCGCGTCCGAGGGAAACGAAGCTTTCCCTCCGGATGGGCAAGTCCGCCTCGCGCGCCTTCCGGAGCATGAGGTACATGTACGCGAGAATGCGGTCCATCCCCGCCTTCGCGAGGCGCTCGGTCTCGCTCCAGAAAACGTCGGAGGAAATCCCCAACCCGGGGATAAAGCTGTATTCCTGCATGTCCCGCGTGCACAGGGTCTTGTCGAAGTCGTACATGATCGCGGCGACCGGCCGCGCGCCTTTTCGTTTCATGTTCCCTCCGCGTCGAGGATACGACGATACCCGCGTATATGCAAGAACCGCCTGCCGCTGACGCGTTGGCATCGCGGCCCGCGCGCGGTATACTGCCCTCATGCACGAACGCGGAAAAGACCGCTCGGCGTTGACGACGCGGAACGACGTATTTCAGGTACTTCAGGCGCTCAAGACAAACCGCCAGAAAAGATCGGAACTCGCAGAGTCCTTCGTGGAGGGGATCGAGTCGATAAAGCAGGCAGAAAGCGCGGGATGTCCCGTAACGAGAATCCTCTTCGCCGATTACTCGGGCCTTTCGGGCTGGGCCAGGGATTTTCTGGCGCGCCACGGCGACGCCGCCCTCCTCGAACTCAGGAACGGGCTGTACGCGGAGCTCGCCGACAGGGACGAGCCGTCTGAACTCATGATCACCGTTTCCAGTCCGCGTCTGTCGCTTTCGGACGTCAGCCTTCCGGACAATCCGCTCGTTTTGGTGTTCGACAGGCCGAGCGACCGGGGAAACCTCGGGTCGGTCATCCGCTCGGCAAACGCCTTCGGCGCGGATCTCGTCGTCATCAACGGACACGGAGTCGACGCGCGCGACCCGAAGGTGATCCGGTCCAGCCTCGGAGCGGTATTCCACACGCCCGTCATTCAGGCGGAGTCCCTCGAGGAACTCTCGGGCCTTTTCTCGGTACTCAAGCGAAAATGCAGTCTTACGGTCGTCGGAACGGATTCGTCGGGCGCGACGCCGCTTCACGAGGCGGGACTGGCGCGTCCGCTCGCGGTCGTCATCGGAAACGAGGCGAAGGGCATGAGCGTCCGGCTGAAGGAACTCGTCGACGTCATGGTATCGATTCCGATGACGGGCAAAGTCAATTCGCTCAACGTTGCCTGCGCCGCCACCGCCATCCTGTGGCACGTCACCTCGCCGTGCCCGCCGCGGGTCGGCTCGGTCGTGTCGATCCCATGATCACCTCGGGGCGATAAACGCCGCCCGACCGTCGGAAAGGGGCGCCACGAGCCTGTCGCCGTTAAAGGCCACGCCGGAGAAAAGCGCGCCCGGCACGGGCCGCTCGCCGACGCGCGTCGCGTCCGTCCGCGAGAAGCCGTAGACCTTTCCTGACGAATGGGCGCACCACACCGCTCCGGATGACGCGACTACCGGCGATAGCACGCCGGAAACCGGATCGATAACGGAAGTCCCGCTGGCGAGGGAGAGCGCGTACAGCGTGTCGCGCGCTACGACGAAGGCGATATCCCGCGAAACGGCAATGTCGGCGTATACCTCGTGGCTTCTTTCCGCGGAGAGCTTTTTTTGCCATTTGACCGCGAAATCCTTCAGGTCGACCGCGGTCACGGTTCCCTTCCTGTCGCCGAACACGGCCAGATCGCCCGCGAGGGCGACACTCGTCGCGACGGGTTGCGCCGCGCCGGTCGGAACCTTCCGCTTGACCGACAGCGAGGGAATATCGATCTCGACGAAAACCCCCGAACGCGAAACCGCGTAGAGGAAGCTCCCGCGACAGGAGGGAGTCGTCTCGGTACCGTCGGGTATCGCGACGGTCCCGGCGGCCGTACCGTCGGACGCGGCAAAGGCGGATACCCCCGATCCTGTTCCGAGGAACAGCGTGGCGCCCGAGATCGCGGGACGACGGCCGAACAGGGCCGAGGACGAGGCGTCAAGGGGCATCGACCACAGTCGCTTTCCCGAAAGCGCGTCGAACACCGCGAGCGCCTTGTCTCCGGCGTACGCCGCGTACTTGCCGGCGAGAACGGGCGCGCTGTTGACGTTCGGCCCGTTTCCGGTATCGGCCGTCCACACAACCTTGCCCTTTTCGTCAAGGCACGAAAGAACGGCGGACTCGTCGCTTACGAGCGTTTTACCCGAACCGTCCGCGACGGCGAATTTGATTTTCTTTCCGGTGGCGGGAACGACGAAGGTCTCGAACGGATCGGTCTCCGTCACGGAAGGCTTCGCCTTCTCCGTCGCAGTTCCGCCCGTCGCGGAGACCGCGGGGGACGGCGAGCCGGACGCCTTCAGGACTACCGTCCTGACAAGTTCGCTTCCCCCTTCCATTACAAAGACTTCCTCGTAAGGCTCGAAACCCTCCTCGCGAACGGCGAGTCGCACGCTTTCACCCCTGTTGAACAGGGCGTTGAATTTCCCGCGCGACACGGCGGTTCCGTTTACCGACACCTCGGCGGTCTCGGGCGTGGCGGTCACGTACAACACGGGAAGCGATATCGATATCCCCTCGCCGCCCGTTTCTCCGTCGGCGCCGTCGTCTCCGGGCAGATCCCGGATCTCCAGGGTCGGCGCGAGCGAGAACTCGCGCTTCGTATCCTCCGCGATCGGCAGGGGCGCCGCAATTTCCGCGAGGGGCTTACCGTCGCCCTCGGGGCGAACGACGCTTTCGAATCCCGCCTCGACGACAAGCGTGTCGGAGGAGGCGGCGGGGTCGGCGGCGGGGTCGGCGGTACCCGGAGCGAGCGCCACGCGTCCCGATTCGACCGCCACCTTGGTTTTCTTGCCTTCCTCGTGGGAAACGAGAAACACGGTCCCGCGGACGCCGCACACGAGCGTGCTGGTGCGTATTATGAACGAGTCGTCGCCGGAAAGCTTGCGAACCTTGCAAATGACGGTTCCGGCGCCGAGCAAAAGCTCGCTTTTCGTCACGCCCGCGTCCCGCGAAAGACGCGAAACGTCGAGACTCGTGTCCGCGGACACGTGAACGCTGCCGAAACGGCCGAACTGTATCTCGCAAGTCGAGTCGGCCCCCGTCGTCACGACATCCCCTTCGACGACGCGGTCTCCCACGTCGATCGCCTTGGACTCTCCGTTCGAACCGACGGCTACCTCGCCCGTGAGGAACGTGACCGTGCCGGTAAAGGATTCCGATTCGGCTTCGCCGCCCGAGTCGACCCGGGTCGCCGTTTCGCCGGACTTCCTCGCGCACGCCCCGCCGGCAAGCGTTACGCAAGCGACAGCCAGAAAAATGATACCCGCGCGAAAGCCTTTCATACGAATCTCCTTCTCGTCGTGACGGGGTCAGTGTACCACAAGACGGGGGGATTTTCCGGCGGTACGGCATTATCATCCCGCCGCGCCCGTGTTATAGTGCCGTAAAGGACTATCATGGTAGAACTCACGCTTGTTGCCCTCGGTCTTTCGATGGACGCGTTCGCGGTTTCCGTATCCGCGGCGGCTTGCACTAAAATCCTCCACAAACGCCATATGATCCGCGCGGCGGCGGCTTTCGGATTCTTTCAATTCCTGATGCCGGTCGTCGGCTGGCTCGCGGGATCGACCCTCGCGGGAACCATCGCGTCCGTCGACCACTGGATCGCCTTCGGCATCCTCGCCTTCGTGGGCGGAAAGATGGCGGTCGAGGCGATACGCGAGTTTCGCGAGGACCCTTCGGGCGACGCGTGTCCTACGGGCGAAGAAGCCGCCAAACGGGATCTCTCGAGCAAGCGCGTCACGCTCGCTCTCGCGGTCGCCACGAGCGTCGACGCCCTCGCCGTCGGCGTGAGCTTTTCAGTAATCGGCAAGCCCGCCGTATCCCCCGCGATCGTTATCGGAACCGTCACGCTCGCGGTTTGCCTGGTCGGCTTCGCTATCGGTAGGCGCGCGGGACTGACGCTCGGTCGCTACGCCGAGATCGCCGGGGGCATCATGCTCGTGGCCATCGGGGCAAAGATACTCTGCGAGCATCTCGCCTGCGGCCTCTAACGTCGGGAGAAATGGCACCTCACCCGGTGTCCCGCGGAGACCTCCCGGTATTCCGGCCGCTCGGAGCGACAGCGCTCCGCGGCGAGCGGGCACCGGCCGGCGAAGGCGCATCCCGACGACTCGGCGTCGGGCCGCGCCACCTCTCCCGCGATACCGCCCGCGTCGGCCGTCACGCTCGAATACAGAAGCTTCGTGTACGGATGCGCCGCCTCGCGATAGAGATCGCGGGCCGGAGCCTCTTCCATCATCTCTCCCCGGTACATGACCCCGATACGATCGCAAAACCAGCCCGAAACCTTCAGGTCGTGCGCGATGAAGAGCATCGAAAGCCCGCGACGCTCCCGGACGTCGAGAAGCAGGTTGAGAATCTGTCCCTGAATCGAAACGTCGAGCGCCGACACGACCTCGTCGCACACGAGAAGGTCGGGATTCATGACGAGACCGCGCGCGATTGAAATGCGTTGGCGCTGGCCGCCGGAAAAATCGGCGGGCCTTCGGTCAAGGTCGCCCGCGGAAAGCCCGACCTCTTCCATTATGGCGGCGGCGCGCTCGCGAGCGGCCCGCTTGCCCGGCCAGGAAGGCGACCAGCGCATGGCCGCGGTCAGGATCTCGAACACGCTCATCCTCGGATTCAGCGAACGCGAGGGATCCTGGAAGACGTACTTGACCTTCTCGCGGTAGGCGCGAAGCCCCGCGCGATCCAGGGCGCGGACGTCGGTCTTCCCGTCGTCGAAGAGTATCCTTCCCTCGTCCGGTTCGTACATCCGCACCAGAAGGCGCGCGGTCGTCGTCTTGCCGCAGCCAGACTCTCCGACGAGGCCGTAGGTCTCGCCCTTGCCGATGGAGAACGACACGTCGTTGACGGCGTACACGAATTTTCCGAAGCGGGCGAAAAACCCCGCTTCGAGGTTAAAGCGTTTTTTCAGGCCGACGACCTCTATCGCGTTCATGTTTCGGCCTCCGGTTCGAGGATACAGCGATACTCGCGGCTCGATCCCGCGTCGGCCGCCGCGGCTTCGGCGGCGAGAAGCGTCATCTCCGGGATCGCGGCGGCACACGCGGCAACCGCCCGCGGGCAACGCGGCGCGAACGGACATCCCGGCTCGTGCCGCGTCGGATCGGGCACGCGTCCGGGAATCGAAAGCAGCCTGCCGTCCGAGCAATGCGCGCCGAACCTCGGGGCGGCGGCAAGGAGCGCGCGCGTATACGGATGCGCCGGCGACTCTAGCACGGCGCGTGCCGGGCCCGATTCCATCGCGAGCCCTCCGTACATGACGAGCAGGCGATCCGCGACGCCCGCGACGAGGTCGATATTGTGGCTGATAAAGATGACGGCGATCCCGCGCTTGTCCCGAATCCCTTTCAGGAGCGCGACGATCTGGGCCTGTATGGTGACGTCGAGCGCCGTCGTCGGCTCGTCCGCGATAAGGAGATCGCAACCCTGCGCGAGCGCGAGCGCGATCCCGATTCGCTGGAGCTGACCGCCCGAGAACTGGTGCGGATAGTTCGCGAGGCGGCGGTCCGCGTCGTCCAGCCCGACGTCCTCGAGAAGCCCGGCGGCGCGACGGTCCGCGTCACGACGGGAAATCTTCGGGTCGGCGTTCCTGAGCGTCTCGAAAAAGGCGCCCCCGACGGTTTGAAGGGGATCGTACGAACGGCCGGGCTCCTGAAAGATCATGCCGATCCTCTTGCCGCGATACGCGCGCAGGTCCCCGCCGGAAAGGCCGAGGAGTTCGCGGCCCTCGAACAGGACCGATCCCGACACGATCGCGTGCGGCGGAAGGAGGGAGGGTATCGCCGAGGTCGTCACGCTCTTGCCCGAGCCGCTCTCGCCGACGACGCCGAGAATCTCCCCGCGCGAAAGCGAGAAGGAAACGCCGCGCGCCGCGCGCACGAAGGCCGCCGTGCCGCTATTCGAAAGAGGGAAGGAAACGCGGAGGTCGCGAATCTCGAGAAACGCGGGCCTATCCATTCGAAAGCCTCCTCGCGATCCGCTTTAGCGAAAACTTCGGGAAGACGGCGTGATACGGATCGTAAAAATCGCGGAGCGCGTCGCCGAGGAAGTTGAAGGCGAGCGTCACCGCGAGAAGCATCCACACAGGCGAAAGGAGCCAGGGATAGTTGCGAAGGTTGCTCAGCGTCGAGATGTCCCGCTTGATGAGCGAGCCCCAGCTCACCGCCGGATCGACGATGCCCAGACCGAGATACGAGAGGGTCGTCTCGCTCATGATGAAACCCGGCACGCTCAGGGCCACGCTGACGATCAGGAGGCTGGCCGTCTGCGGCATTATGTGCCGGAAGATGATGACGGGAGAAGGGATTCCCTCGAGCCGGGCGTTCAGCACGAACTCCTCGCGCTTGATCGAGTGCACGAGCCCGCGGATGGTGCGGGCCGAGCCGGGCCAGCCGACGAGCGAGAGGATCACGGTAATCATCATGTACATCCGCCCCGAGTCCATGTTCGTCGAAAGGAGCGAGCGGAGGAAGAGGATCAGGTAGAGGCCGGGTATCAGCATGAAGAACTCGGAAAAGCGCATGATGGACCAGTCGGCCGCGCCGCCGAAATACCCCGCGAAACCGCCGAGGGCTATCGCGAGAAAGAGGGATATCGCGGTCGCGATGAAACCGATCGTGAGGGATATGCGGCTACCGTGCACGACGCGGGAAAAGAGGTCTCGCCCGAGGTTGTCGGCGCCCATGAGAAACACGGGATATCCGTCGGGGCCGGTTCCGAAGAGGTGCCGCTCGGCGGGAATGAGCCCGAACAGGCGATAGGGTTCGCCCTTAGCGAAAAACCGCACGTCGTGCCCCAGGTCTTTCACGAAAACGTACTTCCAGGAAACCGCGTTGACGACGCGTGCCTCGCGCGCGGTGAATCCCGACGGGCCGATCCTCGCGTTCGGCGGATGATAGGTCATCCCGGGGAACGAGGCCGTCGGGGCGTACGGCGCGACGAATTCGGCGAAGGCCATGGCGAGATACAGGACGACGAGCGCGGCGACCGATCCGAGGGCGAACGGCCGCGTCAGCAAAAACGGGCGAAACCTCATCAATCCCTCCCGTACCGAATCCTGGGATCGACCAGGGCCAGGGCGATATCGGCGAGTACCATGCCGACCAGCACGAGAAACGAGATGAACATGATGTTGGCGAGAACGAGGTTGATGTCCTCCTGCGTGACGGCCTCGTACATCAACCGCCCTATTCCCGGATACGAGAAGATGATCTCGAGCACGAGCGAACCGGAAAAGAGGCCCGCGAGCAGGTTGGCGCTGCCGGTGATGTACGGGTTGAGCGTGTTGCGGAACGCGTGGTTGAAGAACACCCGACGCTCGGCGATCCCCCGCGCCCGAAGGCTCGTGACGTACGGCTGGCCGAGCTGGTCGAGCATGGTCGCCCGGATCATGCGCATCGTCCCGCCGACGCCCCCGAGAAAGGCCGCGAGCAGGGGCAGGAAGACGTGATGCGCGTAACTGAACACGAACTTCCCCGGGTTCTCCCGAAAGAGAAAGCCCGGAAAGCCGACGACCGGAAAGAGTCCGGTCGCGAAGGCGAAGAGCTGGAGCAGGATAAGGAGCAGGATTCCCGGGAATGCGTGAAGCACGAGCGCGAAAAAGGTCGCCGCGATGTCCGTCGCGGTACCGGCCTTGGCCGAAAACCATACCCCGAGCGCGAACGAAAACACCGTTATGAGCACGAGCGACACCACGTTGAGAAGCACCGAGTTGGCCATGCGCGAGCCTATCAGAAAGAGCACGGGCGCGCGGTGGATCAGGCTGACGCCGAGGTCTCCGCGGGAAACGCGGCCCAGCCACCGGAAGTACTGCTCGTAGAACGGCCGGTCGAGCCCGAGTTCCGCGCGCGAAGCGGCGATCTGATCGGCGTCGAGGGCCTTGTCCCCGTCCGCCGCGTTCCGCTCGCCCGTCATCAACTGCTGGATGACCAGCTGATCGACGATGTCGCCGGGAGCGAGCTCCATGAGGCCGAAGACGGCGAAGCCGAGCAGGAAGAGGAGGGCGAGCATCGTGACGAAGCGCCCGACCACGAACGAAAGCAGGGGAAACCGCCGTCGAGCCGCGCGGAACGGAAGCGATACCGCGCGAACGAACGTCTCGAAAAAATCCTTGATCATTGCCGGGCCTCCGGATTCGCCAGGAACACGTGGTCGAGCCGCGCCCCGCCGATATTGTCGTAATAGACGTTCTC
Source organism: Spirochaetota bacterium (assembly GCA_023393015.1). Taxonomy (GTDB): domain Bacteria; phylum Spirochaetota; class Spirochaetia; order Treponematales; family Treponemataceae; genus Teretinema. The sequence goes on from JAEWMY010000021.1 coordinate 53,345, forward strand.
GAGGCTCCACCGGTTCTGGATCGCGAAGAAGCTTCGCGGACGCACGAGATACACGAGCGGGCACTGCTCGAGAAGCAGTCGCTGGTACTCGTCCCAGATGGCCCGCGAGCGCTCCGGGTCTATCGTGTACTTTCCCTCGTTGTACAGGTAGTCGATTCTCGCTTCCCACTCGGTCGCGGGGGTTTCCTGCAGGGGGTGCCACAAGTGCAGGTTGCCCGTCGAAGGCCACACGTTCGAACCCTGCGTCGGCCAATAGTTGGAGCCGAGGCTGATGATGATCGTCTGCCAGTCGTACGTCGACGTAAGCTGCTCGACCATCTTCTGGAAATCCACCGCGCGCGGGCGGGCCGTTATGCCGACGCGCGCGCACTCGTCCGCGATGATCGACGCGATGTCGTTCGACAGGGCGTTGTCCGCGGGTATCGTGAGGTCGAATACGACCGCCCGGCCCTGCGCGTCGCGCATGACGCCGGCCGCGTCGCGTTCCATGCCGACGGAAGAAAGGAGGGAAACGGCGCGCGCTTGGTCGAAAAGGTACTCGGTCCGGATTGCCGGATCGTAGAACGGATTCGCCTCCGCGAAAAAGGTGAGCATCGGCTCGGCGAGTCCCCTGTACACCTGGGAGATCACGCGGTCTCGGTTGAGGAGACAACTCATCGCCTGCCGGAATTCCTTTTTGGTAAACCATTCGTACTGCGGCGTCCCCGCGTTCTTCGGGTTCTGGTTGAAGCTCCAGAAAGGCGAGCCGAGCGCTCCTTCCGCCGCGAACACGGTATAGTCGCTCTTCTCGCGGTTCACCATCTCCTCGAGATCCTCGGGCCTGAGCGTGTACGAATCCTGCTTGCCCTGCAGAAAAAGAAGATACCGCGTGTTGTCCTCGGAAACGATCTGCGCGACCTTGCGGTCGGGATAGGGAATCGAAACGCCGGCCGAATCGCGCTTCCAGTACGAGGGATTCCGCCGGAACGCGAGCCGCTGTCCCGGCGTGTACTCCACCAGATGCCACATCCCCATCGAAGGGATCGTCCTGGGATCGTCGGCGACGCTGAACAGGGACAACACGCCCTGCACGCCGCCCGCGCGTTTCGCCGGCTCGAAAACAAACCGCGGCCCGAAGTCGCGGTTCGTGGCGAGCAGCGGGTTCGCGTCCACGCGGGGAAAGTCGAAGGCGAAGCGGAGCTCGTCGATCTTCCGCACGGTGATCCGCCGCTCGCTTCCGTCTTTCATCATGACGAACTGGCTGTTGTACGCGGAACTCCTGAATTCGGGATCGCCTTCGATCTCGTCGTACCAGAAGATAACGTCGTCTGAGGTTACCTTCACCTTCCGGTCGGAATCGGCGAACGTCCACCAGAGGTCGTCGCGGAGGGTATAGACGACGGAGAGCGTTTCGTTTTCCCCGTCGACGAGCACCTCGGCCGACGCGCAGTTCGGTACGAACTCGCGCTTGACGTAATCGTAATCGAGGAGGGAGTCCAGCATGTGGGCAACGATGGCGGCGGTCGCCCCGTCGCGCTCGGCGACGAGCGGGTTGAAACTTTTCGGGTCGGCGTCCACCGAGGCGAGCCACACGCCGCCCCGCGTTCCCGCGACGGGCGCCTCTCCCCTCCAGGGCTTCCTCGCGGTTTTGGAAAGAAGCTCGTTCTGCCCGGAAGCGAGCAGGGCCTCGATCTCGGCGAGGGTCATTTCCTCGGTTCTCGCGCACGAAACGAGCGCGGCGAACGACGCGAGCGCGAGAACGAACGCGAAGGCGCGCGCGCGGGGAAACGATCCGTGACGGCGTCGGCGGCTCGCCATCATTTCCGCTTGAAGCAGACGTCGACCTCGAACGGACCCGAAGTCGTCGTGAAGGGAATGGCTATTACGGGCATGGCCTTGGGCCAGGCGATCTCGTGGTTCTCCCCGCGTACGACGACGGGTGGGGAGATGTCGATGGTAGCGCTCTTTATTTCCGACGAAGCGTTTCCCGCGATGATGTTCGTCATTTCGCCGATCATCTCGTAGACGGTTTCAAGGCGGTCTTCCTCGCCCTTGGTGACGATGCCCGACTTCTGGAGCATCTTGTCGCCGAGCAGTCTTGGCAGGCGAAAGCCGACCAGGCCTTGATAGTCTCCCGTCAGGCCGAGGAGTCCCGATATTTCCCAGCGGTGCTTGATCTCGCCTTCGAGCACGTACGGCGTGCCCGGCTGGGCCTCGAGGGCGAACATGTTCTGAAAGAGGTTTATCGTCGCGGTTAAAAAAGGATTGATGATCGTTACGTCCATTCGGCTCGCTCCTGTAGTCTCAAGTATAGCCCAGTTTAACGCATTCCGTGGAAGTTTGCCCGCGGTTTCGGTCGGGATACACGAATAAAAACCGCTCGACCGGGCCGTCCGGCGCGAACCGGAATTCCTCGTACTCGGTTCGCGCATACGCGACCCTCCGCGAGGGCGCGCGTCCGCCGTCCTCCGCCGGATCCAATAACCCGCGCTCGACCAAGGCCTCGTCGTGCGCGTCCCGCGAATAGCGCCGCGTCATCCAGCCGGGCACGGCGCCGGGTTTCCCTTGCGAAAAGAAATCGTACTTAAGCCATTCAAGGGCGACTTCGCGTTCTCCCGCCGAACGTGTCGCGCCGACAAAAGCCGTACGGATTTCATCCGCGCGGATAAAATCCGCCAGGCATTCAAACCAGGTCGCGGGCTTGCGCGGCGCCTGCACGTCCCCGTCGCCTAACCACGAACGCGCGAAGGCCGCGAGCTCCCCGATGAGGCCGAAAGCCGAAACGTCGCGCGTCAAAAAAAGAAGCGCGTTCCGCGCGAGCGCCGAGTTATAGAGGGTATCAACCAATCGATCGATGTCGTGCAGCTCCGAGAGTTCGGCGAAGGTAAGTTCCGGAGTCGCGAGCACCTCGTACGGCGGGTACTCGCTCCAGACGTAGCCCGGCATCCCGCGCGCGAGCCTCTCCATCGGCGCGCCCGGCAGCACTTTCAGAAACCCGAGCTGGAGCATCCCCGCGCGTAAGGCCCACGCGAAGTCGAACGACTCGCCGAAGCGGGCGAAGCCCTCGGCGGGAAGCCCCGCGATAAGGTCGACGTGCGCGTGCACTCCCTCGGGTATCCGCCTGACATTCCGCGCGAGCGCCTCGAGGTCCGACCTCCGTCCCACGAGTCGGAGCGTCTCGGCGTTGGTGCTTTGAATGCCGATCTCGAACTGTACGGCCCCCGCCGGCATCGAGTCCAGCACGGAAAAGGCCTCGTCCGTCAAATGCTCCGCCGCCACCTCGAAGTGAAAGGTCGTGATCCCGTTGTGCCGGTCGCGGATATGCCTCCATATCGCGAGGTAGCGCACGGGATCGAGGTTGAACGTGCGGTCCGTGAACTTCACGAGCGGAAACCGGTTTTCCAAAAACCAATCGAGGTCGGAAAGCACCCGTTCGAGGGGAAGATACCGCACGCGCGGGTCGTTGGCGGAAAGGCAGTACGCGCACGAGAACGGACACCCCCGGCTCGACTCGTAATACGCGATACCGGTCGCATCGCCGAGAATCCCCGCCCCCTCGGCCTCGAGCGAGCCCGCCGAATCCGCACCGTACGGGAAGGGAATGTCGCCGAGGTCTTCGATAGGTCGTCGCGCTCCGCCATGCCCGGCCCGCGTCCGAGTCCCCGCGACCAAGGGCACGCGATCG
>JAEWMY010000024.1 GCA_023393015.1 Spirochaetota bacterium
CTGATGGCGAAACATGTTCCCGCCGGCGTGCCGCTGCTTGCCGATGAGCGCGGTGGCTATCTGCATGTAGGGCGCGAGGTATATTCCTTTCAGAACGAGCATGTCCTGGGTATTCACTTCGGTCGCAAGTCCTTTACGTAGCCCTCGAGCTTCGCGATGCGCCGTTCCGACTCGGCGAGTTTTTCCTGTTCGGCGGCGACGACCTCTTCGGGCGCGTTCGCCACGAAATTCCGGTTCGAGAGCTTCGCCCTGACGCGGTCCGCGTTCGCCCGTTCCTTCTCCGCCTCGCGTCCGAACCGCGCGACGAGCGTTTCGGGATCGACGCTTCCGTCGGTGACGACGAAGGCCTCGAATCCCCTGCCGACGGTACCGATGGAACCGGCGGGTTTCGACTTCGGGGAGTCGAGGAAATCGACCGCCGAAAGACCCGCGAGGAGGCGCATGATATTTTCCTTTTCACGCGCGGCCGCCGCCGGGCTCGAGGCCTCGACATACAGGGCCACGCGTACCTTGAGCGCCGGGTCGATCCCGCACTCGACGCGGAGCGCGCGAATCGCGCGAACGATGTCCTGCAGGGCGGAAAAACGCGACTCGGCGCTTTCGTCGCGCCTCGTTTCGCGCGACTCGGGATACCGCGCGGTTATGAGCATCTTCCCGCGAGGAAGGGCTCCGACCGAACAGTCCGCGTCGCGGGCGCAGGCTTCGGGAAGGAAGCCGTAAATCTCCTCGGTGACGAAGGGAAGATACGGATGAAGAAGACGGAGAGACTCCTCCAGAATCGAAAGAAGCACGGAGACCGCGCGATCCTTCTCGGCGTCGTCGCCGTCGCGGAACGAAAGTTTCGTCGCCTCGACGTACCAGTCGCAGAAGTCGTTCCAGAAGAACTCGTATACCGCCTGCGCGCCCTCGTTGTAGCGATAGCCCTCGAGCGAGGACCGCACGACGGCCGCCGCCGCGTCGAGCCGGTGGTAGATCCAGCGGTCGAGCTCGCTCAGGGAAGCGCGTCCCGCGTCGACGATGGATCTTCCCTCGAGATTTCCCAGGATGTACCGCGACGCGTTCCATATCTTGTTGGCGAAGCGGCTTCCGAGCTTGAATGATTCCTTGTCGACGGGTATGTCCTGACCCGCGGCGCACATAAAGGCGAGCGTGAACTTGAGCGCGTCGGCGCCGTATTCGTCCACGATCTCGAGCGGGTCGATACCGTTACCGAGGGACTTTGACATCTTGCGCCCCTGCTTGTCGCGTACGAGGCCGTGAATGTAAATGTCGCGGAAGGGCGCCTTTCCGGTAAACTCGAGGCCCGCCATGACCATGCGGGAGACCCAGAAAAAGATGATGTCGTAGGCCGTCACGAGCGCGGTAGTCGGGTAGAAGTTAGCGAGATCGTCGGTCTTTTCTGGCCACCCGAGGGTCGAGAACGGCCAGAGCCAGCTCGAAAACCAGGTGTCGAGAACGTCGGAATCCTGCCTGATCCCGGTCGATCCGCACTTTTCGCACGCGGTCGCGTCCTCGCGCGAGACGGTCATGTGACCGCACGCGTCGCAGTACCATACGGGAATCCGGTGCCCCCACCAGAGCTGGCGCGATATACACCAGTCGCGGATGTTCTCCATCCAGTGCGAATAGGTATTCTCCCACTTTTGCGGATAAAAGCGTATCTCGCCCGCCTTCCAGGCGGCGAGCGCCTTGTCGGCGAGGGGACGCATCTTCACGAACCACTGATCAGAAAGATACGGCTCTACGGTGGTGTTGCAGCGATAGCACATGCCGACCGCGTGGGTAATTTTCTTCTCTTCCTTGAACAAGCCGAGAGATTCGAGGTCGGCGATGACGGCCTTCCGGGCGGCCGCGACCTTCATCCCCCGGTACTGTTCCGGCACGTTCCCGTTCAGGGTACCGTCCGGATTGAGTATGTTGATGACGGGAAGGTCGTGCCGCTTGGCCACCTCCCAGTCGTTCGGGTCGTGGGCGGGAGTGATCTTCACCATTCCGGTGCCGAAGGCGCGGTCGACGTACGAATCCGCGACGATCGGAATGAGCCGGTCCGTCAGCGGAAGCTTGACCATTTTTCCGACGAGCGAGGCATAGCGCTCGTCTTCCGGATGCACCGCGACCGCCGTGTCTCCGAGCAGGGTCTCGGGCCGCGTCGTCGCGATCTCTATGCGCGTCGAGCCGTCGGGAAGAGAAAGGCCGTCGGCGAGCTCGTACCAGATATGGAACATGGCGCCGTTTTTATCTTCGTGCTCGACCTCGTCGTCGGCGAGCGCGGTGCCGCAGGACGTGCACCAGTTGACGAGATAGTTTCCCCGGTAGATGAGACCGCGCTCGTAGAGCGTGACGAACACCTCGCGCACCGCCTGCGAGCAACCCTCGTCGAGCGTAAAGCGCTCGCGCGACCAGTCTACGCTCGCGCCGATCTTCCTGAGCTGGTTCGTGATTATCGCGTGATGTTCGCCCTTGACCTTCCAGGTTTCCTCGACGAAGGCCTCGCGGCCGAGGTCGTGCCTGCTCTTGCCCTCTTTCTTGAGACGCCTCTCGACGACGTTTTGCGTCGCGATTCCCGCGTGATCGGTGCCGGGAACCCAGAGCGTCGGCTCGCCGCGCATGCGATGGTAGCGCACGACGATATCCTGAAGGGAGTTGTTGAGGCCGTGGCCCATGTGAAGGACGCCGGTAACGTTCGGCGGGGGGATGACGACGACGAAAGGATCCCCGCCGTCCTCGCGGGACGCGGTTTCGGAAGCGGGCTTGAACGCCCCTGATTCTTCCCACGCGCCGTACACCCGATCCTCGAAATCCTTCGGGTCATACGCCTTCTTGAGCTCTATTGCCTTCATATGCTGCGATCCTTGATCCTTTTATGGCTGGTCTTTCCGTGGATAGTAACCCTTTTGCAGGGCTTGTTCAACCTCGTCTATCACCTCGTCGGGCGTCGACGCTCCCGCGGTTATGCCCACGCGATCGAGCGCGAACGCCTCTTCCGGGATGCCGTCGGCCGTTTCCGTCAGCCAGGCGCGGCCGGTCAGCGCGAGCGCGCTCTTGTAGAGACGCACTGTATTTGCCGAGTTCTTTCCGCCCACGACCACGATGCCGTCCACTTCGCGCGCGAGTTCTTCGAGGGCCTTTTGGCGGTCCATCGTCGCGGGACAGATCGTATTGAGCACGACGAGCTCGGGAACGCGGGCCGAAAGCGTTTCGGCGATCGCCTCGTATTCGCCCTCGCGTATCGTGGTTTGGCTGATGAGCACCGCGCGCTCGGGATACGATTCGAGCGCGTCGGCGTCGGCGCGGTTTTCCAGGACGACGCACCCCGGCGCGAATCCAGCGATACCGGTGATTTCCCCGTGATTCCGGTCTCCCGCGAGAAAGACCGAGTAGCCCCGTTCGTGATACACAAGCGCCCGCTTCTGGCTCGAAAGGACGCGCGGGCAGGTAGCGTCCACGACGCGCGCGCCCCGTCTCTCGAGCTCCCGACGCTCGTCGGGCGGGATACCGTGGGCGCGAACGACCACCGTGGCGCCGCGAAAGTCATCGGGGACAGGTTCGTAGCCCTCGCCTATGACGACGACGCCCGAAGCCGCGAGTCGCTCGAGGGCCTGCGGGTTATGGATGAGCGGGCCGTAGGTATATACCGGGCGAATCGGGCTTTCGAGCAGGGCCTGCTCCGTTGCCTCGACGGCGCGCCGGACGCCCATGCAATACCCCATGATGTCGGCCCGAACGATGGTAATCGAATGCGGCATGCTTTCACTGTAACCGAACGCGGCACAAAAAAAAACCCCCGCGACTCGTTCGCGGGGGCGCTTGCCGTTCCTTCGGGCCGTTTCGAGAGACGGCGGAAAAACCCTTACACGACCTCTCCGGACACGGCGGCCCGCGGGACCTTATCGGTTATGCGTCCGCCGTCCTTGCGGAACCGGCCGATAAAGCTGATAAAGGCGCTCGCTATCATGATGGTCGAATACACGCCGCTCGTCATGCCGACGAGAAGCGCGAGCGCGAAGTCCTTCATGTCCCCGGTCGTGAAGACGAACAGGGAAACCACCGCGAGCATCGTCGTGAGCGTCGTGATTACCGAACGGCCGAGCATTTCGCTTTGCGAGAGGTTCAGGATGTCGGTGATGCCCAGCTCCGGGTGGAGGCGCATGTTCTCGCGGATGCGGTCGAAGATGACGACCGTATCGTTGATGGAATACCCGAGTATCGTCAGGAGGGCCGCGATGGTGATCGAGTTGAACTGCATCCGCGTCCAGACGATAAAGGCGATCATGACGAGGACGTCGTGGAGGATCGCGAGGATGGCGCCGATGGCGAAGTCCCAACGGAAGCGGATCGTCGCGTAGACCCAGATGAGGGCGAGCGTCATGAGCACGAGGAGCGCGGATTGGCTCGCGAGCGTGGACGAAAACCGGGAGCCGACGAAGTCGGAGGTATATACGGCGACGTTCCCGGTTCCGAAGGCCTCAATCAAAGCAGACGATACCGCGTTCTTTATGTTCGTACTGGCGTTCTCGTCGGTTCCGTCGTCCGGAACGCGAATCTGAAACATACGATCCTCGGCCTTTCCGACGCCCTGCACGGTAGCCGCCGGATAGCCGGCAAGGGCCGAACGCACCGCGTCGGTCGACACCGACGCGGATCCCGCGGGCACGTAGTGCAAACGGTACTCGGACTGCGAAAGCCGCGCGAGCGCGCCCGAATCCTGGAACACGGTCTTGAGCTGTGTGTCGGCCGGGGCGGTGACGCTGACGCTAACCCCGGGAACGTTCGTGACGGCCTCGGCGAAAGTTCCCACCGTCGCGAAGGAGGTATAGGGAAAGTTGTAGGTTTGGTTGTCCGACCCGACGCCCGTCACGACGAGGTCGATTCCTGACGAGGACTGCTCGACCGTGACCGACTGGCTACCCTCGTAGGTCAGTGAAAGAGCCGTCGGCGCGATCCTGACCTTCTCGATAAAGCCGGCCTGGAAGTCGATGCCGTAGTTGATGCCCTTCGCGAAGAAGCCGAAGACGCCGGCCGCGATAACCGCGACGCTCAGTATTACACAGGGAAGAAACGCCCTGTTGAACGGTATTACGCGCTTCATTACTTGATCCTCCAGCTGATGCTGACGTTTTTGCTCTTGAGCGTGTCGGTGCCGAAGTCGAACATGAGCTTGGAAACGAACAGCGCGGTGAATACCGAAGAGACGACGCCGATCGCGAGGCTGTAGGCGAAGCCCTTGATCGATCCCGTTCCGAGCTGCGACAGGAACACGGCGGCGATGAAGGTCGTTATGTTCGAGTCCATGATGGCCCAAAAGGCGTGGTCGAAACCGGCGGCGATCGAGGCTTGCCTGCCCTTCTTGAGGCGAAGCTCGTCCTTGATCCGCTCGAAGATGACGACGTTCGCGTCGACGGCCATACCGATCGTAAGGATCATACCGGCGATGCTCGAAAGCGACAGCGTCATGTTCAGGGCGGAAAGCACGCTGAAGAGGATGAAGAGGTTGAGTACCTGCGCGACGAAGGCGTTGACGCCCGCGCCGCGGTAATAGAGGAGCATGAAGAGCAGAACCGCCGCGAGACCCGCGACGACCGCCTTGAGCCCCTGCTGTATCGCTTCTTCTCCCATGCTCGCGCCGACTACCTGCTGGTTCTCGAGCTGAAGCGGCACGTTAAGCCAGGCGGTGCGCAATACGGCCTTGAGATTTTCGGCTTCCTCGGCCGAGAATCCCGAGATCTGCACGGAGCCTCCGTTGATCGGCTCGTTGATGACGGCGTAGGACTTGATCTTGGCGTCGGAAACTATGGCGAGCGTCTTGTCCACGTTATTGGTCGTCAGCTCGGCGAATGTCTTTGTACCCTCGGCGTCGAGGATGAAGTTTACCGTCGGGCGGCCCATGTCGTCGCGGTTCGTTTCCGCGCTCTGTATGTGCTTGCCCTCGAGACCGATCTCCTTCTTCACGACGAGGAATCCGTAGCGTTCGTCGAGACCGTACGAATCCTTGCGGTAAAGGCCGAGCACCTTGGTATCGGCGGGAATGATGGACGGATTGACGAGGTTGTACTCGGCGTCGAAGGTGACGGTCGGGTTTCTCGTATAGTAATCCATGAAGGCGCTCGTCGCGTCCTGGTCCACCATATGGAAGGCGAGCATGCCCTTGCCCATGATGATGGAGTTGATGCGGTCGGCGTCGGCGGTTCCCGGGATTTCGACGTAGATGCGGTCTTCGCCCTGCTGCCTGATAACCGGCTCGGAAAGGCCGAACTTGTCGATTCGGCTGTTGAGGGTATCGAGCGCCTGCGCCATCGCCTCCGCGCGGAAGACGCCCATGTCGGCGATCTCTTCCTTTTGCGCGGCGGCCGCGGCGTCGAGGTCGGCCTTGATGATGATGCTCATACCGCCGGAAAGGTCCAGTCCGAGCTTGACCGCGTTCGCCTGGGTCTTCTTCATCGCGAGGATACGGTCACGGTAGCCTTCTTCGATGAAGGCGAGAACGTCGCCCTCGGACGGGAAGGCGGCGAGGAGCGCGCGGGCGGTCCACGCGGTCGGAACCGGCTTCTTCATCGCCTTGTAGTTCTTGGCCGCTTCCTTCGCGAGATCGGCGTATTTGGCGGGAATGGCGTCCTGGCTTTCCGCGCGCGCCTGTGCCATCAGTTCCTTGAGATCGGACACGGCCATGTTCCTGGCGTAATCCTTGATCTTTTCGCGGGAACCGAGCGCGAGCGCCTGATCCTCTTTCGGCGTTATGTAATACCATTTGACCGAGGGCCATAAAAAGGCAAAACACACCGCGATTACCGCGAGGATGAGTATGAATCTGCTTCGTTTGCTCATAGTACAACTCCAGATATGTCGCGGGGACGGAAGGCGTCGGTCGCCCCGTCCCTCGTTTAGGCTCGTTACTTCGCGTCAGCGGTCTTTTTGTCTTTCTTCGCGAACTTGTCGCCCGCGTTTTCGTTCACGACCGTCGCTATCGCCGAACGGCTGAACTCGAGCTTGCAGGCTTCGTCGACCTTCACGATGACGGTATGTTCCTTGGTCGAGGTGATCTCGCCGTGGATACCTCCGATCGTCACGATTTTGTCGCCCTTCTTGACGGCGGAGATCATCTTTTCGGTTTCTTTCTGTTTCTTATTTTGCGGCCGGATGATGAAAAGATAGAAAATCACGAACACGAGGCCGAAGGTCACGATCGGCATGAATACGGAACCCTGAGAGGCTCCAATCTGCATAAACGGGGTAAAACTCATAGAAATACTTCCTTGGAAAGAAAATGGTCTTTCGACAAGGTATCATACACGGCGTTTTGCAGTCAAGGTAAAAGAAACGGGGACCGTCAGGGGTCCCCGTTTGGCGCGTTACAATACGAGCGTTCGGGACGCCGTCACCCTCGCCACGCCGAACAATCTCGGCAAGGCCTCGGGCGAATAGGACGAACCCGCGCGGGCGTTGTACACCCGGGCGACGAGCGCGAGCTCATCTGCCGGCGAGGACGAGCCGAGGGCGGAAATTGCCGCCGCGCGATAAAAACCGCGCTCGGCGAGCTCCGCCGTCGAAAGTCCCTCGTAGAGACGGCGGGCCGCTCCGTCAACGAGGGCCGCGTTGCCGTCGTACCCTATGGCGGCTACCGCGTCGGAACGCGCGACTATCCGTTGCTTTTTCATGCCTCGGAAAAGCTTTCCTTGCCGGCGCCGCATACGGGACACACCCAATCGTCGGGCAAATCCTCGAAGGCCGTTCCCGGCTTGATCCCGTTGTCGGGGTCGCCGGCCGCCGGATCGTACTCGTATCCGCAAAGATCACACACGTATTTCTTCATATATACTCCTTGTGTCGTTCGCCCGCGCCCGTCGCGCGCGGCGTCGCATGCCGAAGGGCACCGGTCAAAGTATACGCGGTTTCCCGTCAACGGGCAAGCAATTCGTCGAGATTGGAAAGTAGTTGCGAATAACGCCGATTCGACGGCTCAAGGGCTACGACCTGCTTGAGGTAATACTGCGCCTTCCGGTAGTCGTTCCGCGCGAAATACCACTCGTACATGGCGAACAGCGCGAGGGGATTCCTTGGATCAGCGAGCAAACTCGACCGCAATACGGAAAGACGCTTGTCCGGATCGAGTATGAACCGGCTTTCGTAGTAATGGAGCACGCTCTTGAGCGATGAAGAGGCCGAAGGAAGGCGCGAGGCGATAACCGCGTGGGCGCCCGTCGCGTCGCCGGTATCTACGAGGGCGCTCAGATAGAGGGCGACAATCTCGTCGGAGGAGGGATTCTCGGCGTACAGATTCTTTCCGATGGCGGCCGCGCGATTCGCGTTGCCCGCTCCCAGATAGGCCCGGGCCATCAATATCCTGGAGACGGAGGAGGAGTCGATGGCGACGAGACGCTCTCCGTACTTGACCGCGTTCGGCCAGTCCTGCGAGGCGATATAATCGTGCAGGAGAAGGGACACCGCCTGTCGGTTGTCGCCCTGCTTCGCTAGCGCGGCGAGCACGAGGTCACGCCCCGATTTCTCGTTTACGCTCTGACCCGTCTGATAGGCCACCTCGGCCGTCGCGAGGAGTACGTCGAGATCGTCGGGATACAGGCGAATCGCCTCCTGCAGGAAGGCGGTGGCCGATATCGCGTTCCGGTTCCACTCGCGGGAGACGCGCGCCCTCAGAAGGAGGTACGACTTGTCCGTGCGGCTCGTGGTCGCGAAGGCGTCGAGGAGGGAGTTCGCCTTGAGGTACTCGCGCCGCTCGACGAGTATGCGGGCGCGCAGCAGCAGGTACGGCGCGTCGTTCGGCTCGGCCTTGAGCACGGCAAGCACGTATTGGTCCGCCTCATCCCACCGCCCGATGTTGAACGAGGCCTCCGCGCAGAGGCGGGTCATGGAAAGCGACTCGGGATACCGCGCGAGAAGCGTTCGGGCGATGCGCAAGCCCTCTTCGCCGTTCCCCGACCGGGTGAGCTGGCGCGAAAGCGATACCCCCGCGGGATAGCACGACCCGTCGATTTCCCAGGCGCGCCTGAAAAACGACTGCGCGAGCGCGGCGTTTCCCGAACGTTCGGCAATCATGCCCCGGAACAACGGGGGCAATACCGATTTGTCGTTCAGCTTCGCCGCGCGCTCGAGCGCGGCGTCCGCGTCCGCCATCCAGTCTCCGGCGATCGGGGTGACGGCGAGTATGAACGAGGGAAGGACGAGCGAGAAGAAATCTCCCGAACCGGCGGAATAATCGTAGGCCCCGAGGCGCGCCGAGCGGATCGAGGCGAGGTAATTGTCGCCGTCCGGAACCGACGGTGTCGGCCAGGAAACGGTCTCGAGGGGATAGAGTATGCGCATGATCTCGCCCGCGACGGCAAGGGCGACGCGGTTGTTGTCCGTCATGCCGCGGGAATCGGAGCTGATGCGCGTCACCGCTTCCCTGACGCTTTCGGGCGAGCCGACCTGGAGCAAGGCCATGGTGGCGGAATCGATCGAGTTTTTCCTGAGTTGGTCGCGCGTCGGAAGCGCGAGCGTCGTTCCTCCCCGAGCGCCGCCCGCAGCCGCTGGATCGACGACAACGGCGGCCCCGTCGTCGGTCTTGCCCGAAAGGACGGTCGTTCCCGTCGGGGCCGAGGGAGCCGACATGTTCGGCGCGGGAGTCGACTTGCACGCCGACGCCGAACCGAGCGCCAGTACGGCGGAGGCTATCGCGATCCAACGCGCGGTTTTGCCGTTATACCTCTCCATTCGCGCCCCGACGCCTCACGAACCATATCACGAAGGTGATGAACCCCGGAAGCAACAACAGCGGAACCCACCACAGCACGACGGTAGTGAACGAAACGGGAATGACATGCGTCGAGAACAGCATGAAAAGGAACCCGAGCGCCGCGAAGGCGAGGGCCGGAACCATGAATATCGCCGAAAGACGATGATACCGGACGAAACCGGACACGATAAAGGACAGTCCGATAAAGAGCATCAACAGGGGCCAAACGGCCGGAAACCCGAAGGGGCATACGCCGAGGTCGATGAAAAGGAACAATATCCCCGTCATGAAGAGAAAGGTCGCCGTGAAGATAAACTGTACCCGTTTCCGCATCGTCGAACCGGCGTGCCACAGAAGCGCTCCCGAGGTCAAACCGACGATCGCGACGGTAAAGCGGGGTAACTCGAGGTTCATAAGCATGAGAAGGGTCACCGCGACGGCGATGAATCCCACGCTGAGGGGAAGGAGGACGACGGAAATCCGCAGGGTGATCTTGGTCAGGAAATCCTTTACGCTCATCGTCACTCGCTCCTCACGACTAATTGTAGCCTCTTTATCCCGTCTTGCCAATACGGATATCGACATGTTACTATCCGAACCGTGCAAAATAACGCCCGCTTCGCCGAGTCGACGCCCGCATTCCCGCTCATCGCGGCGGTTACCGCCACGTTTTCCGCCGCGCTCTCGCTGGCCGCGATCCTTCTTCTGTCCTCGTGCGGCGAGGCTTCCCGGGATTATCTCGTCGACGGATTGACCCGCTACGGCGAGGAGCAACGCCAGCTCCTGGGCCTGCTCGAGCGGGGCAAAACCGACGAGCAAACCCGATTCGCCCTTACCAACCGGATCGCGGGCAACCTCAAGGCCGAGGGAAAACTGCGCAATCTCGTCCTCTTCCTGACGACTACCGTCGAGCGAAACCCGGACGATCCCTACAACGCCTATTGGTTACTCATGGTCGCCAACGCCTACCTAGAGCAGGACGCTCCGCAAATCGCGGGATACTACTTCGAGAGGATACTCGGAAGCAGCCGGGACCTCGAGATACACGGGAATTCCATCCATCTCGTATCGCTGAAAAACCTGATACAAATAACGGACCAGCCGGAGTTGCGCGTCAAATACTACGGAGACCTGATTACCAGGTTTTCGGGGAGCATCGACCTCGGCTATTCGTATTTCATGCTCGCCCGCTCGTACGAACGGCTCGGCGAATGGGAACTCGCCATACAAACATACGCGCAATTCATCGGTTACGGACAGTACGACGTCATCATCCCCGGGGTTCCCGACGCGTACGAGTACGCGAAACGCCTCGTCGACTACAACACCTCCTCCAAGGACTGGACCTTCGAAACCCTGGACGAACTCGTCGGGAACATCAAGTCCGCCATCGGCGATTACGATTACCGCAGGCTTGACCGCTATCGGGCCAAGGTCAATTTCTTCGCGATGTCCTGGAAACAGGAATCGAGCGACCATAACTCCCAGGCCGACTTTCAGATGCGCGACTTCATGGGAGGGAACCGCATACGCTTCAACGAGACGCTCGACGCGTCTTCTAATCCGCACGAGGCGTACTTGCGAACCTCGGGATGGAACCAGTACGTAAGCGTCTGGTACCTGTATTTCAGAAAGGTCAATTTCCCCGCCGATCCGGACATCCACGGTCGTTGGGAATGGGCCGGCATCTATTACGGGGAGAAGATGTAGATGTCGCGGCATCAAGCGGAGACGCGGGCCCGGCGTATATTCCCCCTCCTTTTCGCCCTCATCGCGTCGGGCCTCTTCGCCGGCACGTATGACTCGCAAAACGAACCGACGGTCGCCGCCGCGCCGACGACGGATAGCGCGGCAGCGGCCGCGTCTGCGACCGCGACCGCGACCGCGACCGTGGCCGAAAACGGCGCGCCGGCCAAGCCCGCCCCCGGTCGGCCCTACCCGGCCCTATCGATCGAAGCCCCGGGCTCTTCGCTCGTCGAACGATACCGGGCCCAGTATACGACCACCGAAGGGCTCGCCTACCTTTCCGCCGTGATGCGCCGATCGGCCCCCTACCGGGATTTCATACTCGCCGAGATCGAGCGGCTCGGCCTTCCCGAGTGCCTCGTATACCTTCCCGTCATTGAATCCGGATTCTCCGCGACCGCCGTTTCGCGCTCGGGCGCGACCGGCATCTGGCAATTCATGAGAAACAGCGTGTCCGGATACGGAATCCGCGTCGGCGAATGGATGGACGAACGACGCGATCCCTGGATCTCCACGACCGCCGCGCTCAGGAAACTCGACGACAATTACCGCGATCTCGGAAACTGGGAACTCGCCCTCGCCGCGTACAACTGCGGCCTCGGCGCGACCCGCAAGGCGGTGAAACGCGCTGGCTCGTCCGACTATTGGCAGCTGTCCGCGAAGGGCTATTTCAAGCGCGAAACCGTGCATTACGTCCCGAAGTTCCTCGCGATCTCGGAAATCCTCTCGAAAAGCGCCGAATACGGCATCGACTGGGGGGAGCCCCCCGACACGGGTCCTTACGCGACGATTCCGGTCAAGCGACCGATAGACCTCTCGGTCGTCTCGCGCGAAACGGGAATAAACCACGAGCTCCTCCGATCGATCAATCCCGCCTTGCACTACTCGATCACGCCGCCCGACGCGACGTACGCCTTTCGCGTACCGGCGAGCATGGAAGAGCGGGTGCGCTCCGTCCTGGAAGACCCGGACAAGATGCTCCTTGAGTACTACCTCTACCCGGTCAAGTCGGGGGATACCCTCTACGCGCTCTCCCTCCATTACGGCGTTTCGGTCGAGATGATCCTGCAATACAATCCCGGCCTTCGGCCGAACGCCCTCAAGATCGGCCGCAAGGTCGTCATCCCGGCCATCAAGAAGGTAGCCGCCTACGCGGGCAAGCGGGACCGGCGGGATCTCGACTTTTCCGGGTCATACCTCGTCAAGAAAGGCGACACCCTCTGGTCGATCGCCCTCGCGTACGGTATCCAGGTGGAAACCCTGGCCGAGCGCAACAATCTCCAGGTTAATTCGGTCCTTCCGTTGGGAAAACAGCTCCGCGTGCCGATACTATAAACCATGAGGAACGTACCGACTGCACCACGGGTCCTGGCCCTCCTTTTATACGCGACGCTCGCCTCCACGGCGCTGATCCCCGAAGAACGGTCGATTCAGGCCGTTTCCGGCACGGACTGGAACCGGGGAACCGTGCATTCCGTCATTACGCTCGACGCGGTCGGCGAGGGCATACGCCTACCGGCGGGCAGAAGCTCGGCGCTTCAGATACTGGAAATGGAAACGCCGGCCCGGCTCAAGGACACGCTGTTCTCGATACCCGTCGATTCGTCCAACCGGCTCGGCCACTACGTGGACCGCGGGGATATCTCGCTCGCCGAGATCAACGGGATCATTGAGGGGGGGAAATGGACCCCGCCCTGGATGTCCCAGGACCTCGCCGGGGTTTCCATGACCGTTACCCTCGAGCTCTCCCGTTTCGGCTCGCTCTTCGTCCGTCACGGCACGCCCTGGAAACCCCGCGCGCCGCTCGACTCGGTACCTACCAGACCCTACACCGGAATCGTCATCGACGCGCGGGGAAGCCTTCCCGTCCACGGCGAATACGTGGACGCCCGGATCGCGCCGTGCCTCTTTCCGCGCGTCTGGAGCGAAGACATGGACGCGCTCTACGAACGGAACATGGTCGAACCCGGAATAGCGCGCGCGCGCGGTATCGTCGTGTACGCCTCCCGGCCCGAGGACCCCGCGGTCATACGGGCGGTGGGAACCGATCCGGTCAGGATCACCGCTCGCCGTCTGTACGGGATAAACAGGACGGACCCGCTCGTTTCCCGGCAGGATTTCCTCAAAATCATGTCCAGTACCGAGAACCGATCCCTGTTTTCGGCTGGTAAGGTGGCGATTCTCTGCGATTCGGACCGGTTGACGAGCATCCCGCTCGGACCGGTCAAGGACGACGAGTATTACTTCACGTTCAATAGGATAAAACGAGCGCTTCAGGCGCAACCTGTGGCGAAAATGGACTTTTCCGACGCCTGGGAAGGCCAGAAGATGACCATCTACGACATAAAGTTCATCGCGGACAGCGCCAAAATCCTGCCCGAGGAACGAAGCCGCCTCGACAGTATCGCGAACGCGCTCAAGCAAGCCACGGACGAGGCGACCTTTGTGGTCGAAGGTCATACCGCGAACGTCGGCAAACCCGACGGGGAACGCGCCCTGTCGATCGAACGGGCGGCGTTGATAGCGGCGGAACTTGCCGCGCGGGGCATCGACGAACGTCGCTTCTCCTCCACGGGGTACGGGGGCACGAAACCGGTCGCCACGAACGAAACCGGGGAAGGACGCGCCAAAAACAGACGAGTAGAGATAACGATTCGGCTCCGACAGCCGGAACAATGAGCCGGTCAACGTTGACGGCAGGTATCTTGCGTGGTAGTATGATACCAGTAAAAAAGGGGGAATCCGCATGTCCACCAAAATGACGCGGGCACACGCCGGTGAAACGGAGCTTCAAGAGGATATCCTGTCCGAAGAGGCCTATGACGCCGGGAAAATTTACTGCGCGAACTGCATTCAATGCAAACTCGTGTCGGCGCCCGCGGACCATACCGGGCAATTCTATCTTCGCGTGCGCTGCGCGGCGGGGAAATGGAAAAAAAAGCTCGGAGGGGAAAAACAGTACAAGTACTTCACTGTTACCCGACGCAGTATCGATTGTTGTGATGCATACGAGCCCATGGGGGACGCCGACGAGTTCATCAGCGACTTGCGGCGGAATCTTCCCATCCGGGACGAAATTTACGAATAAAGGAAGCGCCATCTTAATGAACCGGAATACCGTTATGGCATCGCTCGCGGCGATGCTTCTGCTCGCAGCGACGGGCTGTTCGTCCGTACCCGATCCCGCAACCATTCCTCCCGACACCTCCGCGGCGGAGTTGAGTCAAAAGGGCCAAACCGCCTTCGACGAAAACAACTACAAGGCATCCGAGGTGTATTACCAGCTTATTATCGACCGCTTCCCCGATTCGCCCGCGCTTGTCGTCGCGGCGGAATTCGAGATCGCCCATCTGCGCGTCAAGCGGAAGGACTGGGCCGACGCCAAGACGCGCCTTGACGCCATCATCGCCCGATACGAGACGACGGGCGGAGCGGGGCTCCCCCCCGAATACCTCGTACTCGCGAAAAACGACTTGAAGAAAATTCCCGTCAAGCACGGCGGGCCCGTTCCCGTTGAGGAATAAGGACGGAAAAAAAGAACCGGCTGTCCGGTTCTTTTTTTTTACCCGACATGTCACCCGCCGAGGCTAGAGCGTCTCACCGTGGGGGAGGATTATCACGTTGAGCTCCACCCCCTTGGAGGCGGCCTCTGCCTCGACCGATTCCCTCGTAATCCTGGCGCGGGGTTTCGGATGCGGCGGCGCGTCGCCGATCAGGATCACCTTCCGGTCCCACAGCGGCATCCAGGGAAGCGACAGCGCGCCGTCGAGACCTTCGTATACGGCCTCCGGTATGTCGCGGCCGCCCTGCACGCGGAACGACCAGAGGGCCTTGCGGAAGGCCGCGAGATCGCGCGTGAAGGAAATGGCCCGTTTGACGAGAAAGTCCTCGTCATAATCCTTGTACAGCACGAGCGAGACTCGCCAGTCGGGATACCCCGCAAGCGCCTCCTGGAGGGCCGGCACGAGCTCGTTGCGCACCGTACCGATGTCGTCCTTCATACTCTCCGTCGCGTCGACGACGAACACGAGATCAAGGCCCTTTTCCCCGCCCGCTTCCAGGAGCGAACGTATCGTCGGGACAATCTCGCCGGGGCCTTTCGCGTAAAGGGTTTTACCCCGGTTTTTTTCCGCCATCTCGCCGAAAGCGGCAACGGTATCCCGCATGAATATCTCGGGAGTCGGCGGTTCGGTCCGCCGCACTGCGACTTGCGTCACCCGTATCCTGAAGGGGTTGTCCACGAACGAACCGGTATAGTCCGCGTATTCGCGGGTAAACGCCCGGATATTGACGAAGGTTCCGTCGAGCACCTGCACCTCGCCGTTGCGGGACCACTCGTAGCCGTATGCTATGACGTAGGGAATCCAAATGTGAAAGGCCTCGCCGACCGGGGTGTCACGTTCGGTCGTCGAATCCACGAGGCTCCAGATCTTCTTTTCGGACGGGAGGAACGACCCCTCGAGGATACGGCGCTCGTCCCCGTTGATCGTGTTGTACTCTAGCGCGCGATAGGCGTAATTCGGTTCCTTCATCGCGGGATCCTTGGTCGTCTCCGTAAGGAGGATGGAGGCGATATCCGGCTTTTTGCGTACGTACAGATGGTATCCGCCCTCGGGACTCTGTATGATTCGCACGTCGTCGGGCCCGATCGTCAGGTCGGCGCAAAACAGCGGCGACAGGAAGGACACGAGCGCCGCGAGTAAAAGTCGTTTCTTCATACCCTGAGTATCGGTTGTATGGTTCCGTCGATGAGCGAAACTCTCCCGACTCGAGGCAGCCGGAAACGACGACGACCGCGTCCGACGTTGGCGAACGGACATGGTGCCCGGCGACAGCTTGATTCCCCGCGCCCATCGGTGTTATTCTTGCGTTACTATGGACAATAACGGAAAGAAACGGATACTGACCGGCGACCGCCCCACCGGCCGACTGCATCTTGGCCACTACGTCGGATCAATCGCGAACCGCGTCAGGCTCCAGGACGAATACGAGTGCTTTTTCATCATCGCGGATCTTCACACCCTTACGACGAAACCAGAAAAAGAGCACATCGAGGAACTCGCCGACAACGTCAGGCAGATGGTACTCGACTACCTCGCCTGCGGCATCGACCCGAAAAAATCGACTATTTACCTCCAGTCCGCCGTTCCCGAGGTGACCGAGTTGAACCTCTTTTTCATGGACCTCGTAACGGTGCCGCGGATGAACCGCATCCCCTCTCTCAAGGACATGGCGAAAAACGCGAACCTCTCGGAAATGCCCCTGGGACTCCTCGGCTATCCGGTACTTCAGGCAGCCGACATACTCATGCCGAGAAGCCACCTCGTGCCGGTCGGCAAGGACAACGAGAGCCACGTCGAGCTCACGCGCGAGATCGCCAAACGGTTCAACTTCATGTACGGGGAAACCTTCCCGATTCCGGAAGTCATGGTTTCGGACTTCGGCTCGCTCGTGGGCACGGACGGTCAGGCGAAGATGAGCAAGAGCCTCAACAACGCGATCTTCCTTTCCGACGACGAAAAGACCGTCAGCAAGAAGGTCAACGGGATGTTCACGGACCCCAACCGGACGAGCGCCGACGTACCCGGCACCGTGGAGGGCAACCCCGTGTTCATCTACCACGACGCCTTCAACCCGAACAAGGCCGAGATCGACGACCTGAAAGCCCGATACCGAACGGGCTCGGTCGGGGACGTCGAGGTAAAGCAAAAGCTCGGCCTGGCGCTCAACGCGTTTCTCGAACCCATCCGCGAGCGGCGCGCCCACTTCGAGGCGCAGGCGGGACTCGTTGACGAGATCATCTACGAGGGAACCCTCAAGATGCGCGAGGAAGCCAGGGCGACACTCTCGCTCGCGAAAAAGGCGATGGGGCTTTCGTCCGTATGGAATCGCATCAGCCGGAAGGCGGAAGACGCGCGCAAGAAACGGGAAAAGGGTAATTAAGTGGCGGGAAACACCTTCGGGACGCTCTTCAGGATAACGACATTCGGCGAAAGCCACGGGGTCGCGCTCGGCGTGACCGTGGACGGATGCCCCGCCGGCCTGCCGCTCGACGCGGCCGACGTCCAAAAGGAGCTTGACCGCAGGCGACCCGGCGCGCACGCGTCCGACTCCGACGGCACTCCGCGCGACCCCAAACTCAACCCCGCGATGACGAGCCGCAAGGAAGCTGATACCTGCGAGATACTGTCCGGCGTCTTCGAGGGAAAAACGACCGGTACTCCCATCGCGATCGTCGTACGAAACACGAACCAGAAATCGGAAGATTACGGGGACATCGTTCGCAAGTTCCGTCCCGGTCACGCCGATTATCCCTTCTTCATGAAATACGGCGTTCGCGACTATCGGGGCGGTGGACGTTCCTCGGGCCGCGAAACGATCGGGCGCGTGGCCGCCGGCGCGATCGCGAAAAAAATCCTCGCGACGCAGGGCATCACCGTGCGCGCGTGGACCGCCGAGGCCTGCGGCGTCGCCTGCTCGTCGTTCGACGAGGCCGAGATAGAGAACAATCCCATGCGCGCGCCCGACGCGAAGGCCGCCAGGAAAATGCTCAAGCGCGTCATCGATCTGAAACGCGACGGGGACAGCGCGGGGGGCGTCATCGCCTGCCGCGTCACGTCGGACTCGGGCGGCCTCCCGGCGGGCCTCGGAGAGCCGGTGTTCGACAAGCTCGACGCCGCGCTCGCCGGCGCGATCCTCTCGGTCGGCGCCATCAAGGGCGTCGAGTTCGGCGCGGGATTCGCCGTGGCCAAGGCGACCGGGAAGACGAACAACGACCCGATCAGGCGGAACCCCGCGACGGGCCAAGCCTCATTCGTGACAAATAACGCGGGCGGCATACAGGGCGGCCTTTCTACCGGCGCGGACATATTCTTCCGCGCCGCGGTCAAGCCCGTTTCGTCCATCAGTATCGCGCAAAAGACCGTCGACCTGGACGGAAACGACTGCGACATCGAGGTACACGGCCGACACGACGTCTGCCTCTGCCCGAGGATAGTCCCCGTGCTCGAGGCGATGACGGCCCTCGTTCTCGCGGACATGCTGCTCCGGCAACGCGCGATTCGCCTTTAACGCCGATCGCGCGGCGCGCTGCCGGCTTTCGTCGCGCGATCCGGCTTTCGTTGCGCGCGCCGGAAAACCATGGTATCCTGTTTTCATGACTATCACCGACGTGAAGGCTGCCCTCGAGGCCGACTCCGTCGCGGACACTTGGCGCGATGACGTCGAGATAGTGTCCGCGTGCGGGGCGGATCTCATGAGCGACGTCATGGCCTTCGTAAAAGACCAGGTACTGCTCCTTACGGGGCTCATCAACGCGCAGGTCATTCGAACCGCGATCCTCATGGACATTCAGGCGATCTGTTTCGTGCGCGGCAAGGCGCCGAACCAGGAAATGGTCGACATGGCCCGCGACAACGGCATCGTTCTCCTCACGTCGCGGCTCCCCCTCTTTCTCGCGTGCGGCAAGCTGTATGAAGCCGGCGTGCGTCAGGGCGGAGTCAGGGTCATAGACTGACGCGAGGGGAGGGATGAGATACCACTACGACGTGCCGGGCGACGATTTCTCGCGCGCGGGACACGCCTCATCCGAAATAAAGAAAACCCTCCAGCGTCTCGGCGTACCCGCGGACGTCATCAAACGGACGGCGGTCGCGATGTACGAGGCCGAGATAAACATGGTCGTCCACGCCGGAGGCGGAGTCGCCGACGTTACGATAGAGAACCACGCCATCACCATCGTCATGAGCGACTCGGGACCCGGTATAGCGAATCTCGATCTCGCCATGCAGGACGGCTATTCGACCGCGCCCGAACTCGTGCGGGAACTCGGTTTCGGCGCGGGCATGGGATTGCCCAACATGAGGCGAAACAGCGACGAGCTTTCGATACGCACCTCGCCCGGCGAGGGCACGACGGTAACGATGGTCATCCGAATTCCCGGCGCGCAAAAGGACGACAAGTGACGCGCTATCACTCGGTTATCCTCGACGAGGACGCGTGCAAGGGCTGTACCGTCTGCGTGACGACCTGTCCGGCGGAGGCGATCCGCGTTCTCGAGGGGAAGGCGCGCATAAGGGCGGAGCGGTGCATAGACTGCGGAATTTGCATCCGTCGCTGTCCGCATCACGCCAAGAAGGCGCTGAGCGCCGGGCTCGAAGCGGTGCTGGACTCCTCCGCCGAATCCTTCCGCGTCGTCCTCCCCGCGCCTTCCCTCTACGGCCAGTTTCCCGAACGCTTCTCGATTTCCGACATCCACGCGGCCCTCGTCGAGCTCGGCTTCGACGCGGTGTTCCCCGTGGCGGCGGCTACTCCCGCGATCGCGCGCGCGACCGCGTCCTTCCTCGACCGGTCGCGCCATCCGGATATTCCGCGACCGCTCATCTCCTCGAGCTGTCCGACCGTCATCAAACTCATCCAAATTCGCTTTCCCTCCCTCGTGGCCAACGTCGTACCGGTCATAGCGCCCATGGAACTCGCCGGTCGACTGGCCCGCGCCGCTTTCGCCGCGGAAGCGGACGCAAAACCGGTCCACTGTACCTTTATCTCGCCGTGTCCCGGAAAGATAACCGAATCTGTCGCCCCCATCGGAGGCGGAGAATCGTCGATCGACGGCGTCGTCGCGATGAAGGACGTGCATCTGCCGATCCTGCAGCTCCTGACGCGGGGTTTCGAATGCGAATCCTCCGTCTCCGTTTCCGTTTCGTCTCCGCGGGAGATCGCCTGGGGCCGGGCTGGAGGAGAATCCGAGGCGACGGCCGTGGACGAAAAGGGCGCGTGGATCGCGGTCGACGGCATGGAACAGTGCATCCGCATCCTCGAGGACGCCGAAAATGGACGGCTTTCGAACATATCGTTCCTCGAGTTGATGGCCTGTTCGGACGGTTGCGTCGGAGGCGCCCTTACCGCGGCGAATCCCTCAATGGCGCGCCATGTCCTCCGCAAGCGGGAGGAAGCCCTCAAACCGGGACGCGACACCCTGGACGATTCGCTCATCCGGAACTCCGTCGGCGAAAGCTACCGAAGCGAACCCTACCCGTCCCGCCCCGCCCTCCTTCTCGATCCCGACTACGAGAAGGCGCTTTCGATGATGGAAGAGATGGAGCGTATAGTCGATAGCCTTCCCGGGCTCGACTGCGGCTGTTGCGGAGCGCCGAATTGCCACGCCCTCGCCGAGGATATCGTCCGCGGAAGGGCGAGCCAGACCGACTGTGTCATAATCCTCAAGGAGCAGTACCGGGAGTTGCTGGACGGGGAGAAAAAGGAAACATGAGCCTGGAGAAAGACGAACTGCGGCGGAAACTCCGCGAGGAAGACGCCAAAGCGCGGTCAGTATACCTACCGGTAGGTATACAAACAGAAAACGCCCCCGACACGCCCGTACCGACCATCCACCCGGAAATTCTCGCGGATATCTCGCGGGCGGCTACCGTCTTCGGGTATCTGGCCATCCCGCCGGAACCCGAGGTCTCGCCGCTCCTGGACATCGGCATAACCGGAGGCGCGCGGGTCCTCGTTCCCCGGATCGTCGGCCGGGATATGGTCTTCGCGCCCATCGCATCGACGGCTGGCCCTTTCGACATCGGACCGTACGGAATCAGGGAGCCGCTTTCAGACATAGCCCCGGTTTGGCCGGGAGAGATTCCGGAAGGGCCGATTTTGATTCTCGTTCCGGGACTCGCCTTTTCCCGCGACGGCGCCCGGCTTGGCCGGGGCAAGGGGTACTACGACCGGTTCCTTTCGGCGTTCGTATCCGAGGCGGACGCGCGGGACGCCGAGGTCAGAATCGTCGGGGTTTGCCGTCCCGATCGCGTGCTCGAAGGGATTCCCACCGAGAGTCATGACATGGCGGTCGATTGCCTGTGGACGGAAAAGAACGGTATATTTACGCTATACTGAACGTGGAGGACTGCCATGGGTGAGATACGATCGGCGATAGACATAGCCCTGGAAAAAACAGCACATATCGAGGGAGATAAAACCGGCTCCGAGAACAGGGAATTGAGGAACGCGGGAAAACGGGCGGCAAGCGAGTTTCTGGAAACGGAAAATCCCGAGACCCTCGCGAAGTCTCTCGCGGGTACGGGCTCCGAGCAATCGAGGATGATACTCGAGGGCGCACTCTCGATACTCATCGCGGCCGTAAAACTACCTTCCACGGAAGGGGATCTCGCGCGCTCGGATCGCATCGGCGCCGCCCTCGAGATAGCGCTTCCCGGCCGCGGGATGCAGCAATTGTTCGGCCAGGTGGCGCAGATACTGAAACAATACCTCGACGAACGGGCCAACCTTCGCGTGGCGCTCGAGCAACAGCTCGCGCCGAAACTGAAGGCGAAGCAACAGGAATTCGCCAGGCGTTACGGACAAAACGCTCCGATGGACATCAACCAGGATCCCGAGTTCGCGGCCGCCTATTCCAAGAGCGTACGCATGCTCGAACAAAAATACGGAGCCATAGTGGACGAGATCCGGTTCCGCGTACGTGAAGCGGCGGGGATGGCCGAAGACCAATAGCCCGGGACGCGAAACGGGACGCGCGGGGACATCCGTTTCTCTTGACATTTTTACGCCGTTCCGCTATTGTGACACTCGCCTGACGCGTTCAGGCTCTTTCCGCGGTAGCTCAGTCGGCAGAGCAAGTGGCTGTTAACCACTGGGTCCGGTGTTCGAATCACCGCCGCGGAGCGAAAAAGCCCCGTCCTTCCGGACGGGGCTTTTTTTGTTTGTTCGGTTTTTCCGGAATCGCGCATGTCCCAGGCGGTCGCTACAGAAGGTCGCTCGCGAGTTCCGCGAGATAGCTACGTTCGCTTTTCACCAGATGCACGTGGGCGAAAAGGTCCTGGCCCTTCATCTTGTCGATGAGATAACTCAACCCGTTCGAGCATGAGTCGAGGTACGGCGAGTCGATTTGCTGTACGTCACCGGTAAACACCATCTTCGTGCCCTCGCCCGCCCGAGTGATGATCGTCTTGACCTCGTGCGGCGTCAGATTCTGCGCCTCGTCCACGATGAAGAAGGAATTCGAGAGACTTCGGCCGCGGATATACGCGAGGGGGGTAATCGTGAGCTTTCCCGTTTTCTGCATCTCCTCGAGGTGCGATACCTCCTTGCCCGTCGCGCGGAATTTCCGCTTGATGACGGCGAGGTTGTCGAACAGGGGATTCATGTACGGCCCGATTTTCTCGTCGACGTCTCCGGGAAGGAATCCGATATCCCTGTTGGCGAGCGGGACGATCGGGCGCGCGAGCAGGATCTGGTCGTATTCCCCTTCCTGCGCGACGGCGGCCGCGAGCGCGAGCAGGGTTTTGCCGGTTCCCGCCTTTCCCGACAGCGCGACGAGCTCGATGTCCTTCCGCGTGAGCGCGTCGAGGGAAAAGGCCTGCTCGGCGTTTCTCGGCTCGATTCCGTAACACCGCTTTTTCTCGACGCGGCTTATGAGGCCGGTTTGCCGCGAGTAGTGCCCGAGGGCGCTCGCCGTGCCGTTCTTCAGGATGTAGTACTGGTTCGCCGACGGCACCTTCCCGAATCCGAACTCGCCGAGGGGGATTCCCTCGTTGTCCTCGTACAGTCGCGCGATGAGCGAGGCCTCGAGGCCCTCGATGGTCTCGATGTTGCGGTCGATGAGGGATACGTCCCGAATCTTGTCGTTCTCGTAGTCCTCGGACAATAGCCCGAGCGACTTCGCCTTCATGCGAAGGTTGATGTCCTTCGAGACGAGGATCACCTTTCGGGAGGGATTCTTCGCCGCTACGTACTCGCTTATGGCGAGGATCCTGTGGTCCGCCGTCTGTTCCGGAAAGGATTCGGCGAGCGTTTTCGAAAATGGTTTCCCGGTCTCGATAAAGAGTTTTCCGAGTCTCGGCCCGAGCCTTAGCCCCTCGGTGAAGATCGCGTCACCCGCGATCAGGTCGAGCTGACGGGTGAACTCCCGCGCGTGAAAGTTGATGAGATCGTTGCCCTTCTTGAACTTGTCGAGCTCCTCGAGAACGGTAATCGGCAGGACGATGTCATTTTCCTCGAAGCGGTAAATACAGCTGTAATCGTGCAGGATAACGTTCGTGTCGAGCAAAAATACCTTGGTGTTCTTCTTGGCCATACGTACCTACCCGCTTGTATGATACACCGGTTTATACGCGAAGTAAACGATAGCCATTGTCAGAAATTTGTTATATATTATGTTTATCGGAGAAACAAATGAAACGCATACTATTACTTGGTACTATATTAGTTACCCTCGGACTCGCCTCGATCGGATGCTCGTCGGGGGGTATCGCCGACGAGTCGGGTTACATCCCGCCCGAGGAGACCTACTCGGGCGAGGCTATCGCTCCGGAAAGCGCGAACTTCTCCGCGAGCGCGCGCGCTTTCGTCGCGGGAATGGGAACGGGATGGAATCTCGGCAATACCCTCGACGCGCACGGCGTGTCCGGGCTCGCGGCCGAGACGTGTTGGGGCCAACCGACAACGACAAAGGCGATGATGGAAGGCCTCTACGCCTCCGGCATCAGGACGGTTCGCGTTCCCGTATCCTGGCACGATCACGTAAACGCGGCCTATACCGTCGATTCGGCCTGGATGAACCGCGTGCGGGAGGTCGTCGATTACGCGATCGACTCCGGCCTCTACGTGATCGTCAACATCCACCACGACAACGACGAGTCTTTCTATTTTCCCGACAGGCGGTACCGGGAGCGCTCGCTCGCCTACGTAACGCGGATATGGAAGCAGATCGCGCTCGAGTTCCGGAACTACGACGAACATCTCGTGTTCGAACTCCTTAACGAGCCGCGCCTCGTCGGCTACGAGAAGGAATGGAACTGGTCGGACTCGGATTCCGCGCTCGCCGACGCGGCCGCTCTCATCGGCGAGATGGAACAGGCGGCGCTCGACGCCATCCGGGCGACGGGAAGCAACAACGCTGACAGATTCGTCATGATCACGCCCTATGTCGCATCCCCCTGGGCGGCCACGTCGGGCAGGTTCGTGATCCCCGAGGATACCGCGAGCGACAAGCTCATCCTCTCCGTGCACGCGTATACGCCGTACTCATTCGCGATGGAAGACCCGGGGGTCAGCGATTTTACGATCGCGCACAGGAACGATATCGATTACTTCATGAGCCAGCTCAACGCGAAATTCGTCGTCGGGATGAATATGCCCGTCATAATCGGCGAGTACGGAGCCACCAATAAGAACAATCCGTCGGACAGGGAAGAGTGGTTTACGTATTACGTGACCAAGGCGAAAAGCTACGGCATGCTGACGATCCTGTGGGACAACGGAAACCACAGTATCCCGGCATCCGGCAGCTACGAGGAACTGTACGGGTTTTACGATCGATCGGCGGGAACCTGGTACTTTCAGAGTATCCTCGACGCGATACTCGCCGCGCTCGATTGAACGTAGCGCGGCATTCCGCGAAAAAAGCGGCTTGCCGCCGGTCGGCGTGCGGACGCGTGGACCGCGGCCTGACTACGCGAACGAAAGCCGGATAAGATTCCAGGAGAAGGGCGGTACGCGGGCCGTGAGGCGGTCGCCGTCCGCGGTCGCGCCGTCAATGGCGCGCGGGATTACCCGGTCAGGCTCTTCCCGCGTGTTAGTCGCGAGCGGATCGGAATGCGCGAGCGCGAGATGCTCGATGACCGACAGGCCTTCGAAACCCGCGATTCTAGCCTCGAGGTTGAAGGCGTCGGTCTCGTGACGGTTCACGCAGAAGAAGGCGATCTCGCGCGCGTCCCTCCTGAGGACTCCGATAGAGTCGAGATAGGGCACCGTCCCGTAATCTGCCGACTCGTAACCCTCCGATTCGACCCGCGTCACCAGAACCTCTCCGCGCCCGTAGCGCGAACAGTGCAGGAAGGGATAGAAGATCGTCTGCCGCCAGGCGCGGCCCTCGCCCTCCGTCATGATGGGCGCGATGGTATTCACCAGTTGCGCGAGGCACGCCATCCTGACGGAATCCGCATGCCGCAAGAGGACGATGAGAAAGCACCCGACGACGAGCGCGTCCTCCAGGTTATAACGGTCCTCGAGAAGTCGCCTACCGACGCCCCACAGGTCATCGTCGCTTTCGGCTCCCAGCGAATGGTACCAGACGTTCCACTCGTCCACCGAAAGCTTGACCGTCTTCCGGCTCCGCTTCTTCGCCTTGACGAAGCGAACCGTGCTCTCGACGGTCTGTATGAAGTTCTCGAACTTGACCGACTCGGCAAGGAAGGAGGCGCGGTCGTCTCCTTCCTTGCGTGCGTAGATATGCAGGGATATGAAATCGACGTGCTCGTAGCAGTAGTCGAGCACCGTCGCTTCCCATTGCGGGAAGGTCGGCATGCCGGGACCCGAGCTGCCGCACGCGACGAGGTCGAGCGTCGGATCGAAGAGCTTGAGCGCCTTCGCGACCTCAGCCGCGAGCTTGCCGTATTCGTCGGCGGTCTTGCAGCCGATTTGCCAGGGTCCGTCCATCTCGTTGCCCAGGCACCATACGCGGAAATCGTAGGGCTTCTCGGCGCCGTGCGCGCGCCTGAGATCGCTCCAATAGAGCCCTCCGGGATGATTGCAGTACTCCACGAGGTTTCGGGCCTCTTCGATGCCGCGCGTGCCGAGGTTGATCGCCATCATGACGCGGCTGTCGGCCTTACGCGCCCAGCGGCAGAACTCGTCGAGACCGACGGTGTTCGGTTCGGTCGCCTTCCACGCGAGGTCCATCCGTTTCGGGCGCAGTTCCCTCGGCCCGACGCCGTCTTCCCACTTGTAGGCGGAAACGTAATTTCCGCCGGGATAGCGTATGATCGGAACGCCCAGTTCGCGAACCAGCTCGAGCACGTCCCCGCGAAATCCGTCCGCGTCCGCGCTCTCGTGGTCGCTCTGGTATACGCCGCCGTAAATGGCCCTTCCGAGGTGCTCCACGAACGAGCCGAACAGCCGTTCGTCCACCGTGGTCAGGATCGAATCTCCGTCGACCCGTATCGTTGCCTTGCTGTCTCCCATCGCTTCCTTTTCTTTTCGATCCGGTTATCTCGCACCGGGCGACGGCCTCGGAACGACCGCGGCGTCAGCCCTTCACCGCGCCCGCTGACAAACCGGACACGATGTGTTTTTGCGCGTACAGGTAAAACGCGATCGCCGGCGCCATGCATACGACGAAAAACGCGAGAATGATATTCCAGTCGGCGAGATACTGGCCGACAAAATCCATGCTCCCCATCGGCAGGGTGTACTTGTCCCTGTCGTTGAAGATTATAAGCGGCAGGAAAAAATTGTTCCAGCTCGTCACCATCGCGAGCACCGATATCGTCGCGATCGCCGGCCTCGACAACGGTACCACGACGTGGAAGAGGAATCCCATCTTCCCGCACCCGTCGATCTTTACCGCGTCCTCGAGCTCGCCGGGAATCTGACGGATGAAGCCCTTGAATATCAGAATATGGAACGGCAGCAAAAAGGCCGTTTGAGGCAGAATCACCCCGACGTACGTGTCAAGAAGACCGAACGTTCGGAGCTGGATATAGATAGGGAGAATCGCCAGCGTCATCGGAAAGAGGAGGCCGAGCAGAAAGTACTGGTAGATAACGTCCTTCGTCCGCACGTCGAACCGGCTCAGCGCGAAACCGGCCATTCCCGCGGCGACCACGTCAAGGACGACGGTGGCGGCCATGACGATCAGGGAGTTGCCGAAATACAGGAAAAAGCGGCTCTTCACGAAGATGTTCGCGTAGTTCTCGACGAACGCCGGACGCGGCCATCCGACCGGGTCGACGTTCAGTTGTCCCATGGACTTGAAACCGCCGAGTATCGCGAGATAAATCGGCAAAAGGACCACGAGGGCGAAACTGAACAGCATGACGTACTTGGTGACATTGAAGGGAGTCAAACCCTTTGATACTCGGTCGATGGAACTTCTCACGTTTCGTCATCCCTCTTCGTCAATTTTTGGTAGAACACGTTCACGACAAGGCAGAGCGCGAATATCACGATAGCCGTCATGCTTCCGAAGCCTATCTTGGAGGACTTGATTCCGAACTTGTACAGGTACACGACGGCCGTCTCGGCGGCGTGCACCGGGCCGCCCTGACCCATCGACCAAATAACGTCAAATACCTGCAGGGATCCGATGATGCAGAAGAAAAGCGACATCTGGATCGCGGACCGCATGAAGGGTATGGTGATATTCACGAAGGACTGGAACGGGCTCGCGCCGTCGATACGGGCGGCCTCGTAGTATTCGGGCGGGATTCCCTGGAGGCCCGCGACGTACAGGATCATGTGGAACCCGAAGTATTTCCAGAAGATGACGAAGAGGATCGCGGGAAAGACCGTTTCGGGATTCGCGAGGAAGCCTTGATACGCGTAGTCCGGGAGAATGAAGGCGAAAACCTGCTTGAGAAGGCCGAACTGCGGATGGTAGATGAAGCGCCAGATCACGCCGGTGATGATCTCCGAAAGGATATACGGCAAGAAGAAAACGGTACGAAAGAGTATCAAGTGACGTCTTCGGTTCCCGCTGACAAGGATGGCGAGCGCGAACGCGATCGGGAGCTGCACGAACACGGAAAACACGATGACGATCCCGTTGTTTTTCAGGGCGTTCCAGAACAGGGGATCCCGCACGAGCGTCACGAAATTGTCGAAACCGATGAATTTCTTTAGCGGTCCGAAACCGTTCCAGTTGTAAAAAGAGAAAAAAACCGTGTTGACGACGGGATACACTATAAACGCGGTCACGAGAAAAAACGCGGGCGCCAACAAGAGATAGAAAACATACGTCTCGCGATTTTTCGATGTACCGGTCATGCGCTCCCCCAAAAAGGCGGAGGACTCGCGTCCCCCGCCGATGCTTCGTATCGTCGTTACTTCTCGGCCTTGTACGACGCGTCGATCGCAGCGGCGGCCGCTTCGGGCGTCATCGTTTCGGCGAACAGGCCCTGCGTCACGTCCTTGACGACCTCGCCGGTCGCGGGCGGCAGGTACTGGTCGTAATAGAGCTGGAAGTAGCTCGCATCGCCGACCGCCTTGTTGATCGCTATGAGGTTCGGGTCCGTCAGAGCGGTTTCGGCGCCGATCGCGGTGGGAACGATTCCCAGGGGTCCGGTGGTGAGGAATTTCTGCGTCTCGATGCTCGTGATGAACTTCAGGAACTCGACCGCTTCCTTCGGCGCGTTTTTCCCGATGACGAGACCGTCGCCGCCACCCATCAAGTCGGAGAGCTTGCCCTTACCGCCCTCTACCGCGGGGAAGGACATGAAGCCGAGCTTGTCGCCGATACCCTGCTTCGATTCGGAAGAGCCGATCTGCACGGCGGGAGCCCACTGGCCCATGAGTTCCATCGCGGCCTTTCCGTTACCCATCAGCGCGGCCTGGTCTCCGCCGTACGTCGCGGCGAGGAATCCCTCCTGGAAGGGCTTCAGGTCGATGAGTTCCTTCAGGAGGACGCCGGCCTTCACGAAGGGTTCGTCGGCAAACGAGCCGTTTCCGATCGTGGCCTTGTCGAAGGCCTCCTTGCCGCCGAGCCGAACGGCGAGGTATACCCACCAGAAGTGACCGGGCCACTTGTCGCCCTCGCCGAGGGCGATCGGTGTGATTCCCGCGGCCTTGAGCTTCTTGACGCAATCGAGGAAGTCCTTCCAGGTTTCGGGAGGAGTCGTGTAGCCGACCTTGGCGAGAAGGTCCTTGTTGTACCAGATGCCGACGCCGCCCATGGTATACGGAAGTCCGTAGATCTTGTCCTTGTAGCTGTACACGCCAACGGCGCCTTCCCCGATCTTGCTGTCCCAGTTTTTCTTGTATTCGTTCGTGATATCCTTGAGGAGTCCCGACTCGGCGAAGGAATTCATCACCCCGCCGCCCCAACTCCTGAAGATGTCGGGGGGATTCCCCGATTGCATCACCGTGGCGAGTTTGCTCTTGTAGGCCTCGTTCTCGAGAACGGTTATCTTGATGTCGACGTTCGGATGCTTTTCCATGAACTGAGCGGCAATCTTTTCCCATTCCGGATAGTGCAAGTCATTGCTGTCCAGGTGCCAGAAATCGATGGTTACCTTGCCGCCGGCGGTTTTATCCTTACCGGAGCAGGAAACGGCCACGCACGCGATCGTGAGGATAATCAGAATCCCCGCAAGTCCCTTTCTTAGAACCATTCGGTCCTCCTTTTCTTTCTTGTGCGGTAGTGTAACCCGGAAAAAAATCGCTGTCAATTTTTTTGTTATGTATCAGTTTATATGATATTTAAAAAACTGAATAATAAAGACAGCATTAGCTTGTTGGTTGATAACATCACTTATTTCGCTTTCAATATATCAATATTTGTGATATACACTACTATACGGGAGCGTGACCATGGGCAATCAAAGCATCCTTGTGATCAACAGCAACGACGACGGAGACATACTGCGCGGAATATGCTCGGAACTCAGGATACGAATTCTGCAGTGCCTGCGGGACGAAAGCCTCAACGTCAACGACCTGTCGCGCCTTCTCGGCATACCGCAATCCACGGTCGCCATCAACGTGCAGATTCTGGAAAAGGCTTCCCTCATACGGACGGAAACCGTCAAGGCGAAAAAGGGAAGCCAGAAAATCTGCCACGGTATCTATCAGGAGATCGTTCTTCAGTTTCCCAACTCCAAGAAGGACGAAAAAAACAGCATCGAGGTGGAGATGCCGATCGGCCTCTTCACCGGATTCGACGTCTCGCCGCCGTGCGGCATGTGCTCTACCGAATCGATCATCGGCTTTCTGGACGTACCCGACGAGTTTCTCAATCCCGAGCGCATGAAGGCGGGACTCCTCTGGTTCGAGAAGGGCTTCGTCGAATACAAGTTCCCGAACAACAGCCTCTACAAGGGCACGCCGGTCAGACGGCTCGAACTTTCGGCGGAGTTGTCGTCCGAGATTCCCGGCACCAATCCCGAGCTTCAGTCCGACATAACCCTCTGGGTGAACGACGTGGAGATCGGCTACTGGACCTCGCCCGGCGATTTCGGCGACAAACGCGGAAAACTCACCCCCTCCTGGTGGAAGCTTGAAGGGTCCCAATACGGTCTTTTGAAGCAATGGAGCGTCACCGACGAGGGATCGTTCGTCGACGGCGTGCAGCTGTCCGGAGTCCGGCTCGCGGACCTGAAACTGCAGGACCACCATTCGATACGGGTACGGATCGGGGTCAAGGAAACGGCGGAGCATTTGGGCGGGATCAACATATTCGGAAAGGGTTTCGGCAACTACGACAGGAACATCCTGCTCAGGCTCTATTTCTAGGACTGCGAACGTCCGATTTTTTGTCGATATGTACTTTCGTACGATGTCCGTTCTCTCCGCGGATGTTACCTTTACGCGCGGGGGGACTCCCCCGCAAGGAGAATGCAATGAAAAACGCATACCATTCGGGCGCGCGCGCCTCGATCGCGATCCTCGCGGCCGCCGCGCTTCTCGCGCTTGTTACCGCCTGCTCGTCGGATGACGGGCAGGAAGGCCTTGCCGCCCCGACGAATCTCGCCGCGACGGCCGTATCCTCAAGCGGTATTGCCCTCTCGTGGACCGACGCCTCGGCCAGGGCCGCGGCAGGAGGCCGATCCAGAAGCGCCATAATGGATTCCGGCTTTCGCGTAGAGCGGAGCGTCACGTCTTCCTCCGAGGGATTCTCATTGAGGATATTCACGGAAGAGACGACATTCAACGACACCGGCCTGAGCGAGGGGACGCAGTACTGGTACCGCGTACGGGCTTTCGATCAGGAGGGCTCCTCGGACTGGTCGGCGGTGGTGACGGCGACGACCCTTCCGGCGCCCTGAGAGCGAGGTACGTCCCCTCGGTTCACGGCGGGTCAGGCGATTTCCTGAAAGCTCGTCTTGTCCTCGCCGAGGATATGCCTGACGATCATGTCGCCGCAGATAAACGACAGGAGGGCGTACGCCGGGACATCTCCCCGCTCGGACGCGTGAACCGTCTTACCTAGATATCGAACTCCGACAGTATATCCGCGAATCGCTCGAAGTTATTGATAAAAATGCCGACCAGGTCGGGATCGAATTGCGTGCCCTTGTGATCGTGAATATAGGCGAGGGCGCGATCCGTAGACCACGCACTCTTGTACGGACGTTCCGATATCAACGCGTCGAACACGTCGACGATGCTCACGATGCGCCCGGCCAAGGGGATCTCCTCGCCCTTAAGGGCTCGCGGATATCCGGTCCCGTCCCAGCGTTCGTGATGTGTGTAGGCGATGACGGCGCCCTCGGCGAGAATCTCGCTCCGGGATCCTTTCAGTAGATGGTACCCAAGAACTGTATGCGCCTTTACCGTCTCGTACTCCTCGGACGTTAGCCCGGACGGCTTGAGAAGGACACTGTCGGGGATAGCGATTTTTCCGATATCGTGCAGGCGGGAACCGTTCATAATGGATTCTTGCCGAGCGGCGTCGTGCCCCAGCAGTTCGGAAAAAAGCCTTGTCAGGGAACTTATGCGTCCTTGATGCTCGCCAGTTTGCTCGTCGCGAAAGTCGGAGACGCGTCCGAGGAGATACAGCGTTTCGAGCTCGCTTTGCACCGCTTTCTCCCGAGCGCGAACCTCGGCAAGACTCGTCCTGCTCAGCTGCTCCTGATAAACCTGCAAGGTGCTTATCATGTTGTTGAACCGCTCGGCGATAAAGCCGATTTCGTCGTCCTGCTCGACCTGTGCCCGGTGAGAGAGGTTGTGCGTCGAGGCGATGTTTTCGATTGTGTCCGAAAGCCGTTCCACCGGACGCACGATATGACTTACGTACGCCGTCATGAAGGCGATCGATACCGCGATCGACACGACGAGCGTAAGCGCCTGCGCGGCCAGGATGCGGCGCAAGCCAGAAAAAAAGTTCTCGTTGGACTCTGTTATCGCTAACGTCCACCCGAACGGCTCGAAGAAAAAGACAACTCCCACCCGTTCCTCGCCCAACAGCTTTCCGGAAAACCAGCCCGGCGAGGGAAGTTCGCCTGAGAGGGCCGTACCGTGCGTACTTCCGTCCGCTGACGCGAGCGAAAGCGAAAGACCGTATAAAACGGATCCTTGAGTGTCGAAGATATACACACGTTCCGACTCCGTCCGTAAAAGGGAGGTCGCATAGGATACGAAAGACTTCTCCGCCGCCTCGCGGTAACGGTCCAGCTCCGCGAGGGCAAGCTTCTCTACAACGTCCCACTCGCTGTACACGTAGTCGCGTAACTGTTCAGCCTTGTACGCGAGATGCCTGTTCGCGGCCTTCAGAAGGGATTCCCTTATGGTCAGGGACGACAATACGCCGCTCGTGACAACCGCCGTAACGACCAACGGTACTACGAGGAGAAACAGCTTGGATCGCATGCGATACAGATTTCTTTTCTTCATTCCCCGCAAGTATACCACGACGGCGGATTTCATGGTATTATGGATAACGGAAATATGAGCAAGAAACATAAGGCAGAACGGTTTTTTTTGTTTTCAAACACCATCCTCTTCGCATGCGCGCTCTCGACGCTCGGCGCGGCGGTTTACCGCCACCGCCACGGAATCGAGAAAGAGACACTCAACGACAATCGTTTTTTGACTACGGAGTGGCATCTCCTGCAGGAACTCAAGGAGCAAACGGACAAAATGCTCCGGGAAAAAGACGGCGAAATCGCCCTGCTACGCGCCAAATACCATGAGTCCCGGACGCAAAACATCTCGCCGAGTGAGCTCCTCAAGCTCGAAGCCGAATTGAGAAGGGCCGAAAACGAACGGGCGGAGATACTCGCCGCCCGTCTGTCGGCGCGCCCGCCGACGTTCACGCCTTCAGCTTCGGTCGCTCGCGCGACCGGCAGGGAATCCGCGACGGCACGCGCTACGACGACTCCCCTCTCAGTCCTCGTGGCGGAAGATAAAGCAGGGGATAGCGTTGAGAAGGCCTCTCCTTCAACGACGGAACCGGTCGCCGGAAGCAATCCGCAGTCACGGGCAGGCTCCGGCGAAACGATCGATGTAATCGCCGGTGCACTCGAAAAAAAGATCGCCGAGATCGACGCGGAGCCTCCGCCCCAACTTGAGTCCATCAGAACCCGCGCCCTATTGCGCGCGCTCGTCAGCTCTCCGGCGATTCGCGCGGAATACCCCGACCTTCTCGACGCGCTCGACCGTTCGTTCGGGGACTA
The DNA here is from genome assembly GCA_023393015.1 of Spirochaetota bacterium. GTDB lineage: Bacteria > Spirochaetota > Spirochaetia > Treponematales > Treponemataceae > Teretinema. The sequence continues at coordinate 33,604 of JAEWMY010000024.1, forward strand.
CGGTCGCCAGGAATGGCTCAAGGGGCAAAAGGCCGCTTATGTCTTCACGATAGAAGAGCTCAGGAAGGGCTTACGGTAATACTTTTCTCCACGGGTGCGGATCGAAAGGCCCCGCTGACCGCGAAGAGGCAGAAACTATATGTGCGGTTTTGCGGCGGATTCGAGTAGATATATTCGGTACCCGCCTGACTCACGGGCACTTCGATATACGTGACATTGTCGGACGTGTATCGAACCAGAAAACCCGAAAGAATCGTCGTGTCCGGGTGTTCCCACGAGAGGACGATCCTCTTGGAGACGGTATCGTACTCGAGCAATACGTTTTGCGCCGGAGGCGGAATCACCGTAACGTCGGCGCGCGAGGATCTCCCCGCGGAGTCCGCTACCGAGAGCGTTATAGTCCCGATCGCGTAGCCGGCCGTAAAACTTGAGACCCCGAACGCACCCAGAAAGAGTGATTGCGTTCCCGAATAGAGATCCTTCGCCTCTTTTTGAAACGCGTACGGAGGTGTTCCCCCTGTAACGTTGAGATCGATTGTCTCGCCGCGGAGGATTACGGTCTTCTCGGGAATCAACGTCGGCGCGGGGGAATCGGAACGGACCGAAAAATGCTCGGCAAGCGTAAACGAGTCGCACCCCCACAGTAAAAAGGAAAGCGCGACTACCGATAAGTGCATGATGAAAGGCATTTTCACGGTCAAAACTCCTTTCGTATGGTCAATGCCGGCACGATACCCATCATCGCGCGGTCATCGTCGAATGCCACGAAATACCTGACGTCCAGCCCGGCCAGGAGAGACGGACTGACGGGTAGTTGATACGCGACCCCGAGATCGACGTAGGGAACGCCCTTATGCAAGAGGTTTCCCCCGTCGACGACTGTCAGGACGGCAAGCCCGCCCGAACCGACGGCGGAAAGTCGATACGGCCGTTCGTAGCCGGTTCCTCCCTGGACGTCGAGACCGATCGCGCTGAGATACAACGGCCCTCCCGACACGCCATCGTCGTTAAAAAGTCGCATGCCAAGAACCCGGACTCCGAGCGAAAGGCTCCAGGCCTTCCATGGCTTTCGGGCGGAAAAGCCGGCAACCCCCGATACGCCGAAGGTAAAATAATCGGTGAGTTCACCGACAACGATCATGCCGCCGAGTCCCACAGACGCGGAGTAACGCACGGCGGTCGCCGCAAGGAGTTCGTCGGGGCTCATCTCGCGCTTTATCGGCGCGGTAAGCAAGCCCTGAATAGCCGTAGTGCCTTGATCAGCCGAAGCGTCCGCTGACAAGAGGCCCGATTCTTCCAGAAGACCGTCGATCGCCTTCGAGATCGTTACGTCCAGATCGAAGTCCATCTCGAGTCTGAATGACGTTTCCGCCAGTATCCGCTCGCGCAAACCCGCCGCCTTCAGCGTTAGTGTGATATCCGCCGAAGAAAACCGGGAGGCATACGACACGATCAGCAGGTACGGCGCCCCGTCGGCCGTCCTCGTGCTGGAGAGTCCGGCTTCCGAAAGACTGACGCCGATCGAAAGATAGAGTATGTCCTCAAGTTGCGCGTCCCGTTCGGCCGAGCTGAACTCGTATCGCACGATGGTCTCTGCCCCAACACTCCTAGTGGCGGCGAGAAGAAAGAGCAGGAACATCAAGACGCAGATTCCGCTTAGCTTCATTCCTGCCGTGCCCACATATTTAACGGCGTTCTCTGCATACGTAAATTATAGAATGAATATGCGCCTTTTGCCATGATACACAACGAATTCCGGATAAAAACCCGACGGCCCCGCCGCAGGCGACGACACCGGCCCGAGCGAGGTACGTCCCCTCGGTTCACGGCGGGTCAGGCGATTTCCTGAAAGCTCGTCTTGTCCTCGCCAAGGATATGCCTGACGATGAGATCGGCGCAGACGAACGAGATCAACGCGTACGGAGGGGTCTCGTCCCTCTCGTACGCGGCAATATGAGACTCGAGGTTTCCCAGTAAGAAGGCGTGTTCCCTCATGTGCCGATCGACGTACGAGCTCTTGCGCGTCTGCAGGTATTCCTCTTCGTCCTTGAAATGCCCGGCCGATTCTTCGTAAAGCGTGCGAAGCAGTGAAAGAACCTCCCCTTTCGCGGCGCCATTCACGACGGCGTTCACGAGAGCGTTGGCGAGGTTGAAAAGCGTCCGGTGCTGGGCGTCGTAGTGCTCGACCCCGACACGATATTCGTCCCGCCAGGGTATCCGCATCAAGAGAAGCTCGAGGTCGGGCGTCCCCGAGACAGCGTCATGCCGGACGCCCGACGAGGTGACGGTCATGTTCCGTCCGCTCTCCTTCGCGCGGTAAAGGGCACCGTCGGTTTCCCTGAACCAGTCAAGAAACCCCTCGTTCGGCCCGTGCTGGGAAAGCCCGACGCTGATGGTGACGGACGGGCACGACCGGAATCGGAGTTCCGCCACGGACCGCCTGATTTTTTCGGCGAGGACAAACCCGCTCTGTTCGTCCGTATCCGGAAGAAGGACGATAAACTCCTCGCCGCCCCATCGCGCAAGCGTGTCGGTTCCCCGTATCGCGCCCTGTATCGCCTTCGCGACCTCCTGCAGGACGACGTCCCCCGTGTCGTGCCCGTAGGTGTCGTTAACCCGCTTGAAATGGTCGATGTCCGCCACCATGAGCGAGGCGACGCTTCCGAACCGGTTTCTCCGCTGCAATTCGTATTCGACCAGCGGCATGAAGGCGCGACGGTTGAGAAGCCCGGTGAGCGAGTCCCTGAGCGATAGCTCCTCGGCTTCCTTACGCGCGACGAGCAGTTGGCGATTTACGGCCCTGAGGCGCGCGTAGGAGCGTACGACGAGGATTACGGCGACGAGAAGCGCAGCGATAAACCCGATAAAGACGAAGTTAGCAATCCGCATGACGGTTCTCGCGTACCGAACGTACAGCGGCTCCGGCCGGTTTATGATCGTCGCTCCCTCCGGAACCAGGTCGGTACGCAGGCCGTGACGTTCCATCTCGGTCCAGTCAAGCACGCATGTCGAGACCGTATAGTCGTTGACGAACGATCCCGTCTCCTTATAGTCTCTGATGGCCTTCACCATCTCGACGGCTGCCGTACGGGCGCTTATGACGTAGCCGCCTACGGTTCCGCTTCCGGTCATGGTTTCCCAGAAGGTGAAAATGGGCGCGGGAGACAGCTCGGCGAGTTCCGCGAGAAGTCTCTTCGGGATCGAGCTCGCGCCCGTCTTGTCCCTCAGGACCGGAGTGAAGAAAACGGCAGTCGTCGGCGAAGTTCCGGATATCTCCGCTTTCAGTTCGTCGAAGGTAAAGTCCTCGAGTACCCGCACGGGCAGCCCCGCCTCGCCCGCGAGCTCGCGAATATGCGATGAGACCGTTCGCGTGGAGTAGGGATCCCCCGAGATGACGAGTACTCCGTCGATCCGCGGGACTACTTTCTCCACAAGGCTCCAGGTGTCCCGGACGACCCGGTCATATTTAGCGGACAGGCTGAATATCCACTGCTTGGGATTTTCGTAACTCGTCGTATAGTACGCCCTCGGGATGGAGGGAGGAAAACGCAAATACTCGTCGATGAACGAGCACGCGTGATCGGAATTGCCGATCACGGCGTCGATAGGGACATTTTTGTACTTAGTCGTCAGAAAACGGGCGAAGGCCGCGCGTTCCGTCACGGTGCCGAACCGGGTCACGTCGAGGTTTTCGATATACAACTCGAGCCCGCTACCCGGAAGCTCCGCCTGTTCCCGTAGACTATCTTCAAAGGCAGTGGTCCAGGGAAACGAGGTGTTGTACGAATGGATTACGAGAATTTTCTGCGCCGCGAGCGGCAGGCTCAGGGCAAAGGTAAACGCCCAGAGGCAGAAGACACGCGCTGAAGTCCTGCACGACTTTGCGATGTGCGGCGGTTGCATGTCTCCAGTATAGCACATCACGAGATACTTTTGCCCGAAATCTCCGAATCCGTCGCGGGAATCCAGGCGAGGGCGACCGCGCCGATCCCGGCGTGAATGCCGACGATCGGAGATATTTCCATGACGTATTCGCACTTCCTCCCGAGCGCCGACGCGACCTCTTCCGCGAACGCCTCCGCGCGTTCGGGACACGCGGCGTGAACGACGGCGTACCGCGACTCCGCCGCCTTGTTTCTCGCCTCGGACAATATCTTCGCGAGGCTCGCCTTCTGCGTGAAGGACGCGCCGTAGGCCACCCCCTT
>JAEWMY010000049.1 GCA_023393015.1 Spirochaetota bacterium
GGGGCAGACTACGCGCTCGTGGTCACCCCCTATTACAACAAACCGACCGACGAGGGCGTCTACCGGCATTTCGCCGAGTGCGCGAAGGTCGGTATCCCGATCATCGTCTACAATATCGCGGGCCGCACCGGTAAGAACATCTCCACGCCGCTTCTTTCGCGCATCGCGGAATTGCCGAATATCGCGGGCGTCAAGGAGGCTTCGGGCGACATCGGTCAGATGATGGACGTGATCCAGGCGATCAAGCGGAAGAAGCCCGACTTCGCGGTTCTTTCGGGAGACGACGCCCTGACCCTTCCGCTCGTCGCGATGGGCGGCGACGGGGTTATCTCGGTCCTCTCGAACATCGCCCCGAGGCAGGTTACCGCCCTCGCGAAGGCCGCCCTTTCCGGCGACCTCGAGACCGCGCGCGATCTCCATTACAAACTGCTTCCCGCGTTCAGGGCGGCCTTTATCGAAACGAATCCCGTTCCCATAAAGGCAGCCATGAACATGTTCGGGCTTCCCGCCGGTTCCCTCCGCCTGCCGCTGTGCAAGCTGCTGGAGGAGAACGAGGGCAAGCTCAAGGCCGCCTTTATCGAGGCGGGTATTTTCGCGGCGCCCGGAAAGGACGCCGATACGTTCTGCTGATCGGAGTACAGGAATTATGAGTAACAAGATCCCCGTCGGAATCCTGGGCGCCACCGGCGCCGTGGGACAGAATTATATCAATCTTTTGCGCGACCATCCCTGGTTCGAGGTCGCCTACGTCGCCGCGAGTCCCCGTTCCGCCGGAAAGAAGTACGGCGAAGTCGTGGCCAACAAGTGGCTCCTCGGCGCGAATATTCCCGAGGGGATCGCCGATCTCGTCATCGAGGACGCGAACTTTCCCGACAAGGCCAAGGGCAAGTGCCGCTTCGTCTTCTCGGCCCTCGAGCTCGACAGCAAGGACGAGATCAAGGCCCTCGAGAACGCGTACGCCGCGCTCGGCATCCCCGTCGTCTCGAACGCGAGCGCTCACCGCTGGACCGAGAACGTGCCCATGCTCATCCCGGAAATCAACGCCGATCACCTCGACGTCATCGCCGCGCAGAAGAAGGCGCACGGCTGGGACTCGGGCTTCGTCGTCGTCAAGCCGAACTGCTCCATCCAGAGTTACATGATCCCGGTGTACGCCCTCATGAAGGCGGGTTACGAGGTCAAGCGCATGTTCGTCTCCACCATGCAGGCCGTCTCGGGAGCCGGGTATCCGGGCGTGCCGAGCCTCGACATGATCGACAACGTCGTGCCGTTCATCGGCGGCGAGGAAGAGAAGACCGAGAAGGAACCGTCCAAGATCTTCGGTAGGGTCGAGTCGGGAAAGATCGTCAACTTCGACGGCCTCAAGGTAGCCGCGCACTGTAACCGCGTGCCGGTCATCGACGGGCACACCGCCTGCGTGAGCCTCGAGTTCGGCGCGAAGAAGCCGAGTCTCGAGGAGATCGAGCGGATATGGACCGAGTTCCGTGGCCTTCCCCAGGAGCTTGACCTTCCCTTCGCGCCGGAACGGCCGATCATCGTCCGGCACGAGACGAACCGTCCCCAGCCGAGGCGCGACCGGAACGAGGGCAAGGGCATGGCCGTGAGCGTGGGACGCCTGCGCGAATGCCCGCTCTTCGACGTGCGCTTCGTCGGCCTTTCTCACAACACCGTGCGCGGGGCGGCGGGCGGCGGCATCCTCAACGCCGAGCTTCTCAAGGCGAAGGGCTTTTTCGGATGAGCGACAAGTCCTTTCCCCTGAGCCGGAAGGATCTCGAAGGGCTCGCGGCGCTGTATCCGACGCCCTTCTATCTTTACGACGAGCGCGGCATCCGCGAGCACGCGAGGCGTTTCACGCGCGCGTTCGCCTCGCGCTTTCCGCTCTTCCGCGAGTACTTCGCCGTCAAGGCCTGCCCGAACCCGTTTATCCTCAAGATACTCGCGGCCGAGGGCTTCGGCGCCGACTGCTCGAGCCTTCCGGAGATCATCCTCGCGGAGAAGGCCGGCATCACGGGCGACAAGATCATGTTCACCTCGAACGAGACGCCCGAGCGCGAGTACGTGTACGCGAACCTCAAGGACGCGACGATCAACCTCGACGACATAACGCATATCGACTACCTCGAAAAGGCGATCGGCGGACTGCCCGAGCTCATCTGCTTCCGTTACAATCCGGGGCCCCTCAAGGAGGGGAACGCCCTCATCGGCAAACCCGAGGAGGCCAAGTACGGCCTCACGCGTCCGCAAATCCTCGAGGCCTACGCAGAGGCCGCGAAGCGCGGCTCGAAACGGTTCGGCCTCCATACGATGGTGGCGTCGAACGAGCTCATTCCCGACTACTTCGTCGAAACCGCCGTTCTCCTCTTCGAGCTTGCCGTCGAGATCAAGCAAAAGACCGGCTGCGCCGTCGAGTTCGTCAACATGGGCGGGGGCATCGGCATCCCGTACAAGCCCGGACAGCGGGCGGTCGATTACGACTACGTCGCGCGCAGCATGCGCGAGGCCTACGACCGTATCATGGCGCCCGCGGGGCTCGATCCCGTCGCGATTTATTTCGAGTGCGGCAGGCCCATTACCGGGCCCTACGGCTGGCTCGTCACGAAGGCGATTCACGAGAAGCATATCTACCGCGACTATATCGGCGTCGACGCGAGCATGGCGGACCTCATGCGCCCCGGCATGTACGGCGCGTACCATCACGTAAGCGTCGTCGGGAAGGAAAACGCCCCGCACGATCATGTATACGACGTGGTCGGATCCCTTTGCGAAAACTGCGACAAGTTCGCCGTGCAGCGCCAGCTTCCCGCGATCGAGAAGGGCGACTTCGTCGTCATCCACGACGCGGGCGCGCACGGCCGGGCGATGGGGTTCAACTACAACGCCAAGCTCCGCGCGGGAGAGCTCCTCCTTCGCGAGGACGGGAAGATCGTCGAGATACGCCGCCGGGAAACCGAGGATGACTATTTCGCGACGCTCGATTTTTCGAAATTGGGCGGCTTTCAGGCGTAAGGCGTTACGTAAGGCGTAAGGCGATAGCGTTGGGTGCCCGCTCGCGCTCACAACGCCGCGCGTACGACGAACCCGCGATGACGTGCGTTATCGCGGGTTTTTTTATTGGTCTTTGACCGTTGCCTTGAAGCTCCGGCCGCGGTCGAATTCGTTGAGGAAGAGGCCGAAGCTCGTCGCGCCCGGGGAAAAGAGAATCACGTCGCCCGACTCTGCCGCGCATCGGGCCGCGCCGACGAGGCTCGCGAGATCGGGATAGGGTCCCTCGAAGGGGACGCCTTCCGCGCGGAGGAGGGGAACGAGCTTGTCGGTGCCGCTTCCGGCGAGGAGGCAAATCCGTTTCGCGCGTTTCGCCTCGCGGGCGAGCGGCGCGAAGTCGAGGTTTTTGTCGGTGCCCCCGGTCAACAGCGTAACCGGCTCCGCGAACGACGAGAGGGCGGCGACGACGGCTTCGGGAATGGTCGCGGCCGAGTCGTTGTACCACCTGACGCCGCCTTCTTCGTGAAAGAGCTCGAGGCGGTGCTCGATTCCGGTAAACCGCGCGAGCGCGGGTCCGATTTTCCCGATCTCGGCGCCGTAGAGGGCGAGCGCCAAGGCCGCGTTGAGGACGTTCTGTTTCATGTGCCGGCCGGGAACCGAAAGCTTCGCGGGAAGGAGTTCCGTCTCCGCGCCGTTCGCCCGGAGCATTCCCCGTCCGTCTTCCGCGATCCAGACTCCGTCGAGTCCAGCCGGCAGGGTCGCTTCTCCGTACCAGCGAACAGCGGCGCGCGTCTCGCGCGCGAAGATCGGCCCCCATTCGTCGTCCCTGTTGCAAAGTAGGAAGTCCTCGGGACCCTGATCGGCGTAGATGAGTTTCTTGTCCGCGACGTAGGGTTCCATCCCGCCGTACCAGTTCTGGTGGTCGGCCATGATCGGGGTGAGGACCGCGACGCGCGGCTTGAGGAGCCCCCGTCCCCGGAGGTCGGAAAGCTGCCAGCTCGAGAGCTCGAGCACGACCGGCGTCGTCCCGTCCGTGGCGTCGAGGAAGGTCAGCGGGCTTACCGTGATGTTCCCGCCGAGAAAGGCCGGATAGCCGAGTTCGACGAGGCCGAAATGAAGCGCGCTTACCGTGGAGGACTTTCCCTTGCTTCCCGACACGGCGAGAATCGGCGCGCGGGTGAACCGGAGAAACACCGATACGTCCGTTTCGATCGACTTCGCCGCCTCGAGATACGCGTTTCCCTCGAGCTTGACTCCCGGGTTTTTTATCACGGTGTCCGCATTCCGGAAGTCTTCGATCTCGTGCGCGCCGAGAACGTATCGGATCGAGGGAAAGTCCGCGAGCGCCTCGATCGAGGGCGCGAGTTCCTTCTCCGTTTTCTTGTCGGTAACCGTAACGCTCGCCCCCGCGGCCGCGAAAAAGCGCGCGGTCGCGAGGCCGCCGCCGTTGAGACCGAGGCCCATGACGGTTACCTTGAGGCCCGAGATATCGGCGCGACTCCCGAAGGGGGGGGGATTAAAGTTCAACGAGGTACTCCTTTTGTTCGCGGTCATTGAGTTCCGCCCTGACGTTCAGGGACTTCCAGTTACGGGGTATGTCGGCGGGAACGACCGCCTTCATCTCCCGGAAAAGCGGCATGAGTTCCGAGAAGGGAGCGGACTGCAAGTCCTCGAGTATGCGGTCGAGCGACGGCTCGATAAAGGCGCGCGCGCGGTGCAGGAGCGCGGGGCCGTCCTGGCCGAGCGCGTTCATCGAGACGCAGCGCTGTTTGCAGGTAAACGGGTAGTACGGGTGGTTCCGTTTGCCCTCGGGAAGCGCGAGCTTCGAGAAGAACTTGTTGATGTCCGCGTCCATCCAGATGCCGTGCACCATATACCCCTCTCCCGATTCTCCCTTCCACGTCGCCGGGATGGTCTGGTTCAACGCGAGCTCGTCGTCCGTCGTCGATTCGGCCAGTGGAAGATAGTCGCACTCGAAGTAGAGGCGGTTCGAGCGGTACGCGTGCGTATGGGCGTTCGTGCCGGGAACGGTAATCTCGCACTCGAGCGGCCGGCAGAGGAGATCGATCATGACGAGGTAGAGGTATTTCTGGCCCTCGTGGGGCACGACGCGGTAAAACGAGGGCGTGTGGATGGAGTAGGGATCGAAGAACCAGCGCGTCCCCGCGAGGAGCCAGGGGCAGAGTTCGGCGACGCGGGACGCGATGCGCGCGATCGAGTCGACGTAGCCGGACGGGGGGGCGGGATCGTCCATGGAATGGTGAACGGGCAGGGTAGGTACCTCGAGCGCGCCGTCGAGTATCATGAATTGGTCTTCGCCCTGATTGTACCTGAACGCGACGGTACCCGAGCGTCTTTCCTTCGCGGAAATGCCGCCCAGAAGGGCGTTGACGGCTCCATCGGTCGAGGACACGGCAATCCGGCTTGTGTTCCGGCCCATAGGGCATTATACTAACCCATAATGAAACATATTGAAAGATGCGTCTTTACGCTGGTTTTCGCTCTTGTCTGCGGCTTCGTCGCGGCCGAGCGGTATGGCGTCGTGGCTTACGCCGAGGGACCGTCGTTCATGAGAATACGGGACGGCAAGACCGAGGTGTTCCGACCCGACGAGAAGGACGTCGCGGGCATGGAGGTTCGCATCGGCGATATCTACCAGACCTCGAAGGGATCTTTTTTGGAACTTACCTTCGACGCTATCGGCGCCACCGTGCAGATAGCCGAGAATACCTCGTTCCGCTGCGACGCGGAGGACGGCGGCAAGAAATCGAGCGGCGAGCTCTATTACGGCCGCGTGCGCGCCAAGGTCGCGAAGCTCACGGGCGGCTCGACGTATCGCCTTTCGTCTCCCTCCCTCGTCGCGGGCGTGCGCGGGACCAATTTCGGCCTCGACGTCATCGCGACCGAAGACGCGCGCGTGCTCCATCGCGTGTTTTGCCTCGAGGGTTCCGTTCTCGTGGGAGATCTTTCCGGTCCGACGCTGAAGACCGTCCTCCTCAAGGGTCGGGAGATGGTCGAGAAGGTCGCGGTACCGGACGGAACGGCCGTCGAGGGTGACGCCGCGGCTTCCGCCGCTGAACCGGCCCCGCTCGTGAAGGAGCCGGTCGCCGCGGAGGTCGTCGGTTTCTGGGAACGTCGTCCCTTCGCCGGGTCCGCCGACGCGGAAACCCCCAAGGCGGTCGAAGAGGCCCTTGCCGACGCGTCTGACGAGGCCGAGCCCAAGGCCGAACGAAATAACGCCAAATTGCTACGATATACGGGAACCACGCTCATTGTAGTCGGCATCCTCACCTCGATCGGGTCGGCCATGTGGCGGAGCACGACGGACAGCGACGACTGGCGCGCCGACGCGGGCATCAAGGCCGGCGTCATCATGTTCGGCTCGGGCGGCGTGTTGGCCCTCCTGACGGCCTTCGGCGACTAGTCCGCGCCCGGCATATCGGGCGCGTCGAACGTCCCCTCGAAAAGATATCCTCCCGAACCCGTGACGTACATCTCGTTCGCGCGCACGTCCCAAGAGGCGGCGAGCCTGCGGGAATTGTCCCGGTCGCGCCCGATCTCCTCGTCGGGGTTGCCGTCGGTACCCGCGCTTTCGAAGATGACGATGGCGTCCGTCTCGGTTTGTCCCGAGCACACGGCCGTCGCGAGGGCCGCGCAGGCCACGGCCGAGGCTCCCGATTCCTGGCGCGGCAGGGAGCGCACGAGTATCGTCTCCCGGGTAATCGCCTGGGCGACCGAGGGGATGACGTCGCGCGCGGGAAAGGCCCGCCGCGCGAGACCCGAGAAGCCCGAGAAGTCGAGCGTGCCGAGGGCGCGCGGAAAGGCGGTCACGACGTCTTCCCTGACGTGGATGGCGGAGCACGAGAGGTTCGCGCCGCCGATCTCGAGTGACTCCACGACGCGTTTCGCGTCGGGCGTGATGACCGCGCCCCCGAGTATCGAAAACGGCGAACCGAGCGCGATCCTGAATTCGTGCGCGCCGAGGATGTCGACGGTCCTGTCCCCGCGATTCGTACGGAAGGTTATCGAGCGGGCCGCGGCCCTGCCCGAATCGAAGACGAAGCGCGCGGCGCAGAGAACGGCGTCGTCCGCCGTTTCGGCGAGTCGGCCCTTCGGCCCCAGCACGCGTACGGAGTTGTCGGCCGACAGGAAGATGATGCCGCTCGCCCCTATCCCGTAACGCCTGTCGCACAGGAGGCGCGCGAGGGTCGGGTAGGTCGCGGGATCGATCGTCCGATCCCCCTCGTCAGGCTTCGCGCCCGCGGCCTCCGCGGGCCGTGCCGTGTCGGACAGTCCCTTGCCGGACATCCCCTTGCCGGTCAGCGCCGCGAGGTCGACGAGGACGAAGCCGTTTCCGGCGATTTGCATCTTGTAAAACGGTACGTTCACGCGGGCCCGCCTTTCGGGCCGTAGCCCGCCTCGCGGAGCGCGTTCCTCGCCTCGGCGATCTCGTCGTAGGGATCGACCCTGTCCCGGTAAATGATCGAGTTCTCGTGACCCTTTCCGAGCAGGAGAACGAGGTCTCCCGGCGCGGCGAGCGAGACCGCCTTCCTGATCGCCTCGGGCCTGTTCGGGATAAGATAAAGCGCCTCGTCCCGCGCGAGCTCCGGGCAGCCGCGCGCGATCTGCTCGAGTATGTCCATCGGTTCCTCGCCGCGCGGGTCCTCGTCGGAGAGAATGACGACGTCGGAATAGTCGGCGGCGACGCGTCCCTGTTCGGGACGCTTTACCGTGTCCCGCTCGCCCCCCGATCCGAACACGCTGATGATCCGGCCGGATATCCTCTTGCGAAGCGCCGGGAAGATGGCCTGGAAGGACGACGGCGTGTGCGCGTAATCGACGAGAACCTCGAAGGGCTGACCCTCGTCGACGACGGTCATTCTCCCCTTTACGGGAACGAGGTCGGGAAGAAGGGCAATGACGTCAGCCAGCGGCCGTTCGAGGGTCCGCGCCACCGTAATCGCCGCGGCGAGGGCGTTATAGACGTTGAACGAGCCGGGAAGGTTTATCCTGGCGGGCAACGTCACCTCGCCGCAGGTCACGTCGAAGGAGGAGCCGCGCGCGTCGTTCGATATCCCGCTCGCGGACAGGCCCCTTCTCGTGTTCGCCCAGGTGGAATAGCCGTAAACCGGTTTCTTCGTCGCGTCGCGGAAATACACGGAGGCGGTATCCTCCTCGTTGACGACGCCGAACGAGGGTACCGGCTTTCCCGCCTTGACGTGGTCGTGCAGGTCGAGCGCGCGGAAGAGGTTCGCCTTGTCGCTCTTGTATTGCTCGCGCGTGCCGTGGAACTCGAGATGTTCGTGCGTGACGTTGGTCATGATTCCGACGTCGAAGAGGACGTCTCCGAGGCGGTTGGTGCGGCTCGAAAGCCCGTGCGACGAGGACTCGATGACGGCGTGCGTGAGGCCGTTATCGCGCATCTCGGCGAGTTTTCCGTGGATAGTCACGGCCTCGGGCGTCGTCTGATGCTCGGGATTCGCGAGAGCCTCGTCCGCGACGCAGTATTCCACGGTGGAGATGAATCCCGCCCGAACGCCGCACAGCCCGAGCAGTTGCCAGACGAGGGAGACTGTCGTGCTCTTGCCCTCGGTTCCGGTGACTCCGATTATCACGAGGTCGCGGGAGGGATGGTCGTTGAACGCGGCGGCGGCCGGGGACATCGCGAAACGGGCGTCCTTGACGCGAAGATAGACGACCGACGGATCGTACGACTCGAGCGGCCGCTCGTGCACGACCGCGAGAGCGCCCCTCCGGATCGCTTCGGGGATAAACGCGGAACCGTCCGCGTGGATGCCGGGAAGGGCGAAAAAAAGCGATCCGGGCGTTACCCGGCGCGAATCGTAGACCAGACCGGAAATCCGGGGATCAGAGTCGCCGACGCGATCGACGGCGCCGAGGGAATCGGCGAAGGCTGACAGTTTCTTCATCATAACTGTACGGATTGTATCAACGCCGTCTTGCGTTGGCAACACCTTCCCGGTAGTATGTGCCCATGTACGAAGTCAGAGTCGAGGCCGATTTCGCGGCCGCCCATTTTTTGACCGACTATCACGGAAAGTGCGAGCGCCTTCACGGCCATAACTACCGGGTGCTCGCCCACGCGCGGGGCGCGGAACTGGGTCCCGGCGGGATGCTCGTGGATTTCGGCGTCCTCAAGAAGGCCCTTCGGACGGCGTGCGGCGAGCTCGATCACGGCAACCTGAACGACCTTCCCGTTTTCGACGGGAACCCGAGCGCCGAGCGGATAGCGCGCCACCTTTTCGCGCGCGTCAGGGAGCTCGTTCCGTCGGTGCCGCTCCGGGCCGTGGACGTGTACGAAACGCCGACGAGCAGGGCCCGGTATAGCGAGGACTGACCGCGGAAGTTCGCGCGCCGAACGGCCGTGTAACCCTCGAGGTTTTCGGAAGTTTTTTCCTGTTAAGCCGGCAGGCGCCGGTTTGAGATAATCGAAGATTCACTACATTCTATACGCAACGCAAAGGGAGGATATATGATCGAGGTTTCACGCGTATCCCGCGCGTACGGGGACTTCCTGGCAGTCGACGACGTCAGCTTTTCCGTTCGGAAAGGCGAGATCGTCGGACTGTTGGGGCCCAACGGCGCGGGGAAGACGACCACGATGCGAATGATCACGGGTTTCCTCGAGCCGACTTCCGGCTCGGTGACGATCGACGGCCTCGCGATGACGGGCGATTCCCGCGAGCTCAAGCGGAAGATCGGGTACATGCCGGAATCCGCCCCGCTGTACGGGGAGATGCTCGTCGCAGACTATCTCGAGTACGTCGCCGCGATGCAGGGAATCGGCGACCCCGCCAAGATCCCGTCTATCGCCGCCGTATGCGGCCTCGAGGAGGTCATGCACAAGAACGTCGGCGACCTTTCGCGCGGCTACCGGCAGCGCGTCGGCCTCGCGCACTCGCTTCTCCATGACCCCGAGATTCTGATCCTCGACGAGCCGACCTCCGGTCTCGACCCGAACCAGATCATCGAGGTGCGAAACCTCATCCGCTCGATCGGCACGACGAGGACCGTCATCATATCCACCCATATTCTCAGCGAGGTCGAGGCGCTCTGCGACCGCGTCGTGATAATCTCGCGCGGGCGCATCGTCGCCGACAGCCCCACGAAGGAGCTTCGCGCGCGGTACGCCCAGCGCTCGACGCTTCGCGTTCAGGCCTCCGGTTGCGCCGCCTCCGCGTTCGAGTCGGCACTCGCGGGCCTTCCGGGTGTCTCGGGTGTCGTCCCGTCCGAGGGAGACGAGCTTCCCGGCGGCGCGCGGCTTTGTTGCGCGGAACTCTCGGTCGAGGGGGACGCCGATCCGCGCCCGGCCGCTTTCGCGCTCGCCCGCGACTCTGGATGGACGCTCTACGAGATGACCGTCAGGAAAAACAGCCTTGAAGACGTTTTCAGGGAGCTTACGACCGGAGGGGACGAACAATGAAACGGAACGGATCTGCGTGGGCGGTGATAGCCCGGCGCGAACTCGCCTCGTACTTCTCGAGCCCGGTGGCGTACATCGTCATGGTGTGTTTCGTCGCGTTCTCGGGATTTCTATTTTTCTCGACGTTTTTCCTCGCGAACCGCGCGGAGCTCAGGGGTTTTTTCTCCCTGCTTCCCGTGCTGTACGCGTTCTTCGTTCCGGCCATAACGATGCGCCTCTTCGCCGAGGAAACGCGGAGCGGAAGCATCGAGACGCTCATGACGCTTCCCGTGACCGCCTTTGACGCGGTTCTCGGAAAGTACCTCGCGGCCGTCGCCTTCAGCGCCTCCATGCTGCTGCCGACGCTCTGTTACGCGGTCACGATCGCCCTGCTCGGCGATCCCGATTCGGGTCCGATGATCGGAGGGTACCTCGGTTCGCTCTTTCTGGCCGGCGGATTTTCCGCCGTCGGGCTCTTCGCGTCGGCCGTGACTAAAAACCAGATAGTGGCGTTCTTCATCGCCTTCGCGATTTCCATCCTGCTTGCCCTCGTCGACGCCTTCCTGATCCTGCTTCCCGCCCCGATCGTCGGGGTATTGCAGTCGATATCGGCCGGCTATCACTTCCAGTCCGTCGCCCGGGGCATCCTGGACACGCGCGACGTGCTCTATTTCGTTTCGCTGTCGGCGCTCTTCGTGTCGATGACCGTCAAGGCGATATCCGCCAGGGGAGGCGCGCGATGAGAGAAACCGGAAAGACCGTACGCGGGACGGACGGGAAAGGTGCGAATCCGTTCCGGCGCGTCCTGTCATGGCTCACGGGGCCGAAGAGCGACTTCCCCCTCTTCGTCATCGCCCTCGTGCTTCTCAACCTCGTCGGCGCCCGCGCCTTCTTCAGGCTCGACCTGACGGAAAACGACGCCTACTCCCTTTCCGACGCGAGCCGCGAGATCGTCCGCACGCTCGAGCAGCCGCTTTCGGTCAAGGTGTTCTTCACCGAGAGCCTGCCGGCCCCGTACAACGGCGTTGAACGATACCTTCGCGACCTCCTCGCGGAATACGACGCGGCCGCGAACGAAGGCTTCGATTACGAGTTTTTCGACATGAAAAAGCCGGAGAACGAGGACGTGGCCAGGTCGTACGGCATCTCGATGGTCCAGATCCAGGAGGTCAAGGACGACGAGGTCGGGTTCAGGAACGCGTGGATGGGCCTCGCGCTCGTGCACGGCGACCTCATCGAAACGATTCCCGAGCTTTCGTCCTCCGACGGACTCGAGTACCTGCTCACCACCAAAATCGCCCGGATGGTCGCGACCGCGAACTCCCTCGCGGGGCTGTCCGGAAAGGTTGTCATGACCGTGTACGTCTCGCCCGAGCTCGCGCAGTTCAACATCGCGGGCTTCAACCAGATTGAGACGAAGGCGTTCGAGGCGTGGAACCGCGTCAACAAGAAGAACCTCGAACGGATAGACTACCGGAAGGCCGATCCCGCTTCCGTCGGCGTCGACGAGCTCGCGCGGCGCTTCGGCCTCCAGAGGATCAGCTGGGCGGATGGCGCGTCGGGCGAGAAGGCGGGCCTCATCGGCGTCGTACTCGAGCACGGGGAGCGTTTCGCGGTCGTGCCGATCGAGCTCGCCCGGACCCTGTTCGGCGGCTACGCGGTCGCGGGGCTCGACACGCTCGAGGACGGGCTCGAAAACGCCCTGAGAACGCTGACGAGCACCTCGCTCGCCGTCGGTTACTCTACGGGTCACGGCGAACTGCCGCTCGCCGACGAGCGGTCCGGCGCGGGTCGGTTCGCCTCTCTCGCGTCCGACACCTACGAGTTCCGCGAGTTCAATCCGGATACCGAGGAGATACCCGCGGGATTGAGCGCCCTCGTCGTCAACGGGCCGAAGGCCCTGTTCTCCGAGGCGGCCCTTTTCCGCATCGACCAGTTCCTCATGAAGGGCGGCTCGCTGATGCTCATGCTCGATCCCTTCGCCGAGGTCGGCCCGGACGAGTCGATGGCCGCGTACGGTGCGGAGCCGGAATTCGTGCCGGTCGACTCGGGCCTCGGCCGCCTCCTCGAGCGGTACGGCGTTTCGGTCGGCAGGAACTACGTGCTCGACAAGACCTGTTACGAGGCCCAGCAGCGCGGCATGGGCAAGGTCCCCCTCTATTACGTGCCGGTCGTGGGTCGCGACGGGCTGGACCGGTCGAACCCCGTGTCGAAAAACCTCTCGGGCGTCATCTTCCTGCAAGCAGCGTCCGTCGACGTAAAACGCGACTCGCTCCCGGAGGGAGTCGTCGCGACGACGCTCGCTTCGAGCTCTCCGGAATCCTGGCTCATGTCGGGACGCGTCAGCCTGTCCCCCTACGGGATGGCGCCGCCGGCCGCGGAGTCCCTGTCGGCTCGCGGTCTCGCAGTGCTTCTCGAGGGAACGTTCCCGAGCGCCTTCGACGCGGTTCCCGCCGAGCTCGACGCGTCTTCGCCGAAGGCGTCGCCGTCAGACGGCGGCGTCGCGGCGGCCGAACGGCGCCTTTCCTCGGCCGTGCTTCCGGGGAAGGTCTTCGTCGCCGGTACCTCGAAGGTAACCACAGCGGCCGTCATGGACGAGCAGGGACGTCAGCCGATCGCGATCTTCGTGCGGAACGCCCTGGACTACCTCAACGGACGGGCAGACCTGGCCGCCATGCGCGCGAAGGGGCTTTCCCTCAATCCGCTCGACAAGACGAGCCCTGCGGCGCGGGCCGCGGCGCGGGCCGTGAACCTCTACGCGATTCCCGCACTCGTCGTCGCGGTCGGCTTGGCCGCCTGGAGGCTCAGGGTACGCCGGAGGAAGGCCATAAGGCGTCGCTATGATCCGTCCGCGAGCCGGGCCGAAGGAGGAGAAAAATGATCACCAGGAGAAAAATCGCCTTGCTCGCGTCCGTGGCCGTTCTCGCCCTCGTATACGCGTTTCAGCTCGCGCTGACCAGGCCCGAATCGGTCAAGACGCTCGCGGCCGAGTCCGCGATCGACTCTATCGAGATCGCGACGTCCGACGAGCGGACGATCGTCCTTTCCAAAGAGGGTGAGGCGTGGTATGTCGGCGAAAGCCGGTATCCCGCCGACCCGTCCCGCGTCGAGGCGATGCTTTCGCTCCTGAACGCGGTCAAGGTTCTCGGTACAGTCGCGTCGGACGCCTCGCGCGGGGAATACGGCCTTGAGGAAGGATCGGCCGTTTCGGTAACCGCCCTTTCGGGCGGCAGGACGATACGCTCGGTTCTCGTGGGGAAGGGCGCCGTCAATTCGATGCAAACCTACGCCCGCGTCGACGACGCGAGGTCGGTGAGCCTTCTTTCCGGGAATTACCGCGGTGCCTTCGGGTTGTCGGTCGACGAGATTCGAAGCAGGGAGGTGTGGACGATCGACGCGCAATCGGTGACCCGCGTGGCCTCCGACCGACCGTCGCTCGCCTTCTCGCTCGAGAAGGCGGGAGATCCTCCCGCGTGGACGCTCTCGCGGGCTTCGGGCGCGGCCTCCGTCGCGATCGACGCCGAGAAGGCGAACGCGTGGGTCAACGGGTTGCTGTCGGTAAAGGCGCAGTCCTTCGCGCGAGACGGCGCGGAGATTCCCGAGGGCGTTCTCTGCGCGGTAACGATAAGCGCGGGCGGCGTTGACTACTGGATTCGCCTGCACGGGAAGGGAGACGACGGGACCTATCTTTGCACCGCCGGCGGCGTTTCTTCGCCGTTCTATCTATCCTCGTGGACCGCCGAGAAGATCCTGAAGCCGCTTTCCGAATTGGGAAAATGACGACGACCGGCGCCGGGTATCGCCTGCGGGCGGACCGGCGAGACTGACGTGCCCGGCGCCGGGTATCGCCTACAGGCGGACCGGCACGCCGGCGGCCGAGAGTTCTTTCTTGATCGCCTCGACCGTCCAGTCGCCCGAGTGAACCATCGAGGCGATGAGCGCGGCGTCGGCGCGGCCCTTCGTCAGCACCTCGGCCATGTGCGCGGGAGTTCCCGCGCCGCCCGAGGCGACGACCGGGATTCCCACGCGCTCGGAGATCATCCGCGTGATGGGGATCTCGTATCCGTCGCGCGTTCCGTCCGCGTCGATCGAGTTGAGGACTATCTCGCCCGCGCCGAGCGATTCCGCGCGGACCGCCCACTCCAGCGCGTCGAGTTCCGTCGCGACCCGCCCGCCGTTGACGTAGACCCGGTATCCCGACGGCATCGCGTCGTCGCGCTTCGCGTCCATCCCGAGCACGATGCATTGATTCCCGAAAATACCGGCGCCCTTTTCGATGAGCGAGGGATCGCGCACGGCCGGCGAGTTGAGGCTCACCTTCTCCGCGCCCGCGAGTATCGTGTTCCGGATGTCGTCCACGGTCGAGATGCCGCCGCCGACGCAAAAGGGGATGTGGATCGTTTCCGCGACCCGGCCGATGAGGTCGAGCGTGGGTCCCCGGTCGCGGGCGGAGGCCATGATATCGTAGAAGACGAGCTCGTCGACGCCTTGACGGTAGTACTCTCCCGCCATGACGACGGGATCGCCGATGTCGACGTTGTCGAGAAACTTCACGCCCTTCGTCGTGCGCCCGTCCTTTACGTCGAGACAGACGATTATCCTTTTTTTCAGCATGAGATACCTCCGCCGACGCGCGGTTCGAACGGAACGCGGGCGAAATTGGCGAGCATGCGAAGCCCGTATTCCCCCGATTTTTCGGGATGGAACTGGAAGGCCTCGACGTTGTCTTTTTTGACGGCGGCGGGAACGGGAAAGCCGTAATCGACGGTCGCCGTTACCATGGACGGATCGGCGGGCTCGACGTAATACGAGTGCACGAAATACGCGGCGGTTCCCTCGGGAACGCCGTCAAAGAGGCTCGAGCCGCCGTTGCGCCAGGCGAGGTCGTTCCATCCCATGTGCGGGATCTTCCGGCCCAGCGCGGGAAAATCGGCGGGGAACCGGCGAACGACGCCGGGCAGTATTCCGAGGCAGGGCGTGTCGCTCTCCTCCGAGTGTTCGAAGATTATCTGCGAGCCGAGGCAGACGCCGAGGAGCGGCCTTCCCGACGCGGCCCAATCCCTGAGGAACGAATCGATGCCGGAGGAGCGAAGCTCGGCCATGGCGAATTTCGCCTCGCCGACGCCGGGAAAGATGAGGCGATCGGCGCCCTCGAGATCGGCCGGTTTCTTCGAAACTCGGTAATCGGCGCCCAGGGCCCGAAGGGCAAGCTCGACGCTGCGGATGTTGCCCGCGTTGTAGTCAATGATGCCTGTCATGGAACAATCCTACCGGCGCGCGGGTATGAGGTCAAGGGAGCGGTCCGTCGTGCCGATAATCGCGGTATCTATGACGCTCAACGAACTGTTCGCCCTGTTGCGCTCCGTCCTGCTTTCGCGCGAGGTACTTGTCGTCACCGTCGCGATCGCGCTCTATATCAACGTCGTCAACTACATCGTCGGATACCGCAAGCGGCCGAAACGCCGTCTCATGACGAGGAAAAAGGCGGCGCCGAAACCGGCGAGCGCGGGAGATGGCGGGGAAGAAGACGGGATCGAGGACGATGACGCGAACGAGGACGAAAAGAAATAAGTGATGGTATCCAATACCGGCGCCTTCGCCCGCCGGGGACGAGTCGTCCCGCCGCGGGCCATCGTCGCGTCTCGCGCAGGACTCCCCGTTTGACGAGTTCCGACGCGGCAGCGGTGAAATCCGCGGTTCTCCACAGGGCAAGTCCCGGCTCCCCCGTGGCCTCGTCGGTTCCCGCCCTGTTGCCCGCTTCCGCCAGTATCGCCGCCGCCTCGCCTGCCCGGTAGCGCCCTCCGTTTCTCGAGATAAAATCCCGCAAGAGCCACCCCTCTTCCGATTCGTCCGTAGCCGTCCCCTCGCAGATGTCGCATCCCGAACAGGCGACGCGCTCCTCTCCCGCTTCGGGTCCCGTCTTGGGATCGCCGAGTTCCGCGAGGAGCGTCTCGCGCCGGCATTCCCCGCCCTCCGCGAGGCGGGTGAGGACGAGCGAGCGGATACGTTCCTTCGGACGCTTCGCCTCGATTCTTCGACGATCCTCCGGCGACCAAAGGAGCGTCGCCGTCGCCGGTTCCCCGTCGCGACCCCCGCGGCCGGCCTCCTGCACGTAGGCCTCGACCGTCGGGGGCGGGTCGCGATGTATGACCGTCCGGACGTTTTTCTTGTCGACGCCCATGCCCCACGCGCAGGTCGCGCAGAGGATCGCCCTCGCGTGCCCGTGAAACCACGACTCGACGTCTGACTTTTCCTCACGGGAGAGGCCGGCGTGATAGAACCGGACGTCGTCGTCGTTGAGGGTCTCCCCGATGACGCGGGCGCTCCGCTCGGCCCCCGCGCGCGTCGAGCAAAACACGACGGCCGGACGCTCGGCCCGCCGCGTCTCCCTGACGAGCGGTCCTTCCTTCGAATGGCAGGGGACGACGTGGTAGAAAATGTTCGGCCGATCCGCCCCGCCCCGCACGAGACGCGCCGCCCCGTCGAACAGCACCTCCGAGACGCGCGCGAGCACGGTCGGGGAGGCGGTCGCGGTGAAGGCGGTACAGGCGGCGGGCTTGAGCTCGCGCGCGATCTCCCCGAGGCCGAGATATGCCGGGCGGAAGGAGTCACCCCATTCCGAAACGCAATGGGCCTCGTCGATAGCCAGGTGGGATATCCGGCAGGCCGCGATGCGGGAACGTACCTCCCTTCCCGCGAGCACCTCCGGGTTCGCGATGATGAGTCGGGCGGGTTCCGCCCCGAGCCGACCCTCGAGCCTGTCGTAACAGCGTCTCCGTTCGTCCGCGTCCTGCCCGCCCCTGAGGATTACCGGGTCAAGGCCCGCTTCCCGAAGCCTGCGCTCCTGGTCGGCCATGAGGGCGAGAAGGGGATACACGACGAGCGTCGGGCCGTCGAGCAGAAGCGCGGGAAGCTGAAAGCACAGCGACTTTCCCGCGCCCGTCGGAAGGAGGACGATCTGCCTCCCTCTGTACTCCCCGTCCTCGTCCAGCATTTCGTCGGAAACGCCCGGTTCTTCGGAAACGCCCGGTTCGTCCGAACCGACCGGATCTTCAGGCGCCGGCGACCCGGCGACGTCTTCTCGCCGGGTCGCCGCTTCGCGAAGGGTCACGTCGCCGCGGGCCGCGGCCGCGTCGAGGACGTTCGCGATGACGAGGCGTTGCCAGGGATACAGATACGGTATACCGAAGACCCTTGACGCAACCTCGCTGACCGGATCGCGGTCCGCGAGGTTTGCCGGGCCCGATCGTCGCGTGGCCGCCCCCGAATTCCTCATGATGTCGATGTGCGTCAAAACGGGTTTTGTGGCGATTATTACTATTACTTTCGCCCGGGAATGTGCTATCGTAGTTAAGGAATCGATACGGGGCGCGTCCCCGCCAATGAAGAAAAAAGACTATCCGGAGTGTTTATGAAACGCGATACAGCCAAAAATCTCGTCCACGCGCTCGTGCCGTTGACCCTTCTCGTTATATTTACCCTTTTTATCTGCTTTCCCTCGGATATCCCCTTCCTGAGCATCAAACCGGCCTCGCACGACGGTATCGGAACCGTTCCTTTTACGGTTTCCGTACCCGTAACGAAGGAAGAAAAAAAGGGCTTGCTTTCCTTTTCCCTAAAAAAAGTCCCGCCGGGGGTTTCGCCCGCCGGTTGCACTGACATACCCGGCGGCACCGTCGTGACCGCGCCCTATTCGGTCGGAGAAACCGAGGTAACCGGCGCGCTGTGGGACGCCGTACTCGCGCATCCGGCCGCCGCGCGGTTCGTCTTCACGGGAAAGCAGGTGTACGGTCCGACCGCCGACAGCCCCGTCGCGGGTATCTCCTGGCGCGACGCCATCGTCTTTTGCAACGCCCTTTCGGCCGTTCTCGACCTTCCTCCCGTCTATCGCTTCGCCGAAGGGTCGAAGGTTGACGGTCCGGTAACATCCGTACTTGATCTCGAGGACCTCCGCGACGCCGTCGTCGCGATGCCGAACGCGAACGGCTTCAGGCTTCCGACCTCGGACGAATGGGAACTCGCCGCGCGGTATATCGACGGTTTGACCTGGACTCCGGGAAGCCACCCGAGCGGCAGCGAGACGCCGTATTACGAGGATACGCGTTCGTCGCTCTACGCCGTCTTCCAGGCGGATTCCGTCGCGCCCGCGCGCTCGCGCGCCTCGAACAGGCTCGGTATCTACGACATGAGCGGGAACGTGTGGGAATGGTGCTTCGATACCTTCGAAGAAAACGCCGGCGCGAAGGACGAAGCCGAGGCCATGCTGGCCGGCAAACGCGTCGTACGCGGCGGAACCTGGCTCGGAACCGCCTATCGGCTCCAGATCGGCGGCAAATTCGGAAGCCGCGCCGACATCCTCGAACAGGGGCAGGGTTTCCGTATCGCTCGGAACGGCTGGTAAGTCTTGGCGGCGGGACTGCCTGCGGACTGACGGCTTGCTGCCTCGCGGTCGGCGATCAGTCGGCTGGCTGACGCCGACGTACTGACGCCCGCCGGCCGATCCGCGATCAGTCTGCTGGCTGACGCCGACGTACTGACGCCGCTGGCCGATCCTCGATCAGAGGTCGCGTACGGCCGTCTCCAGTTCGTCCAGTATCCGCGCGAAGGCGCGGCACGCGGCCTCGACCGGTTCGGCCGTTTCCATGTCGACCCCCGCGACCTTGAGCGCGTCGATCGGATAGCGCGACCCCCCCGACTTCAGGAACGCGAAATAGTCGTCGCGTTCGCGTTTTCCCCCCGCGCACACCCGTTCCGCGAGCGCGAGCGCGGCGGAAATCCCGGTGGAATACTTGTATACGTAAAAGGCGTTGAAAAAGTGCGGTATCCTGAGGCACTCGAGGTCGCTCGTCTTCTCGAGCGCCATCTCCGGACCGAAGTACGCCTCGAGCAAGGCGCGGTACTCCGCGCGCAACAGGTCGGCCGTGAGCGGCGTTCCCGTCTCGACGAGCTCGTGCGTGCGTTTCTCGTATTCGGCGAACATCGTCTGGCGGTAGAGCGTCGCGAGTATGTCGCTCGCCCTCGTCGAAAGGAGATACGCCCGCGTGCGCGCGTCGGTCGTCGATTTCATGAGATGCCTGAAGAGGAGTTCCTCGTTGAAGGTCGACGCGACCTCAGCCTCGAAGATCGTGTAGCCGTAGGAGAGAAAGGGGTTGTTGCGCGCCGAGTAATGGCTGTGCATCGAGTGCCCGCCCTCGTGGGCGAGCGTAAAGACGTCGCGCAGAACCTCGTCCTTGTAGTTCATCAGTATGAAGGGGTAGCCCTCGTAACCGCCCGAGGAAAAGGCCCCGGATCTCTTGCCCTTGTTCTCGTATTTGTCGACCCAGCCGCCGAGGAGTCCCGCGCGCAGGGTGGAGACGTATTCCTCGCCGAGGGGGGAGAGCGCCCCGGCGACGAGATCGACGGCCTCCGCGTAGGGCGTGACGCGCTTAGCGTCGGGCACGAGGGGGACGTAGACGTCGTAGTGCCGGAGCTCGCCGACGCCGAGGACGCGCTTGCGGAGCGCGTAATAGCGGTGTAGGTCGCCGAGGTTCGACCGGACGGTCGAGACGAGGTTGTCGTATACCGACTCGCTCACGCGGTCTGGAAAGAGCTCCATCGCCCGCGCCGAGGCGTAACCGCGGATGCGCGCCCGGGCGACGTCCTGGTTTACGCTGCCCGCGTAGCAGGCGGCGAGGGTGTTCTTGTGCGCGTCGAAGCCCGCGTAGAACTTGTCGTAGGCCTCCTTTCGTACCGCCCTGTCGGGGTTCTCGAGAAAGCGCGACCAGGTCGATTGCGTGACGGGTTCGGGTCCGTTTCCAGCGTCGACGGTGCCGAACTCGAGATCGACGTTCGTCAGGACCGAGAAGGCGTTCCCCGCCGTCTGGGACGATTCGGTCAGGAGGGCGAGAATTCGTTCCTCGCGCTCGGAAAGTACGTACGGTTTCATCCTGAGGAGCTTTTCAAGGAATACGCGATAGTCGGCGAACCTCGCGCCGTCGACGGATATCCATTCGGCGATCCTGCCCTCGGGAATGGCCTGTATCGCCGGGACGAGCCAGCTCGTTTCCGCCTCGAAGGCGCTCGTCGCCATCATGTACCGCCCGACGCGGTCGAGATTGGAGGAGTCTCCCTCGTCTTCCGACTTTTTGAGGAAGGCGTAATTGCCGAGCCTTTCGGCCAGCCGTTGGGCCGCGCTCCATTCGTCGAGAACCCCCGCGAGGTCCCCCGCGGCGGCCGCGTTCGCGTTCGCGAGGCGTTCCCGGTACGCGTTGACCGGCCCGTTCATCGCCGAGAAGCGCGCGAGGTCCGCGTTCCACGATTCGTCTCCCGAATAGAGCGTTTCGACCTTCCATTTATCGTCCGACGGGACCTCGTCCCGCGCGGGAATGCTTGTTTGTTTCATGACGAGAAGATACAATACAAAGGGATGAGTGAGCAACTGTCATCGTACCGGATCAAGCGGGGTCGCAGGGTCTTCAACTCGTACAGCGCGGTCAATTCCTTTTCGTTCGCCCTCGTTACCGGGAATACGGTCACGCTGTACGCGATGTCCCTCGGGGCGTCGAGCACGGTGGTGGGGCTCCTCGGCGCGTTCATGTATCTTTCGTTTTTCGCGATTCCCCTGGGAAAGCGCGGAGTCGCGCGTTCCGGCCTCGTGAGGACCTTCGCGACGAACTGGATGCTGCGCAACTGGTCCCTCGTTCCCCTTCTCGCGATTCCCTATCTGGTTGCCGCGCGGCTCCCGGGCGTCGCGATCCTCGTTCTCGTCGCGGGCGTTTTTTCCTTCAACCTGTTCAGGGGCGTCGGCCTGATCGCGAACAACCCGGTGATAGGCATGCTCGCGCCCGGCAAGGACCGGGGCGAGTATATCGTGCGCCTTTCGCTCATCAACAACGCCACCGCGCTGCTCGCGACGCTCTTTCTCGGCTTTCTCCTCACGCGAAACGAGGGTATCGAGACGTACAACCTCGTCGTGCTTATCGGTATCGTGACCGGCGTCGCGGCCTCTGCGCTCCTGTTCAAGCTTCCCGAAGCCCCGGCTACGCCCCCGCTCGGGGACGCCGCGAAATCAACGATGTTCGCCTGCGCGCGCGAGGCCGTACGCGAGGAGAACTTCCGCCGTTTTGTCGCGAGCTACCTCGTCATCGGCCTCGGCATCGGCATGGCGCGGCCGTTCATCGCCGTGTACTGCAAGGCCGTCTACGGCCAGGGGGACGGAGTCGTCGCGATCCTCACGGTGTTTTCGAGTCTCGGCGCGCTCGCGATGGGAGCTGTCATGCGCCTCGTCATCGACCGGCTCGGCGCCCGGCCGATGTACATAATATTCGCGTCGATCACTCTCGCGAGCCTCGTGCCCGCGATCGTCTCGCCGGGTATCGGCTCGGCCGTTTTCCCGTTCGTCTTTCTCGCGCTTCTTTCGGCCGTCACGAACATGGGTTTCGCCGGCCAGGAAAGCGCCGCCCAGACGTATTTCTTCGCCATGGTCCCGAAGGATCGCATTCTCGACCTCAGTATGGTCTACTACTTCATCCTCGGCGGGACCGGGGCCGCCGGCGCCGTGATGGGCGGGACCTTTCTCGATTTCCTCTCCTCTCTCGGACTTTCTCACGCCGCGTCGTTCCGCGTCTTTTTCCTGGTATGCGTCTGTCTCGTCGCCTGGGGGACGCGCGTCCAGCGCGGGCTTCTCGACATGGGAAGCTACCCGGTCAGGGATACGCTCGCCGTCCTCTTCTCGCCGCGCGACATGCGCGCGCTCACGCTGTTGCGCAAACTGGACGCGAACGAGGATCCCGACGAGGAAGCCGACATAATAGCAGAGCTCGGGGAGATCGCCTCGACGGTCTCGGCGGAGGAACTGCTCGCCCGGCTCGCCTCGCCGCGGTTCGCCGTGCGCTACGAGGCGCTCCAGTCCGTCTCCTCGCTCGAGCGGCTCACGGGCAGGGTTCGCGACGCCCTGCTCGCCGAGTTGAAGACGGGTGAGTTCTCGACCGCCGCCCTCGCGGCGCGCCTTCTGGGGCAGTTTCGCGCGCAGCAGGCCGTCACGCCCCTTCGGGAAGCCCTGAAAAGCCGGGACTATCGGCTCGCCGGCGAGGCCATGCTCGCGCTCGCGAACCTCTCGGACGCCCGCGGCCAGTTCATGGTCAGCGATGTGCTGTTGGCTACCGACAATCCCTTCATGCTCGTCCGCGGCATCCAGGCGATGGAGGTGTACGGTTCCACGGCGTCCATCCCGATCCTCCTCGACCTGCTCCGTAACGAGGCCCTTCCCGAGCATATCGCCGACGAGACGATACTGACGCTGGCGACGCTCATGCTCGTGCCGAAGAAATTCTACTACGCGTTCGGCGACTTCGTGCGCGAGCGGAAACGCGCCGGCATGATACTGCTCGACGCCATCGAGGAGGCCTTTTCCCGGTCGAAACGGAGCGACCCTTCCCTCCGCGGAATCGCGCACGATTTCATGAGCGATCACGCCCAGGACGGCCCGTTCGTGCGCTGGTTGCTCGACTTCGGAAAGGGGCGGACGGGCGTGTACTCGGCCCTGCTCGTCAGCGTCGCCCTCGATTCCGATCTCAATCGCCTCGAGGCCTTCAGGTTTTTCCTCTGTTTTTGGGCGGTCTCCCTTTTCGAGAAACCGGCCCTTATTGAAAAGTAAGGTGCGATAGGGTATTCTGAGGCCATGAATACGCATGGCATACGCGCGCGCGCGGCGTTCGCCGCCCTGGCCCTGTCGGCGCTCGCGCTCGCGACCGCCTGTTCCGGTTATATCGGATACGGGGTGGTCAATTGGTCCGTGCCCGAGCATTCCCTCGTCGCGGGCGACGTCGTTCCCGTGTATATACAGTCGAATATCGGCAAGGTGTATGTCGTCGGCGCGGGAGCCGACCGGAAGGACCGCATCGAGCTTCCTCTTTGGCAAATAAGCCTTCACAAGTCAGCCTCCAAGGCCCGCAGGGCCGCCGCCGCCTTCGGCGATTACCGGTACCTCTACGCGACGGCGAAGGTCGACGGACTTCCCGTGCGCGCGCAACCCGACAATACCTCCCGCCAAGTGTACCGTCTCAGGCAGGATCAAAAGCTGAGAATCACGGGAAGGGGCGAAGGGGCGCCGGTAATTGCCGGAAACGCCCCGCTCGAGGGCGAATGGCTTTCCGTTTTGACCGACGACGGCTCGGTCGGCTGGTGCTTTTCGTTCAACCTCGCGGTATTCGACGAGCGGTCGGGCGGGGGCTCGAGCCTCGACGCGACCGACTCGGGGCCCGACGCCCTTCTCGAGTCCATCCTCGCGCGCTCGTGGGTCCCCGACTATTATCGCGCCATGGTCGAATCCGACCGAGTCGACATCTCGCGCGTCAGTCCTCAGTGGGGCTTCTTCCCGGGCCGCGATTCCCTCGTCGCACGCATGGAGCTCGCCGACGGGGTCGTGACCTTTCCGTATACCTCGATCGTCAAGACCGGCGACCGTTCGTACCGTTTCGAGGGGAGCGCGCTGACTCTGGAGGCGAGGCGCGACGACACAGTGTTCATCCAATACACCGACGCCAACGGCATGCCGCAGTCCTTTTTCTTCGTGTCGCTCGACGTGACGGCCGAGGACATCGTCGCCTCTGAGCGTATCCGACGCGCCGCCGTGATAGAATCGATACGCTCGGCCGGACCCGAGTTCGCGTCGGGTAACTACGGCGTCGTTCGGTTCCTTCCCGACGACGCCTTTCTCTGGAGCGGGTACCAGTTGCTGTCGCCCGCCGTCATCCCCGCGGGTTCCGGCGGGGGCGGATCGGTCGAAACGCGCTACTTCGTCCACGAATCCCTGTCGGCCGAGTACGACGGGACGCTGACCTTCACGTTCGCGTCGAACGGCGCGCAGGTTACCTTCCTCTACGCGCTCGGCGAACGGGGCCTGAAACTCGAGCAGGTCAGCTTGCGAAACATACGGGATTCCGTGGTGACGGCCCGGAACCTCACGCCGACGGTCATCTTCCTGACGCCCGGCGCCCCGCAGGGCGAACGATAATGGCCTTCGTCCAGTTTTCCCGCGTCTCGCTCGCCTTCGGCGACCGGGACATACTCGATTCGGTATCGATGAACCTCGCCTCGGGCACGAAGGCCGCCCTCGCGGGCGCGAACGGCTCTGGCAAATCGACGCTGATGAAGGTTCTTTCGGGAGCCGTCTCGCCCGATTCGGGCGAACGCGCGATCCAGCGCGGTACCACCGTGTCCTACCTGCCCCAGTCCGGCATCGTGCATTCCGGGCGCACTCTCGTCGAGGAGGCCGAGACCGCCTTCGCGCGCGGCTACGAGCTCGCTTCCCGCCTCGAGGCGTTGGGGGAGGAGCTTTCCCGCGAGGATCCGTCGTCGCCGAGGGCCTCCCGCCTCGTCGAGGATCATCACGACATCCAACTCGCCCTCGAGGCCCTGCAGTGGCACCGGCGTACGGCCCTCGCCGAGCAGATACTGACCGGCCTCGGCTTCGCCAAGTCCGATTTCGCGCGCCGCGTCGAGGAGTTCTCCGGCGGATGGCAGATGCGCGTCGCGCTCGCGAAGATCCTCCTCGAGCGTCCGGACATCCTCCTTCTCGACGAGCCGACGAACTACCTCGACCTCGAGGCGAGGGAATGGCTCGAGTCCTGGCTCCGCGACTTTACCGGCGGCTTCCTCGTCGTCAGCCATGACCGCTATTTTCTCGACAGCACCTGTACCGAGGTGTACGAGCTTTTCGGCGGCGGGCTCAAACGCTACCCCGGGACCTATACCCAATACGAGAAAGTCCGCGAGGTCGAGCTCGCCTCCCTCGTCAAGCGGTACGAGGAACAGCGCGCCGAGATCGAAAAGACCGAGGCCCTGATCGAGCGCTTCCGCTACAAGGCGACCAAGGCCGCGATGGTACAGGAGCGGATCAAGCACCTCGAGAAGATGGAGCGCATCGAGCTTCCCGAAAGCATCAAGCGGATCCATTTCAAATTCCCGCCGGCCCCGCATACGGGACGGCTCGTCCTGACGGTAGCTGGCCTCACGCGCCGGTACGGCGACCGCGCGGTAATCGATTCCCTCGATTTCGTCCTCGAGAAGGGCGAACGCCTCGTCGTCGTCGGGCGGAACGGCGCGGGAAAGTCCACGCTGCTTCGCGTGCTCGCCGGGATCGATTCGGACTTCTCGGGCTCGGTCGCCCCGGGCTCGGGCGTTCTTTCGGGATATTTCTCGCAGGACAACGCCGAGGCCCTGAACGGAAACGAGCGTATCATCGACCTTCTCGAGTCCGAGGCCCCGACGCACCTGATCCCGCGCCTCCGCGACATGCTCGGCGCCTTCCTCTTCCGGGGCGACGACATCTTCAAGCAGGTGAGCGTCCTTTCCGGCGGCGAGAAAAGCCGTCTCGCCCTGTTGCGCCTGCTCCTCAGGCCCGTAAACCTGCTCATCCTCGACGAGCCGACGAACCATCTCGACCTCCTTTCCAAGGACGTCCTCCTCGGCGCCCTGCGCGATTTCGGCGGCACCGTCGTCTTCGTCTCGCACGACCGCGGCTTTATCGAAAGCCTCGCGACCCGGGTGCTCGAGCTCACGGCGGATCCCGCGGGCGGGCCCTCGCTCGTTCGGAGCTTTCCCGGCGACTACCGGTACTACTCGGAGCGGATCGCGCGCGAGGCCGAAGGCGCCCTTCCTTCAGCTGCGTCGCCGTCGTCCGCGTCCGTTCGACCCGCCGCTTCGACTCCGGGCGGCGACGGGCCCGCGGGAGACTCGCGCCCCACTCCCGCCGAGGTGCGGGAGGCCGACAAACGGCGCAAGACGGATCTCCGTCGCCTCGAGCGCGAGGAGGAACGACTGCTTTCGGAGATCGCGCTCGCCGAGGACGCCTTGCGCGAACATGAACGCTCTCTCGCCGATCCCGCCGTGTATTCGGACGGGCCGAGGTGCCGGGCCGTTCAGGAAGAACTCGGGCGTGTCACGGCCCGTATCGAAGAACTATCCGCGCGGTGGGAGACCGTTTCGCGCGACATGGAGGCATTGGCATGAAGGTATTGATAATCGGGGGAGCCGGCTACATCGGTAGCCACGTCGCGAAGGCGATGGAGGAGGCGGGTCACGAGGTGACGGTCTTCGACAATCTTTCGTCCGGGCTTTTGGTGAACCTCAGGCCCGGCGCGGAATTTATCGCGGGGGACATCCGCCACGCCGACGACATTTCGGCGGCCTTTTCGCGGGGCTTCGACGCGTGCGTGCACCTCGCGGCCTTCAAGGCGGTGGGCGAGTCCATGGTCGAGCCCGAAAAGTATTCCGTCAACAACCTTTCGGGAACAATCAATATCCTGAACGCCGCCTCCGCGGGCGGTTGCCGCATGATCGTCTTCTCGTCGTCCGCGGCCGTGTTCGGCTCTCCCGAATACGTGCCCATCGACGAGGATCACCCGAAAAACCCCGAAAGCTACTACGGCTTCACGAAACTCGAGATCGAGCGTATCCTCGCCTGGTACGATTCGCTCCGCGGCGTCAAGTTCGCCGCCCTGCGGTATTTCAACGCGGCGGGGTACGACCCGAGCGGCGAGATCACGGGACTCGAGCGTAACCCGCAAAACCTCCTTCCCGTCGTCATGGAGGTGGCCATGGGCTGGCGGAAGGAACTCCAGATCTTCGGGAACGACTACGATACCCGTGACGGCACCTGCCTCAGGGATTACGTCCACGTGTCCGATCTCGCAGACGCGCACGTAAGCGCGCTCGCGTACCTCGAGCGCGAGGGTAAGAGCCTCGCGGTAAACCTCGGAAGCGAGAAGGGCGTCACCGTCACCGAGATGGTGGAGGCCGCGCGCCGAGTTACGGGACGCGATATCCCCGCGCGCTACGTCGGCCGCCGCGCGGGAGACGCCTCGGCGCTCATCCCGACGTCCGCGCTCGCGCGCTCGCTTATCGGATGGGATCCGCGCCGTTCCGACGTCGACACCCTTATCAAGTCGACGTGGGACGTGTACCGTTCGTACCGCACGCCGACCGAGCGCGCGTAAAGGAGAATGCCGTGAACAGCAACGATACTACCGGGGAACTCGACCTGTTGTCCGCGTGGATACGTGATCAAAAGGCGGCCGTGGTCTCCCTGCAAAAGACTCTCGCCGCTATACCCGCGATGGCCCCCGAATCTGGCGGTGTAGGAGAGCTTTCCAAATGCGAGGCCCTCGAGCGTTCGCTCGCTTCGCTGGGATTCGGTATCTTCGAGCGTCACGACGCGCCCGATCCGCGCGTTCCCTCGGGCGTTCGCCCGAACCTCGTCGTCACCGTGCCGGGCGCGTCCGACGACCGGGCCGTCTGGATCATGACGCACCTCGACGTCGTTCCGCCGGGCGAAACGGAAAAGTGGGAGAGCGATCCGTGGACGGTCGTCGAGCGCGACGGGCGGATCTACGGCCGCGGCGTCGAGGACAACCAGCAGGGTCTCGTCGCCTCGGTTTTCGCAGCCCTTTCCTTCGTCAAGAACGGGATCGTCCCCCCGCACCCGATCAAGCTTCTCTTCGTCGCCGACGAGGAGGTCGGTTCCGCCTACGGTATCCAGTTCCTGCTGCGCGAACGGAAGCTCTTCGGCCCGAACGACCTCGTGTTGATACCGGACGGCGGGGACGAGACGGGATCGACCATCGAGATAGCGGAGAAAAACCTCCTGTGGCTCCGTTTTTCCACGAAGGGAACGCAGACGCACGGTTCCCGGCCCGATCAGGGCGCGAACGCCCATCTCGCCGCCTGCGATCTCGCCCTCTCGGTCAACGGCCTCGAGCGGCTTTTGGACGCGCGCGACCCCCTCTTCGATCCCGACCGTTCGACCTTTCAGCCGACCAAGAAGGAGGCGAACGTCCCGAACATCAACACGATTCCCGGCGACGACGTCCTTTGCATGGATTGCCGAATCCTTCCGTCATACGGCCTGGATTTCGTGCGCTCGGAGATCGCCCGTATCGCCCGCGAGGTCGAAGCGCGCCACGGCGTCCGGATATCCTGGACCGAGGAACAGGCCGTCGAGTCCCGCGCGACTCCGGCCGACGCGCCCGTCGTTTCCGTCCTGCGTCGGGCCGTCAAGACCGTGTACGGCGTCGAGGCCCGTCCGATCGGCATCGGCGGCGGAACGGTCGGAGCGTACCTGAGAAACGCCGGAATAGACGCCGTCGTGTGGGGAAGGCTCGACGAGACCGCGCACCAGCCGAACGAATATTGCGTGATCGACAACCTGATCGGGGACGCGTGCGTCATGGCCGCGTTTTCGCTCGGCGCGCGCGGGAACTAGGCGATGGCGAGCGATTGGCGCGAGGATCACGCCGGAACGGGATTCGTATACCTACCGGTAGGTATACCGAAGGCCTTCCAAACCCTCATCGACGAGGCGTCCTCTCCCGCCTCCGCGGCCGCCCTTTCGCGCCAGATCGTTCCCTCAGACGAGGAGAACCTGTTCCAACCGGGAGAGACCGCGGACCCGCTCGGGGAAGCTCGGTACTGCGTCACTCCGCGACTCGTGCATCAGTATCCGAATCGGGTATTGCTTCTGACCACCGGGGCGTGTCTCGGGTATTGCCGGTATTGCTTCAGGCGTACCTTTACCGGAAGGGGGATCGACTATATCTCGGGCGACGAACTCTCGAAAGTACGTGACTACCTCGTCGCGACGCCCGCGGTTCAAGAAATCCTCGTATCCGGCGGCGATCCGCTCGCGGGAACGGACGAATCGTTGCTTGACCTCCTTTCGGGGATCAGGCGCGTTCGTCCCGACATCCTGATTCGGCTCTGTACCCGGGCGAACGTCTTCGCCCCGGAACGCTTCTCCGATTTCCTCGTCTCTCGCCTGCGCGAGCTTCGGCCCCTGTGGGTAATTCCGCATATCAACCATCCCGCGGAATTGGGGCGGCCTCAGGTCGAATCCCTGACGAAGCTCGTCGATTCCGGTATCCCGATACAGTCGCAAACCGTGCTTCTTCGGGACGTGAACGATTCGGCGGCTACGCTCTCCGAGTTGTTTCATCGCCTCGTCTGTATCGGCGTCAAGCCCGGCTATCTCTTTCAGTGCGATCTCGCCCTCGGGGTTTCGTCGTTCCGCGTTCCGCTCGAGGAAGGCATGGCGATTTGGTCGGCCTTGCGGGAACGCCTGTCGGGGCTTTCGCTCCCCGAATATGCCGTCGATCTTCCCGGCGGGGGCGGGAAGTTTCCGCTGTCCGTTCCCGCCTTGCGAGAACGGATTGTTGATTCCGCCGACGCGAATAGGCTCGCGATCCGCGGAAGTGACGGAAAAGTATACACCTATCCGTTGCGATAGTATGAAATACCATACGTTCTCCTGTATTATTCTTTTCTCCTCCATTTCGTAATCTGTTCTTATACATAGAAATACCGGTTTCCTCATCATAGTTTCTCTAGTTGGCATGATTCTTGCTTATAGTTGGCGGGGGAACGTATGAGCGATCATGATTCTGTAAACGAGTATCTGAGAGAGATCCGAAAGTATCCGTTATTGACGTTTGAACAGGAAATCGAGCTTTCCAGGAAAATCCAGGACGGGGATCTTGCCGCGCGTAAAACCCTGATCGAATCCAACCTTCGGCTCGTCGTGACGGTGGCCCGAAAATACACTACCCCGGACCTGCCGCTTCTCGATATCATACAGGAAGGCAACCTCGGCCTCATAACCGCGGCCCAAAAATACGAATTCTCCTATAACGTGCGATTCTCGACCTATGCGTGTTGGTGGATTCAACAGGCCATTACGCGCGCGATCGCGAACAAGCGCCGCATGATCCGCCTGCCCTTCCGCAAGGAAGAGCTCGCGGCCCGTATCAGACGCGCCTCGGCCGAACTGTTCCAGCGACTGTCTCGCTGCCCGACCTGCGAGGAGATCGCCGGCGAGCTCGGGCTTCCGTCCCGCGAGATCGTGGATATCATGATAAGTTCCGGCTCCGTCACGAGCCTGGACGTCCAGCTCGACGAGGAAGACTCCGTGTCGCTCAAGGACATCCTTCCGGACACGACGTACAATCCCGAAGAAATGTTCATGAAAAAGTATACGCAGGACTGCATGCTCGAGATTCTCGGCGACCTCAAGGACAGCGAGCGGGACATCATGCTCAAGCGGTATAACCTGCAAAACGACGGGAAGACCTATACCCTCAAAACGATCGGGGCCCAGTATGGCGTCTCCGCGGAGACGATTCGGCAGGTGGAACTGCGCGCGCTACGGAAGCTCAAGGGTCGTTCGGGCGAACTTCGCGAGATGGTGTATAACTGAGGTTGACACGGTGACCGGTCTGTCCGTATCTTGAATACCGGATGGAACGGCGAAAGAATGGCGGTAACGGGCGCGACGGAAAACGCCCGGCGAAGGGCGGCGGGAATTCCCGTCGATCCGCGAAGCGGGGCGGGAAGCGAAGGCGGACGTCGTCCGTACGGGTGAATTTGCTGCTGCTCGCGGCGATTTTCGGCATATCGACCGTCTTGTTCCTCGGTCGCGCCGCGTTCCTCTCCCTTCGTGACGGACTCCCCCAACGGCAAAGTTCAACGACCGAACGTCCCGTTTCTCCTCCCGTTTCTCCTCCCGTCGACAGAACGCCGGCGGAACCGGCGGGACGGACGGAGGTTCCGACGCCGGAACGGGCACCCGTGTCTCCGGTCGCACGCCCCGCGGAAAACCCGCAACGCCAGCCTCCCGTCCGTGTACCGCCTCGTCCCCGCGAACCGACGGTCGCGGCGCCTCCGCCGGAACGCCCCCGACCCGAGAAGCCGAAAGGAACCCTCATTTTCGTCTTTGACGACGCGGGCCATAATCTCGAGCAACTCCAGCCCTTTTTGGATCTTCCCTTTCCCTGTACTATTGCCGTTTTGCCCGGATTGAAGTATTCTCGGGAGGCGGCGCGGAGAATTCGTTCTTCGGGCAAGGAATGCATCCTTCATCAGCCCATGCAGGCGGTCAATCTCGCGATGAATCCCGGGCCGGGGGCGATTACGGCCGACATGGATCCGGGGAATATCAAGGAACTAGTTCGAAGGAATCTCGACGAAGTCGGACCGGTAACCGGGATGAACAACCACGAAGGGTCGCTCGTCACGGCGGACCGGATAGCCATGTCCGCGGTGCTGGACGTCGTCAGGGAACGCAGGTTGTATTTTCTGGACTCGAGGACGAACGCGAAAACGGTCGTTCCCGCGTTGGCGAAAGAACGAAACATGACACTATGGGAGCGCTCAGTGTTTTTGGACAACAGCCAGGATAGGGCCATGATCGTCGAAGCGGTCAACAACGGCATGAAAATCGCCGAACGCAAGGGTTCCGCGATCATGATCGGCCACATTTGGTCGAATCAACTCGCCGAGATTTTGACCGAGATGTATCCGGAACTCGTCAGTCACGGATATTCGCTTTCCTCCATCGCGCAGTTCGCCGTACTCGGGGACGACGAGGAATGAGAATTCTCGGGATCGAGAGTTCCTGCGACGAGACGGCCGCGGCCGTCGTGGAAGACGGGCGAGTCGTGCTTTCGAGCGTCGTCGCGACGCAAATTCCCTTTCACGAGACGTACAACGGCGTCGTACCCGAGATAGCGAGCAGGAAGCATACCGAATGGATACTTCCCGTCGTGAAGCAGGCCCTCTCCGAGGCCTCGATCGAGGTTTCCGGCATCGACGGCGTCGCCGCGACGAACCGTCCGGGGCTCATGGGCTCGCTTCTCGTCGCCCTGACCTTCGGCAAGACGCTCGCCTGGGCCATCGGCAAGCCGTTTATCGGCGTCAACCACATGCTCGCGCACCTCTACGCCGCCCATCTCGAGCGCGACATCGCCTATCCCTACGTCGGCCTTCTCGTTTCGGGCGGACACTCGATCATCTGCAAGGTTTCGGGTTTCGACGATATCGAGGTCATGGGCACGACGATCGACGACGCGGTCGGGGAGGCCTTCGACAAGGTCGCCAAGCATTACGGCTTCGGGTACCCGGGAGGCGTCGCGATCGACCGGCTCGCGAAGGGCGGGAATCCCGCGGCGGCGAACTTTCCCCTTCCGTCGCTCCACAAGGGCGGGCACGAGTACGACGTGTCGTACTCCGGGCTCAAGACCGCGGTTATCAACCAGATTGACCGGTTCTGGAATCCCGCGTTCGAGCGGACGGGCGAGAATATCGCGGCGGCCTTCCAGGAAACGGCCGTGCGCATCCTCCTTTCGAGGCTTCTCAAGGTCGTGAGGGATACCGGGATCACGACGGTCGTCGCGGGAGGCGGCGTCGCGGCGAACTCGCGTCTCCGCGAGTTGCTCGCGGAACGACGCGAGCTTACGTGTGTCTTTCCATCGCTCGCCCTGTGCGGCGATAACGGCGCCATGATAGCCGGTCTCGGATACCGGTACTTCGCGCGCGGGGAGACTAGCCCGCTCGACGAAAACGCGAGCGCCCGCGTTCCCGGTTTCCGGAAGTTCGGCCGTCCCCGCGGTACGTGAAAAACGCGCGCGTCTCGTTGACGAGGCCGCGGGTGATCGGCTAGTATTGCCCCATGAGTGAACCCTTTTCGCTTGATTCCGCGATACGAAAGATTCCGGACTTTCCCAAGCCGGGCATTCTTTTTTACGACATAACCGGGATTCTCGTGAACCCCGAGGCGTTCCGGTTCTGCATCGACCAGATGGTCAAGCTGTACAAGCACGCCAAGGTCGACGCGATCGCGGCGATCGAGTCGCGCGGCTTCGTGTTCGCCGCCCCGTTCGCCGAGCGTATGGGTATCCCGCTCATCCTCATCCGCAAGAAGGGAAAGCTTCCGGGAAAGACATGGGCGTGCAAGTACGCGCTCGAGTACGGAACGGCGGAGATCGAGGTGCACCAGGCGGACGTCAAGACAGGACAGCGTATCCTCGTGATGGACGATCTGATCGCGACGGGCGGCACGCTGAACGCGGCTCGAAGCGTGCTCGAGCAGGGCGGCGCGACCGTGTCGGGTTTTTTCGGCGTCGTCGGTTTGCCCTTTCTCGACTATCAGCGCGTGCTGGGTGACATCGAGGTAAAGACCCTCGTCGAATATTTCGGCGAATAGTCCGTGCGCGGTACGGGAACCCCCGCGAGGCGACGGGAATCGAATCCTGTTGACAAAAGGCGGTCCCTGTGTTAGTTTTCACCTCGCATTCCCCGGTTGTGTAATGGTAGCACTACAGATT
>JAEWMY010000003.1 GCA_023393015.1 Spirochaetota bacterium
GCCCCGAGCGAAAAACGCTCATATCGGTCGCGTCGCTCTTCGCTTGCATGCTTGTCCTCGGGCTCGTTTCGCGGTCGGCGGTATCCCCGAAATCCTGGGATGACTCCCTGAGGCGGTTGTCTATCCCGACCCCGGCGGGGTATACTCGTACGGACGGTTTTTCGGCCGAGTCCTACCTGAGGCACGTGAAGGAAAGGGTACGGCCGGACGCCGAAAACGGGCTTCCCGACCTTGCCGATTTTTTCGCCGCGCGATGGAAACTCGAGGCGTTCGCCTGGAGCCCGATTCTCGCGGATACGCCGAATCCGTTACCGGGCGATTCCTTCGGGGTGAACGGTTATTCGCAGGATTCGACGGGAAGGATCGTTTCCGAGCCGAACATCGTCGGCACGTTCGACGACGAGTTCCTCCGCGACGCGCTGAGAAATCACGCGACTCCGCTCGAGAGGATGCTGGAACGTCAAGGACGCTTTATCTCCGTTACCCGCGCGAGGCAGGATAGATGACGCAATTTGTCAGATTCAGTCGCAGTTCAGAGTCGTTCTCTTTCGAGACGCCAGACGCAGTCGATACCGGCAACGCGTTCTTGCCGTCCGTCGCGATCGTTCCCTTCAGGCAACACACGGGCGTCGAACCCCGTCCGACCGTCACGCCCGGGGAGAGGGTGCGCGAAGGACAGTTAATCGCGCGCGGAAGCGGAATAGACTCCTGCAACGTGCACGCGCCGATCCCCGGAATAGTCAAGCGATTCCGCACGACTCCGCTTCCGGACGGGACGATGGGGCAGGCCGCCGAAATCGCGCTGTCAGGCTCGTTCGACATCCTCGGAAGGAAGGAAGACCGTTTTCTTTGGCAAAAGATACCCGCGTCCGAGGTTCTGAAGATCCTTGAAGAAAAGGGCATCGTCAACACCTTCGGAATTCCTTCGCCCCTGGCCGCGGTATTGCGTCACCTTCGAAAGGAACGCGCGACTTCGGTGGTGCTGCAATTATTCGACCCGGATCCTACATGCAAGGTCGATTCGGCCCTCGCGGGCGTGGAGCTGGACGGGATTCTCGTCGGTACCGCCATACTCGCCGGGGCGCTCGACGCGAAAAACGTGTTTATAGTCCACGAGGGCCCTGCTCCCGCGATTAGTCCTGATAACGGCGAACACTTCCGCGGAATCGCCGTCAGGACGCTTCAGTCCGACGGCAGGTATCCTTCCGGTTTGCCGGAGAACCTCCTGGCCCTCGTTCGCAGGCAAGGAGACTCGCGGGACGACGCGCCCGTGTTGTTCGTTGATCCGGTGACCGCTCTCGCCGCGCGAGACGCGGTAGTGAGAAACGAACCCATGATGACGCGGTACGTGCACGTTTCCGGCCCTTCGATCGTGACTCCGTCCCTGCTCAAGGCACGGATCGGCACTACCATCGGGGACATTATCGAGGAATGCGGCGGATTCTCTTCGGCTCCCTCTCGAATCATCGTCAACGGACTCGTTTCCGGGACCGCATTGTACGATCTGGACACTCCCATCACGAAGACCACGAAATCCCTGCACATCATGGACTCGGACACGTGTCCGGACTACGAGGTGCATCCATGCATACACTGCGGATCCTGCCTGCGCGTCTGTCCCGTCATGATAGATCCCATGAAGGTCGTGACGGCGATACGCAAGGAACGCTTCTCCAAGGGAATACGCGAGAGCGTGGACTCGTGTCAATCCTGCGGCTGTTGCGCGATCGTCTGCCCGTCAAGGATTCCGTTACACCATATCATCCGCGAGGCCCGGACTCGCGTGCCCAAGGGAGGCAAAGAATGACCGGAAGAACCTGGGTAGTATCCCCGTCGCCGTTCGTGCTCACGAGACCGACCGTTCCGGTCATGTCGGTACTGCTGTCGGCGACCATTTTTCCGATACTCGTCATGCTCGTCCTCGAGGGCGACTATCCCTCGCTTTCCGCGGTGGCGCTTTCGCTGCTCGGCTCGTTCCTCGCGGATATTTGCATGACCGTTCCGTTCGGAAGGCCCTTCCAGCGTGACGGAACCGTTTTCGTCACCGGTTTGCTCACCGGATTGCTGCTTCCCTCGACGCTCGGATACGTAACCGTGTTCACCGTCGCCCTGACGGGAACGCTGTTCGCCCGTGCCGTCTTCGGCGGTACGGGTTCTTACTGGATCAGTCCAGTGGCGACCTCCGTCGCTATCGCATTCATGAGCCAGCCTTCGCTGTTTCCGCCGCAACTCGTAACCCCGGAGGGAATATCGATGGTGGGAGACGCGTTCGGTTCCCTTAAGCTTGACGGCTTCGCCAGAATCGCGTCCGATACCCCCGTTACCGAGTTCCTGAACGGGCGTGTCTTTTCCGCAATCGGCGTGCGGATACCCGAGGGATACGTCACTTTGCTCTGGCGGTCCCCGTCGGCCATTCCGGCGTTCCGGTACAACTCGCTCATTCTCGTGTCATCGGTATTTCTCATAGCCCTAAACGTTATCGACTGGATCATTCCGCTCGTGTTCGTCGCGACGTACTCGTTTCTCGTCAGGATGATTCCGCTGTTTCCGTTCGCGCCCTCGATGCGACAAGGCGACATACTGTTCGCGCTGTTGACGAGCGGCATACTGTTTACCGCCTTCTATATTCTCCCGGAATTCTCCACTTCGCCGAGATCGCGCGCGGGCAAGATTATAACGGGCATTGTCGGCGGCGTTACGGCGTTTTTTATCTGCGGCCCCGGCGGATCACCGGGAGGAGCGGCGTTTTCCGTGCTCGCCACGAACGCGTTCGCGCCGCTCGTCGAATACCTGGAAAGCCATAAAACCTCTTTCGCGGGAGATATCCCATGAGTTCGCCACGTTCGGCCACGCAGTACCTTTCTTCCGTCGCGCTCGTGCTCTCGCTCGTCCTGTTGTCCGCCGGCGTCAGCTTGCTGACAAGGAGGATAACCGAGGAAACGCTTCGCGTATCCATCGTCCGATTACTGTCCGGCACGGACAAGCCGTCCGTGGAGATACAACGCGTTCGTCCCGACGGCGGTTCCTCGCTGTCGTTCTCTCGAGTTTTTTCCGCGACGTTTCCGAACGGCAAGTCGGCTCGCGTTTTTCTCGTATCGGTTACCGGCCACTCGGGACCGTATCCCGCGCTGTTCGTCCGGCGCGCGGGCTCCTCGGCGTCATTCGCCGGAATCGTGGGAGTAGCGCATCCGGCCGAACCGTGGCGATACGGGCTTACCGATCGCGTCATCGAATCGTGGGCCGATAGGGTGACGGCCGTCGCGGATACGTATGGAGACGCCAAATGAAGCGAAATACGGGACTTTTTCTCTTCGCGCTTTGCCCCCTCATTCCGGCCACGGCGAAATTCTCCTACTCCCTGATCATGGCGGTCGCCCTCGTATTCTTTTTTTTCACGGGACTCTTGTTCCGCGAGATAATCAAAAGGATCGACGGCGGAAGCTCCGGATCCCTTCTTGAACTCGCGTGTCTCGCGGGATCCTCTTCGTTCTTCGTTTCGGCATTGCACGCCGCGTATCCCGTTCTCGCCGTGACGCTTGAGATGTACGTCTACGTGACGGCGTTTTCATTCGTGCTCCTTCTCAGCGTTGATTCCTTTTCGTACCGGTCGATCAACGTACCTCCCGTCATAGCGTTCATCCCGATCATGATCGGTTTCGCGGCCATACGCGAATTGATCGGATGCGGGGTGATTTCCCTGCCGACCCCTTCCGGAATCGTCGAACTGCCGGTATTCGAGCGGTTCGGGTTTTCCGTCGTGCGATTCTGGGGAACCACCGGCGGCGCTCTCATACTCGCGGGTTTTTTCACGTGGCTTTTCAGACTGCTCGTATCCGAACGCGGCGGGGGAGGTAAACAGGCGTGATCACGATAGCCCAGACGCTTTTCATCTACACGATATCCTCGTCGGTCGTCATGGTTTACGGTTTCGGACTCGAGCGTTCCTTTTTCGAGTCTCATCCGGCGTCCCGTTTCTATACGAGGCTTCCTACGGTCGCGCTTACCGTCATTTCGACCGTAGCCGTTCTTTGGTATCCGGTCTCACACGTTCTCGTACCGTTCGGCTACGGGTACCTCGCGCCGGTGTCGCTCCTGCTCGTGTACGGTACGGTCTCGAACCTCCTTTCGCTCGTCACGCCATCGGTGAACGACTCGCCTTCTGGCGAGCGCGTCTTTCTCTTCGGAACGGCGTATCTTGCGCTCTTCGAGGCCGTCAATCTCGTCGACGCTCTCGCGATCGCCGCCTCGGGAATCGCCACGTTCTCGCTCGTAACGACGCTTCTCTTTTCTATACGCGAGAGGATAGCGCCGACGTCCATCCGTCCTGAATGGAGGGGAGCCCCGATCATCCTCGTTACGATGGGATTGCTCACGCTCGCGTTTTACGGCGCCGACGTCTCCTGGTGGCTTACGGGAGGTACGAAATGATCCTCGCGTACGTCATACACGCGCTCATCGCCGTCGCGGCGCTTTTTGTCCTGGTCGCGAGCGTTCGTGCGACATCCGCCTTATCTGCGTTCCGTACCATCCGCCATTCCGCGGGATCGAAGGGCTCCCGCGAGCGCTCGGGGAACGCCGCGATGCGCGACTCCTTCAGCGAGGCGACGCCGGGATCCCGAAAAATGGCGCGCATCAGGTGCAACGCCGTCTATCCGTCGGTAGGCGTTCGGTTCGCTGTTAAGGGATTCAGCGACTGCAGGTCGTTGAACGTCTTTTTCAGGGGCAACTCGAGTTGCGTCAACGGCTGTCTCGGCTTGGGGACATGCGCTCAAGCGTGCCCCGTCGACGCGATAGTCATCAAAAACGGCA
This sequence comes from Spirochaetota bacterium, assembly GCA_023393015.1. Lineage (GTDB taxonomy): Bacteria > Spirochaetota > Spirochaetia > Treponematales > Treponemataceae > Teretinema. The sequence continues at coordinate 4,810 of JAEWMY010000003.1, forward strand.
AGATAGGGGTTCTGGAGCGATGTAACGGATGCGGGCTGTGCGTTAACTCTTGTCCCAAGTCGCTTATAGAAATCGTCGCGCGAACGGAACAGGGTACGTATTCCTGCGCGGCAGAGAAGGGCGAGGTGACCGTCGACATTTGCCCGAGGGCGAACGGGGGATTCTGGCTCAATTCGGCTTTTTTGACCGAATCGGACTTTAAAAGAGCTGGCTCCTGAGATATACTAGCGAAAAACAGGGGTATACGTGGAAAACGGCTCTCGGAAAATATACGTTTGTTTTGGAACTACCTGTACGCTCGTAGCGGGCACGGATACCGATCAACACGAACGTCATTACCAACGAATATACAAACCGCTCATCTCCTCTCTCTACTCATTGGAAAATATCCCCTTTACACTTTTCCTGACCGGTCCTTTTCTCGAATGGATGGAGCATAATCATCCTGAATTCTTCATGATAACCGAGGAACTTCTCGCGCGTAAGCAGATCGACGTCATCGGAGGAGGGTATTACGATCCGCTGTTTCCCCTCCTTCCGCCGGCTGACAGAGTCGGTCAAGTCGAGCTGTTGACGACGTCGATCAGGAAATATTTCGGTAAACGCCCCCGAGGCGCCTGGATATCGGCCAGCGCCTGGGAGCCGTCCCTCGTTTCCACGCTGTGCACGTGCGGCATAGAGTACGTGCTTCTTGACAAGATCATGCTCTCCACGAGCGGTTTCCCCGGCGTCGACGGACTGTCGCCGGCGGTACTGGAGGACTCGGGCAAGACGGTTACCGCGATGCCGCTCGACAATCACTTTCGCAACCTGGAACGGTTTACGCCCGAATCCTTCCTTGACGAGTTGCGCGGGAAGGGCAAGAGCCGCGACAAGGGCAGGGATTCCGTCCTGACCGTCTTCGTCAATCCGCTTTCGATACCCGCGCTCTTTTGCCAACAGGACGGGTCTCCCTCCTGGTTTGAACAGTTGCTCGCGCTCTCCGTGAAACACCCGACGATCGAGTTTTCCCTTACCGGCCGCATGTACAGGCCGAAGGAGGGAATAGCGCGTGCGTATCTCGCCGGCGGCATGTCTCCCTATGACCACGACGACGTTCCCGATCCGGTGGACGTCCGCGTGCTCGCGAGGACGTCCGTAAAGAAATACCTTCTTGAAAACAAGAGCGCGCACAACATCTACGCCAAGATGATGCACGTACACGTTCTGGTCAATCAGCTTCGAGGCGACAAGTCCCGCAAGAAAAACGCGCGCGAGGAGCTGTGGCAGTCGCAGCAAAACGAGGTGTTTCGCCCGACGGAATCGCATGATTCCCCCCATTCCCGGGCCTTGCGCTCCTCTGCGTACAAGCACCTTCTCGTCGCCGAAAAGCTTTCGCGAGTAAGAGGCGTTTTCTCGCCCTCAATAATCGCATCCGATTTCGACATGGACACGCAACGGGAATACCTGTGCCAGCTCGACAGGATCAACGCCTACGTACACCTCAGGGGCGGACGCGTGTTCGAGCTTGACGTATTCAGCGTGTACCGGAACTACTGCGACCTCTTCGGGGATTCGGGAGGGCTTTTCGTCGATCACGTGCTGTCACGTGACGACCTCGACGTTCTGGAGTCCACCGGCGAGCTGCCGACCGGCGGCGTGTTCTCCTCGTCGACGTATCAGGACGTTTCCTTCGATTCGTCCCGTCACGAGGTCTTCCTCAAGGCGCACGGGACCTTTGGTCAGCTTCAACAGCCCCTGACACTCAAGAAACAGTATTCCTTCCGTAACGAAGGGCTGCAAGTCCAGTACATCCTCAAAAACGAGAGTCCGCTCGCGTTGTCCGCGTATTTCGCCTGCGAACTCGGGCTTTCCCTATCGCGAAACAGGCATAAAATCCCGCTCATGACGGTCTATACGCAGGATACGCGAAAGGACTGCGAGATCGAGAAAAGCCTCTATCAGGATGTCGCGTGGGTGCAAATCGCGGATTCCGGGTCTCTCGTGACCTTCACGCTCGAGGCGAACGAAAACCCCGCGATAGCCGTCCTTCCCGTGCACTGCGGCGAAAAAGACCCTTCACCCGACGGCGTCCGGGTCTTCCTGTACTGGAAGGTCGAGCTCGGTCCCGGCTTCGAGACCGAAAAAACCGTTTTCGCCAAGATCGATTCCTGATCCCGCCACGCACTCGTTGACTAGTTTCGCGCTACAAATTATCATGGCGTCATGAAAAGAAAGCTCGTGACGTCCGCGCTGCCGTACGTCAACAACATCCCGCATCTGGGAAACCTGATCCAAGTGCTGTCCGCCGACGTGTTCTCCCGTTTTTGCCGACTCAAGGGATACGAAACGCTCTACGTTTGCGGAACCGACGAGTACGGAACCGCCACGGAAACACGGGCTCAGGAGGAGGGCAAGACCCCCCGCGAACTGTGCGATTTTTACCACGCCATCCACAGCGACATCTACCGTTGGTTCGGTATCGCTTTCGATCATTTCGGCAGGACTTCCACGCCTCAACAGACGGAGATAACGCAGGGAATATTCCTTGACCTGCAGGAAAACGGCCATATCAAGGAACACGCCCTGGAACAGCTGTATTGCGCCTCATGCGGCAGGTTCCTCGCGGACCGATACGTCCTCGGTACGTGCCCTTCCTGCGGCTACGAGGGAGCGCGGGGCGACCAGTGCGAACACTGCGGGAAGCTGCTCGACCCGACCGACCTCAAGAATCCCCGGTGCTCGACGTGCGAAGCGACGCCGGAAATCCGGCAAACGCGCCACCTCTATATCGATTTGCCCGGCATACTTCCCAAATACGAGGCCTGGATGCGCGACGCGAGCGTCAGGGGCCAATGGGCGAGGAACGCCCTGCAGATGACGCAAGCCTGGATCAGGGACGGACTTCAGGAACGCGCGATCACGCGCGACCTAAAATGGGGCATTCCGGTTCCCCGCGAGGGGTTCGAGTCGAAGGTCTTTTACGTTTGGTTCGACGCGCCGATAGGCTATATCTCCATCACGAAGTGCCTCGCGGATTCGAACGGCATGGACTGGAAATCGTGGTGGCAAAATCCCGAATCGGTCGAGTTGTTCCAGTTTATCGGAAAGGACAACATTCCCTTCCACACAGTCATATTCCCCTCGAGTCTCATCGGGTCGGGAAGGAATTGGACCAAGCTCCATCATATGTCGAGCACCGAATACCTCAACTACGAGTCGGGAAAATTTTCCAAATCGAAGGGAGTCGGCGTGTTCGGCTCGGACGCGAAGGAATCGGGCCTTCCCGCGGACATGTGGCGGTTTTACGTGTTCTATAACCGCCCGGAAAAGTCCGACGCGCAGTTCACCTGGAAGGACTTCCAGGAAAAGGTGAACAGCGAGCTCATAGGAAATCTCGGTAACCTCGTGAACCGTACGTTCACGTTCGTTTCGCGCTATTACGACGGAGTCATTCCCGACCGCGACGGCTCGCAATCGACGCGAGAAGACATCCGCGATACCGTCGCTTCGTTGCGCGAAGCGGCGCGACGCTCGATTTCTCGGGTGACCGAACTGCTCGAGTGGGCGGAACTCAGGGACGCCTTTCGCGAGGCGTTCGCCCTGTCTTCCGTGGCCAACAAGGCGTTTCAGGACGGCGAGCCCTGGAAAAACCGTACGGCCGATCCCGAACGCGCCGAATCCCTGTTGAGGGAGTTGTGCTATCTCATCAAGGACATACTCGTTATGGTTCATCCGTATATGCCGTGGTACGCGGACAGCGCCGCGTCCTTTTTGGGCAAGACAATTTGGTCCGGGCGAATCTTTGACGAACGCGCCTTTCTCGACGGATCGGACAAGGGCACCCCTCCGGGCGAAGAAGGGGCTTTGGGATGGTCGGATCTCGGCGTCAGGACCGGGCTCGACTCGGTCATCAACCCGACGATCCTCGTAAAGCCGCTGGACGACGCGACGACAGAGGCGTACCGCCTCAGGTACGCCGGAACGCAGCAGGAACGCAAGGAAAAGAACGAGAGGGAAACGAAAATGGAAAACGAAGCGAAGGCTCCCACACTGTCCGCGTCCGAAAACCCGCCGAAACGGGCCGACGAGATATTCGACGAGAAGATATCCCTCGTCGCCGCGCGGATCGAGAAGATAGAGCGTCACCCCGACGCCGAAAAACTGTATATCGAGACGCTAGACGACGGTTCCGGAACGGAGAGGGTAATCCTATCAGGCCTTGTCCCGTATTTCACCGCCGACGAACTCCTGGGAAAGACGATCATAGTGGCGGCCAACCTTAAGCCGAGGAAGATGCGCGGCATCGAGTCGCGCGGCATGCTGCTTGCCGGCGAATGCGCCGCCGCTGACGGAACCGAAATCATAGAGGTACTTGACGTTTCGTGGGTCGCGCCCGGCACGCCGGTCACGCTCGAGGGTTCCGGCACGACGGCCGTGAAACCCGCCGAAATAGACGCCGATACCTTCTTTTCGGTACCGCTGAAGATCGTCGACAACCAGGTTACCGTGAACGGCAAGCGCCTGATGGCGGGAGGGCGCCCCGTTACCGCCACCAGGATCGCCGAGGGTACCGTATCCTGATCAAGCTTCGAGCCAGGATACTCGATTTCCGGACGCATATGCCGTCCGAATATCCGTCGGGTAAACAAGAGACGTCCTTCCTCCAGTCGCCGTTCTGGGCCGAATTCAAAAAGGCACAGGGATGGGACTCGTTCTTGCTATGCATGGAAGGCGTTGACGAGGGACTCGCGCGCGACAACGAAGACACGGGCGGGGATTGCCCGGACGCCACCGGAGTGGTCGTATCGGTCCTCGTTCGGCGGATCATGCGATTTTTCCGTCTCGCCTACGTTCCGCTCGGTCCGCAGGTTTCCCGACGGGACCCGCTCGCTCGGGGAGAGCTGCTTTCTGCTATCGCGGAGGCGGCGCGTCCCTTGCTTCCGCACAATACCGTGTTTGTCAGGTTCGACCCGCCATGGACGTGCGCGGAGGGGACGTTAGTGTCGAAACGCGAAGCCGTCGTTTCCGGTCCGCGTATTACCGTCGTTCGCAAGGCGTCCGTCGACATTCAGCCGCCCGATACGGTTATCGTCGACCTGTCGCGAAGCGAAAACGAAATACTCGAATCAATGAAACCGAAATGGCGCTACAACGTCCGTCTCGCGGAAAAAAAGGGCGTCACGGTACGCAGGTTCGACGGGAAAGACGCCCTCGCGTGCGCGCTCGACGAATTCTACCGCCTGTATGTCGAAACGGCGAAACGAGACGGTATCGCAATACATTCGCGTACCTACTATTCGCGGTTGTTCGAAACGACGGGGCCGCACCGGGTCAGCGTCTATCTCGCGGAATCGGGCGGAACGGCGATCGCCTCGATCATCACCCTCTGTCACGGGACGTGCGGAACGTACCTCTACGGCGCCTCTTCCAACGAGGGACGAAATCTGATGCCGGCGTACGTTTTGCAATGGAAGGCGATGCTCGACGCGAAGGAGGCCGGATGCGTCGCGTACGACATGTACGGAATACCGCCCGACGACGACCCGACCCACCCCATGCACGGGCTCTACCGCTTCAAGACCGGCTTCGGCGGGGCGGTCGTGCATCGCGTCGGAAGCCATGACGTCCCGCTCATGCCCCTCGCGTACGGAGCGTACGCGCTTGCCGAGCGGGCTCGCTCCTTCTGGTTCAAGAAAATAGTAAAGGCGTTCAGGCGAGGAATTCGACGGACGTCATCAATCTGATTCCCGAGTCGGTCATCTCCGAAAGAAAGTCGTTTCCAAGGTACTCGAATCCCGGGACGTTGGAACTGACGTCGGTAAGGATAATCAGTTTCTCGGCGGGAATGCAGGTAATCAGGTCGCGTACGGTGTTTGCGACGCAATGCGACAGGGCCTCTCCCGCGATCGCGATGTTTTCCGCGGGCTTCAGCCGTTCGATCAGCGCGAAATTGGTCCTGGATCCCGGATCCGCGGCGTCGGATACCTCGGCGCGGATCGCGCTGTAGTGTTCGGTGCGGACGTTGCTGCCCTTGTACGTTACGTCGACGATGCGTCCCGCGACGTTCGCTTCCCATTCCCCGAGCGCCTTCGCGAGAGACTCGTATATATTGTGCCCCCAGGTTCCCACGAGACAATGGGGCGGCCAAACGCAGAGATTGTATTTTCCCGTCTTCTCCAGCGTCTGTACGTATTCGACCGCGTAGTGCTGGTACTGCGGAACGGCGGCGCGGTAATCGCCTCGCTGAATCATCGCGGAGGTTATGGTCGTATACGGTTTCGGCGTGTTTCCGTCGCGGTCAAGCCAGAAAATGGGATGGGCGATATGGAAGAGGTGATGCGTATCCATCGTCACGTGTATCGAGGTCAGTTTTCCGTCGAGACGGCGGATCATGTCGGCGAGCCGTCCGCAGTCGCCCTCGGCTCCCGGAACGCTCAGTGCCCCGTTCCTGTCGCAAAAGTCGTTCTGGGGATCTATGATTAACAACGTGTTGGCCATATTCGAAGTGTATCATACTAGCCTACATTGTCAAGAAGGACGCGTTCCGATATACTTTTACGCATGAATCTTGAAGCCTTTATCCTGGGATGCGGCGGGATGATGCCCCTTCCGTACCGTCATCTGACGTCCGTGCTTCTCCGCAGGGAAGGCGACCTTTTCCTTTTCGACGGAGGGGAGGGAACCCAGGTATCTTTGAGGAAGCTCAACCTCAAATGGAAAAAAATCAACGCCATTTTCGTCAGCCATACTCACGCCGACCACGTGACAGGCATTCCCGGCCTTCTCATGCTTTCGGCCCAGGTGGACCGCGACGAACCACTGTATATTTACGGACCGCCGAAAATCGCCGAATACATCGAAACGAGCAGGAAGGTCCTCGACATGTACATCAACTACGAGATAGTCGTAAGGGAGATACGCGAGCCGGGAGTCGTATACCAGGGCGAGGGTTTTCACGTCCGCGCCTTCCCCTTGCAGCATACGAAAACCTGCGTAGGCTACGCGCTCGAGGAATACCCCCGACCGGGCGCTTTCAACCCGGATCGCGCCCGCGAACTCCGGGTTCCCTGCGGCCCGCTTTGGTCTCGCCTTCAGGCAGGCGAGACGGTGCGTTCCGAGACGGGAGATGAGATAACCCCCGACCGGGTGCTCGGCCCGACCCGAAAGGGCAGGAAATTCAGTTTCGTCACCGACACGAGGTATTTTCCCGAAATAGCCGGGGAAGTCGCCGATTCCGATTTTCTCGTTTGCGAGGGAATGTTCGAGACGGCCCTCGCCGATCAGGCGGCGGAGAAGCGCCACATGACGGCGGTCCAGGCCGCTACGGTCGCGCGCGACGCCCGCGCGAAGAAAATGGCGCTTATACACTACAGCCCGCGCTATACCGACCACGACCTCAAGGTGTTGCTCGGCGAGGCGCGAGCCGTCTTTCCGGAAACTGTTCTTTCGAGGGATCGAATGGTCGTTCCGCTGGAATACGAGGACTGATGATCCGTTCGGCGACCGCGGCGCTTCGCGCTTCCGTTATCGTCGTACTCTCGGTTGTTTCTTCGGCGATCGCCGTCGCCGCGTTCATGCTCGCGCGATCGTACGGCCTGCCGTACGATCGCGCGTTTGCCTCGTTCCTTCCGTTACTTTCCGTGTTCGCGCCGCTCGCGGGATCCGCCGTTTTCCTCGCATCCGAACGCTCAAACCCGGCCGGCGAAAGGTTTTTCTTTTTCGGCGCGCTCATTCCTTCGGCCTTTCTCTTCGTTCCGCTCGCCGTGTTCGATCTTCCGTCAGGCACGGCCTTCGCGTCATTCCCCGTATTCTTTTCGCGCGCATTTCTGTCCGCGGCGGTTTCGTCGAGGCTTTCACGGGCGACGGGCAAGCCCGCCTTTTCAGCGGCGGCGGGTTTCGTCGGCACGCTCTTCGCGTGGATCGTTTACGCATCGATCGCGGACCTCGCCGGCTTTCCGGTCGGCGGTTTCGTCTCAGCCTCGCAGGGACTCCTCCCCGCGACCGAGACGCTTGCGGGATTCGCCTGTTCGACGGCGTGCCTGTGGCGTCCGGAATCCGTTAAGGGTTCTCACGCGCTTCCGGTCCGCTCGTCGTCGATTCTCCTTGCCTTTTCGCTGTCGCTCGCGTTCTTTCATGCGGACACCAGCCTTGACGGGCGTTCCACCGTCTCGCCAAAAGGCGCCGCGCTTCTTGGGCGACTCGATTCGGAACTCTCCGTCGCGATCTATCGTAACGTGAATACAAGCCTTTCTGCCGGCGAACGTTCGAGTCTCAGGTACCTTCTCTCGTCGTACGCCTCCCGAGGAAACGGTTTTTTCCGGTACGAGGAAATTTCCGCGAGTCACACCGGAGAAAACGGCGGCGACCTTCTTCTTGAGTATCGCGGCGCGCACCGGTCGCTCCCGCCCTTCGGCGCGCTCTCATCGTTCGAGCACGATCTTTGCGTCGCGACCGCAGACTTGCTGGGCGATGACGTCATTCCCGAGGTGATCGTCGTCTCAGGCGACGGGGATTCGAAAGCGCATGCCGTTGGCGAAACCCTGGTTCGCTACGGAACGCGCGTCTCCTACGACGCGATTCCCGACGGGATTTCTCCGGGCGGGGTAGTGCTGGCGACTGGCGCGCGAACCGACGACATACCGCGACTCAGGAATTACCTCGAGTCGGGCGGTACCGCCCTCTTCCTGATAACGGGCGTATCCTGCGACGTCTCGAGCTCGTGGAAGGTTTCGCCGAAGACGGATGACCCGTTGATCGCGCTCCTGGGAGAATACGGAATCATCCCGTCCGGAACGCTTCTCGCTTCGCCGCGCGGAGCGCCGCTTCGAATGCCGGCCCTCGACGGTTCCCGCATCGTGTCAATCCGCTATCCGTTCTGGATTCGCCCGGTACCATCCAAAGACGCGTCAGGGCACGGAGCGGGGAAGTCCCTCGGCGTATTGAGCGGCATTCCGAGTCCGACGCTGCTGTGGGCGTCTCCGTTCGATCTCCGCGAAACGGAGGGCGTGTCTTTCAGGACCGTCCTCGAGACGGAACGCGACGCGCTGGCGCTTGTACCGCCCGTCGACGCGCGCCCGATCGGACAGGTTACCGAGTTCCCGCTGAAGGCGGCGCCGGCACGGAGCGTCCCGGTGCTCGTCTCCGTTTCGATGGGAACGCACCGCGATTCCTTCATGCTGTTGGGCGACGAACAGTCACTCGCGGCTGGCCGCGATTTCGCGGATACGCGCGACACGATTCGGCTCGTGCTAAATTGCGTACGCTTTCTTTCGGGCAAGGACGCATACTCGGACGTTCGTAGGGAGACGATGTGACCGGCGCCAGGTTTCGCGCGATACCCCTGTCGCTCGCGCTTGTCGCGCTCGCCGCTTTCTCGCTCAGGGTTCTCCTTCCGTTTGTGCGAGCCGGAAATCGGGTGGTATCGCCCGCCTTCGCCGAAACGGTCGACGAGATAGTCGTGCGAGGTCCACGTGAGGGATTCCCGCTCGTGTTCAGTCTCGTCGAGGGACGATGGACGCTCGTCTTCGATTCCGATCTACGGTATCCGGCGAACGGGGATCGAATCGCGGGATTACTGACGTATTTAAGCGAACGAAGGCGTATCCGTCGGCTGAATCCGCTTGATGGCTGGACGTACGGGGTTGAAGGACCCGAACGCTGCGAGATTACGCTGCGCTCGCGCTCGAGGTCGCTCGAACACTCGATTTCGTTCGGATCGGAAAACGCCGACGGTCGATCGAGGTTCGCGAGGAAGGATGGCGACTCCGCGATCATCGCCCTTGACGGCGAAGTTTCCGCGTGGCTCGACAACGCGACCGCTCCCTGGCTGGATCACGCTCCGTTCGCCGGAATCGGAGCCAACGGAGTATCCCGCGCGTCGTTGTTCGCGCGAGGATCGCTTGTCTCGCTCGATCCGGGAGCGGGTCTCGATAGGGTAGTTGAGCTCGTTTCGGGGCTTTCCGTAACGGATATCACGAACATACCGGTCGAACCCTCGTTTCGGGTACGGCTCGAGCGGGGCGATACGGGCGTGTCCGTACTGGCTTTCGCGTCGCTTGACGAGCGGTACGGGATCGTCACCGAAGAGTCGACGGGACTTTCCTGGATAGTTCCGGGCGACCGGCTCGAGGAAATCCTTTATGCCTTTCAGCACTTCTCGGCGATGTAATTGCGGTACTTGTCCGGGTTCGCGCGGAACGCGACGATGGGGAGGCTCGGCTCTTCTTCCGCCTTTCGGGCGGCGTTAACCGCTTCCTCGATCATCCTGTTCGCCGGGAGGAGCCGTGCCGTACGCGTCGTTATGCCGACGGTAATCCTGCCTTCGTACTCCAACTGCATGAGAAGGGCGTCAACGTCCGCATAGAGGCAATCCGCCGTCTTCATCATCTGATCAAGGTTCACGTTTTGCATGATGGCGGCAAAACCGTCCGTTCCGAACTCGAATACCATATCCCTGAATTTGAACGTATCGAGGAGGATTTGCGCGATCTTCCGGGACAGCAAGTCGGTATGAAGCAATCCCGAAACGCGCAGGATGACAAGGGCGAGATCCTGCTCCGAGGACGCGGCTCGTACGAGTTCCGCGTCAAGACGTTCGGGCAGGTACTGTTCCCATCCGATTCCGCTTATCGGCGAAAACAATCCCTCGGGAGCGGCCTTTCCGGTTTCTCCTGTCGCGTCGTTCGGCGATGTCGCGGAGTCGTCGACGGTCGGCTCGCCTTCGCCCGTCGCCCCGTCATCTGGCGCATCACCGGCATCGATCCCTGATGGTACCGTGATACCGTCGACGGGAGCGTAGTCGGGCATCGCGACGGCCGTGTCGTCGAGGAGGGAAAAGTCGTCTTCGTGGCGAACGCGCGCCCGGGGGACGCTTGCATGACCGCCCCTCCGTTCGTGGGTGACGTCTCCCGGCGCGGGAGTGACCGCGATGATGACGATAAACGTTATAAGCACGAGGGCCAGTGTCACCAAAAAGGATATCCTGCTCGCGGCGAATATCGCCGACGGATGCAATACGTGAAGAACGGCCGTCACGAGAACGGTCGATCCGGCCGAGTCGGAAACGTCGAGTTTCGAGCTGAAAGAACGGGTGAACAGGGAGGGATCGGCGATTCGCGTCTCGTCCGTTTCGCCGGTGTATAGCAATGACGATCCGTCGGGCCACGCGAAGACGATTCCCGAAGGTGTCGTTACCGAAAGCGCGGCGAGCGATCTTGATTGACGGCACAAGTTAGTCACGCGCGCGACGAAGGAGTCGCTCATGAAACCGTCGGTGACGGCGGACAGCTCCATGGTACGCGTTATCCAGGAAAAACTCCGTTCAGCCTCGACCGCGCCTTTTTCCATTTCACCCGATATAGAAACCGCGAACCATGTTACCGCGAGCGCCAGTATCAACAGGGCAACGATTCCGTATACCGTGACGAACGTATTCTTCATGGTGTATCAGTATATCTCTCAATGAGTTCAAGCGCAAGGTTAATTGCCCGAACGATGTCAAATTGTCCCTCGGGAACCCTGTTTCTCGCCCATGCCGCGAAGGGAAGCAAGGTCGTCAGTATTCGCGGGTTCGGCGTATCGGCACCGAGACAGGAACGCAGGGACTCGCGGTAATCGGCGAGAAACGCCCGTGCCGGAAACGGACGACCCGTCGAAGCGGGCCAGGGAACGGCCCGTGGTTGTATCGCAGCCATGGCCGCGTACCGGTCCAATACGTCGGTATGATAATCCACGCGCGAACCGGTTTTCCTCGCGATGACGGGAGAGCGGAACATGAGGGCGGAATATCCGCTCTCCGCGGGTACCATCCGGTCGGACGTCGAGTCAAAACCGTCCGCGAGATAGGTACCCCGCGCGTAGGGTTTACCGCCGGTATACCTGAAATCGGCGCCCAAAAAACGGATATCCCGAAAACCCATCGAGAGGGCGGCCGAACGGGCGGCAAGGGTCACCGTTCCCGAGGATGCGTCAACGGGGGGCAAGAAACCGCGTGACGCGGCATAATCCGAAAGCGGGTGTCCGCCGGACACGTACACAAGCGACGCACCGTCGCGTATCGCGCGTCGCGCCACGTGCGGGTTTCCGGCAAGGTCGACGAGGACCGTCGTTTGTGCGGAAAAGGGGCGCATTGCCTGATAGGTGGAAACGTGTTGGGGATCGACGCTCAGGTACACGTCGGGAACGATACCGTATCCCGAAAGCGTTCCCCGCGAGGTATCCGTTGCGAAGATGACGAGTGAATCCCGCTCGCGGCCGAGCGGGGCGATCTCGTCCTCGAGGGACGGTCCCGCGGCGGTAATGATCGCCGTTTTCCTGGTATCGAAAACGGGAAGAGTCGGCGCGAAGGTTTCGGCCATGAAGAGATTTTCCACGATATTCCTGAGCCACAGGCGGCCGAAATGGGCTTGCACGGAATAGTCGGCGGAAACCGCGCGGAGTATCTTGGCGATCTCCGCTTCCATGTGGGGAGCGTGAAATCTGTCCTTCCAGGGCCTGAGATACTGTACGCTGAAGGAGCCAGATAAGGCCGGCAAATACGATTTCGAGACGATCGACGCCAGAAATCCGTCCGGCTCCGCGACGGCGACGGCGACCCGTTCGTCCGACAGAATGTCCGAAAGGTCCGCGAGCGAAAGCAAGGCTCTCAATGAGACGGCGTTTCGCTCGAACACGGCGCATTTGGCGCTCGGGTCCCTCGAAAGAAACGCGCGGATATGGTACCCGCCCGCGAGCCCGCCGAAGAGAACGAAGCTATCGTGAGGGATCGAGGCCGCGAACCTGGCGGCTTCCCTCTCTGGATCGCGAAGGGAATGTGACGCGGCCCCGTCGTTGAAGATGGGAACGGAAAGCCCGGTCGCTGACGTCTCCGCGCGGGCATAATCGGAATCGGTGCCGACGGATAGCGAAACGATACGGAAGAGATCCCCGTGAAATTCCCGGAGTGTATTCATGTTCTTTTCGAAGGTCGCCCCGTTCACGCTTTCCCCCCTTCCAGAACCTTCGCCTTCCGGTAGAGACCGTCCAGGTATCCGGAAATCCCCTCGGGGACAATCCATCTTTCCGGGTCGGAACGAAGCAAGGAGAGATACTCGCGGAAGGAGACGAGCTTGAGCATGTCGGCGAGAACGGCGACATCGGTCGGATCCGTTATCCCCGCGCTCCCTGCGGTCCCCGCGCTCCCTGCGGTCCCCGAGACACCCCGAACGGCAAACTCGGCCACGGCCCGGACGCGTACCCGGTCACGAAACGCCTCGGAACATGCACGGAGCCAATCCGACACGAGTCCTTGCGGTTTTTTTTGCATCGCTCCGGAGTAGGAAGGTCGTCCCGCCGGTGACGTCGATTCACGCGCCGCGCGCTCGACCATGGCGCGATCAGCCTCGCGAATTCCGCCGAGGCACGGCTGAGCCGGATTGATTCGGAAAAAACGCCGGGAAAACTCGCCCCCTCTGGATGAAAACCAACGATGGTATACTTCCAGCGCCGCGGAAGACCCGGAACGCTCGTAGAGATTCTGACTCAAAGGATACGAACGCGACGAGGACGCTTCTATGATCCCGTCGAAGGCGTGCGGCGTGCAATGCGCGCGCGCCGAGCCCGGAGCAAGGTCCAGTCCAGCGGCGAACACCTCCCGATCCGACCGCGAAAGGGCGAACAGGGCCGCCGTCCCCGCAACGGTTCCCGACTGCTCCGTCGCGGCTCCGGAAATACCGCGAACGATGAAAAGCGCGCGCTCCAGCGGTGAGCCGTAATCGAGCACGAGCAGAGGATTCGAAGCGATAACACGCGACGGCAGAGCCGCTTCGAGCGGGAACGCGATCGGAACATCAGGGGGGATAATCGCCACGTGCCTGTTTGCCCAATAACCGCCGTCCGTCGTTACGCAGATATCCGGCGTGATGCCCCGCGCGAGAATCGCCGTCAACGAGGAGGATAGGGCTATTAACAGGAAGGAGTCGCGTTCCGGAAACGGAAAGAGACGGTCGAGAGAAGGGCCAGAGGCGGTGATGACGGTCGGAACGCGTATTTCCTCGTCACGGACGACGCGGTCGGCGAGGATAGCGTTACGAACGCTATTGGCTAGCCAGCGCGGCCCGAAATGGACGCGGGTTTGCAAAACGCTCCGCTGGGTCCGCAGAAGCGCCGCGATTTCCCGCCAAACGGACGACGCCTCACGCGGCCAATACTCATCCGACGGTTTCCAGGGAACGAACGCGGTTTGCGGCAACAGTTCGTCCGGAAGGATAGCGAACAGGAAGGCGGAAAGGGGGATGCCGAGACCCGGTCTCCACACCGCGTCCCACAGCGAATCGCTTTCGCGGAAGAGGGCGTCACCGTACCTCACGGCGACAATACGCGCGTTCGGGAGCATTTCCCGCAACGCGCTTGCGAGAAAAGATTCCGCTGGCTCGGTAACCACGACGACGCGAGAGCCCCGCAAGTCCGTCAAGGAAGAGACGTATCGACGAGCTTCTTTCAGGGGGTCTCGCGCCGAATGAAGCCTGACGGGCCGTTCGGTCGGCCCGCTCATGTTTCCCCGCGGAGATAGGCGCGGATCGCGGGTCTATCCCTGGTCTCCCCGCCGAACAGGCACTTGATCTTCGATATCCTGTGGGCGCCGAACAGGCCCTCCAGGGGTTTCATCATCATTCTGGCATACACGGTCGTATCGGACTTGGAAGACAGGAACAAGGCCACATGAGCCTTCATGTCCGCCGAGACGTTGACGACGTTCGTAGGGCCCGATTGACGGATAACACGGTTTATTATGGCGTGGTATACGGTCAGAGAGGTTGGATCTGCTTCAAGCAGGCGGGCTTCGTCGAATAACTCCGAGAAATCCAGGGTTATAAGCGAGCATACCTTGCCTTCCAGAAGGGCGCTGTCTATTCTGGCGTCAATCGCGGACTGATCACGGTTGATTTGACCCGCTTGAGAGAGGGCCTCGAGAACCTTCGTGTGGTCGCGCAAAACCGATACGAGGCCGAGCACAAGGCTTTCGGCACGTTCTGTGTCGATAACCTTCCTTCGGACGTCAAGCGTCGACTCGACGATTACGACGTACAACCGTCTATCGTCGAATTGCACCGGTCGGACATACATCGCGGTCAGCGATTCCCGCTCTCTGGATGAAAAGAGGCTTAAGAAGGGTTCAAGGCACTCGCCCCTGAGCGTGTACCACGAGACTTCGGCGAATTGGGAAGAAAAAAAAACCACAGCCGGAGAGAACCTTCGGTAAGTCGTAAGGTCAAGCGACAGCTGTATCGCCACAGCGAGTCGGTCGTCATAGGGAGCAAGCAGCAAAAACCGCTCCGCCTCGATCCCCGAAACGAAACTGCCGCAAGCTCCGATAACGGTATCGAACGATGAGCTTCCCCTGATTTTACCAAGAAGCCCTTTACCGCCCGGGGCGGAAAGGGCTTGAACTGCGGTTTTTTTTTGCCTTGAAGCCTGGTCGATCAATCCCATGGTCAAGAAATACCGAGTTCTTCGAAGAGTTTCCGGTATACCTCAAAATGCTCGGAACGGGCGAACTCCTCGATTTTTTCTTCGGGAAGACTTTCAAGAAGCTGATCCATGTAAGAAAGTACCGATTTTATCTCGTCCTTGAGTTCTAACGGCAATGCCGCGACGGCAGCCGCCGATTCGGACGAGTCGTCCGGGGAACCTTTCGCCGAAGTCACCGTATCGGTTTCCTCCAATACGGGGGTGACGAGGTCAAAAGAGGTGTCGTCCAGGGGAGGAAGTTTTTCTTCGAACGCCGGAACTTCGCTTCGAGCCGCGGTAACGGGTTGTTCTGCGGGGAAATCGGTCTCAATGTCGGCGAGATCGATATTGAATTCGGTTAATTCGGGTTCTTCCAGTTTTTCATCGTTGAAATCGATTATCTCGAGATCCGGTTCCTCGATGGCGACGTTGTCGAGATCGGGCTCACCGTCGGAGTTTCCGTCAAGGTAGCTGATATCGTCTTCGATGGAATTGACGTGGGTAATCGGAATTTCCGAGGACGTATCAAGATCGGGTACGTCGAAAATCGAATCCGGCAACGTTTCAGGAATTTCTGGCTCGTCTGAAGCGATATCCGTCTCTGCCGGGAAGGAGATGTCGATTGCGGGAGTTTCTTCCTCGATGAATCCGGAGGTAACGTCCTCCTCAACTCCGTCCTTCGGGGTTTCATCCGTTTTTTCTTCGGTGAAATCCGCCGTGATCAGGATGTTGTTCAGTTCGTCTCCGGTCAGGGCGATCGCCTCGTCATTGTCGTCATCGGAGAAAAACCCGGAATTATCGGCTGTTTCCGTATCGGATATACCGGAGGAATCTCCGGCCTGTGTCATGCCCTTGAACCCGGCAAGTTCGGCCTTGAGCGTTGAAATTTCCTGCTTTATCGAGGACAGCTCATCGGCAATGACCATCAGCAATTCTGTCGATTTATCGTTTGATACCACTGCATCCTCTCCCGTTTCCGGTATGCCGTCGCTCAGCTCTTGTTCTACAGCGCTGATATCGTCAAATTCCAGGGACACATCCATTTCACGTGCGGGTGAGTCGGGAAGCGGTTCTTCCTCAACGGATGCTTCGCCATTGTAATCCTTAATCTCGAGAATATCAAGATTTTCTTCGTCCGCGGACGTCGTAAGATCTCGTACCGAAAGGTCGCCGAAGGTATCGTCCGTACCGGAAGGTTCCCGTATCTCGGCGGATTCTCCTCCCTGAAACAGGGAAACCGCGATATCCTCGTCGGCACGGTCGGCGGCAACGTTCGCCGACACCGAGCCCAGACCGTCTTCC
This sequence comes from Spirochaetota bacterium, assembly GCA_023393015.1. GTDB lineage: Bacteria > Spirochaetota > Spirochaetia > Treponematales > Treponemataceae > Teretinema. Next base: position 21,580 of record JAEWMY010000003.1, read on the forward strand.
TCGGTAACGTGAAGTTCGAAGGCGCTCGAAGCCCGCGAAGGCCCTTTCGTATCCTTTGGCGCTTGCGTAACCGGGGCAGCGTCAAGGGACGCGAGCAGATCGTCGAATTCCGTCGTCGCCTCGAGACCTATTCCGTCTTCGGTTTGCGCCGACACGACGGATTCACGCCCGGAATCCGCAACGGAAACGGACGAATCCGCGGTAAAATCGTCGAAGGAAGCGCTTTCGGAACGGCCAGTCTCGTCGACAAGCTCCACGCCGAATTCCGAGTTGATAAACTCGTGTTCGGATACCGAGGAGCCAGAGGCCTTTATCCGCTCTGAATCCTCGATAAACGCCTCGTCGAAATCGAGATCGATCTCCACGGGTTCGACGTCCTCAAACAACTTGTCCCGTTCCTCGGCCGGCGTTCCGCCCGTTTCGTTGAACTCGTTGATAAAGGAATCAAGATCCAGATCATCCGACGGGGACTGCTGAGCGGCGACTTGCGGTTCGCTCGCGTTAAGGTCATCGAGGAACGAGCTGAAGTCATCGTCCGAGGGAAGCGAGTCGGCATTGCCCTCTGCCGCGGGAACGGGGCTTGCGAATACCGTATCATCCCGTTCCCCGTCGGCGCCGGGAACGAGCGTATCCTCGTCATTGGCGGCGTATTCGTCGACGACACCGTCGTCAAGCGGTATTTCCATGTCCGGCAAGTCGGCTGAAAGATCATGTAATAATTCTTCCGACAGGAGGTCATCCGTTTCGTCGGCCGAACCCGTTTCGTCGGCCGAACCCGTTTCGTCGGTCGAACCCGTTTCGTCGGCCGAACCCGTTTCGTCTGACTCCTCGGGAAGGTCGAGCGTAAAATCAGAATCAGAGAAGTCGACGAGGATATGATCGTTTATCTCATCTTCAGACTTCGGCGCATCGTCAACCGTCGCGACGATATCGTTATCGGCGGAATGACCGTCTTCCGAATCCCGCGAGTAGTCCGAAACGTCCTCCACGCTTTCGTCGAAGGTTACGTCAAGGGAATCGTCAAACGAGATGGTTTCGATTGAATCGAGCGTATCGGTAAAGGGGGAGGGAGCCTTTGTGAAAGAACCTTCGGATACGCCCTGTTCGTCCTGCTCTTCGTGTTCGTCAAGCGAATCCAAAGCCAAGGTCGACAAATCAATATCCGAGTCCACGGCATCGGGGAAGTCCTCTATGGCGACCAGCGTATCTTCGTTCAGAAGGGTATCATCTTCCCGCAAGGGAACGTCTGGCAAGTCGGGAAGATCGGGAAGTTCGAGGAACTCCTCGTTCTCTTCGGTACGGGACGTCATGACGGGGGAAACCGAGGGGCGTTCGGCGCTCGCGTCCCTGGGCCCGCTTTTTACCCACACTCCGTACATATCAAGAGCCTCTGATTCGGTACCGAAATCGACAGGAAAGGAAGAGTCTATAATTTCGTCGTTATCATGTTCAGATGCCATCAGCGTTCTCCCCGAAATTGACTTTGCTCCTTATATTGTCGGCACTTTTGTATCATACGTTAACAGTATAGTACGCGTTAACTTCCTGTCAATTGAATTTAAGGATATGCCCCCTCCTGCCGTTATTCGGAGTGTATGAATCACCTGAAAATCGTATTGCCGTTCTTCGTTGGCACGTTCGTATACTCGCTGTTCGGTTTGATCGCCGGCCCGAAGGGAATACTGCCCATGCGGGAGCTCGAAAAGGAGCGCGTGCGCGTACGAGCCAATCTCGAACGCTTGGCAGAAACGCACGATACCCTCGAAACCGCCCTGAACAATCTTTCCTTCGACGCGGACACGATCAGCGTGTACGCACACGAATTGGGCTACGTGCGCGAGGGGGAACGTTTGATCAGGCTCGCGGGATTTTCGGGTGGCATCGACCGCAAACTGGTTCCCGGAACGGCTGTTACGGCGCGCGTTCCGTCAAGCCTTCCCGAGTGGATATGCAAACTCGCGGGACTCGTGTTCGGGACGTTGACGTATACGTTGATAGCGTGGAGGTTCCCCTCCGCCCAAAAGGAACGATCGCGCGTAACGGCGGGATATCGCTAGAACCTCGTCCAGGACACGCCCTGTTCCAGACTGTCCATCGAAATGACCGTCGTTCCGTCGTTGACGAAAGAGCTCGTTTTTTTCGTTCCCACCAGCGTTCTTTGATCCGGGGTAATACGGAAATTCCATTCAAGCGGAGGGGCGATCGTCGCGGCCTGCTTTGCCACGGGATCGGGAAGATCGGCGAACTGCCGGGGATTAGCCGAACCCTTTTGACGTATCACGAGATTGTCGCCGGCGGTAAGCACCTCGAGCGGGATGGATACGCCGCTCGAAAGCACGGCGACGCCGCGCCCGCCCCTGAGAAGCATAATGCGCTCAACGCCTTCCTCTCCCTTCCAGGAGCCCGCGAGAGAGTCAACGCTTTCGACCGATCGGAGCTCGAGAGCCGACTGCGGACGGGAAACCGCGCCGTCGATCGAAACCCCCGCAAGGGCTGGTTGCGCGCTCGGTTCGGGAAGCTTTACGGACTGATCGAAAAGGTCTCGAACGAGCATTCGGGACTCGAGAAGAATACGGTTTGAATTCTCGTACACGCGCGAAAGAAGACGCGTGACGCCGAACGGACCTCCCTTCAGGACCAGCTCGAGTTTGATGCCGTCGGGCTCGTTCGTCATGGTTCCGAAGAACAGGTAATCGGTCCCGTCGGGCACTCCCAAATCACGCGGTACCTGATCGAGGCGCATGTCCACTATTCGATACGAACGAAGCTCCCGCACGAACGAAAAGACGAGGTCATTGACCGTTTTGGCGATATGGTCGCCGACATCGGTCGAGGAGAGGGAGTACACGGCGACGACGGGAGGCTGCTGGGCTTCCGAGGGAAGCGTAAAAAACGTGAGGATCGTCGCGATAATAAGGCTCGTTATCCCCTTCGTCATTACGGTAGTATACCCCCTAACCGCGGTTTTTGGAGCGGAATTCGCGCTGTAAATCGCGTTGAACCTCTCGGTCGCGTATATCCGCCCTCTTGTCAAACAATTTTTTGCCCTTGCAGATACCCAGTTGCACCTTGATTCGTCCTTTTTTCAGGTATATCTCGAGGGGTACGAGGGTGAAGCCCTTTTCCTCGACTTTTCTGGTCAGACGCTTTATCTCGTCCCGATGCAACAACAGTTTTTTCGGACGGTCGGGATCATGGTTGAAGATGGAAGAATACACGTACGGCGTCACGTGAAAGCCCATGAGCCACACCTCGTTCGAGCGGATCTCGGCGAAGCTGTCCGGAAAGGAGACGTTGCCCGCGCGCACGGACTTAACCTCGGTTCCCTCAAGCACGATACCGCACTCGATCGCGTCCTCTATGGCGTAGTTGAAGCGCGCTTTCCTGTTCTGCGCGATGATTTTTACCGATCCGTCACTCATCGGTGGATTATATGTTTTCGCCGTTATACTTGTCAACGACGGGGCTTCATGGTAGATTTTACCGGATTCCCGTCAGTTCGTGGAGGCGCTTCTATGCCCGCTAAATGGCACAAATACTCATACTCCGCGCAAATAGAGGAGCGAAGGGCGTATACGACGGTGCTCGTATTCGTGATCGTGCTGCTCGTGGTCTTCAATCTCGTAAACGCGAACCTTGTCACGTTCTTTTCGATCCGTTCGGACGCCATGGAGCCGACTCTTTCCGCCCATGACGCGATCGTGACCACGCCGTTGTACGATTCGCGACAGACGAAGAGGGACGGTCTTTCCCTGTTTCTGCCCTCGTCGCGCGGGGACATAGTGGTTCTCACGCCCGCGTATTCCGACCCGCCCTCGTTGCCGGTTCGGTTCTTCAGGATCCTCGTTTCCTTCGTCACGTTCCAGAGGATTCGCCCGTTTCAGGAGGGCGTGTATCCCGGCGAGCAACCCGCGATCCGGCGACTTCTCGCGTATCCCGGCGACTCCCTCTACATGAAGGACTTTACCCTCTACGTCAGACCCGCGGGCTCCACTCATTTTCTTTCCGAATACGAGCTTGTGGACGTTTCCTACGACATCAAACAGGATTCCCTGCCGGAAGGGTGGGGCGAAGATTTTCCGTTTTCGGCTTCCTTCGGCGAGATAACCCTCGGCGAGGACGAATACTTCGTGTTGTGCGACAACCGACGCATCACGAGCGATTCGCGCGTGTGGGGGCCGCTCCCGTCCGCGCGGATACGAGGCAGGGCCGTCCTGCGTTACTGGCCCTTCGCCGGGTTTGGCGCCCTGTAGCGCCGTGAGGGCATCTCTCTACGCGCACGTTCCCCTCTGCCTCAGCAAATGCGCCTACTGCGATTTCTTCTCCCTTTCGCTTGACCGTTTTCCGGACTCGCCCGGAAGCGCCTCGGCCTCATCTTCCGTCGTCGCGGCCCTGTCCATCGAAATCGCCTCGCGCGTCCCGGAATGGAACGTTTCCCGATGGGATACCGTATACGTCGGAGGCGGAACCCCGAGCCTTCTGAACCCGCGCGACGTTTCCGCGCTCTGCGCGTCGATCAGAAACTCCGTGTCCGGCGACGTGCCGGAGGAATGGACCGTCGAGGCGAATCCCGAGGATATTACCGAGGAATGGCTCGACGCCTGCCGGGAGGCGGGCGTGAACCGCCTTTCGGTCGGCGTTCAAAGCCTCAACGACAGGTGCCGTGTCGCGGTGGGCAGACGGGGATCCGCCGCGACGACTCTCGCCGCCCTCGCTCTCGCGCGGAAACGGTGGGACGCCGCAATTTCGGCCGATCTCATCACCGGTTTGCCCCATCAAACCATGGTCTCCCTCGGCCACGACATCGCCGTACTCGACGAACTCGGCTGCGACCATGTCTCTCTTTACTCGCTGACCCTGGAAGAGGGAACCCCCCTTTATCGAACCGTCGAGGAGGGCCGCATGTCGGCCGTTCCGACGGCCATGACGGCGGCCATGCCGACGGAAGACGAGGCGACGGAGCTTTGGCTCCACGGGCGTGACGAGCTCGAACGGCGGGGCTACCGCCAGTACGAGGTTTCCAATTTCGCGCGAGCGGGCCGCGAAAGCGCGCACAACAGGGTCTACTGGCGGATGGGTTCGTGGATCGGCGTCGGACCTTCGGCCGCCGGGAACGTCCCTGACGGGGACCGCTCGACGAGAATCGCGAACGCGACGGACGTCGAAGCCTGGCTCGCCGATCCGGCCGGCGTCCAGGAAAGGATCGGCGTCTCCCGAAAGGAGACCGTCACCGAAACGATCATGATGGGCTTTCGTCTCAGGGAAGGCCTCGACCGTAAGGCTTTCGTGGACCGTTTCGGAGAGGACATACTCGACCTCGTCGGTGAGACGTTCTCCCGATGGGAGCGAAAGGGCCTCGCCGAAAGGTCCCCGGAAAACGTTTACCTCACCCGTGACGGATTGATGCTTCTCAACCGGTTCCTTTCGGAATGCCTCGACGAAATGGGAGACTGACCGCTAGTTGAAGAAACTGTTGAGCCGACCGTATATGGAGCTTATGAGTTCCATCGACTCCCGCGGCAAACTCTCGGGCGCCTCGTCTATGAGCGACTCGAGGCTCCCGATCGACTCGTTGAGCGCGGTATGAAATCCCCGCGAGCATTTGAACCAGTACTTGCCGGCGCCGTCGGTATACAGCGCGATGAATCCCATCTCTCGGCTCTTTTCCTTCGCGAGCGTGACGCGAAAGAGCCAGGGTAACGCGGCGACGAGCGGCCCGGGATCCGCCGAGAACTCGAAGTTCTCCTTCCTTGGCCACGCGTCTTTCGGAACGGGCTCGAGGTTGAAGGTCGCGGCGATCCGGAAGACGCTCTGCATCTTCTCTCCGGCGAGAAGCTCTCCGGCGCCGTAGGTTATCTTGCCCTTCATGCCCGATATCTGAGCCGCGTGTGAACCGAGCAAATCGACGTTCTTGAGCGCCCTCATGAAGTCGTCGTAGGGTAGGGTAATCTGCTTCTTTCCCTTGACCTTCGCGACGGCGAACGATACGCCGCCTATTGAAACGGTCGACTCCCCCTCTTTCTTCGCCGTCGCGCCCGCCCGCGCGGAATTTCGAGCCTCGCGGGTGCCGATCCGCCCTCCGGGAGACTCGGTACCGCGCCGTCCGTTCCCGGTTCCGCCGTCCCGCGGGAAAGCCGCTTCGCGCGCCGAATCCTTGCCGCGTCCTCTCGAGGGCGCGAGTCTCGCGGGGAGTCCGGGGTCGATCCTAGAAAGAATTTCCGGGGTCAGCGGGGATACCGACATGGCGTACATCCGCGACGTCCGGACGATCTCGCCGGCGACGATGAAACGCGGCTCTTCTCGGTACATGCAGGAACCCGGGTGTATTTGAATGCGCTCGGCCGTCAGGCTCCTGAAAGAGTCCCTCCCGTCGCGGACGCAGACGAACTGTATCATGCCGGTCGCGACGGCGGTCAGATAATCCCCGATCGAACCTCCCGAAAGGATCGGGACCCCCATGTCGGATACGATCATCTCCAGCTGTTCCTTGATGTTCGCTATCTCCGCCATGACGCGTTCGTCCAAAAAGCTGATCTCGCAGAACCGCGCGCGGTTTTTCGCCATCTTGTGCATCCTGAATATCTTCAGGAACGAGGCGAAGTCCCCATCGGCCTCGCGGAAACCGTGATGCGCCTTGCGGGCTTCCATCTCCCGTCCGGGAGGAAGGATAAACGGGTTTTGGGCGGACAGAAATGACGCCGCGACGAGTATCTCGTCGATAACGTCGGGGTAGTTCACGATCGCCTCGACGATCATCCGCGATTGCCGGGGTGGAAGCGGAAAGAGGCACATCATGGAACCGATCTTGGAAAGGGTGTTGTCGGGGGCGAGGGCGCCGAGAAGGTTCAGCGTGTCGATCGCTCCCGCGATACCCTCGCGCGAAGGCGGCGAAATGAAGTCAAACCTGTCGAAATCGCTTATTCCCAATTCAGCCATGCGGAGAATAACCTCTGAAAGGTCCGTGCGGTAGATTTCCTCTTTCGTATACAGTTCGCGCGTCTCGAAATCCGCGCGCTCGTACAGCCGGTAACAGGATCCTTCTCGCGTCCGTCCCGCGCGCCCCTTGCGCTGGTTGCACGAGGCCTTCGATACGGGAACCTCGACGAGACTCGAGGTATACGTGTGCGGATTGTAGAAATTGAGCTTCGCCTGGCCGGAATCGATAACGCTCGTGATGCCGTTTATCGTTACCGAGGTTTCGGCGATATTAGTGGATATGACCATTTTCTTCTTGCCGAAGGAGGGAAGGTCGAACACGCGTTCCTGTTCTTCCTTGCTGAGTCGGCCGTACAGCGGCATGATCTGGAGTTTCCGGAACCAGCTTTCGGCCGACAGACGGTCGATGCAGTTCTTGATCGCGCGCTCTCCGGGAAGGAAGGCTAGGATGTCTCCCGAACGACCGTCGTCGAGTATGCGTCCGGTAATGGACGCGATCTTGTCGAAGAGGGCGGCTTCCGCGGCGAGGCTTCCTCCCGAAGCGGCGACCGCGGGAGGGTCGTAAACTACGGTGACCGGGTAGGTTATCGCGTCTATCTTGACCACGGGACAATCGTCGAAATACGCGGAAAAGAGCTCGGTATTTATGGTCGCCGAGGAAACGATGACCTTGAACTCGTGACGTTCGGACAATACCCGCTTGAGGAGACCGAGGATGAAATCGATGTTGAGGCTCCGCTCGTGGGCCTCGTCAACCAGAAGAAGGGAATACTTGCTGAGCCAAGGATCGAGCTTCATCTCCTGGAGCAGGATGCCGTCGGTCATGATCTTGATGCGGGTTGAGGCGTCGGTCTTGTCCTCGAAGCGCATCTTGTAGCCGACAAGGCCCGGCATCGGGGTCTTCAGCTGCTTCGAGATAAACTCGCTTACGGAAAGCGCCGCGATGCGCCGCGGTTGGGTCACGCCGATCATGCCGCCCGAGGTATATCCGGCCTCATGAAGGATGATCGGGAGTTGGGTTGTTTTTCCGGAGCCCGTGGGGCTTTCGACGACTATTACCTGGTTCCTCGAAAGCATGTCGAGGATTCTCTGTTTTTGCTGGTAAACCGGCAGGTCAGTGGGATTCATTCATTCAAGTATAGCGGTATCCGGTCTGAGGGGCAATAACGGGAGGTACGACGCCATCAACGCGTACCGTTTTTCGTAGTAACGCCGTAACGCAGGTGACAGGGAATCCACGAACGCTCCCGTGAACTCGCGAACGACGACGCCGACCCCGGGGTCGGTGTAATTCGTTACCGGTACGACCTCGACGTCGAGCGCGCCTGATTCCCCGCCGAAGGTCACGCGCATCAATACCGAATCGCCGGTATACTCGCGGGCGGATGCCGGATTTCCGGTATTCAGCTCGAAGCGTTGACCCGAAACGAAATTCCCCATGGAATACATGAGAAGCGCATCGCGGTCGCGGCCGGACACTCGCACGACCTCCCAGGGCTGCATGACGTGGGGATGATTTCCCCATACGACGTCGGCGCCGGCCTCGGCAAGGGAACGGAACCAGCGACGCTTGTCCGCCGTCGGCTCGCGGACGTACTCCGGCTCGTCGCAGTGAATCGAGAGCACGAAAACGTCGCACGGATATTCCGCCCGCATTCTAGCGATCTCCGCCAGGAACGCCGCGCGCGATGACTCCGTCGGCGCGACGTAATAGACGAAATCCTTCGATCCGTCAAATGAGTTGAGTATCTCCGTGACCGCGAGAAACAGAACGCGCCGTCCCCGTCTCTCTATCAAGACGGGTTTGATTGCCTCGTCGCGGGACAGCTTCAGCCCGGAATGACTTACGCGATTCGCGAACGCGGCGTTTTTAGAAACATGACCGAAGGCAGAGAGGGTCGCGGCGATTCCCTTGACGCCTTGATCGTTCGAATGGTTGTTCGCGAGCGAGAAAGAATCGAAGCCGCCCCTGATCGCCGCCTCAAGGTAAGTGCGGTGCACGTTGAAACGCGGCCAGGTGGACAGGGGACGCGAATCGTATACCGGAGTTTCGAGATTGCCGAAGGTAATGTCGTCGGAGTGCAGCCTGTCGCGGATATCGCGATAGATCAAGTCGTAATCGGTCATGTTGAAGTTGACGGAATGCGCCATAATGTCACCCGTAAAGGTAAGCACGAGCGGTGCGGGTTCGGGCTTCGACGCATCCCCGACGGAAACTCCGTTTCGTGTCGAGACGCAAGACAACGACGACACGAACGCGAGGGAGATAAAAATACGGATTGCGGTCTCGCCGAACGTGGCACGTACCGAACGATCGTCAGTCAACATCGTAAAAACAGTATACATTGACAGCGCTATATTCACAAGTTACACTCGTTACGATACACAAAGGGATTAGCACAGGAGGAATCGCAACAAGATGGCCAAGAAAAAGTACGTCTACTTCTTCGGAAATCGCGTCGCCGAGGGCGACGGTACCATGAAAGAACTTTTGGGCGGCAAGGGCGCGGGCCTTGCGGAGATGACGGTTATCGGGCTTCCGGTTCCCGCCGGTTTCACGATCACGACAGAGGTATGCGACCTCTATTACAAGAACGGAAAGAAATATCCCGACGGTCTCGTTGACGAAGTGTCAAAGCACATACGGCGGCTCGAGGCCGTTACCGGAAAGAAACTCGGCGATCCCGAAGATCCGCTGCTCGTATCGGTGCGTTCGGGCGCCCCGGTGTCGATGCCCGGAATGATGGAAACGATCCTCAATCTCGGACTGACGGACGCCTCGGTGGAAGGCCTCGCCAAAAAGACGGGGAATCGGCGTTTCGCGCTCGACGCGTACCGGCGGTTCATCATGATGTACGGCTCCACGGCCATGGGAATCGACCGCGAGAAATTCGACCACGCCTTTCAAAACCTCAAGGATACCGTTACGAGGAGACGGCTCGGCATCGACGCGGACCGCAAGGTAGGGGACACGGACGTCAACGAGCATGAGCTCGCCGAACTCATCGCGAACTTCAAGGCGATCTACAAAAGGGAAATCAAGTCTCCCTTCCCGCAAGATCCGACAAAACAGCTCTGGGGTGCGATTGGAGCGGTGTTCGGTTCATGGATGGCGGAGAAGGCCGTAACCTACCGAAAGGTCGAGAAACTTTTCGGCGTCAAGGGAACCGCCGTAAACATCGTGCAGATGGTATTCGGCAACAAGGGAGACACCTCGGGAACTGGCGTGTGCTTTACGCGCGACCCGAATACCGGAGAGAACACCTTCTACGGCGACTATCTCGTAAACGCGCAGGGCGAGGATGTCGTCGCGGGAATCCGCACGCCGATCAAACTCTCCGATTTCGAAAAAAAGGATCCGAAGGCGTACAAACAGCTTTGCGGCGTGCGATCCATCCTCGAAAAGCACTATAAGGACATGCAAGACCTCGAGTTCACCGTCGAGGAAGGAACCCTGTACATGCTGCAGTGCCGGACCGGAAAGCGTTCCCCCGCCGCCGCCTTCAGGATCGCGTGCGATCTCGTGCGGGAAAAACTGATCAGCAAGGAAGTCGCCGTAAGCCGAATCAAGACGAGCGACATCGAGGGAATATTCTATCCCGCGATCGACAAGTCGCAGACGCAAGCCCTCAAGAGCGCCTTTATCGTGCAGGGAATCGACGCGGTTCCCGGCGCGGCTACGGGCGTTGTATGCCTGTCGGCCGAACGTGCCGAGAAACTCGCCGAGGGCGGTGCAAAGGTAATACTCGTGCGCAAGGAGACGAGCCCCGAGGACGTCGGCGGCATGCACGCGGCGCAGGGAATACTTACCGCCACCGGCGGCAAGACGAGCCATGCGGCGGTCGTGGCCCGGGGATGGGGGAAGTGCTGCATCGTCGGCTGCGAAAAACTGCATATCGACTACGAGAATAAATGCTTCACGGCCGGATCGCATACGGTGAGGGAAGGGGATTTCATCACCCTTGACGGGACGAACGGCAACGTCTACGCGGGAGAGCTCAAGCTCGTCTCCCCGAAGCTTCCCGCGGCCTACGACACGATCATGAAGTGGGTCGACGAGATACGGACCATCAAGGTACGCACGAACGCCGACACTCCCTATGACGCGGAACACGCGCGGAAACTCGGCGCCGAGGGTATCGGACTTTGCCGCACCGAACACATGTTCTTCGATTCCGAGGAACGGATACTCGCCATTCGGGAGATGATCATCGCGGATACGGCCGAATCGAGAAAAAAGGCCCTCGCGAAACTACTGCCGTTCCAGACGAGGGATTTCGAGGGGATATTCAAGGCGATGAACGGACTCGGCGTCACGATACGCCTTATCGATCCCCCTCTGCACGAGTTCGTGCCGCACGACGAAGCCGGCCAGCGCGCCCTCGCGAAGGCTGTCGGCGTCGACTATCGGGTGGTCAAGCAACGCGTCGAAACCCTTCACGAGGCGAATCCGATGCTCGGTCACCGGGGTTGCCGGCTCGCGATAACCTATCCCGAGATACTGGAGATGCAGGTTACGGCCATCATGACGGCGGCGTGCAAGGCTTCCAAGAAGGGCGTGAAGGTGCTGCCGGAAATCATGATACCCCTCGTTATCGACGAAAAAGAACTTTCGATCCTCGAAAGCCTCACGCGCGCGACGGCTGACGCGGTTATGTCGAAGGCGAAAGTCAGGATTCCGTATATGGTCGGCACGATGATCGAAACGCCGAGAGCGGCGATTCTCGCCGACCGAATAGCCCGTTCGGCCGACTTCTTCTCCTTCGGCACGAACGACCTGACGCAGATGACGCTCGGAATGAGCCGTGACGACGCGGGCAAGTTCCTTCCCGACTACGTAGACGAACGCAAGACCGGAATTTTCCGCGCCGATCCCTTTCAAAGCCTCGACCAGGACGGCGTCGGCCTTCTCGTCAAGACGGGTATAGAAAAGGGCAGGGGAACGAAGAAAAACCTGAAGGTCGGTATCTGCGGAGAGCACGGCGGGGATTCCGCTTCGGTAAAATTCTGTTGCCGTGCCGGGATGGACTACGTATCGGCCTCTCCGTTCCGCGTTCCAGTCGCTCGTCTCGCGGCGGCGCAAGCGGCTATCGAAGACGCCCAGGCCGCCAAAAAGGCAAAAGCGACGGTAACGAAGAAGCAAACGGTATCGAATGCGGCGATAAAGCCGGCTGGCAAGAAGACAAAAAAGGCCTGATGCGCGATAGGGGAATATCGCCGGAAGGTCTCTATTACGAGCTCTTTCGGCGATTCGGGCCGCAGGGTTGGTGGCCTGTTCCCTCCCGCGCGGGAGAACCCGGATTCGATGCCCGGGGATACCACCCCGAGCTACAGTCATTTGAACATACCGCGCGCGACCGTTGGGAGATTTCGGCAGGCGCAGTGCGAGCCCCGAGAAACGATATGAATATGTACAATATTTCATACTTTACCGGGTTGCATACGTCCCGCCCCCGTCAAACCGAACACGAAGCCAGTGGTACTCGGAGTTCCACGCGCTTCTCGTTTCCCTATGCACACGGCATTGTATGGCGCGTCCGCGATGTACGGGCTGCCCGCTGGAACATTCCTGCGAAAAAAACGTATAATGCGCGCGTATGAAAGTTTCGTTTGTCGCGTTACTACTTTTGTGTACATGCCTCGAATCGTTCGCGGGCCCCACGGCGGATACGACGAAAAACACGAGCCGTGACTCCGTTCGAATACTCTCACTCAACGGTCCATCCGGAATCGCTCTCGCTCGACTTGCGGCCGATTCACCGGTTATTTCGGAGACCCGTATCGTTACGGGTATAGTCCCCTCGGTTGACGTCTTGCTTCCGCAACTCTTGAACGGCGACGCGATCGCCGGCGTCCTTCCGCCAAACGTGGCGGCGAAACTCTACAACCGCTCTCCCGGCTCGATCGTGTTGTGCGCGGTAATCGGCAACGGCATGCTTTCGGTACTCTCCGTCAAAGCTGACGTGAAATCGTTCGACGATCTCGCAGGAAGCGTCCTTTACTCGACCGGTTCGGGATCTACCCCAGAATATCTTTTTAGGGAAATACAGGCGCGGAGAAACGGGAGATCGTCCGATACGGAGATCGATTTTTCGCTGTCCCCGGCCGAAGTGGCGACGGCGCTCGTATCGGGCAAGATCGAACACGCCCTCTTGCCGGAACCGTTTGCCACCGTCGCGCTCATGAAAGCCTCCTCGTCGAACCGCCCCGTCTATCGGGCGATTCCCGCCTCGGAGATGAGCCGGGCAGCGGGTTTTTCGGGCGATTACCCCATGACCGTCTTCGTCGCGCGTTCGGAAATCGCGAGGAACGATCCAGAATTGCTTAACGGCATACTGGACCGCGTGGAAAAATCCATCCTGTGGACGAACGAGAATCCCGCGGAAGCGGGCAGGGTAGCCGAGCGGGCTGGATTGGGAATCACGGCGGCCGTAACAGAGGCGTCGATCCCGTCCTGCAATCTCGTGTACTCGCCCGCTTCGGAAGCGCGCGATCGGATCGAGCGCCTTCTCTCCGTATTTCTCTCTCGTTCACCCGAGTCCGTAGGCGGCTCTTTGCCGGACGAAGGATTCTACCTGAAATGAGCGCGTTGACCCACCTGGTCCGACTGGCATCCGCCACGTTGCTTGTACTCGCCTGGCACTTCGCGGCGGAATATATCGGCGAGCCGTTTTTGTTACCGTCTCCCCGGGACGTTGTCGCGGACATGTCGGTTCTCGCTACAAACCCGATCTTTTTCTCCGAACTGGCAGCCACCTTCGTTCGCGTGCTCGCGGCGTTCTCGATCGCCGTGACACTATCCTTCGCGTTCGGCGTTCCCGCGGGCCATTCGCCGCTCGCGCGGGCCGCCATAAGTCCGTTGCTTGCGCTCGCGAAATCGATGCCCGTCGTTTCGTTCATTCTCGTTGCCCTTCTGTGGTTCGGCTCGTCTCTCGTCCCCGTATTCGTGTCCGTGCTCATGATTCTTCCGGTCATGACCGAAGCCGTTTCGAGGGGCGTACGGCAAACGGATCCGTCCCTTCTTTACATGGCGCGTGTCTACCGTTTCGGGAAACGGGACGAACTCCTGCATATCAGGATACCTTCGGCTCTTCCCTTTTTTTTCGCGGGCGCGGGAACCTCGCTTTCCCTCGCATGGAAGATCGTCGTGGCGGCCGAGATTATCGGGTTCCCGAGACTCGGCGTAGGATCCTCCATGCAAACGGCCAAGACGCACCTCGAAACCGCCCGAGTGCTGTCCCTGACCGCCTTTGTCGTGCTCATGAGCGCCCTTACCGAGGCGCTTTTTTCGCTTCTTTCCAGGGCCGCCGCCCGACACTCTCCCGTTCGCGAGGACGATACATGACGCTAGATTCACTGAACGCCTCGTACGGAAAAAAAACCGTACTCGCAGGTTTTACCCTGGATATTCCCGACGGATCGATTACCGCCGTTCTCGGCAAATCCGGCTGCGGCAAGACCACCCTCCTAAACGCGATCGCCTCGAATCCCTCGCGAAGGGTTTCATACGTCTTTCAGGAACCCCGGCTTATCCCCTGGAAGACGCTCGAACGCAACATAACCCTCGCGCTTGAAGGACCGCGGGAGGAAAGAAAGCGCATCGCGGGCGAGTATCTCGCGAAAGTCGGTCTCGCGGGCAGGGAAGGGGATTACCCGGAAAGGATTTCGGGAGGAGAGCGTCAACGGGTTTCCATCGCGCGAGCCTTCGCGCGGCAGTCGGAGCTATTGCTCATGGACGAGCCGTTTCAGGCGCAAGACGCACTCCAAAAGCGGCAGTTGATCGGGGTATTCCTTTCGCTTCATGAACGCGAACGACGGACGGTAATCGCCGTTACTCACGACATCGCGGAGGCGCTCTCGATCGCCGATCATATTGTCGTTTTGTCGGGCCCGCCGGTAACGACGGTCTTTTCGGGGCCGGCACGGGGAATCGACGGCGCTCCGGTTACCGAGAGCGCGCTCATGAAGGCCCTGTCGTGAGAGCGCTGCGCGCGATTCGCTCCCGCGCGAGGAGCGAGCTTGTCCTGGTGATTTCGTGTATTGCGTCGCTCGGCACGTTCTTTTTCGTGCCGCCGTCATTCGAGACGGCGCGCCATATCGACTGGAAGGTGCTCGCGTGCCTTTTCTGCCTCATGACGGCGATAGGCGGCGCGAAAAACGCCGGCGTTTTTTCCGTCGCGGCCTCGCGTCTCGCGCGGCTTTCCGGCTCGACGCGCTCCTTGTCCGCCTTGCTCGTATTCGTCACGTTTTTCTCTTCCATGGCGATCACGAACGACGTGGCCCTCATCACGTTCGTTCCGCTAACCCTCGTCGTGCTTTCAAAAAACCCCAAACCGATGACGAGGATTATCACGGTGACGCTTCAGACCATCGCCGCGAATATCGGCAGCGCCCTGACGCCTATCGGAAATCCGCAAAACCTGTACGTTTTCTCCCGTTACGACATGTCGCTTTCGAGCTTTCTCGGCGAGACGGCGGGTATCGTGATCCTCGGGGGTGTCCTGCTAGTCGTTGCTATATCGGCGGTCGGCAAAGGGCCGGTTGGCTATCGAGTTCCCGTCGATACGGCGCCCGTCGACGTTCACCGCGCCGCGATCTTCGGCCTTCTGTTTCTCGTGTCGGTCTCGGCCGTATTCGGACTTGTTCCGTACCAGCCAGTCGTCGCACTCGCGGCCATATCAGTCCTCGCGGCCGACCGCCGCCTCGCGCGTATGCTTGATTACGGCCTTCTGCTGACCTTCGTCTGTTTCTTCGTTTGTATCGGCAACCTCGGCGAAATTCCCCGAATAGCGTCCTTTTTGACGGCCGCCGCGGAACGAAACGCCCTCGCGACCGGAATCATCGCGAGCCAGCTAATCAGTAACGTACCAGCCGCCATCCTGCTTTCTGGGTACGTTCCCGATCCCGGCGAACTCGTCCGTTCCGTAAGCATAGGAGGACTCGGCACGCTCATAGCGTCCCTTGCGAGCGTAATCAGTTTCAAGTTTTTCGCCCGGGAACGACCCGATGAGACATTCAAGTACCTGACAGTCTTTACGGCACTCAACGCGATCTTTCTCTGCATCCTCTGGGTATTCGCGGAACTCGCGTATTGACGATGAACCGCGGGGCAGGTTGTAGGCCTGTTAATAAAACTTCCCCTTATTACTGCGCATAATGTATGTTCTGTCTACTTGAATACAGTATCAAAGTATTGGTATTAAAAGGGATACACTCCTTGAATCAACGTTGCCTATTCAAGACCCCGTATCGGCTTCGCGGTTTTCTTCTGCTATTGCCGCAAAGGCCTCGAAAAAGTCGATGCCGGATGCCGCCGTCAAGGCTCCCCGTTGCGGTATCGCATAGGACGCTACCTTGTGGATATCCACGAGGGCGAATATCTTGTCTCCGAGGACAGCGGAAATCGTATCACGAAACGGACGGTCGAATCGCGCGGGAAGCCGTACCGACCAAATCGTTCCCCGAATCGTCACGTCTATCCCGTTCTCCAGAATGAACTCTCGTACTTCCGGACTGGCTTGTGCCCGGATCGAGCATTCATCGTCGTGAAACGCGTAACGATACGACGCGCCCCAATACGCCGTCGAAAGGGATTCCCGTTTGCGCTTGGTCGAAACCGGATATACGATAACCTCCCGTACGCGTATCACCTCGGGCAAAGCCTCGTTCAAAGCCTCGCGAACGGCGTCGGAGTCCATCTCCGAAGTCGTCATGAAGGACGCTATCTCGCAGTCCGAGGTAATCCCCAACGAAAGGCTCTGTGCTATCTCGAAGCGCGGAAGAGGATTGAACCCCTCGGTATAGACGACCGACAAGCACGCCCTGTTGAACGATTTATGCCAAACCTCCAGCAAACCGAGATGCGGGATATACGCCCCCGCTCCCGTTTTCGAGAACGAAAGCACGACCCTCCAGACCTTCCTTTCCTCGCGGCGAACCGGGTCTATCGGCGGTTCGTTCGACGGAATGACCGCCGGAGCGTTATCGACGCCGGTCGGCGATTCGGCCATTCGAACGGTCTTGACGTCTCCGATACACGTGCCGCACGATTCCGCGCAATCTTCCGAGCAAAGACCAGTCAAAACGCCCGAGCGCGAACGATCGAGTTCGCGGAGATACCACCCCTTGGGAGGTCCGAGGCTCACCCCGTCCCAGGGCAACTTCTCGTTCCGGTCGCGTTCCCGTATCGTGGCCCCGACGACATCCCAGTCGGCCGACTCGATAACCGATCTCCACACATCCGGTTTCGCGTAGTCTTCCCACGCGTCGAGACGGCACCCTCCGTTCCAGGCGTCGAAAACGAGATCCCCTACCCGCTCGTCTCCGCGGGAAATCATGGATTCCAGGAACGAGCTGAACGGACGGTGCGTACTGACCTTGAATCTTCCCTTCGGGAGATTCCCGTGGATAAACGAAAGTTTCTCGTCGGCCTCGGTTTCGGATAGTTGCCGCGCCCACTGAAAGGGCGTGTGGGGCTTCGGGATAAAGGTGCCGACGTTTACGTTGCACTGCATCCTCGTACGCTCCTGAATCTCGAGCATGAAGTCGACAATCTCCGATTCCTCCCGCGTCGAGCCGTCGCCGACGGGAAGCCCGACCATGAAGTAAAACTTCGCCTTGTTCCATCCGCGTCTCTTCGCCTCGCGAAGGATTTCCAATACCTTGTCGCGGCAAACTTCCTTGTTGAGGGCGAGCTGCCAGGAATCAACCGGCGTTTCGATCGCGAAGGTCAATCCGCTTTTTCGAACCTCGGCGAGCTTTTCCAGCAACGGCAAGGTAAAGGAATTTACCTTCAGGGACGGCAACTGGAAGGAAACGTGCCTTTTCCCGTACCGCCCCGACAGCGTGTCCAGAAGGCCGTCTATGCCTTCGTAGTCGCCGGACGAGAGGGACATGAGGCTTATCTCGCGGTAACCGCCCGTCTCGATTAGATAGTCCACGTCGGAAAGGACGCGGCTCGCGGTTTTCATGCGCTGCGGCCGGTAGTACATACCCGCGTGACAAAACCTGCATCCGTTAGGACAACCGCGCATTATCTCGACCGAGCCGTGGTCCTGGACTATCCTGATGTTCGGTACGGGAAGACAGCTCGGGCGGTCTTCCGAATCAACGCCGCCGAACGGCGCGTAGATTGCGCGACGGGCGCATACGGCTCCGTTCGCCGCCGCGTTCTTCGAACGCGTCCATACAGCGGGATGGACCGATAGTTTATCCAGCAAATCCGGACGGCCGGCGCCCTGTCGCTTCATCACTGCGAGCTCGGAGATGAGTTCGAAAAAGCCCGCCTCCGCCTCACCGATAAAGAAGGCGTCGACGAACCGGGAGAACGGAGCCGGATTCGTTATCCCGCACCCGCCGGCGAGAACGATCGGCGCGTCGGGTCCCCGATCCGCGCAATCGAGCGGGATATTACCCGAGGCGAGGATCGAAAGCATGCCGGTAACGCCCGGCTCGTAACCGATGCTTACGCCGAGGATGTCCGTTTCGTGCAGGGGAATTCCGGTCTCGAGCGTATACAACGGAAGCGATCGATCGGCGAGAAGCATCTCGAAGTCTGGAGCCGGCGCAAAAACCCGTTCGCATCGGACGTTTGATAACCGGTTGAGCCCCTCGTACAGTATCTTTATCGCGAGATTCGACATGGCTATCTCGTAGAGGTCTGGAAAGGCGAGCGCGAACGTCAGGTCGGCCGACTCCTTGCGTACGGAACCGAATTCCCCGCCGAGATACCGGGCGGGATTCTGGACGGAATTGAGACGCCAACCCAATTCCCCTACGGGATCTATTCTGCGCATTGTGTGAGGCTCCAAACGAATCAATGATCGAGTCGGCGCATATTGATGCTCATGAGCAATCCAACGGCCAACATGGCGGTCCATAACGACGACCCGCCGTACGAAAGAAGAAGCAGCGGGATTCCCGTGATGGGCATCATGCCCATCACCATCCCGACGTTAACCACGAAGTGAAAGAAAAACATCGCGACTATTCCCGTCGCTATCAAGGCGCCGAAGGAGTTTTCAGTCTTCCTCATGATGACAAGGCCGCGGCCGAGTATGATTCCGTACAGGACGAAAACGAAAAGCCCTCCGACGAATCCCCACTCCTCGGATAGTATGCTGAATATGAAGTCGGTGCTCTGCTGGGGAAGGAACCGATAATGGCTCTGAGTACCCTTCAGGAAGCCCATTCCGGGCCCCCCCC
>JAEWMY010000027.1 GCA_023393015.1 Spirochaetota bacterium
AGACGGCGAATACCATGGCAGAAAGCGAGATGCCCTTTTGTCATATAGTTATTCCCCTGGCGTTTATTCCCTACGTGCTTACCAAAACAGTGGTCTTCCCGGCAAGGATCCTCGGGCACTACGCGTCTATCGCCAGTATGCTGGTGATCTGGTTTGTGGCGACCATTACGATCGGCCGGGGCTGGTGTTCCTGGGTCTGCTTTTACGGCGGGCTGGAAGACGGTTTTTCCGGTATGCGGAAAAAGGCGGCGGTGAAAACGGTGGCGAAAAACCGGGAGATTCGGGCGTTCCATTTCGCGGTCCTGGTTTTTCTGGTTCTCATGACGCTCGCGTTCATGTCTTCCGTCTACTGCGAGTGGTTTTGTCCATTCAAACTGATAACCGAGTTTTCACAAATAGTAGACATTCCATCCCTTATCTGGACCTTCGTGTTCATGTCGTTGTTTCTTGCGCTGGTGGTAGTGCTTCCCGTATTGACGAAAAAGAGAACCCAATGCAGCGCGCTCTGTCCCTTTGGCGCGATGCAGTCTCTTTTGGACAGAGCAAGTATGTACCGCGTCGTCATCGATACCGACCGCTGTACCGGCTGCATGAAGTGCGCCGAGGTCTGTCCGTTTTTCGCGATTGACCGGGAAACCATTCTGGAAAAGAAAGGACATCCGGAGATCACCTGCGCCAAGTGCGGTGCCTGCGTTGACGTCTGTTCCAAAAATGCGATACGGTTCGACTTCTCGTTCACGAGACACTTCAAGGAGTGTCACCCCGCGCGGGAATTCCTGACCGGGCACGGCCCGTTCAGTCGGTTGCTGCGCGACCTTCTCGAGCCGAGGAATTTCTTCGTGTTCGGCGCCTTTACCTTCGGAGTCGTTCTCTCGAGCTCTCTCGCGGTGAACGGACTACAGCGAATCGCGCGGGCATTGTCGGCCGCGTTCCGACTGGGGGGCCTGTGATGACGAACAGAGCAAAGGGAATCGTCTACGCGACGTCGGCGCTTCTTACTTTCGCATGCTGTACCGCGACCATTTTCTTTTCGTTTTATTTTTCCGGTTCCCTGCAACGCGTGGTTACATCGTTACTGAAACTGGAGATCTACCCTCCCCTGGTGGGAGGACAGATCGCCCGCACGGTATACGACCCGATGGAAGACGATACCGGCTGCGGGACCCTCGTGTATCCGGCGAACCGTCAGTTCCCGGAGGGGAATCTCGATCTCGTATCCTACACGGTTCGGGAACCGGTGTATCATGCGCCCTGGCAGGGCGTTCCCGAATACTGGCAACTGGAACTGGAATTTCGCACCGGCTTCGACGGGCAGTCCGTCAACGCCCGAAACCGGGCCATATTCATTTACCTTCACGTTCCCGGGCTCGGAGAGGGTTCGGTTGAAACGCTGTACGAGCGCGGCGAGATGGTCCGCTTTGATCCCGATTATCCGTGGCACTACGCGCTCGCCGTTAACGGCGACGCGGGTACCATCCATGACCGGGGCGGCAAGGCGATCGGCAGGATCGACGTGCTGTATTCGAACAACGGCAAGAAGGTTTTCGTAAAAGTACCGCTCGTGAAAAAGGAGCTGCAACGCCTCTACGCTGTCGATTCGGTCAGGCATTATGTCCTCGTCGCCGCGCATTCCCCGCTGGACGCCGGGGGCGTGTTGCCCGTATCGAAGCGCAAGACGAGAACGACAGGAGGAGGCGCGGTCTCGGCGCTGACGCCGAGGGTATACGACCTCCTTTCGGAAACGGAACAGGGCGACATGCTATCGTCCTGGAACGATGCGACCTTCGAGCTCGCCCGCGTCGAGCCGGTGGAAATCCCGATGCGTCGGACAGCGGAATCAGCGGGCGAAGTCGACCGTGAAAGAATAACGGAACTCGAATCGGAGCGAAAGGCGATCGCCGAACGACTGCATGCCCTGAAACTGAGCCGGATTGACGAACTCCGCGCCTCCGACCCCGCGACGGTCCGCGAAAGGGAAGAACTCGCGATACTCGCGTTTGAGGTCGGCCAGGCGGAATTCTCCGAACGGCTGATCGACGGGTTACTGCGGGAAAATTCCGGAAATCCCCGTTGGCTCGCGTATAAGGGTTCCCTCGAGAGCAAGAAAGGCGACGGGGCGCCGGTAGTCGCGGCGGTCAAGGCCGTGGAAACGGGATACCGGTATCTCGACGAGGCGATCGCCCGCAGCGACGGGACGCTCGAGATGGCGGCGAGCGGCTCGGCCGATCGGTCCTCGATCCACGGCCGCGTCGACGCGCTCCTGAACAGGGCGGGAACGTCGAAATCCGTGCCGAACGAGGTGTTTCTCAAGGCGCGACAGGGAGCCCGCGACTTTCTGGAAGCCGCGGAACTGTTCCGCATCTCGGGAAACGAGTTGTCCTACGCGAACTGTTGCCTCTCTGCATCCGAGTGTTTCGCCATTGACGGCGCGCGCGGGGAGTCCGAGATATGGAAACGCGAGGCTGCGAGAATCGTCCGCGAGCGCGCGTCGTCGGAGGCCGCGGCAACGCTTGACGACCCGGAGCGGTTGCTCATGCTCGACCTCCAGATCGCCCTCCTGAGGGAAGGAATCCTGTAGGAACGAAACGATCGGTCAAGTCGCGTACCGAGCGCGAAACCGGGGAATCCGCTGATTGCGACCGTACCCGTTTCGCGTCATACTGTACCCATCGATTCCTTCAAGGGGTGACTATGACCGTATCGAAACTATCGTCGCTTTCCGTCCTCGCGTTTCTGGCCTCGCTCGGCGTCTCCTGCGCCTCGAAGGAGGCGAAGCAACAGATGAACGCGCCACTCGTAACGCATATCTACACGGCGGATCCCTCCGTCCACGTGTTCGAGGAAAAGCTCTTCATCTATCCCTCGCATGACATCGAGAACAACAAGGCCAATTCGGGCAACGGCGACCAATACGCCATGGAAGACTACCACGTGCTTTCAATGGAGGCGCCGGGGAAGGAGGTCACGGACCACGGCGAGGCGCTTCACCTCAAAAACGTTCCCTGGGCTGGTTCGCAAATGTGGGCCCCGGACGCGGCGTCGATTGACGGTACCTACGTCCTGTATTTCCCGGCGAAGGACAAGGCGGGCGTGTTCCGCATCGGGGCCGCCACGGCCGCGACCCCGGCCGGACCCTTTATCGCCGAGACGGAACCGATCGCCGGAAGCTTCAGCATGGACCCGGCCGTCTTCGCGGACTCGGACGGCGCCCGCTACATGGTATTCGGCGGGCTCTGGGGCGGTCAGCTGGAAAGATGGCAAACGGGCGCGTACGACAGCGGTGCCTCCGCCCCACGCGGTCTCGCGCCCGCCTTGGGTCCGCGCATCTCGAAACTGACCGATAGCGGACTCGCCTTCGCGGAAAGCCCGCGAGAGATCGTCATAACGGACGAACAGGGAAAGCCCCTCGCGGCCCGGGACAACGCGCGCCGCTTTTTCGAGGGGGCCTGGCTCCACGCATACAAGGGCCTCTACTATCTTTCGTATTCGACCGGGGATACCCATCTTCTCGTCTACGCGACGAGCCCGTCGATATACGGCCCGTATACCTACCGGGGGAAAATCCTCGATCCCGTGCGCGGATGGACGACGCACCATTCGATCGTGAAGTTCAAGGGCAAATGGTACCTTTTCTATCACGACAGTTCACGGTCCGGCAAGGATCACCTGCGCGACGTGATGTATACGGAACTCAAGTACGACGGAAAGGGAAACATCCTGCCGGTCGAGAGATAAGGCCGCGACGGCGAAAGAAGGCGATAATCCGCCCGAGAATCGTGATATACTTCCCTCAAGTCGAAAAGCGAAGGGGGAGTATGTCATGAAATCGACGATTCGATCGCTGATTTTTACTCTGTGCCTTGCGCCGGTTATCGTATCTTGCGCGAGCCTCGGACCGATCGCGGGCATCAAGGACGTGACGGACGTGGACTGGCAACTGCGTACGAGCGCCGATTACGAGAGAGCGCGGGAGGTTTTGCCCGATCGCCTTCAATTGGGCCACACATACCATATCGACGTACGATATAAAAAAGCCGATTCAATGCGGGAAAGCGTCTGGAAAGACCTGTATAGCTATGAGGGAATTTCCGCTACGGTAGACCATCCCCTCTATCAGCTCGACTTTCCGACCCTGACTGTTTTGCCGAATCCGTTTCTCGCCTTACAGCCGAATCCGGCGACCTTGACCCTGACGTTTCCCGACTCGATCGGGAAAAACGTGGCGAAACCGCTCGTCGTCCCGATACCGCCCTCCTTGCCCTCGTTTCGGGGATGGTCCGGGCAAAACGGCGCTTCGGGCTCATTCGGCACGGACGGACGCGACGGGGAGAGCCTTGATCTCAGAATCTCGCGGTACCGAACGGACGACATCCCCTCCGCTGGCGCCGAATACCTGATACTCGCGTACGACGCCATTTCCGGCAACGCGTGGATTTTCGATCCGGCATCAGGAACGATAGTCGTCGACGCATCGGGCGGCGACGGGGGAAACGGCGGCGACGGCGAGAACCGCGAACTCGACGAAGATGATTATCGGGACAGCGTGATGGGTCAGGACGGCGGCGCGGGAGGCCGCGGGGGCAGGGGCGGCGACGTCGTCGTTACCGTAGACGCCGGTAGCGATCTTGGCGGGCTCATCAAGACAAACGTCGCGGGCGGCAGGGGCGGCAAGGGAGGCCAAGGCGGAGAGGGCGAGTACGCCGACAATCCGAGCGTCATCGGCGGAATACTTTCAATCTTCGAGGGAATTACCGGCAAAAAGGGAAAAAACGGAACGGATGGCTTGGCCGGACGCGTCTCGATCAGGAAAGGCAAACTCGACCGGATGTTCGCCGGGCTCGACAATCCCCTCTTCGAACCGTCACGGCTTCGTCCGTAGGTCGTCGCCTCCCGCGCTCCCGTATTGCCCGACGACCGCGGCCCGCTCGCGCTCGGGATTCTTCAGCAGGGCGAAATAGACGTCGGTTTCGTTCATGCGCAACGCGTCGACGATCCTCCGCAGGGGCATGAACGAGTCAGGCCGCCTGAACCGGAACGGCGTGCGCGATTCCAGCAATTCCATCAGCTCGACGCAGATACCGCCGAAACTCCCGTCATGGTTCCTGATTACCTTGGAGGCGGTATCCTGGTACTCGGTGCGTAACGTGACGGACTGCGGAAACGCGGCCGAGGCGAAAAAAAGGGCCGTCGCGACGAGCATGCGTGCTTTCATCATTCTCTCCCAACACGAAGTATAGGAGTTTCCCCGTCGCTGTCAAAACGAGGCAGCGCTCACGTACGGGCGACGAGGACCATCGTGCGGGCCTTTTCGTTGTAGGGAGAGAAATCGAAGTCGCCGTATATCTCGACGGAGGCGAAACCGGAGGCCGTCATGAGTCGCTTGAGCTCGACGGCGGAATAAAGCCGCTGGACGAATACGTGATCGATCTTGCGGCCGTTCTCGTCGATGAGCATCCAGCGTGAACGAAGTCCCTCCCACGCGCCCTCGACCGAGAATTCCGTCAGCACGGTAAAGCCGCCGCGCTCGAACCATTCGCCCTCGGTGAAGTCGCGCACGGCGATCTCCCGGCCGGTCATCTCGAGGATGAACCACCCGCCCTTTTTCAGCGAGACGGCGATATTCTTGAGGATCTGCATGTCCTCCTCGATCGTGTCGCAATACCCGAAGCTCGTATAGAGGCTTACCGCGGCGTCGAACGCGCCCGGTTTCACGTAATGGCGCAAGTCCGCCTGCTCGAGATCGAGCTCGACGCCCTCGTCCTGCGCCGACTCGAGGGCCGCGTTCAAAAACGGCCGGATGAGATCGACGCCCGTCACGCGCGCGCCGCGAAGGGCGAGCTCGACGGCGATACGCCCCGGACCGCAACCCGCGTCGAGAATCGCGGGAGAATGCGGGCGCGTCGTCGATCCGCCCGCCGACTGCCCAACAGCCGACGGGTTGGTTGCCGGGTCTGCCGCCGAATGTTCGGTCGGAGCCTTTCCGTCCTGCGCGGGCGCGCCGATGATTCGAAGCACTCCCTCCGCCACGGCGGGAGCCTCGGCCCATCGTTGCGCGTCGAAGAGTACGGGGGAATACTGGGCCCAAAAGGATTCGTTCTCGAACCAATCTTTCTTTTTTTCCATGACAATAATCCCCCTCGTGTCATTCATCTCGCGACATGCCGCTATTTTACTACAGAAGCCCGTCAAAGGCCAGCTTGAAAGTATGCGGCAATCGGAGTACACTTTCGCCAACGCGTAACAACGATCCGTTCACGTACCTCAGCTCAGGAGTTTCATGTATGGTTATCCTTACCCTCAATTGCGGGAGCTCATCCGCGAAGTATCAAGTATTCGATTGGGACGATAAAAACGTCATCGCGTCAGGCGTCGTGGAACGCGTCACGCAGGAAGGCGGCTCGATCACCCACAACGCCACGGGCAAGAGCGAATACAAGATGAGTCACGAATGCCCGAACCACACGATCGCGGTCGAGCTCATCATCCGAACCCTGACCGATCCCGACGTCGGCGTCATCAGGGACATGAGCGTCATCAAGGCCGTGGGACACCGGGTCCTTCACGGCGGAAACAAATTCACCAAATCGGTCATCGTGACCCCCGAGGTGCTCGACACCTTCCGAGAGGTACAGGATCTCGGCCCCCTCCACAATCCCGCGAACATCATGGGAATCGAGGCCGCGCAGAAAGTCCTTCCGAACGTGCCCCATTGCGCCGTCATGGACACTGCCTGGCACCAAACCATGCCGGACACGAGCTTCATATACGCCGTACCCTACGAATGGTACGAAAAGTACGCGGTGCGGCGGTACGGTTTTCACGGCACGAGCTTCCTTTATACCGCCAAGCGGGCCTCGGTGATCCTCGGCAAAAAACCCGCCGACACGAACGTCATCATCGCGCATATCGGCAACGGAGCCTCGATGTGCTGCGTCAAGAACGGGGTGTGCTTCGACACCTCGATGGGTATCACCCCGCTCGAAGGTCTCGTGATGGGTACCCGCTCCGGCGACTGCGACCCCGCCCTCGCCTTCTACATGATGCGCAAGGCCGGAATGAGCGTGGAGGACATCGATACCGCGCTCAACAAGAAATCCGGACTCCTCGGGATTACGGGAAAATACGCCGACCGACGCGACGTCTCCAAGGCGATGGAAGCGGGAGACAAGCGGGCGGAGCTCGCCTTCAAACTGGAAACCTACCGACTCCGGAAGTACATCGGTTCGTACGTCGCGGCGATGGGAAAGGTTCCCGACGCGCTCGTGTTTACCGCGGGCGTCGGCGAATTCCACTCGGGCGTCCGGGCCGGCGTCTGCGCGGGACTGGAGCACCTCGGCATCAAGCTCGATCCGGCGAAAAACGCCCTCGCGAGGACGCGGAACGCCGAAACCTGCATCAGCGCGGACGACTCCGCGATCAAGATACTGGTAATCCCCACCGACGAGGAACTGGTGATGACCGAGGACGCGTTCGCCCTCATGAAGGGGACCTACGACGTTCACACGAAATTCGCCTACTCCTTCCAGTCGCCCGACTACGTCAACAAGGGTCGCGCGGAAGGAATCAAGCGGGACCTTGAAAAAACGCCCGAGCTCGCTACTATTATAGTGAAGATACCGGGAACGACGAGATAAACGATCCGCGTTCCCGACCCGAAGGAGTGCCCGTCGAATGGATATCTTGGGAATCGGGAACGCGATACTCGACATTTTCAGTTTCTCCGAGGAAGAACACGCCCTGCCCCTCGGACTTCATCCCAACAGCTCGATCCATGTCGAGGCCGGCAGGCTCGACGAACTCCTTCTCATGCTGAAAAACCCGGTGGTCGTCTCGGGAGGTTCCGCGGCGAACGCCCTCAAGGCCGCTTCGGCGATGGGCCTTTCCTGTTCGTTTATCGGCTGTACCGGTACGGAAGACCGGGAAGAAGACCGCTGGTCGAGGCTTTTTACGGCGGAACTTTCCTCCTTCCGCGTCGAGACCTTCCTCGAGGGACGGAACGCGCCGAGCGGACGATGCCTCGTGGTGCGGATGCCCGGCGGACTCCGCTCGATCGCCTGCGCGCCGGGAGCCGCCCCGACCCTCAAACCCGAGCAGATACAGGCCGACATCCTCTCTCGCGCCTCGCTCGTCCTCCTTGACGGTCAGGTTCTCAAGAACGCGGCCGTTACGGATCGCGTTTCGAAGCTCTGTCACGGGTTTACGATCCCGCTCGCCGTGGACATCGCCTCGCCGGAGATCGCGCGAAACCGCGCTTCCGCGATAGAGGAACTGCTCGAGCGAAACGAGTGCGTCCTTTTTATGGACGACGCGGAGGCCTTCGCCTTCGCCCGCGAATTCGCGGATAGAGTACCGGGTTCGGCGGCGCTCGATCCCGAACGACTCATGCACGCGGTTTTCTCGCACCTTACCGCCCATAAACGGACCTTTCCCTATATCGTGCGCAAGGAAGGACCGATGGGGGCAAGCGCCTGGCACGCGGGAACGGCCGTCCATCGCGCCGGAAACGCCGTCGAAAACCCGCTCGACGATACCGGGGCCGGGGACGTGTTCGCGGGGGCCTTTCTCGCGGCCTTCCTTCGCAAGAAGACGCTTGCCGACTCGCTCGACATCGCCAACTCGGCGGCCCGGGCGAGCCTCTCGGTGCCCGGATCGCGCGTGGACTGGGAGTGGTTCGCCTCGCTCGGCGAGGAACTCGCGCCGGCGGCCGCGCCCGAGGAAACGGGCGTCGGGGAGTAATTTTCGTCGGGGATTAACCGGCGTCGGGAACAAGCGGCGGTTACCGCGGCGAGCGGGGGGCGCCCCCGCTTTTTCGGATAAATTGCCCTTTCAAGAAACGCTTCTCGCGGATATAATGATACCGTATGAAACAAGTATTGCTAATCGACGAATCCACCGTCTTTCGCGACTATATACGGAACAAGCTCGATTCCAAGCGGGTCTCGACCGAGATCGGCGTCGGAATGCTCGACAGCCTCTCCAAGATGCGTTCCCTGCTGCCTGATCTCGTGATAATCGACTACAACACGAGCAAGGACTTTCTCTTCGACCTGCTCGACGGGAAACGGCAGGACCCGAACGCGAAGGACATCCCGGTCGTCATGCTCGAACAGAAGATAGAGCAAAACGACGTCGCGCGGCTCGTCCCGTACGGAATCAGGAAAATCCTTCCGAAGCCCCTGAAAATCGACCAGCTCTTCCAGGTCATCACCTCGATCCTCCGCGTCGAGTTCGACATCGACACGACGCCCTGTATCCTCGAGGCGCGGGTCAACGACAACATCATCTTCGTCGAGATCGCGCAGGGGCTCAACCGGGAAAAGATCGACCTCTTGAAGTACCGCATGCGCGAGCTCATCGGGCTCTACAACCTGAGCTTCCCGAAGATACTCGTCATGATGACCGACCTCTCGCTTTCGTTCATCGACGGGCCCAATCTCGAGTTGCTCATGGAAAGCCTCCTCGCCGACCAGTCGATACGCAACAAGAACGTGAAGCTCCTCACCCTCGACTCCTTCGCGCGGGAGTTTGTCGCCGGCAACCAGAAATACGCGGACGTCCAGGTGGTAACCGACCTTTCGAAGGCGATCGATTCCCTGCTCAAGGACGTGGGCACCGCGGACGACGCCTCCACAGTCATAAGCGAGCGGATACTCACCGCCGGCTCGGCGGCGAACCTCAACGGAGGAAGCCTCGAGATGCGGTTCAAGTCGGAGATCGAGTCGCTGCGATCCGTCGCGCGGGACATTCGCATCGCGGTGATCGACGACGACGTCGTGATACGAAACGTGCTGCACAAGACGTTCCAGACGATCCACGCGCACGTTGACCAGTTCGAGTCGGGCGAGGCCTTTTTCCCGAAGGGTCTTTCGGTTACGTACGACCTCATCTTCCTCGATCTCATGATGCCGGGAATGAACGGCTTCGACGTCCTGAAAAAGGTCAAGGAAGCGGAAGTACAGACGCCGATTATCGTCCTCTCGGCGATCAGCCAGCGCGAGGCGGTTCTGAAGGTGCTGTCTTCGGGAGTGAAGAGTTACATGATCAAGCCGCTGAAACCGGAATTGATCCTGAAAAAATCCATAGAAGTCCTGCAGGCCTCGCTGTAACGCCATGACGGACAACCGCGCGATCGGCGACTATGTGATGAACTCGCCCATCCCCTGCCTCGTGTTCGAAGCGGACGGAATGGTCGTCCGGTGGAACGGGGCCGCGGGAAGCCTGTTTCCGCGCCTGGCGGAAGCGAGCCCGGATTCCATAGGCGATCTCGTTCTCGACAACGCGGACGAGGGAGAACGCATTCGCTTCGGCTATCTTCTCTCGAGTGAGGCGCCGTTCTTCTCGTTCGACTTCGCCATGTCCGCGGAACCGGACGGCGAAACATGGTCGCGGCTCAACGTGGCGCGGCAGGCCGACGGCAAGTACCTCGCCCTCGTCGAGGACATAACCCCGCAGCGGCTCAAGGAAACCCATCTCGTACAGGCTAAGGAAAACGCGGAAAAGGCGAGCGTCACCAGGAGCCAGTTTTTGGCGAACATCAGCCACGAAATCAGGACGCCGATACAGACGATCATAGGCATGATGGAACTCCTTTCCGACACGAAGCTCGACGAGGAGCAGACGGAATACGCGCGCCAGGTGCGCTTCAGCGCCGATGTCCTGCTCACGCTCATAAACGACATCCTCGACTTTTCGAAGGGCGAGGCGGGACAGCTCAAGATCGAGAACATCGAGTACGACTGCTCATTCGTCATCGAACGGACGATCGACCTCGTTTCGATGGAAGCGCACAAGAAGGGTCTCGAGCTCATCATCGACATAGATCCCGAACTGCCCTCGCTCATCATCGGCGATCCGGGACGACTACAGCAGATCATCCTCAACCTCGTCAAGAACGCGGTGAAATTCACCAACGTCGGGCACATTCTCGTGCGCGCCGTCCCGATCATCAAGGACGACGAGCGCTCGTTCGCGCTTTCCCTGAACCGATTCATCCACTTCGAGATAGAGGACACGGGAATCGGCATCGACCCGAAGGCACAGCAAGGCCTGTTCAAGGAGTTCTTTCAGGCGGATTCCTCGACGACGAGAAAGTACGGCGGCTCGGGGCTCGGGCTCGCGATTTGCCGCAACATCGTCGACCTCATGGGCGGGGATATCGGGGTCGGAAGCAACACCCCGAGGGGAGCCGTATTCTGGTTTGACCTTCCCCTTATTCCTGCGGCCCGTCAAAACAGCCCGCCGTCCGTGGAACTGCCCGTTTCGACGCGATTCCTCCTCGTGGACGACAACTCGCGCGCGCTCGCCGTGCTCGTAAGGATCCTCTCGACGCTCGGCTACCGCAACGTGCGTCTGAGCGAATCGGGCGCGGAGGCGCTGCGGACGCTGCACGAGTCCCGCGCGGCGGGCGAGCCGATCGACATCGTCTTCATCGACATGGTCATGCCCGAAATGGACGGATGGCGGCTCGCGGCCGAGATCAACAAGGACAGGGAAATCAACCAGGCGCAGCTGTACCTCATGGTACCGGAGGGAAGTTTCGGCGCCGAAGCCAAGATGAAACTTCTCGAATGGTTCAACGGGTATCTCTACAAGCCGATAAAGCGGCGCCTGCTCGCCGACCTCCTCAAGGACCACTATCAGTCGTCGATAGACCTCGAGGTCGTCGAGGAACTCGTGCCGATAGACGACGACGCCCCCGAACCCGACGGGGCGGAGATCGCCTTCGTCGAGACGGCGCGTTCCGTCGAGGTTATCGAGTCGACAGGCGGGAAAGAACCGAAAGAAGACAAGGAAGGGACAGAAGAGGTCCGGCCGGCGGAAGGAAAGACCATCCTCGTCGCGGAGGACCATCCCGTGAACCGCAAGCTCCTTACAATCGTCCTCGAAAAGGCCGGCGCCGTCGTGCTCGCGGCCGCGGACGGACAGGAGGCGATCGAGCTCGCCGGGCGTCACGCGATCGACATGGTATTCATGGACATACAGATGCCGCGCAAGAACGGCTACGAGGCCGCGCAGTGGATGCGCGAAAACGGCATATCCTGCCCCATAATCGCCTGTACCGCGAGCGCGCAGGAAAACGAGCGCGAGCAGTGCCTCTCCGTCGGAATGACGGACATCCTGCCGAAGCCGTTCAAGAAAACGGACGTCCTCGCGGCGCTGGCGGCCTGGCTCGGCTCCCCGGACGAGGACGGCGAACGCGAGTCGGCCGCGGTGTTCAACTACGACGAGCTGCTCGACATAATGGGCGGCGACGCGGACGCGACGAGGACGCTCGTCGGCGAGTACCTCGACCAGACGACATCGCACGTGGCGATACTCGAAGAGGACATCGGCAAGGGAGACGCCGTCTCGGCCGCAAGGACGGCCCACCTCATAAAGGGAAGCTCGCTCAACGTAACCGCCGGGAAACTCGCGCAGGCCGCCCGCAACGTGGAGATCGCCGCGGCGGAGAGCGAGGCGCCGAGACTGCTTTCCTCGCTCGAGGACCTCAAGCGGGAGTACGCGCGTCTTTCCGACGCGCTTTCCCGCGGCGGATACGCGACATAAAGACACCCCACACAAGGATACGACGATGAACAGCAAGGCAAGCTACCACGTTCACACCTCGTTTTGCGACGGGAAAAACAGCCCGGAGGAGATGACGCTCGCCGCGATCGACGCGGGGATGACGGCCATCGCCCTGACCGCGCACGCGGCCTGGCCCTTCGCGACGGAATGGCATCTGCCGCCCGCGCGGTACGACGAATACCTCGCGGAGGCGAGGCGCGTCAAGGCCGCGTACTCGGGCCGGATCGAGGTATGGTGCGGCTTCGAGGCGGATTATCTCGCGGGGCTCACGGCCCCCGACCCTTCGACGTACGGACGGTTCAAGCCCGAGTTTCTCGTCGGTTCGGTGCACTACGTCACCGAGGGCTCGCGCGACGTCTCGGGTTCTCCCTGGTCGATCGACGCTCCGACGGCGGAGGTCGCCGACGGAATCGAGCGCTGTTACGGCGGTAACGCGAAGCGCGCGGTCGGCGCGTATTGGTCCACCGTTCGGGAGATGGTCTCGTCATGTTCCTTTGACGCGCTCGGCCACCTGGACGTGCTTCGAAAGCGGAACGGCGAGCTTTCGTTTTTCGACGAGGAATCCCGCTGGTACAAGGGAGAACTCCGCGAAACGGTACGCGCGATAGCGCGGGCGGGCGTGACGGTCGAGATCAACACGGGGGGAATCGCGCGCAAGGCGCTCGACGACGTGTATCCGTCGGCGTATCTTCTCGGCCTCCTTTCGCGCGCGGACGTGCCGATAACGGTCTCATCGGACGCGCACGCGGCCGGAGACATCGCCTGCGCATACGACCGCGCATATCGCGCGGCGCGCGAGGCGGGGTACGGAAGCCTGTCGTTCTTTACGGGAACGGGATGGAGGCAGGAGAAGCTCTAGCCCCGCGCGAGCCGCTCGCCTAACGCGCCGCTCGCCTAACGCGCCGCTCGCGTAGCTCGCCGCTCGCGTAGCGCGCGAAATGCCTCCTCCCGGCCGGGGGTGGGGTTATCGGTTGCGCCGTTCGTCGGCGCTCTGACATTCGATGCACATCAAGGCGTACGGTATCGCGTGAAGTCGCTCTTTGGGAATTTTCTTTCCGCACTTCATGCACATCCCGTACTTTCCCTGCTCGATTCGGGTAAGCGCGGAATCTATCAGGCGCAGCCGCTTCATGTCCTTCGACCCGATCGTCTCCAGCATCTTCCGGTCCATGTCATCCGAGGCTATATCGGCAAAATCCTTGGGATCGAGTCCTTCTACAATCGCGCGGAAGTCTTCGTTGTTGGATATAAGCGTGTCGATGATTTCCTTTTTGAGATCATACAACGACTTCTTAATCCGTTCGACGAAATCTTTTTCCATACAGACGCTCCAGTTGACAAATATGGTGATAGACCCTAGAATTATACGAACGAAATACGCAAAAATCAAACTATTTCTGCGCGTTTCGCATCATTTTTGGAGGAATTGTGGCGAAAGAAGAGGCTATCGAGGTTGAGGGTATCGTGAAGGAATCGCTTCCGAACACGATGTTTCGGGTTGAATTGCAAAACGGACACGTTATTCTCGCGCACCTTTCCGGCAAGATGCGAAAGCACTATATCAGGATAGTTCCCGGCGACAAAGTAAAAGCCGCCCTTTCACCGTACGATCTCAACCGCGGACGAATCATCTACCGAGAAAAATAAGTCCTTACTTGCGTAGCCTGAAGAGCAGGGATATCGCCTTGAGCGAGTTTAAAAAACCCCTCGCTATCGCGGTTACGCACAGAAGAATCCCGAATATCCCGAACACGTACGATACCCTGAACAGAGCGAGCCCGGCTACGAGCACGAGCACGTTTTTCAGGAGCGCCTCGGCCGCCTCCCGTCTCGTCACGGGCTCCTCTCCGCGGCCCTTCCACTGACCCGACCCGCCGAACGGCCCGTAATACGTCCAGGCATATCGCCCGAACTGGCCATCCTCGCCGAACGGCGACTGTCCGCCGAACGGCGACTGGCCCTCGAAGGGAGAACGCCCGTCACCAGCCTCACCTCCAAGGTCATATCTCGACTTTTTGACGGGGTCTCCGAGAACCGCGTACGCCTCGCTGATCCTCTTGAACCGTTCCTCGGCGGACGCCTCGCCAGAATTCCTGTCGGGATGGTATTTGAACGCGAGATCGCGATAGGCCTTCTTTATCTCTTCCTGAGTCGCGGTGCGCGGCACGTTCAGCGTCTCATAGTAGTCGTGCATCTTACGATAAACTCCCCTCGATACCTGTTACGTTAAAAGTACCGAAATCCGCGTTCCGTTACAAGAAGCGCCGAGTGATTTCCCTATTTCAGGATTACCCATGTCGATCCGTGGCCGCCGGAGGCCCGGTCCGAGTACCCCGACTCGCCCGCGCGCGGATGCCGCTCCAGAAAGGTTCGGACCATTCGGGACAGCACGGGATCCTCGGCGGAATGACTGCCCTTTCCGTGGATGATCAGCACCTTCCGGAGCGACCGTGAAACGGCTTCGGCGAAAAAGGCCTCGAGGCGAATCCATGCCTCGTCGCGCGTCAACCCGTGCAAGTCCAGCGTCGCCTCGCACTTGAGGGATCTGAGGGCGCGGCGGCGTTCCGCCGGGGAATCCCCGCCGCCCGATCGCTCGGCCTCCGCGTCCTTGTCGACGACGCCCTCCCTCCGCAACCATACGTCCATCGGGTTCGCGCGCGGCTCGACGGCGCGACTGTCGCGCGCGGCTTCATCGTCGCCCGAGGCGGCCTCATGTCCGCGCGCGCGGAGTTCGTCGGCGCGCGCGCGCTTTTTTCCGTACGGCTTCGCGGTCTCTTTGTCCCACTGGTCGAGTATGTCCCCGAAGTTCACGGCTTCGTTCCTCCCGAATAAAACACAACTTGATCGACGCGAAGCCACCCCTCGATCGCCTCCGCGTTCCGGACGAACAGCCATTCGTCGGAACGGCCGT
This sequence comes from Spirochaetota bacterium, assembly GCA_023393015.1. Classification (GTDB taxonomy): domain Bacteria; phylum Spirochaetota; class Spirochaetia; order Treponematales; family Treponemataceae; genus Teretinema. The sequence goes on from JAEWMY010000027.1 coordinate 15,479, forward strand.
ACACGCGGACGGCGTCGCCCGGCTTCAACACCCCGACGACGCGCGAGTCGTCCTCGGGAACGCGCTTTAGCTCTCCCGATACGACGACGGCGGCCTCGCGCAAGTCGCTCGAGTAGGCGTACGCGGCGAACGAGACGAGCGCGGCCGAAAGCAGCAGCGCGACGGCGAACGGGACGCGGAGCGCGCGGGAGCGGGAAGGCATGGAAAGGGCAACGAGTCGCGAGGCGAAGGCGAGGCACGCGAGGATGACGGCGCCGATGACGGATACGGGCTTCCAGGCGGCAGGCGGCACCGAAAGCGACGATTCGATTCCGATCGACAGCTCCGCGGCGCGTCGGGCGGAGGAGTAGTCGAAGGGAAACAGGGACCGGTATTCGGCGCGGCGGAGTTCGGCGAGCGCCCTCCCCGTATACTTCGATTTCCACAACCGCGACACCTCGCGGAACACCGGGTCTTCGGTCGGCAGGTCAACGAGCGGAGGATGGCTGCCCCCGGGGTTTTCGGCGGCCGCGTCCCGCGCCGAAGGCGTTTCGCGAAAGGCCGCTGTGACGTCCGCGTAAACGGACGTCTCGGTTCCTCCGCGGTCGCCGCTGTCGCCGCTGTCGCCGCGGTCCCGCGAAGAAGGGGATACCGTCAAGGATCGCTCCGCGACGAAAATCCGGGCGACAGAGCCGTCCCGGGATCTGAAATCGACCGACGCGGAGGGCAGGCGGACCGTACCGGCGACGAGCGGCGTCCAGTCGAACTCGCCGACCGTCGCGATCTCGCGTTCGTCTCCGGGACGAAACCCCGGAAGCGCGAGATACGAGGTTTCGAGCAACGCCCGTTCCGTCGCGGGACAGACGACGGCCGTCAACTCGCCCGGGAAGGAGGCCTCGAGGCGTAGCCGGGTCTTTTTCCCGACGACGGGAGGGCTCCCCGCATCACCGTCACCCCCGACAGCCCAGCCGAGATACCGGTACTCGCCTGACAGGGGTTCGGTAACGGTAACCGAAATCGCGGGCAGTACCAGCTCCTCATCCTTGCTTCGAAGCACGAAAGGACCGACGGTATACGTACCCGCCTCGGTCACGACCCACTCCCCCTCGAACAGCGTCGCGGGAATACGCTCCGGCGACGAGTCCGACAGCGCGCCGAGCGACCGTCTTTCCTTGCGCGACGCGCGCGGGGTAAAGGAGGCGGGAACGTTCTCGATCGCGAGCGACGAGTCGCCGGGTTCCGATGGATACAGCAGTATCCTAGAAACGAAGGACTGTCCGACCGCGAGGTCGTAACCGGCTATCGTAATGTCGGCCTCGATCGATCCCGCACGTACCGCCGGAATCGTCGTGAAGGCGAGCGCGAGACAAATGGCGCGTGCGGTTCGCGCGAGCGAGCGGCTCAATGATCCGCAACCGCGGTGCCGGATTCCGCCGATTCCCTGTTCTTCCATTGGTCGTTTTCCTTTCTTCGCACGAGGTCGAAAATGAGCCGCTCGCTTTGCGCCGAGTCCCGTCCTTCGGACACGGAGGATCTCGATTGCGCGCGCGCGCGCCGGGCGCTCCTCTCCTGCCGCCGGCTCAGCTCTAGATTGATCTTCGCGTCTACCGACTGGGCGTCGATCTCGAGCGAGGAACGAAACAAGTCGGCGGCTTTCGCGAATTCCTCCCGGCGGAAGGCGATTATTCCCGCCTGGTAGAGGGCCGAGGCGCGCACTCTCGCGTCCGCTACGGGGGAAATTTCCGAAAGCCTCGAGAGCGCGGAGTCGTATTCCTCCTCGGCGATATAGGTGGACGCGAGTCCGTACAGTGCGTAATCGCGGATTACCGCGTCTTCCGTGCCGTCCGCCACGGGCAGGAACGAAACCGTCGCGCGCTGCCATTGCCCGCGCGCCCAGGAGAGCGTCCCCGAAAGTATCGAAAGGCTTTCGCCGACTCGGGCGTCGCACCCGACGAGGAGGAGCGAAACCAGCCCGAAGGCGCACGCGCGCCGTATCCCGCGTTTGCTCATAATCCGCTCCCGCCGCGGCGCGCCGCTCCCGCCACGAGAAAGGAAGCGCAAAAAAAAGCGAGGGCGGCGACGAGGGCGATCGGCGAGCGGTCGACGGTCTTCGTCTTGAACGCGGCGTTTCCCCCGGATACTCCCGATCCGCGGATCGCGGAGATGAGCCTGAGGGCCGAACCCGCCTCCCGCGCGTCGACATACAGCCCGCGCGCGCCGGCTGCCTTCGCCGCCGCGACGAGCGTCCTTTCGCGCAATGTCGCGCGATACGTTCCGATCCCGCCGGACGGGTCCGCGAGGGGTATATCGGCTCCCTCGGCGGTTCCCGTCCCGACGAACGCGATCGTAATCCCCTTCGCCGCCGCTGACGCCGAGGCGGCGACTATGTCGCCGGAGGTTTCGTCCCCGTCCGTGAATATCGCGATCGTTCTCGCTCCCGACACGCTCGAGGGGAAAGACTCGACGGCCGCTTCCAGCGCCGCCGCGAGATTCGAGCCGGGCGCGGTAAGGAGCGCCGTCGAAAGGGAGGAGAGAAGGCTTTGCGCGGCGAGACGGTCCGACGTCGACGGAATGGCGAGATGCGCCTCCCCCTTCGAGAGTACGACCGCCACGCTCGCGTCCTCGAGACGCGACAACACGGCCGAAGCGTAACGCGAGGCGTATCCGAGCCTGTCGGGGGAGAGGTCGGTGGCGGTCATGCTTCTCGACACGTCCATGACGAAGGCGACGCAGGAACCCTCGCTTCGTTCGGCGACGAGTTCCGTTCCCCATCGGGGCCCGGCCGCGGCGACAGAAAGAGATATCCAGGCGAGCGACAGGAAGACCGCGCGCGACGCTACGGTAGCGCCGGGGGATCCGCGCCCGTACGGGCCGAACGCCGCGTCGACGGCCTCGAGCGCGCGGGCCGAACGGGCGTATCGCGCGGCGAGAAACGCGAGGGCCGGGATCACGGCGAGGGCGCAGGCGAGCCACGCGGGCCGCGCGAACAAGGCCGTCACAGGATGGCCCCCAGCGCGACGCGGCGGGCCAGCCAGGCGACCGCGAACAGGACGAGAGCCGCGATCGCGAGGGAATGCGAAAGGGGCTCCTCCACGGTCCGCGTCCACGAGGGCGATCGGATCGGAACCGACGAGTCTATCGAGTCGAAAACCGCCTCGAGCGAACGTACGTCGCGCGCCGATACGTACGCGCCCTCGCCCGAGGAAGCGATCCCCCGCAGGGCGCCTTCGTTGAAATCGGATTCGAGTAATCCGGAATAACGGGTTCCGGTTTCCGGATCGACGTAGTCCACCGGGACGGTCCCCCGGCTTCCGATACCAATCACGAAAAATCCGCCGCCCCTCGAGCGGATGAGCGAGGCCGCGGTTTCGGGATGGATCTCGCCCGCGTTGTTCTCGCCGTCAGTGACGAGCACGACGTAGTCGCGCGCGGTCGACGAGGCGGACCCGCGGGCGGCCGCGACGGCGAGTCCGAGCCCGAGCGCCGTACCGTCGCCGAACTCGCCCGCGGTAAGCGCGTCGAGACGCTCGAGAAACAGGCGGTGATCCATGGTGGGCGGCACGAGCATCGCCGCGGTGGAACCGAGGGCGGCGAGACCGAAGGCCGTTCCCGTCCGTCGTGACACGAGGGCGGCGACGCACCTCTTGCCCGCCTCGAGGCGCGTTTCGCCCTCCATATCGCGGCCCGCCATGGAGGGACTCACGTCGAGAACGAAGGTTACCGTCGCGTCGGGAGAGGCGTAAACCGGCTCGCGTCGCAATTTGACCGGACCGGACAGGGCGAGTACTACGAGGCAAAAACCCGCAAGGGCCGAAAGGAAAGCCGTCGCGCGGGCGAGTCGCGTCGCGGCGGAATTCCAGCGAAACGGCGCGCCTCCCCAATCGCCCAGCGTCAGGTTGAAATCAAGACGCGAAAAGAAGCCCGACGACCTGAGGGCGAAATACGCCGGGACGAGAAGGAGTACGGCGAGCGCGACAGGTCGTTCAAGGTAGAGCATGTCGTTCGTCCTCCTCTAAAATCCGGCAAAGCTCGCGCGCCAGCCCGACGTCGCGGGATCGTCCGTCCCCGCATTCGCGGCCGCTGAACCGGACGCGATCCGCTCCGTCGAACAGGGCGCGCACCATCGCGCCCGCCCGTTTTGCCTCGTCTTTCCCGTCGGTCTTATTGGCCTCGTCGGCGCGCTCGCTCCGTCGTTCCACGATCTCCGAAAGCTCGCTTCCCGTCAACGCGCGCGAAACGCGCGCGTTCGAGAACGCGTAAAGACCGAGATACCGGCGAAGGCAAGCGGAAAAGAGGGCGTACCATTCGACCTGCGCGAGTTTCCCCGTTCTTCGCGAAAGCGCCGAAAGGTCTCGAAGGAACTCGCGCCTTCTCCGCGCCGAATTGCGCGTCGCGGGATCGCTGGCGGCGTACCGCCGTATCCTCGAAACGACGAATGAGGCGGCGAGCAGGAGGGCGATCGCGCACGCGAGGAATCCGTACAGAATCCAGCTCGTTCCCGGCACGAGTAGCGGAGATCGCGCGTCCTGCAAACCGGTAGCGGGATCGCGAACGAGCGTCGCGATGACGGGAGAAGGCGGCGTGACCGTTTCCTTCCGCACGGGTATCCCAGGGAGCGCGAGAACGCCCGATACCCACGGAACGAAGCGAATCCTCACCTCGGCGCGCCCGTCCCTTCCCGTTACGGTAACACGACTGACGGTCACGTCGCGCGACGGCGAAAGAAGGTCTGGATCGATCTCGATCGTCTCGTCCACGTCAAGCGCCTGTTCCGTCAACGTGACCTCGAAGGAGAACTCGGCCGCGTCACCGACGTATACGTCCCGCGGTACGAGAGTACCGCCCGGTACGAGAGTACCGGCCGGTGCCTTGGTTCCGGCCGGGCCCGTCGCGTCAGCAACGGCGATTACGGTGGCGAAAGTTAAAAACGCGAACGCGACGACGGAGAACCCGAATCGCATGCCACTCATCGTGTTGCCTCGTCGCGCGCGGTCGACCAGGAAGCCCGTTCCCCGCGCGCCGAAAAGAAGCGGACGAGGACGGCGCCCGCGTCGTCCTCCGTCGAGAGCACGAGCGGGGCGGCGCCCCTTCTGAGGCACGCGCGTTCCCAGTGATGAACGGCCTCGCGCCCTTCACGCTCCCATCGGGTCCTGAACGAGGGAGAGGCCGTCGGGAAGGACTCGCGCTCGCCCGTCTCGGGATCCCTGAACGACGCGTATCCCACGTCGGGAAGGACAAGGTCCGCGGGCGAGACGATCCTGCACGCGACAACGTCGTGCTTGCGGGAAAGGATGCCGAGCGCCGTCTCGTATCCCGTCGAGCGGAAATCCGACAGCACGATGACGAGCGCGCGGTTCCGGAGAACGCGCGACGCGCCCGCGAGCGCGCCGGCGAGCGCGGTTCCGCCCCCGCGCGACTCGCGGTGCTCGAGATCCGAAAGGATCGCGAGAACGCGGTCGCGGCCCGAACGCGGGGGAAAGGACTTCCCGGGCGCCGAGTCGAAAACGACGGATCCGACGGGGCTCGCGTTCCGCTCGGCGGCGAACGCGAGCAGGGCGGCCGCCTCGAGCGCCCTGTCCCGACGCGACGCCCCTCCGATTCCCGCGCGCATCGACCGCGAATCGTCGACGACGAGAAAGACGGTGAGTTCGCGTTCCTCCCGGTACAGCCTGACGAACGGGCGGGCGGAACGCGCGGTAACGTTGCGGTCGATCGAACGGACGTCGTCGCCGCGCTCGTATTCGCGGACGCCGTCGAACTCGATGCCATGCCCGCGGAAGCAGGACCTGAACGAGCCCGTGCGCATACCCTCCGACACCTTGACGGAAGTCAGTCTCAGGCCCCTGGCCCGCTCAGCGATCGACGTTACGCGCGCGACAGTATCGTTCTTTTTCACGGCGTCACGGGATCGGCACGATGGAAAGGAGCCTGGCGACGATGTCGTCGGCGGAGAGTCCGTCGGCGCCCGCTTCGTAGGAAAGGACGAGACGATGCCGGAGGACCGGACAGGCGAGGGCCTTGATGTCGTCCGGCGTCACGTAATCGCGTCCCTCGAAGGCGGCCCTGATGCGCGCGGTGGCCACCAGGGCGATACTCGCGCGGGGAGAGGCCCCGAACGAGATGTACTTGAGGTAATCGTCGCGCTGCCTGCGATCCTTGCGGGACTCGGCGATCGGGCGCGTGGCTGCGACGAGGGAAACCGCGTAATCGAGGAGGGCTTGGTCGACGTTCACGGCCCGCACCGCCGCCCGAACGACGGCAAGGTCATCCGCCCCGATAATCGGTTTGAGGGCACCGGAGACCGACGTCGGTAACGTCGCGTCGAGACCCGCCTCGACGCGGACGATGCGGGACTCCTCTTCGAGAGAGGGATAGGGAACGTGCAACTTGAAAAGGAACCGGTCAAGCTCGGCCTCGGGAAGGGCGTAGGTTCCCTCCTGCTCGATGGGATTCTGCGTCGCGAGGACGAAAAAGGGATCGGGCAGCGGATACGTCGTTTCCCCGATCGTCACCTGCCGCTCGGCCATGGCCTCGAGAAGGGCGGACTGTACCTTCGCGGGGGCGCGGTTGATCTCGTCGGCGAGCACGAGGTTCGCGAACACCGGACCCTTCCGTACGGAAAAGCTCGACGAGCCCTGCTCGAACACGAGGGTACCGACGAGGTCGGCGGGCAGGAGGTCGGGCGTGAACTGAACGCGCTTGAAACTCAGCGACGCCAGGGCGGAAAAAGTCTTGACCGCCAGGGTCTTCGCGAGCCCGGGGACTCCTTCAAGCAACACGTGACCTCCGGCGACAAAAGCGGTAAAAATCCCGTCGACGAGGGCTTCCTGGCCCACGACGCGCGAGGCCATCCCCCTCCGTACCTTTTCCACGACCTCGCGGGCGCGCTCCGCCCCGTTCGATGCACCGTTCATGTCCATACCCCACAACGTAAATCGATCTTTTTTCATTGTACGCGCCTTGCCGGTCATTGACAACCGGTAATTATCTGTTGTATACGGGTTACATCATGGCCGAACACCAACATATCAGTCCGCTCGCGGACGAACTGAACGCGATTCTCGCCCCGTCCATCGCCGGACGACTCCTTTCCGACCTTGGAAGTCGCCTGTATTTCCCGAAGGGAATCATCGCGCAAAGCGCGGAAGCGAAAAAGCACGGGAAAACCGCCAACGCGACGATCGGAATGGCCGTGAAAAACGGCGTACCCTGCGTACTCACCTCCCTCAAGGAACAAGTTCCGAACCTCACCGCCCCGGAGATAGTCGCGTACGCGCCGACGGCCGGGAACGAGGACCTGCGGGCCCTCTGGCTCGAGGCCATCAGGGAGAAAAATCCCACGCTCGGCTCGACCGAGATATCGCTCCCCGTGCTCGTTCCCGGGCTCACCGCGGGCATCTCCTACCTTTCGGACCTCTTCCTGGGAACCGACACGGTGCTCCTGACCGGCGCCCCCGCGTGGGACAACTACGTGCTCGTCGTCGAGGCGCGGCGAAACGCCGTCCTGCGGTCATTCCCCATGTTCGCCGAATCGGGCTTCAACCTGGCGGGCTTCCGCGAGGCGGTCATGGCCGAGGCGCACACCGGCAAAGTACGCATGCTTCTCAACTTCCCCCAGAACCCTTCTGGTTACACGCCGACAAAGGCGGAAACCGCGACGATCGTATCCGTTGTAAAGGAAGCCGCCGAAACGGGGGCCGACGTCATGGTCTGGTGCGACGACGCCTATTTCGGCCTCGACTACGAGGACGACATCGATCCCGAGTCCCTCTTCTCCCGCCTCGCGGGACTCCACGAGCGGGTCCTCGCGGTCAAGATCGACGGTCCCACGAAGGAAGACTACGTGTGGGGACTCCGAACCGGTTTCATCACCTTCGGGTCGAAGGGCATGAACGCGGCGCAATACGAGGCCCTCATCAAGAAGCTGATGGGCGCGATCCGCTCGTCGGTTTCGTGCGCGGCGACGCCCTCGCAGTCGCTCATGCTCAAGGCCTTCAAGGATCCGCGCAACGAGGCGGAAAAGCGCGCCCTGCGCGGGATGCTCGAGGAGCGATACCGCGTGGTTCGCCGTTTCTTCGACGCCCACGAGGGACACCCCGTACTCCGCGCCCTTCCGTTCAACTCGGGCTACTTCATGAGCATGAAGTGCGTCGGGGTCGCGGCGGAGGACCTCCGCGTGAAGCTCCTCCACGAGCACGGCATCGGAACCGTCGCGATCGACGCGAGCCACCTCAGGGTCGCGTTCTCGTCCGTCGACGTCGAGAAGCTCGAACCCGTGTTCGAGACAATATTCGAGGTCGCGGGCAAGATGGCCGCGCGGTAAGACGCTCTCGGTCGGTCCGTCGATCCGTCGGTCCGTCGGTCCGTCGCAAGTCAAAACGAAAAAAAAGGCCGGCATGTCGCCGGCCGCGAGAAACGCCCGCGCCATGCGGGCGTTTCGTTTTCAGCTTTCCACGAGATATCGTCCGATCTCCTCGAGACCGGGAATGTCCCGATAGACCGGTCGGGACGAACCGCTGTGCAGCTTGTCGTAGGCGACCGTCCTGATATAGAGCTCGTGGACGAGATCCGAAAGAACCTTCACGTTCGAGCCGAAATTGCTCACCGCCATGTCGCGAAAGACCTTGTTGGCGTCCCGCGAGTCGACCGTTCCCGAAAGAACCCGAAGGTTGGGAAGGACGTCGCACCGCACCATGTACACGAACCGCGCGAAGGCCTGTATCTGCAGGTAAAGCTCGTCGATATGGACGCCCTGGTTGCCGAAGGTCTCCGGATGGTCGATAATGTCGGACATCCTCCGCGAAAGCTCGTTTTCGGACAGGATCTGGGCGAGCAGGGGCCTCAGGAAGCGCGTGGCGATATTATTGTTGAAATGATCGGAGATCTTGGTGATGATCTCCGGTATTGCCGGATCCTGGATAATCATACGTTGAGTATACCTTCCCCCGGCGGGATTGACAACAGACTTTTACTCACCTACAGTGTCCGCATGCCCACTATCACCGAAGGCGCGGCCTCCTTCCGCGCGAAACCACGCGCGACCCTCGTCGCCGTTTCCGCGGTCGCGGCCCTCGCTATCGCGGCCCTACTCGCCTGCGAGGGCTGTTCGCGCGCCAACGACGGACTCACGGTGATGTGGACCAACCGTCCCGAGTTCGCCTCGTACGCGGAGCTCTTCAACTCGAGCCAAAGCAGGCACCGCGTCGTCGTCGAGTACAAGGAGAATCCCGCCGGTGAGTTCATCTCGGCGAAGGAATCGCCCGACCTCATCGTCGGTCCCTGGCTCAAGGGCGAGAAGGCGCGCTCGAAGCTCGCTCCCGTCGACTACCTCTTTACCGAGCTCAGGCTCGGCTCGAAGCTCTTTTACGGCTCCCTGCTCGATCTCGGGAACGTGCGCGGCAGGCAGTATCTCCTGCCGGTCAGCTTCAACCTCCCGGCGCTCGTCTTCTCGCCCGACAAGGGTTCCCTGATCGACAACGACTTCGCCCTCTCGCTCGAGCAGATACGGCGCCTCTCGAGCGAGTTCAACGCGAAGGAAAAAGGCGTCTATACCAAGATGGGCTTCTCGCCCCGCTGGACGAACGAGTTCCTCTACCTGGTGGCGCGCATGCACGACGCGCGCTTCGAGGAAGGATCCCCGCTCTTTTCCTGGAACGAGGCGGCTCTCAAGTCGACGATCGAATACCTGCGCGGATGGACCCGTACCATCAACACCTCCGCGACGGCCGAAGACGAATTCCAGTTCAAGTACCTCTATGACCCGCCCTACCGTCTCGTAACCGGCGGGCGAAGCATATTCTCGTACATGCCGAGCGACGCGATCTTCGTGCTCCCGGACGACAAGCGCCAGAATCTCGATTTTCGCTGGGTCACGAAAGACGGAAAAACCCCGATACGCGACGACATCGTGTACATGGGCGTAGCGAGAAAATCGAGAAACCTCGAGTCGGCCGAGGCCTTTATCGTCTGGTTCTTTTCCGAAAAGACCCAACGCGCGTTGCTGGACCGAAGCGTGGAAATGGGGATCACCGCGCGGAGTTTCGGTATCTCGGGCGGATTTTCCTCGCTGAGGCCGGTAAACGAGCGGATTTTCCCCCTGTACTATCCGTCCCTGCTCGGCCACCTTCCGCCGCCCGAAACCCTGTCGGTTCCGAGGATTCTCCCGAACAACTGGGAGCTCCTCAAGGCGGAGATACTCCTTCCCTGGCTCGAAAAGATGGCGCGCGATCCCGAAGGAATGTCACCCTCGCTCCAGGAGGCGATCGCGGCCTGGCAAAAGGCGCATTAAGCGTTTCCGGCGCGGAACTCTCCGTTTCGGCGCGTTTTTTTTTACGCTAATCCCCCGTTCCGTCCGTTCCGATAATTTGAACGGAGGAAACGACCAATGCTATCGAACGTCGGCCCCTTGCGGACCATGTCCTACACCATGTACCCGTCCGTCTCGTCGGGCGGTCGCGCGTACGTTCCGGTGGCGCCGAATCAATTCGTCTACTCCCAGTTCCGCTACGTGGCGGGCATCCCGGCAAGGGGCGGCCAGCAGGGCGTCTCCGTCGACAAGATCAAGATTCTCAACACCCTTATAGACCAACTCGTGTCGATGAGGCAAAAAAACGTCCAACCCAAGCTTGACGGGCAAGGCGCCATGTCGGACAACCAGATCAGCGCCCTTATCGATCAATATCAGGAACAGGTCAAGGCCGTAACCGCCATGGCCGCCGAACTCCCCTACAAACCGGCCATGCCCGCCGCGGGCATGGTAATCAACCTCGTAGCCTGACATTCGGGAGCGGTTTTAAGCCGTCAAGAGGCAAAATCCGCCATTCGATCCCGCATTCTACGGTCATCCGCATTTGTCAACTTTCCCTTACATATCTTGCACAAAGACCCCAAA
>JAEWMY010000038.1 GCA_023393015.1 Spirochaetota bacterium
GCCGCGATCGCGCCCTTCAGCGCGCTGATCCTGCCGCCCCTGACCATGTACTTGAAGGTCGCGACGCTCACGAGGATACGCGCTCCCCGTATCCGCTCTTCGGTACGCGCGAGAATATCGTCGTGAGAGAGGCCGTTCGCCGCGTCCTCCGCGGCCGCCAGCACGACGAGACCCTGCGCGGCGGAATTGAGTTTGCTGTCCACGACCGAAACGCGGTAACCGTTCGCGGAGAGGGCGTCCGCGCTCCGGCGCATGACCTGCCAGGTTCCGCTCAGCGCCTTGCCGACCGGAATGGCGATGACCGATTCGTAATGGGACGAAAGCCACGAGAATACCTGGTCGACGCGGACGGGGTCGGGAATCGAACTGCCCGGATAGTCTTTCCTGCTGTCGAGGTAGGGATAGAAGGTTTCCGCGTCGATCGTGAGCCGGTCGAGATATTCGTCCTCGCCCCAGAGTATCTTGAGGGGAATAACGTGTATCTGGTAGCGGTCGACGAGATCCGGGGGAACGTCGGCTATCGAGTCGGTGACGACGGCGACGCGCGAGACGGGAGCGTGTACCGCCCTGTATTGCCGTACCATGTCGTCGACTTTTTGCTCGACGATCCGGCCGCTATCCTTGAGGGCGAAGAACAGCTTCGCGGGCTCGTTGGTATGCACGTGTATCTTCGTCTTGTTGCGTCCCGACGAAATTATGAGCGAATCGCCGAAGCCGCGAAGGTCGCGCCGCAGGTCGTCGGCGAGATGTTCGGGGGGCTTTCCCTCGTGGAGTACGAGCGCCTCGGTACAGTAGCGGTAGGCAATCTCGCCCGAGCTTTCGGGAATGTCGTGCGCGTACTCGGCGGAGTCCGCGGCTTCCGCGGCGAAGGAAGATCGTTCCCATGACGCCTTTCCCGTGACGAGCATGCGTGCTATGCCCTCCAAAAAGGACACGAAGCCCGAGGCTCCGGCGTCTACTACGCCCGCTTTTTTTAGAACGTCGAGCTGGTCGGTCGTTTCCCTGAGCGCCGCGCGCGCCGCCTCGAGACTTTCGACAAAGTGGTCTTTCATCGCGCCGCCGCGGGCGGAGAGACGGCGGAATTCCGCCGTCCACGCGTGCAACACCGTAAGCAGGGTTCCCTCGCGCGGGTTTTCTATCGCCTTACCCGTATCGTACGCGGCCTTCGAGAGGGCGTCGCCGAATTCTTCCGCGGAGACGCTCGGCTTGTCCGGGCAGTTATCGGATATCCCGTTGATGAACTGCGCGATGATTATTCCGGAATTGCCCCGGGCCGACGAAAGGGAACGATCGGCGAGCGCGGAAAGGGTTTTCGACAGCGACCTGAAAACGCGGGGCACCTGCAGGGTCGCGCGAACGGTCGCCACCATGTTGTTTCCCGTATCGCCGTCGGCTACCGGAAACACGTTTATGTCGTTCAAATGTCGTTTCGCGCCCAAGAGGCTTTCGTAACCGGAAAGCAGGCTGTGGTAGAGCTGGAACCCGTTGATACCGTTTGATTCTTTCACGCGAAACTCCCGTCCATCCCGTATCTAGAACAACCGAGACTCGGTTCCGTCGCGAAGGCGCGCGATGTTTTTCGCGTGCGCGATACAAACGACGACCGGGACCGAGACGACCACTGTCGCGACGACGGGATCGACACGTTCTCCCGCCGCGAGGGTCAAGGCAAAAAAAACGATCGGCAACGTCAACGCGGCGTACAGGGAAGCTACCGAGGCCCTGCGCGACACGACGAGCGCCGCGACAAAAACCGCCAGGCATATCGGAAAAAGGAGCGGCATCAGGGCGGTAAACGCGCCGGCTCCCGTCGCGACGCCCTTCCCTCCCCGAAACGAAAGCCACGGAGAGAATACATGGCCGAGAACGGCCGCGCCTCCCGCGAGAACGGCCAGACGCGGCGATGAAAGCCACGCGTCTCCTCCGACCGTAAGCGCTACGGGCGCGAAGCCCTTGAAAAAATCTACGATAACGACCGGAACGGCCCATCGGGCTCCGAGTATCCGGTACGCGTTTGTAGCGCCCGGATTCCCGCTCCCCCGCGTTCTGATATCTCCCTTTCCCGCGAGCCGGCCTGCCAGATACGCGGACGGTATCGAACCCGAAAGAAACGAAAGCGCCAGTACCGCCGCCATGCCGCCGAGTTCACCCATCAGGACGCACCCCGCTTTCCGAAGGGATTCGGAACGAGCGGAGGGGTCCGCGCCTTGTAGGCGGCGTACGACTCGTCCTTCCCCCATTTCAAGTCCGCCGATTTTTCTAGCAGGGGGATGCCGCTCACGAAAAGAAGTAGCAGGGTTATGTGCAGGGGTCCGAGGAAATAGAACCATTCGAAACCCTCGAAGACGTAGGCACCGGGAAGGGCCAGTGACCACCAGACGATTATCTCGCCGAGGTAATTCGGATGGCGCGAGTACCGCCACACGCCCGACGACATGAAACGATTCGCGTTTTCGGGGCGTTTTTTGAAGGCGTATTTCTGAGCGTCGGCGACGGTTTCCAGCGACAAACCGCCGATAAAGAGAACCGCGAACGGTATGAAGGCCGCCGGCGGAACGGCGGAAAACCTGCCGTCCGCCAGGGTAATCCCCGTAACCGGCAGCATGATGATCCAGGCGGATACTGCCTGCAGGAGCCAGAACGAACCGAAGGCGACAACGCTGTTCCGTTTGTCGTCAAACCGGTGATCTACCTTGATACGCATGATTCTGAAAAAGAGATAGGAACCGAGGCGAATGGCCCAGAGAACGACCATGACGAGCGTCAAATGGGAAACGAGCGACTCGGGCCGAACGGTTAAGTAGAGCGACACCGAAAGAAGCACGAAACTGAGCGAATAGGTAATGTCGGTAAATACGTCCGTTCGCAAAAAGGCCGCGAAGACGAAGAAAAGGGCGTTTACAGCGAGCGACGCCAGAAGCAAATACCACAAGTTCATACGGACCTCCTTGGGATTACATTCTTGAAGTATATCCTACCTTTCGCCCGTCCGCCGTGACTTTATCACCGATTTTCGACCGGGACACAACACCGGTACCCTCAATGCCGTACTGATCTCGCCAGTTCCTTGCCCCCGACGGATAATAGGCGTATATTTAAAGTACTGCTCAGGCAAAATACGCGAACGAGGTAACGCCGTGTTTCCCCTTTCCCAGGTCTTGGTTGCCCTGACCGTTTTTACGGCCCGCGTGGCTGACGTTTCGCTCGGGACCTTTCGCCACGCGATGGTCATTCGGGGCAAAAAATATCATGCCCTTCTCATCGCCTTCGTCGAATCCCTCATCTGGATTTTCGCCGTATCGCGCGTTTTGACCGGTATCACCGAGCCCGTGACCGCGCTGGCGTTCGCCCTCGGATTCGCCGTCGGAACGTTCGTCGGCATTTCCATAGAGGACGCGTTCAAGATCGGCGATCAGGTAGTACGCGTGTTCAGCAGCGAAGGGGCGGCGATCGCCGCACGCCTCCGGGAAGAGGGAAATCGCGTCACGTCGTTCGAAGGATCGGGACGCGACGGAACCGTGCAACTCCTGTTCGTTCAGGCGCGCCGCAGGGACGTCGCCAAAATCTGCGCGATAGCCCGTTCGTCCGATCCTCGGTGTTACCTGGTGATCGACGACATACGGGCGGCCACGTACGGGACCTCCTCTCCCGGAAAATAACCACAACGACAAGGAAACCCCTCGATGACTCTCACTCCAAAGACGCACGGCGACGTGCCGCCTTCAAACAACCTTTTTCAAAGCGGATTCTGGGCGCGTTTCAAGGAAACGGGCGGTCTGGAATCGCGCTCGTTCGAGGTTCTGCATGATGACGCGACGTTTCCCCTCGTCGCACTGTTGCGCCCCGGCCAGTCCGGGACCCGGTACGCGTACGTTCCGGACGGACCGCACGTGACGCTCGATGATAGCGCGAAAGGCCCGTTTCTCGAGGAACTTTCCGAGGAACTGAGACGGTTCCTGCCGGACGATATTGCGTGCGTACGGTATGACACCACGTTTCCTTCGCCCTACACAGACGGCGAGTACTGGTCCGCGAGCGGTCAATGGAAGGGCGCGCCGAGAGGCGAGATACGCGAGCTGAGGATGAATTTCGGAACCCGGAATCACGCGCTGAGAAAATCTCCCAAAGACCATCTTTGCCCCGATACGGTAATCGTCGACCTCGCGGGCGGCGAAAGCGACATCCTCTCGCGCATGCGGCAAACGACGCGCAACGGAATCAGGCGCGCGTATAAAAGCGGCGTGACCTTCCGGATTCGCGAAGGGGAGTTGCCGAGCGAGTGGTATCGGCTCTACGCCGAAACGTCGGTCCGCAAGGGCTTTTACCGGGAGGACGAATCGTACTTTCATCGCCTGTTTGACCCCTCGCTCCTGCGCGGCGACGCGTCCGATCCGGCATTCTACGCGCTCTCCGCAGAAAAAGACGGCGTGCTTCTCGCGGGAGTCATCGTCGGGTCGATGGGACGCCGGGGGTATTACCTCTACGCGGGGTCGAGCCTCGAGCGCCGGGATTGCATGCCGAACTACGGACTGCAATGGGAAACGATACGGCTCCTCCGCGAACGCGGCTGCGTCTCGTACGACCTGATGGGCGTACCGCCGAACGGCGATCCGCGACACTCCATGTATGGCCTCTATACCTTTAAAACGGGACTCGGCGGACGTATCGAGCATTACGCCGGGTGTTGGGACTATCCCTTCGACCCCGATTCGTATTCCGCGATGGTAAACGCGGAAAACCTGGGCTAACGCGCGGCGAACGGGATGCGCTGTCCCGCCAGCAGTACGGGCGAAAAGAACGACAGGTCCTCGACGCGCGAGTCGGACGAGTTCACGACGAGGTCGCGCTCGCTTCCCGGCATAAGGCCCTTGAGGGTTTCCGCAGAAGAGGTATCGCCGAATTTCGCGAAGATGTCGTAGGTAACCGCCGCAGCGCCGTCGTTCCGCACGCGAACCGTCGTGGTATCGCCGGACGGCGTCACGGAAACGACGACAAGCGAATACCCGAGCAAGGCGCCGGCGGAGGCGACCTCAGCGGGAGTACGATAGTCGGTTTGACCGTCGCCGATGACGAAACTGAGATAGCACTCGCGCGCCGCCTCGGCGAGGCCGAAACCGTTCGGCCCGCCGGGAAGGCGCAGGGCGTATCGTTGGTCGTTCTCCGTGTAGTAGCTGAATTCCCCGCCGTTATGCGCGGCCCTTCTCCTGTCGCCGAAAAAATCCCAGTTGGGACGATTCTCGGCTTTCCACCCCGCGTGGAGGAGGGAATCGTCGAAAAGCCCGAATCGGGGCGCGGAGGCCGTTGGCGTCGAGGCGTACGGACCGAATCCAGTATCGGCGGCGTCGACCGAGATTCCCCACGGAACGTTGACGAGCGCGTTGTCGATCGCGTCGAGGATACGCACTTGATCGTCCCGCGACGGGAAGAGCTTGCCCAGCGCGCCTTCCCTGGTGGCCGTCTCCGGATCGGAGAAGCCGCTCAGGTTGTCGTAGTCGATATGATACTCGGCCCAGAGGCCGAAGCCCACCTCGACGTAGCCGAGTCCCGTTCCCTGATCGGGATAGCGACTCGCGAGGTGTTGGTAAAACTCTATAATGAAAACCGCGAGATCGGGATTCGTCCAGTCGGGAAAGACAACCGTCTTTTGCGTCGCGCCCTCTATCCCCTCGTCGTATTTCGCGTTCCGCGCGTGCGCCCACAAGGATTCGGGAAGGCTCCGTTCGGCGGAACCGAGTTCGGGGTCGGTATCGCGGAACCGGACGATCGCATGATGACCGCGGGCGACGGCCGCCTGAACGAAGGCGTCGACGACCGACCAGTCGTAGGAATACCCGCCCGTTCCGTCGTCGTCCGCGACGTCGGAGTAATAAAAGTAGGAGAACTCGAGGGTAACGGACGAGGCGTACTCTTCCATATCGGGATTCGATCCCCAAAGGACGATACCGCACAGGGGCGCGGGAAAGCCCGCGGCCGATTCGCCGGGATCGTTCGAACCGCCGCCGGCGCAGGAAACGGCCACCGCAGAACAAACGGCGATAAGACCCGCGCGAAGTTTGAATTTCATGACTACGTGTATATCCCTTTTTCCGCGCACGCGCAACTTCAGACAGGCGGATTCTCTTCGTCCCGGGCGAGCGGCACCTGAATCTCGGTCAGCCAGTCATCGTCGCTATCCTTGTTCCAGATGCCGTCAATGTAGGATTCCCTCGGCGGCCCCGCGCACAGGTAGCCGTTGTCGTCGATCCAGCGGAATACGGCCGAGTAGGCCAAGGGAAGGGAGGAGTACGGACCTTTATGCAATACGCATGCGGCAACGGGAACGCGTTCGATCGTCTTGAACTCGATACCCGGCGGCGCGACGCCGAATTTCGTGACCGCCTCGCAGAATTCAACGTCGATATCGCTATCCTTGAACTCTCCGTCATGATAGACGATGAAGCAATACGCCGGTTCGGTGCAGGCGAGGTCGGGATTCGCCGCGGTGATCTCCTCGCCTATTTTGGGTATCACGTCGAAATAATCGTCGTACGACCGGACGATCAGGCGCTTGCTGTAGACGATCGCCGACGGCAGTTCCTTCACCATCACCTGGTGTTCTATCGAAGGATCGGAGCCGAGTCGCTCGAGGTAGTACGTAATCGAGGCGAGTTGCCGGGCGGTTTCGGTCGCGAACCGCTCCAGCTCCCGTTTCTTCTCCGAAAACAGCGAGGGGATATTACGTCCCGCCAGTATCTGCCTGATCTCCGGTATGGAAAACCCGCACTGTCTGAGGGACACGATCCTGTGTACGCGCGGTAACTGGTCGGTAGAGTAATACCGGTAGTTGTTCGTCCCGTCGATGTGGCTCGGCTCGAGAAGGCCCTCCTCCTCGTAGAAACGGAGGGCCTTGATCGTGACCTTCGTAATCCTGGAAAACTGGCCTATCCTGTACACGCGTTTACTCCCATCGAAACGTCGCGAACGATACGGCGTATGATACTACCGCGATGGCCGCGAGCGCAAGGATCGATCCCGAACCGCCCGACGCCGGAACGGCGAGAACGGCGTCCCGGAGCAGCGTGATCCCCTGAGTCAGCGGAAAATAATCCGCGAACAGCGTGACGCCCCGCGGGAGCGCGTCGTAGGGAACGGTGGCGCCCGACAGGAAAAGCATCGGAAAGTAGGCGACGGTACACGCGAGATTCGCCTTCTTCATGTCCGGCGCGAGGCTCGCGATCAGGAATCCGAGCGAGTAGATCGAAACTTGAACGAAGAGAAACGTCGCCAGGCAGCGCGCGGGAGATCCGGCGATCTCCATGCCGAAGGCGAGACGGGCTACGAGGTAGACGCCCGCGGCCGAAACCCAGGCGAAGAGAACCTGCGTCAGCGCCACCGCGAGAAGGAGCGTCGCGGGGCTTACCGGCGTTACCCTGAACCGCCTGAGGATACTTTCGTGCCGGTACGACGCGAAGGTAAGCGGTATGCCCATGAGACCCGACGCGCACAGGCCGACGCAGGCGATTCCGGCGAAGGCCGAGGGCACCGCGCTCCGGCCTGAGATGCTCCCGACAAGCAGCATGATCGCGAGCGGAAAGAACACCCCGAAAAGGAGCATGTCGATACCGCGAAGGACTACCTTCGCCTCGACCGCGAACAACGTTCCGAATCCCCTCAGCATACCGCCTCCCCTACCTCGGGCGCGGCGCCTTCCGCGCCGGCCACGCGCAAAAACACGTCCTCAAGGTTCTTCGCCCCGTACTCCGCGACGAGGTCCCCGGGCGAACCCTCCAACACGATCCTTCCGCGACTCATGATCGCTACCCGGTCGCACAGGTATTCAACCTCGTCCATGTAATGCGACGTAAGGACGATCGTGACGCCGCGCTCCTTCAGTTCCCCGAGAAACCGCCATATCTCGCGACGAGCGGCGGGATCGAGACCGGTCGTAAGCTCGTCGAGAAACAGCAATTCTGGCTCGTGCATGAGCGCGAGCAATACCGCGAGTTTTTGGCGCTCGCCGCCCGAAAGCTCGTTGCAATACGAGTCCGCCACGCCCTCGAGCCGGAACCTCCGCATCGACACTCTCCAATCGCTGTCCCGCGCATAAAGACGCGCGAAGGTCCCGCAAGCCTCCCGTACGAGAAGTTTCTCCTGATAACGGGTAGTTTGAAACTGGACGCCGACCCGCTCGAAGAGCCGTTTCCGGTCGTCTCGCGGGTTCATCCCGAGAACCATGACCGTTCCCCCGTCGGGACGTTTAGTCCCGACAAGGCATTCCACCGTCGTCGACTTGCCGGCGCCGTTATGTCCCAACAAACCGAAAATCTCTCCTCTTTCGACCCGCAGATCGATCCCGTCGACCGCGACGAGCGATCCGTACGCCTTCCGAAGCGCGCGAACGATGATAACCGGAACGTCCGGCACTGGCGATTCGTAGTTCATTCTTTCCTCCATGCCAGTATATTCTCCGGTCTCCCGCTGGAGGAGAGTCAAGCGATTCGGGTAATGATGCGAAAAAAAAACGCCTACCGAACGGCGTTCGATAGGCGTTTGTCGTCGCGCTTACGGAGCCGTCAATCCGGTATGACGAACTCCGAACGGACGCGCATGACCATGTCGTAGTGTTCGCGGATCTTCTGCATCTCCTCGGTGTCGATTTCCGAGGCGACGTTTTCGAGATCGGCTTGTTGCGCCTCGATACTCGCCTCTATGGCGGCGCGCTGTTCGTCGTCCAAGCCCTCGAGCTCCTCGACGTCGAAATTCTCGAGCTCGCTCCGGGAAGATTCCACCGCCGAGACGAATTCGCTTCCGATACCCTGGGTCCGCACCGCGAATATCGCCAACGCGGCCTCGTTGAACTTCTCGAAGCCGTAATCCGTCTCCGACTCTATGGTCTTTTTCAGGTTGATCCCCGCTTCCATCGCCTCTACGGCGGAACCGTAAGGAATCTCGAAATGGACGGTCGGATGCTTTTTCATGAGGCGTTCGACGGCCCGGTAAAAATCCCGTACCTCTCCCTCGCTCATGGTGAATCGCGCGGCATCGTATGCCTCTTCCGCGTTCTGCATACCCTCGTAGGTTTTGGCGGTTTCGGTGATGTTCGAAAGATTCTCGCCCATGGACTTCAACGCCTTAACCTTCCCGCACGAAACGGCAAAAAACGCAAATAAAACGAAAAACGTAAAACGCGCGAACTTCATGTACTGCTCCTTTTGGAATACCTTTCCTTGAAGTATAGCGCGCCAACCGGGTTTTGCCAGCGATTTATCCCAAGACCGCGAACGCGCGCTCGAGGATCGGCGCGAGTTCCCGCGCGCGAGAAACCGCCGGAAGGGAAGGAGCCCGCTCGATGTACTCCCGCATACGGTCGCTGAACGGACGGTTGAGCTCGTTTCCGGGTCCGAAGGAAACGGTACCGTCGCAGGTATTCAGGACGATAAAACGGTTCCGCAAGACTCCCCGTCGGCGATGGTCCGGCGTATCGAAAAGCTCGTAGAGGTAAATCCCCCCCGAGGGGGAACTGACGAGCCATGAAGACCGAACCCGCGCGATCCGTTCGCCGGGGACGTTCCGAACGGCGTCCGACAGGGCCGCGGACATCTCGTCGAAGCGGATCTCGCTCGTTTTAAGCCAGGCGAGGACGCGTACCGTCACGGTCCAGGAACCGGTGAGGGGGTTTCTCTTCCGGGAGATCTCGCGAAACGAAAGATTGTACGACGGTCCCCGGGTTACCGAAATCCCGGAAAACCATTCTTCGATTAATGGTCCGAACATGTACCGTCAGTATAGCACGCCGCCGTTCCATTACGGACGGGAGCGTGGTAGAATGTGGTAAAAAGGAGCATCCCATGTACCGAAGATCCGTTACCGTCGCCCTCTCGCGCGTTCTCGTCTGCCTTTGTATCCCGTTTTTCGTATCCTGCGGCCGGAATACGGCGCGCGACTATTGGCCGACGGAATCCTGGCGCCGCGCGAGCCCGGAAAGCGCCGGCTTCGACTCGGGGAAACTCCTGGCCGCCCTCCGTTCGCGCGACCTCGGCGACCTCGGACTTGATTCCCTGCTCGTCATCCGAAAGGGGTACGTCCTAGCCGAGGCGTACCGCTACCCGAACGCCCCGGATCTCGCGCATAACGTGAACTCGGTCACCAAGAGCGTCGTATCGACCGTTTTCGGCATCGCCCGGGACAAGGGCCTCGTCGCCAACGGGGGCAAACGGGTCTTGGACTACTTCCCCGAGTATGCCCGAACCGAAACCGACGGGCGCAAGAAGCGTCTCACGACCGAGCACGTCCTTACCATGCGAACGGGGCAGAACTGGAACGAGAACGCCACGCCCAACATGGTAAACTCCCTGGACGCCATGATCGCCTCGGACGACTGGCTCGAATACGTCCTCGACGCCCCGATGATGATGGAAGGCGGCGTCGCCTTCGACTACAACACGGGAGCCTCCCATATCCTGACGGGAATACTCCAGAGCGTCACGGGCGACGCGGAAGCCTTCGCGCGCGAGACCCTCTTCGATCCTATCGGAATAACCGGATACCGCTGGAAAAAGGATCCGAAGGGAATACCGGCCGGCGGTTACGGGCTCTCGCTGAAAAGCGAGGATATCGCCCGGTTGGGATTCCTCATGCTCAATGACGGACGGTGGGACGGCAAGCGGATCGTTTCCAAACGATGGGTAAGGAAGGCGACAAAGGCCCACACGACGACGGTAGGCTCGTTCAATTCATCATGGAACTACGGATATCAATGGTGGATCGATCCTTCCGCGACTTCCTTCTCGGCCCAGGGCTACGCGGGACAATACCTCTTCGTCGTCCCGAAAATGGACCTCGTCGTCGTGGCGACGTCGAACGCGGACTTCAGGCGAATAGGAGAGCTCATGCGCCTTCTCATGTCCGAGATACCCTCCGCCCTCGTCTCGCCCGATCCGCTTCCGGAAAACCCGGCCGCTGCGGCGGAACTCGCGGACTACTGCGCCTCACTCGCCCTTCCGCCCGAGCCGAAGGTCGTTCCCCTGCCCGCCCGATTCGCGCGCGCCGCCGAGGCGGCCCCTTTGAGGATATCCTTCGACCGGAACGACTGGGGTCTCGCGTCCGGTTCGCTCGCGCGCGCGGACGACGGCTCTCTCGCCTTCGGGTACGAGTTCTCGGGAGAGGGCGGATCGAGCGTCGCGGTTACCCTTCTCGCCGGAGTCGACGGCCGCTTCCGCCGGATCGACACGGCCTTCCCCGAGGCGTGGTATCAAGTCGGATTCGAGAAGATACCGGTCGCGTGCCGACTCATCGAGTCTGACGATACCTCGGTCACGATCGAAACGGTCGCGGTGGGATTCACGATCGGCCCCTTCGTCGACCGGATCACGCTCGACGGAGACAGGGTCACGGTAATCCGCACGAACCGGAGATTCCGTCAGTCTACGACCGCGCGGGGAACGATCGTCAGGTAGGCGGCGCGTAAAAGGGCGCGTACCGCGCGGCGACGAGAATCGCCTCCGCCATGCTGACGGCGCTCGCTATCCCCCTGCCGGCGATATCCATCGCCGTTCCGTGGTCGACGCTCGTCCTGAGAACGGGCATTCCCCCGGTAACGGCGATGGTACGCTCGAAGTCGAAGGTCTTCGTCGCGATGTGTCCCTGATCGTGGTACAGCGACAGGACCGAGTTGTATCTTCCCCGCAAGGCGAGATGAAACACCGAGTCCGCGCTGACGGGTCCTTCGACGTCGAACCCCTCCCGCCGCAAGTCCTCCACGGCCGGGGCTACCTCGTCGACTTCCTCGTTTCCGAACAGGCCGTGCTCGCCCGAATGGGGATTGAGCCCCGCGATGGCCATCGTGCCCGCCGTGACCCCGAGAGAGGAAAGCATGGCAAGGGAGCGGCGCACGTAGTCGACGATCCGGCCGCGGCTTACCATCTCGCAAGCCTTGCGGAGCGAGACGTGACGGGTCAGGAAAAACACGCGGAGGGACCTGACCTCGAACATCGTCAGGGGATCGACCGTGCCGGTGAGCGCGCCGAAGATCTCGGTGTGCCCGATATAGTCGACGCCGCCCGCCTTCAGGGCTTCTTTGTGTATGGGCGCGGTCGCGACGGCGTCGACCGAGCGACTGAGCGCGAGCTCAACGCTTTTTTCGACATATTGAAACGCGGCCCTGCCGCACGCCCCGCTTACCTCGCCCGGCCGGTACGCGCGCGCGTCCACGTTGTCGAGGTCGATCACGTTGATCGTCCCCGGCGTCCAGTCGCCGTCTTCGGGCCGCTTGATCGACTTGAGGGTAAAACCGCCCCCGGCGAACGGGAGCGCGCCTTCCAGCACCCTCCGGTCGCCGATCACTACGACGCGCGCGGCCTCACTCACCTCCTTGCCGGCAAGGGCTTTCACGACGATTTCGGGCCCGATACCCGCCGGGTCCCCGATCGGCACGGCAATCAACGGTCGTTCCATGCAGTTCCTCCCCGAAAGCGACGACGGCGCGCCGCTTCCCGATTACAGTGTAACCCACCGCGAAAGTTGTGAAAATACGTGCCGGGACACTATACTTTCGGATAAGGCCACTGTGGTCAAAAAGGGGTGCGGTATGGAAGGAGAGAAAAAAGCGGTCTCCGGCGTCATTCACGCGAGCGAGCGCAGACTCGGCATGGACGCGGACGCGATACGTCAGTCGTTTTTCCATCATCTCGAGTACAGCCTCGGAAAGGACGCCTACTCGGCAACCGAGCATGACCGATATACCTCGCTCGCGATGGCGACCCGCGACCGTCTCATCGAGCGCTGGATCGCGACCCAGCAAACCTACTATAACCGCAACGCCAAGCGGGTCTACTATCTTTCCCTCGAGTTCCTCATCGGCCGTACCCTCGGAAACAGCCTCATCAACCTCGACCTCTACCCCGAGGCGGCCAAGGCGATGAAGGACATCGGATACTCCCTCGAGGAGATGCGCGAACGCGAATGGGACGCCGGCCTCGGCAACGGGGGGCTCGGGAGGCTCGCCGCCTGTTTCATGGACTCCATGGCGACGCTCGAACTTCCGGCGGTCGGCTACGGAATCCGCTACGATTACGGCATCTTCTTCCAGAGCATACGCAACGGCTATCAGGTTGAAACGCCCGACAACTGGCTAAGGCTCGGCAACGTCTGGGAGTTCCCCCGGCCGGAGTTCTCCTACGTCGTCAACTTCTACGGACGGAGCGAGGACTATACCGACCACGCGGGAACGAGGCGCAAGCGATGGGTCGACGCCGACGAGATCGTGGCGCTCGGCTACGACACGCCGGTTCCCGGATACGGAAACAACACGGTCAACAACCTCAGGCTCTGGTCCGCCAAGGCCTCGCGCGAGTTCAACCTCAACTACTTCAACGACGGCGACTACATCAAGGCAGTCTCCGAAAAGGCGAAAAGCGAGAACATCACCAAGGTGCTGTATCCCAACGACAACCGCCACGAGGGAAAGGAGCTCAGGCTCAAGCAGGAGTATTTCTTCGTTTCGGCGACGATACAGGATATCCTGCGCAGGTTCAGGAAGGCGCACGCCTCCTTCGCCGACTTCCCCGACCAGGTGGCCATCCAGCTCAACGACACCCATCCGGCCATCGCGATTCCGGAGCTCATGCGCATCCTCGTGGACATCGAGTCGCTCGACTGGGACGTCGCCTGGGACATCACCGTCCGCACCTTCGGATACACGAACCACACGATACTCCCCGAGGCGCTCGAACGCTGGCCGGTGGACCTCTTCGCGCGCGTGCTTCCCCGCCACCTCGAGATCATCTACGAGATAAACCGCCGGTTTCTCGAGGAGATCTCGCGCTCGCGTCCCGGCGACTCGAACCTCCTGAGGGAGTTATCCATCATTGAAGAAGGCGAACAGAAGAAGATCAGGATGGCGAACCTCGCGATCGTCGGCAGCCACTCGGTGAACGGGGTCGCCGCCCTCCATACCGAGATACTCAAGGAGCGCGTCTTCTCGGGCTTCCACTCCGTCGTTCCCGAACGGTTCAACAACAAGACGAACGGCATCACGCAACGCCGGTGGCTCAAACTCTGCAACCCGGAGCTGTCCGGTCTCATCACCGAGGCGATCGGCGAATCATGGGTCACGAACCTCTTCGATCTCAAGCGTCTCGAGCCCTTCGCGGACGACGCCTCCTTCCGCGCGCGCTGGCTCGCGTGCAAGACGCTCAAGAAGGAAGCGCTCGCCCGCTATATCGCCAGCAGGAACGGCGTCGCCGTGGATACCTCGTCGATCTTCGACATACAGGTCAAGAGGATTCACGAGTACAAGCGGCAGCTCCTCAACGTACTTCACGTCATCGCGCTCTATAATCGGGTCAAGGACGATCCGGGCGGAAACCACGTGCCCCGGACCGTGATCTTCGCGGGAAAGGCGGCGCCCGGCTATTACATGGCGAAGCTCGTCATCAAGCTTATCAATTCGGTGGCGGACGCGGTCAACGGCGATCCCGACACGAAGGACCTCTTGAAGGTACTCTTCCTGAGGAATTACGCGGTATCGAACGCGGAGAAGATCATCCCCGCAGCGGACGTCTCCGAGCAGATATCCACCGCCGGAACGGAGGCGTCCGGCACGGGCAACATGAAGTTCGCCCTGAACGGCGCGCTAACCGTCGGTACCCTGGACGGGGCGAATATAGAAATCATGGAGGAAGTGGGAGCCGACAACATCTTCGTCTTCGGCCTCGATTCCGGGGGCGTTCAGGCTCTCAAGGCGGAGGGCTACGACCCCATGCGCTATTACTACGGCAACCCGACCCTGCGCCGCGTCATCGATCAAATCAGGCGGGGAACGTTCTCGCCCGATCAAATCGATCTTTTCGGCCCGATTACCGACAGTCTCCTCTTCCAGGGGGATCCCTATCTACTGCTCGCGGATTTCGAATCCTACGTCGCCTGTCAGGATCGCGTTTCGCGGGCCTTTTTGGACCGGGACGGATGGGCGCGAATGTCCATACTCAATACGGCACGAATGGGCAAATTCTCGACCGATCGCACGATCTCGGAGTACGCGCGGGATATCTGGGGGGTCTTGCCCGTACCGATCACCCTCTGAGCGTTTTTTTGATAAACCTCTTGCTTTCTCGTACGGTTTTCGGTACAGTAGCAAACGATTGCGCAAACGTTTGCTATTCGTTGCGCCGAGGAGTAAACATGAAAAACGACCATACCTATCGATCCCTGCTTCGTATCGGGCTGCCGATACTGGCAAGCCTGTGCGTAAGCCAAATCCAGATGATTACCGACCAAGCCTTCCTCGGCCACGCCTCTCCCGAATACCTGACCGCGGTCGGAAACGCCGGCTACACGATCTGGACAACCATCTCCTTTCTTTTCGCCCTCGGAACGGGCACGGCCATCCTCGTAAGCCAAAAACTCGGCGAAAAACGGCACGATCAGGCCGAGGAGATCGCGGGTTCCACCTTCGTCTACTCGAGTTTTTTCGCGATCATCGTGTTTTTCGTCTGGTTTTTCGGAAGCCGGCGGATTTTCACGGCGATGGGTCTCAAGGACCCGATCCTTTCGCACGCCGCTCTCTACGCGAAGGTCGTGACCGCCGGTATCGTCCTGACGGGTTTCACCTCGGCGTCGAACGCCATCTACAACGGAACCGGGTATACCCGACCGCTTATGATCACGTCGATACTCAGGGCCGTCATCAATATCGCCCTCGACTGGCTGTTGATCTTCGGTAACCTCGGGTTCCCGCGTCTCGGCATACTCGGCGCCGCCGTCGCGACCCTCGTCGCGGACATCGTCGGTAGCGGATACTCCATTAGCCGCGCCTTCTCGCGCTCGCTTCCGCTCAGGATGTCGTTCCGGGCGATCCGCAGGGCGAACCTCCGCAACTACCTTTCGGTCATCAAGGTCGGCATCCCGGCGAGCCTCGAGGAGTTCTCGTGGAACGCCGGCAACATCCTGCTTATAAGGTTCCTGAACCAGGTCGACGCGATGGCCGCCGGTATCTACACGATCATCATGGCGGTAACGCTTATCCCGGCGCTCATTTTCACCGCCGTCGGAAACGCCGCCATGACGCTTTCGGGAAGGCGTACCGGAGAGGGCCGGCCCGAGGAGATATCCCGTACGGGGAAAGCGGCCCTTACCATGAGCGCCTTCGTCGCGGTCGCCTTCGCTCTCGCCTTCACGTTCGCGCCGAACGTCTTCGTGGGCCTCTTTACGAAGGACGAGGGGATCATGAGTCAGACGGGCAAGCTCATGCTCATCAGCTCGATCAACCTCTTTCCGCGCGCAGCCAACATCATCTACGGCGGCAACATACGGGGAATGGGCGATACCCGATGGATGCTCGGTACCCAGGCCTTCGGCACGGCCTTCGTCGTGCTCTCCGCGTGGCTCCTGATTTTCCGGTTCGAGTTCGGAATAACGGGACTTTTTCTCGCGGTATTCCTGGACGAGACGGTCAGGGCCTTCCTTAACGGATACCGTTTTTACTCGAGCGTACGCCGGCGCGTGCGCGAAATAGAGGTTACGCGGGGAGCGGCCTGATCATGGCGACGCTCAAGGACGTTGCCGCGCGCGCGGGAGTATCGTACACGACCGTTTCCCACGTCATAAACGGCACGAGGGCGGTCGCGGAGGATACGAGGGAGCGCGTCGAGCGCGCGATCCGCGAGCTCGGCTTCCGGCCCAACATGGCCGCGAAGGCGCTCAGGACGGGAGAGACCGCGACCGTAGGCGTCGTGAGCATCTCGGGGAACGATCCCTACTTCGCCGAGGTGCTCCACGGGGTGCAGGAACGCGCGTGGAACGGGCGGATCGGCGTACTCATCTCGTATTCCGAGTTGACCGATTGCTGTCCGGAAAACTGGTGCGAGGAGTATTACGCCGAAATTTGCGAACGCGAACGCGGCCACATCGAGGGCTTCGCGGACAAGGGCGCCCAGGGCGTCATCGTAAACTCCCTGCAGGAAGACGTCGAGCTCGAATCCCAGCTTCGCTCGCTCAACGTTCCCGCCGTCCTCTTTCAGCGTCTCGTCAAGGGCCCGACATGGGACAACTTCGTGTGCGACGACTATCAGGGAACCTCGCAGGCGATGGAGCGGCTCATCGCGCTCGGGCACCGGCGCATCGGCCTCGTGGAGGGCTTCGGCTTCGACTCTCATACCGTGCAATTCCGCAAACGGGCGTGGGCGGACGCGCTTACGCGATCGGGCATCGGTGTCGACGCGTCGCTCGTGCGGGACGGGCGGTATGATCCGTCGGTCGCTCTCGTCAAGACCCGCGAACTCCTCTCGCTTTCCGACCCGCCCACCGCGATCCTTTACTACTCCGATTCCATGGCCGTCGCCGGCATTCGCGCCGCGCGTGACGCGGGGTATTCCGTCCCCGACGACCTATCGATCGTCGGATACGACAATCTGTATACCGACGCGTATACCGTTCCCCGGCTCAGTTCGGTCAATCAGATGAGTCACTGTATCGGCCTCGATATGATGAGTCGCCTGGCGGAGAGGATCGAACGGCCGGGCCTTGAGCCTATCGTCCGCCGTTATCCGCAGGAATACGTCGAACGGGAGTCGACCGCGCGGCCGCGTACCCGCCATGTGTAGAAAACCGTAAAATTGGAGATTTCTTCCTGATTTTCCCCCCGGGAAGGGATACATTTATCCATTATATCAAATCAGGGGGAAATGTATGAAAAAACTCGCCGGCCTCATATTCCTCGCATTTTTGCTCGTCATACCGGTTTTATTCGGGGTATAAGAAATTACAGCGGATGAGGGGAACTCGTAGCGAAGCCTCGAACGGTCGGACCCGGTGCTTGTCACCGACCGGTGCTTGTCACCGACCGGCACCGAGCTTGGGAAGCTAAGCAAACGTTTTGCGAATAAAAAAAAAAGAGAAATTACAGCGGATGAGGGGAGTCGGACCCCCGTCACGAGCTTGGGAAGCTCGGGTAATAGCCGTTATACGACATCCGCTGTAATTTCTCTACATGTTTACGCAAAACGTTTGCCGTAATAGCCGTTATACGACATCCGCGTGAAGCCGATTTATTGCCGTAAACCGTCTTGCGTACGTAATAGTGCCAATTTTACGGTAGGTTGTCAACTGCGGGCGGTCTGTTGCCCCCCCGCGACCAAAGGGCTATAGTACCGACGGGAGACATCCGTGGAGTATGAACCGCTCGATATACGCAACCCCTTCGACGCACCCGCCCTGCTCGTTCGGACGACAGAAAGCACCATGGCGGACGCGCGGGTTCTCGCCAATGAGGGATATACGTCGGGCACCGTCATCAGGGCAGAAAGGCAGACGGCGGGACGGGGACGCGTGACCGGACGCCGCTGGGACTCTCCCGCGGGAGAGAGCCTTCTTTGCACGATACTCCTTCGCATGAACGCCCCCGCGGGCTTTACCCTTCGCGTCGGCCTCGCCGTCTCTCGCGCTCTCGACGCCTACCTGCCGACAGACGCACGCACGATAATAAAGTGGCCGAACGACGTCCTCTCGGGAGGCACGTCGCCCGCGGCCGGCAAGAAGCTCGCCGGCATCCTCTGCGAGGCGAGCGTCTCGGGCACGTCCGGCGGTTCGGTGCTTTACGCGGGAACCGGACTCAATATCGCGCAAACCGCCTTCCCGCCCGAACTATCCCGAAAGGCGACCTCCCTCGCGCTCGTTCCCGGCGCGCGCGTCCCCGCGATCGACGGTATGCTCGAGTCGTACCTCGTTTTTCTCCGGGAAACCCTGGAAACCGACGACTGGAGGGAAGGGGTTTCAACGCGACTCCTCTACCGGGGCGAACGCATAGCCTTTCTCGCGGGCGATCCCGAGAGGCGCGAACTCATTGACGGTACAATCGAGGGAATCGGGGAATCGGGGGAGCTCCTGTTCGCACCCGCGAACGACGCGCCGTTCCGCGCCTCCGATTCCGCGCTCAAGCCGGACGCGTCCGGACTCCTTCACCTCTGGTCCGGAGAGATTCCGTATCCCGAAGGAACCTGAAGGGCGACAGCCCCGCGCGCCCAAGCGACGCAACGCGACGCCGCGTCAAGGACGCGCTCAAGCGACGCAACGCAACACCGCACCGCGTAAAGAACGCGCTCAGGCGTCTCCCTGCCGGGCTACGCGTTCCAACCAGTCGCGAACGAGGCTTTCGAACAACGGCACGCGTTCGGTTTGCAGGTTATGACCCGCTCCGTCGAGGCAGGCGTAGGTGGCGCGCGGGAAATTCTCGATAAGCGACCACATGTCACGGTAACCGACGGAAGCGTCCTGACGACCGGTTATGATCGCCGTCGGCCGCCCGAACGGCGCCATGCCTTCGTCGGGATTCACGCTCAGGAAGGGATTCGCCCCGAGATTGTTCTCCAGAAACCGTTTGTCCGCCGCGCGTATTCCCGGAATCACGTCACGGGAAAAACGGTTCCAGCAGTCCCGTGTAAGGCGTACTCCCATGTACCGGAACGCGTCGGACTCTTCGGCGCCCAATGCGTTCATGAATTCCGCGTCTTCCTCGATAACGCGATGCTCGGGCACGTCTCCCTTGTCGAACCCCGTGTCGGTCTTTATGAAGGGTCGGACGGCGGGCGCTATAAGCAGGAGTCCGGCGATCCGTTCCGGCATCTTTCTCAAAACGGCACGCGAAAGATACCCGCCGAACGACTCGCCCGCGAGAAGAAAGCGCCCGTCGGGAATCGCGAAATCGATAAAGTCGAGCAGGGAGGCAAGGAGATCGTCTGCACCAGTAACCGTCTCGGGTCCGGGAGTCTTGCCCATGCCGGGAAGGTCGGGATAAATCCTTCGACAGGATAATCCCGCGTCGTTTCCGGAAAAAACGGGCTCGAGACATCCCGACATCAGCCGGTGATCGACGCCCCATCCGTGAATCGCGAGAAAGGGCATCCCCTCGCCGGTCGTCTCGTAATGAAAAGGGATGCTCCCGTCGCTTATGTTCATTGCTTTCGAATCCTCCGTTGTGTTCATGATCCGGCATCATGCGCCGCGACGGCCCGTCGCGTCAAGAACGTTCGCGGAACCGCGTCAAGGTCGCGCTCGTTCCCCGCCCCTTGAAGTTTCCGTCTCCTCCGCGCTATTATCGTCGTACTATGTTAGATTACCGATTCATCAAGGACAACCTTGAGGCCGTCAAGGCGAATATCAGGGCGCGGAACATGAGCGCCGACGCGGACGCCGTCGTGGCCCTTTTCGACAGGCGCACCGCGCTCGTGACGGCCCTGCAGGCCCTGCAGGCGAGGCGTAACGACAACGCGAAGTCAATGAAAGGAAAACTTTCCGACGACGAGCGGAAGCGGCTCATCGACGAGGGGAAGGCGATAAAGGACGAGATCGCCGCGGCCGAGGCCGAGGTCGCGAAGGTCGAGGAAGAACTCGACGCCGCCGGCCGTACCATCCCGAACATGGCGCATCCCGAGGCCCCCGTCGGCAAGGAAGACAAGGACAATACCGAAGTCAAGCGCGTCGGGGAACCCGCGAAGTTCGCCTTCGAGCCGAAGGACCACGTCGAACTCGGCGAGTCGCTCGACCTCATCGACTTCGAGGCGGGAACGAAGGTATCCGGCGTCAAGTTCTACTATCTCAAGAACGAGGCCGTCTTCCTCGAGCAGGCGCTCATCATGTACGCCATGAATATCCTCAGGAAGCACGGGTTCACGCCCTTTATCACGCCCGACGTCGCGAAGGCCGAAATCCTCCAGGGAATCGGATTCAACCCGCGCGGCAAGGAATCGAACGTCTACAATATCGAGGAAGAGGGAACCTGCCTCGTCGCCACCGCGGAGATCACCCTCGGCGGCTACCATAAGGACGAGATCCTCCAGAAGGAAAAACTTCCCCTCTTCTATTGCGGCCTTTCGCACTGCTTCAGGCGCGAGGCGGGCGCGGCGGGCCAGTTCTCGAAGGGCCTCTACCGCGTCCACCAGTTCAACAAGCTCGAGATGTTCGTGTACTGCCTGCCCGAACAGTCGGACGCCATACACGAAAAGCTCCGCCTCATCGAAGAGGAGATATTCGCCGGGCTCGGCATCCCCTTCCGCGTCGTGGACACCTGCACGGGGGACCTCGGCGCCCCGGCCTACCGCAAGTGGGATCTCGAGGCGTGGATGCCCGGACGCAACGGCGGCGAATGGGGAGAGGTCACCTCGACTTCGAACTGCACCGATTTCCAGGCTCGCAGGCTCAACGTGCGTTTCAAGGACGACGACGGGAAGAACAAGTACGTGCACATGCTCAACGGAACGGCGATAGCCCTGTCGCGCGCCATGATCGCAGTGATCGAGAACTGCCAGCAGGCCGACGGGTCGATCAGGATACCGTCTCCCCTCGTGCCCCTCTGCGGTTTCGACGTCATCAAGCCGCGGAAGTAACGGTCGCGGAACGAGTGACCACCGAAAGGTCGGTCGCCGAACGGTCGTTTGACGACCTAAAAAACAAAGCGGGACGGATACAATCCGTCTCGCTTTGTTTTACCGCCCCGAACGCGTCTCGCCGGCTCAGGGAACCTGACTGAAGCTTCCCGCGATCTCGTTTCTCCACTCGGCGCGTTCCTCGCGGCCTTCCCACTCGATCGTCCTCAGTATCTTGAAGGTTTTGGGGTCCGCGGGATTCTCGAAGCGCATCACGGCGAATTTGCCCTGTCCGATATACACGATCTTTTCGTCGGCGGAGACGTTTTCCGCCCCGTTCAGGAACGAAAGGGCGCAATCGAAGTGAATCGGTCCTTTTCCCTGTTTGTCGGTCAGGGCGCTGGAAACGTCCAGAATGGGCTCGCCGCACCGCGCGCACGTCGGGGTCGGCAGTCTCGGAACGGGCAGGAGATCGACTACGTGATCGAACCTGGAATCGGGTCGCCGCGTCCGCCGTGGTTCCTGGCGTCCGCCCTGCTCGCGTCCTCCGGCTGATCGGGCGCCCGCCTGGGCCTTCGCGCCCTGAGGCTGTCCCTGCTTTTGGGCTCCGCCGGACGATCCCCGGTTCTTGTGCCTTCTATGCCTGTCCCGACGTCTCGGGTTGTCAGAGTAATCGCTCATCGGTTTGTTCCTTCACCTCAATCAACCTGTTGCTCATCACGAGAGCAAGACGGAGAATGGCGCCCTGAATATACCCCTCATCCTTGATCTTTTCGCGTAATTCCTGGATTTTAGGGTCTTCGGCACTAACGGTCTTGGTCATCCTGCACGCTCCGCAAAGGTATCCTCGAGGTGGCGATACCGAACCGCTCCGGCCCTCTCGGGATCGGACTCGATCAGTATCACGTCAAACCTGACATACATACCACTATATTGTCGATTCGCGTTCAGGAAACATTTAGCCGTTTCCGCCATTCTTTTGCGTTTCATACGCCCGATCGCGTATTCAAGGTCGCTCGCGTCCCCGCGGGGCCAGGTTTTGACCTCCACGAAAACGATCGCGTCCCCGTCGACGCCTATTATATCTATTTCGCCCCGGCGTGTCCGCCAGTTACGGGCGAGAATCGCCCATTTTTTTCCGGTCAGTATCCGGCACGCGAGATCCTCGCCGTCCCGTCCGGTTTTCTGCACTTGTGACCGCGGTTTCCCCGCCGGCGCGTCAGCGGGCGTCACCGGCCTTCTGGTACTCCGCGGGATCGATGGCCCTGGCGATAAACATCGTCCTGTTCTTGGTCAAATCGATAACCTCCCCCTCGTTTTGGGTAAAGGGTTTCGCGAACTCGTCGATAAGAACGCGGATTTTCGGGCGCAGCGGGGCCTCACGGTTGCTTTCCACGACCCGGGCGATTACCGAGTTGTTCATGAGAACGATGGAGCCGACGGGGTAAATACCCATGCTCTGTATCATCGCCTTGATGATGTCCGGGTCGAATCTGCGGGCGTTGTCGGAAAGGAGGTTTTTCATGGCCCGATAGCCGACCATGGAGTCGCGCCAGCTTTTCGGGGAAACCATCGCCTCGAAGGCGTCGGCGACCGAGATGATCCGCGCGCCGATATCGATGTTCTGGCCCGAAAGCTTGCCGGGGTAGCCTTCGCCGTCCCAGCGCTCGTGGTGCTGAACGGCGGCCTTTCCGACCTCGTCCGCGTACATGAGCTCGTTGACGATTTGCTTGTAGCCGTAAAACGTGTGGCTTTTCATCACCTGCTGTTCGTTGTCGTCGAGCTTGCCGTCCTTGTTGATGATGGACGAGGGAATCTTCAGCATCCCCACGTCGTGCAGCAAGGCGCCCGTCGTGACCTGCAGGAGGCGATGACGGGGAAGGCCGATATGTTCCCCGATGATTATGGATAGGATCGCCGTGTTGATCGAGCTTTTGGCGAGTTCCATCTCGCGCACGTCGCCGCCGAGTATGAAACCGAGCACACCGGAACGCTCCCGCTGGACGAGCGAGATCAGCTCGTTGACGATCTGGTCTATGGCCCGGGCGCGGATCTCCTTCTGGTCGCGAATGGCGGAAAAAACCGTGTCGAGCGAGGCTATCAGCCCGTGGTACGCCGAGTAGAGCTCCGTATTCTCGAGTACCTCGGGAAGTTTCAATATTTGTTCGGTCGTATACTCGAGGCCGTCGATACCGGCTACTTCGTCCCGGGAGGAAGCGACCTCCCCGGCGTCCCTGGCGGTCGGGGCAACGGGCCGTCCGGACGCGCCGCGTACCGGTTCGACCTCAGCGGCCCCTGCCTCGTCGAGATCCTCGAGTTCGGAAAGCTCCTCGGGCTCTTCGACGTCGTCCGCGTCGTCGTTATAGTCTCCCGATACGGGGGCGCCGGCCGTGAGGACGAAGGATATCTTCCACCGGTCGAGAGCCTTGAGCTCGCGCGCCTTGATGGGAGATCCCTTGCTCACGAGCATGTTTTCCCCATCGTCGAAAAAGACGGGTGCGGAAAAACGCATGCCCTCCGTCAATTCGTTGCGGTACACCTTTTTAAGCATTTCTAACCTCTACGCACTTTTAAAAAATTATAACCACTTTTCGACGCGACCCCGTTCGAGAAAGGCGAATAGCGCCGCGACCGCTTCCCAGGTTTCGACCGGCACGAAGGCTCCGATTTCCTCATCGCTCAATATATCGGCAAGGAACGGGTCCCGCACAACCGTAATGCCGTGTTCCCGCGCTATCTCGAGCATTCGATCGGCAAGGGCTCCCCTGCCGTTCGCCACCAGGTACGGGGCTTCGTCACCCCGATCGTACCTGAGGGCGACCGCAGACTTTCGTCTCACTATGCCTCCAGGTCAATCGCGGGCATGTCCCGCGACGAGTCGGACGAGAAATCCGTGGCATACGTCTCAGTGTACCCCATCGATTCTAGAATGCCCCTTAAATATACGGCAATTTCCCCGTTTTTTACAGGTGAGAACGGGGGATTCGTCCGGAATTCGCACCGTTCTCCGAATAAATCGAAGTCCCAGAGTCGTTCTCCGTCCTGAACGGTCATGAGGGTCTCCAGACAACGGCCGGAAGCAAGGTCGATCATGAACCGAAGGGAACCTCGAACGCGACCGTGCGCCAATTCGCGCGAGAACGGTATGACGATCCAATGGCGATCATGACCCTTTTTGTGATTGATGAAGGCGACGAAATCGCGTACGCGTCCCTTCGCCGCACCGTTTGCCCCGTCGCCGTCCGCGTCGTCGTCGTCGCCGTCGCCCTTGCCGTCGGCCGCGTCGTCGCGGACGTCATCCTCGCCGGTCGACGCGCGCTTCCCCGGCGACGCGCGATCGGCGTCGTCACGGGCGTGTCCGCCCGATCCGTCGGGATCGGTCCGCCCCGCTGACGGCGCTCCCTCTATCGCGTCCATCAAGCGGGATATTACATCGTCGTCCGCACGAATGCCGTGCGACTCGAGGATTGCCGCGGCCTCGACGGCCCGGCGTTCCCGTCCGGGAAACCGCGTCGAAACGGCCAGTAGGGAGCGGCAGAGGGCGGTATCGAGTTTGTACAGCGACCGCGCGAAAAAACGGACGAGAAAGGCGGCTTCGGGGGTATCGGGAAGGGAGAGTCGTGAAAGCACGTCAGCGCGCTCGGACGCGGGATGCTTCAGGGGATCGAGAAAAACGGCTCCGGTAGACAGTCGTACGCGCGCCCGGAAGGTGTCGCCCGCCTCGTAACCGGCGGCCGCTCCGGCGGATTCTGTACTGGCCGTTCCGTAACCGGTCGGGGAGGAGGCCACGAGGGTCTTGCCCGCCACGCGTACCCGGAGGGTTCCGTCGGACGCGCGCGCGAGAACCTCGACGTCGACGGTCGCGCCGTCGGCAAACGGGACGCGGGACGGCTCGACGCCGTCGAATCCCACCCGAATGTACGGATCAAAGCCCGTTCGCACCGCGCCACGCCTCCCGATAAAAAAAAGCCGGTCATGACGACCGGCCTTCGTTCGCCGTTATTCGGCGCTTTCCTTCTTGACGATAAGGGTCTTGATCTTCGCGGCCTTACCGATCTTTTCGCGGATATAGTAGAGCTTGGCGCGGCGTACCTTACCGGGGCGGACGAGCTCCACGTTCGCGATCCTCGGCGAGTGCAGGGGGAACACGCGCTCGACCCCGACGCCGTAGGAATTCTTGCGCACGGTAAAGGTCTTGCCGATGCCGCCGTTTTTGAAGCAGATAACCAGGCCTTCGTACACCTGGATACGCTCGGTCTTGCCTTCGATGATCTTGAAGTGCACCTTCACGGTGTCTCCTACCTTGAACGCGGGCACTTCGCTCTTTTTCTGTCCCTCTTCGATCGTGCGGATAAGGTCAATTCCCATTTTCCAGCTCCTTAACTATCTTTTCCGCTTCCTTCGAAAGGGAATCGGACGCCCTCGCCTTCGCAAGAAGGTCGGGCCGCACGCTGAGCGTCTTCTCGACGCGTTTCCGCAAACGCCAGCGGCGAATGTTCTCATGATGCCCCGAAAGGAGCACCTCCGGAACCGGAAGGTCCCGGAATATCTCCGGTCTCGTGTACTGCGGGTATTCCAGCAGGTTTCCCGAGAAGCTCTCCTCCTCGAGGGATTCGCTCGAAATCACCCCGTCTATGAGCCGGTACACCGTGTCGATAATGACGGTCGCCGCGAGCTCGCCGGACGACATGACGTAATCCCCGATGGAGATCTCGTCGTCGACGAACAGGTCGATAACCCTCTGATCGACGCCCTCGTACCGTCCGCAGACGAACACCAGCTCCGACTCGCGCGAAAGCTCGGCGGCGAGCGCCTGATTCAACGGCTTCCCCGAGGGGGAAACGTAGATCACGCGCGCGCGTCGCGAGGCTTCTCCGTCATCCGCTCGCGCGGACTTCGGAACGCACCCGACCGATTCGAGCGCAAGGGACAGCGGCTCGGGAAGCATCAGCATCCCCGGAACGCGCGAACCGAGCACCCCGCCGTAGGGTTTGTCGTCGCAGGTTTTGTGCCTGTCGTACGCGAAATCGCGTATATTCACCAAATCGTAGTCGATAATTCCCCGTTCAACCGCCTTGGCCATGATCGAACTTTCGAAAAAGGCCCGCGGAATCTCGGGGAACAAGGTCAGCACATGGAACTTCACGGATCGTTACTCCAGAATCCAGCGGTGCGTCAGCTCGACGGTTCGCGCCCGTAAGTCGACTTCGCCGACAAACTCCTTACGGAACGGCACGAGACGTCGTTGCGGCGCGGAGGTCTCCGCGTCGCCGCCCTCGGTCAGGATAACCTCGAGAAGGTCACCCGCCCCGCCTTCCAGTACGTTGGTGATGGTCCCGACAGGACCTCCCTGGTACACGAGAACGCAATTACAAAGATCGCTGACATAGTACTCGCCTTCCGAAAGGGGGCAAGCCTTGTCACGGGGAACGAGCAGCTCGAGACCGGCAAGCGATTTTGCCTGCTCGGGAGTCTCGATTCCCGCGAATTTGATCAATAACAGGTGACGCGAGCCCTCGACCGCCTCGATACCGAGACGCCGCAGGGGCCCGTGGGAACCCGGCTCCCTTCCGAACACCTCCGAAAGGTCGGCGAAGTGATCAACCTCGCCCGAAGAGCTCTCCACCTTCACGAATCCGTCCAGCCCGTGGGATGAACGAATGATACCGGTCACGAGAAGATTTCCGTCTTCCCGGACGTCCCCTTCTTCCGCCATCAATCCAGGATTTCCAGGGTTACCCTTTTGCCGGATTTTCCGGACGAGGCGCTCAGCACCGTCCGCATGGCCTTGGCGATGCGACCGTATTTGCCGATCACCTTGCCGATATCCTCCGGGGCAACGCGAAGCTCGAGGACAGTGGCTTTTTCGCCCTCAACCTCGCTCACGCTGACCGCGCCGGGATCGTCCACCAGGGACTTCGCGATGTATTCTACCAGGTCTTTTTCCACGCCGTACGCCTTATCCGGGCTTTACAGGGAAAAGTTCTTGCGGTTCAGAATCCCGCGAACGGTAGGGGTCGGCAGGGCGCCGTTCGCAAGCCACTTGCGAACCTTATCCGCGTCGAAGGCAACCTGCTTGTCTTCGGCCTCGATCGGATGATAAATGCCAAGCTCGTCGATGGTCCGGCCATCGCGGGGCTGGCGGGTATCCTGTACCACGATGCGGTAGTACGGACGGGCCTTGCTGCCGAATTTCTTAAGTCTGATTTTAACGCTCACTGTCTATCCTCCATGGGTAATCGCCCATAATTTCACGAGTATATATGAACCCTATTTATACCTGAAAAGAAAAAAGGCGTCAATACGAGCAAAACGGCGGTATTTCCCCGATTTCTGCGTTACACTACACGATATGGCCGGGAAATCCAAACCATACGATGCCGCGTCTCCCAGAAAGAAATTCATCATGATAAACGACCGGAAATTCCCGTTTTGGCCGGCGATACGCATCGGAGCCATCTACCTCGCCTTCGGTCTGACCTGGATCGTCTTTTCGGACAAGGCGATGAACCGTCTGGTGCCGAGCATGGAACTCCGCCACATGATCGAAATATGGAAGGGTTTTATCTTCGTCGGTATCAGCGCCGTCGTCATCTTTACCCTGGTCGCGAGGGTACTTAAACGACTCTCCGACCGTGACCAGATTATCCAGGAAAAACGGGACGAACTGCGCGCCATGGCCTACTACGACAGCCTCACGGGCCTCCATAACCGCCGAAAGCTCTACGAGCGGTTGCCCCTCTTCATGACGGACGATCGGGAAGGGGCGCCGATCAAGGCGCTCCTCTACGTCAATATCGACAACAGCAAGCTCATCAACGATACCATGGGGCATAACTTCGGCGACAACTTCATCCGCACTGTCGCCTCCCGAATTTGCGACGTTCTCGAAGCCGATGAAGAGATTTTCCGTCCGGGCGGGGACGAGTTCATCATCCTGGTTCCGGCGCGCCAAATGCAGGACGTCAAGGCGCGGGCCGAAACCCTCGTCCGGGTGTTTTCGACGCCCCTTTCGGTCGACGGAATGACGATCCACACCTCGATAAGCGTCGGCGTCGCCTCGTATCCCGCCCAAGCGGGAGGGCCGGGCGAATTGATGAAATGCGCGGACATAGCCCTGTTCAACGCCAAAAAGAACGGCAAAAACCGCATATCCTTCTTCACCATCGCGATGATGGCCCCGATAAACGAGCGGATGAAGATCGGAGAAAAGCTTCACCAGGCCCTTTCGAGGAACGAGTTCGAGGTATACTTTCAGCCGCAGATACGCACCGACTCCGGTATCGTCGCGAGCGTCGAAGCCCTCCTTCGCTGGAAAAACGGCGTGCTCGGGGATATCCCGCCCGACAAGTTCATCCCGGTCGCCGAGGAGACCCTCCTCATCGTGGAGATCGGGGAATGGGTACTGAGGACGTCGTGCGCCTTCGCGCGAAAGATGCACCAGGCGGGATTCGGGGATCTCGGGGTGTCGGTCAATATCTCGATGGTCCAGCTCCTGCAGGAGGATTTCAGCGACCTCGTGCGTTCGGTCCTCGATTCCACCGGCCTTGATCCCCAAAGGCTCGAGCTCGAGATCACCGAATCGATACTGATGGACTCGCGGGGAGAGGTGCTCAAGCACCTGTCGAGCCTGAAGGCGCTCGGGATCGGGATAGCGCTCGACGATTTCGGCAAGGGCTACTCGTCCCTGAGCTACCTCGAGCAGCTGCCGATCACGGTATTGAAGATCGACAAGATATTCGTCGACAGCCTGACCGGCGAGCGGAACGACAGCTCGATCGCGGGCAATATCGTCGGGATCGGCAAGAAACTCGGGCTCGAGGTTATCGCGGAAGGGGTCGAAAACGAAGGACAGGTCGCCTACCTGTCGGGCCAAAAATGCGACAAGATACAGGGATGGGTGTACAGCAAGGCCCTTCCGGCCGCTGAGGCCGAACGCTTCATCCGCGAAAACCGCGCCAAAGCCGGCCGTTCGTGACAACGGCTATCGTTCGTTGAACCGGGCCAAAAACGAGCGCGTGCGAGAGTTCCGCGGGTTGTCGATCACCTCGCCGGCCCTGCCTTCCTCGATGATGACGCCCTCGTCCATGAAGATTACCCGGTCGGCGACGTCGCGCGCGAAGAGCATCTCGTGCGTCACGATGACCATGGTCATCCGCTCGGCCGCGAGCGAGCGCAAGACCTTCAGTATCTCGCCGGTAAGCTCGGGATCGAGCGCGCTCGTCGGTTCGTCGAAAAAAAGCACGTCCGGATCGAGCGCGAGCGCCCGCGCGATCGAGACGCGTTGCTGTTGTCCACCCGAAAGCTCGAACGGGTAGGAATTCTCCTTGCCGACAAGTCCCATCTTGGCGAGAAGCGCGCGGGCGCGGTCTTCCGCCTCCGCGCGGCTCCTTCCGAGCACGAGTGTTTGCGCCTCCGTCACGTTCCGGAGCGCGGTAAAGTGCGGAAACAGGTTGAAATTCTGGAACACGAGACCGACTTTCAGGCAAATGCCGCGCAGGGTCGCGGAGTCGGCGTATACCCCGTCGCGCACCATGTCGCGTCCGGCGACGGATACCGACCCGCCCGACACGGTCTCGAGGTGCGTCACGCAGCGGAGTAGCGTGGATTTTCCAGAACCGGACGGCCCGATGACGGCGAGCACCTCGCCGGAGCGTACCGAGAAGGATATGTCACGGATCACCTCGAGGCTTCCGAACGATTTGGATAGATGCTCTACGCGGATGATCTCCATGGCTTCCCCTCGGGCTAGCGATAGTACGACAGTTTTTTTTCGAAACCGGCGAAGGCGAACGAAACGATCCAGTTCATGGCGAAATAAAAAAGGCCTGCGACGAATATGGGCGTGGTCGAAAACTGCCGCGCGGAGGCGTTTTGGGCGACCCGGAAGAGTTCGGCGACGCCGATCGTCTGCGCGAGCGCCGTGTCCTTCACGAGCGTTATGACCTCGTTCGCCGTGGCCGGCAGGATGCGTTTGACGACCTGGGGCAAGATAATCCGGAAAAAGGCTTGAGGCCCGGTAAAGCCGAGCACCTTCGCGGCCTCGTATTGGCCCCGCGAAACCGACTCGATCCCGCCCCGGTAAATTTCCGCGAAATACGCGGCGTAGTTCAGGACGAAGGCCACGACGACCGCCGTAAAGCGGTCATAGGAAACGCCGAACAGGTAGTACGGGGCGAAATAGACGAATATAAGTTGCAGGATGAGCGGCGTACCCCGCATGACGAGGAGGTACGCGTTGACGAACGACCGAACCGCCCGCGATCGGGACATGCGCCCGAGCGCGAGCGGCAAGGCGAGCGGCAGGGCGCCGAGCAGGGTCAGGGAAAAGACCTGGAGCGAAACGAGCGTCCCTCCGGCCATGGCGTTCAGCATCTTGATCGTCGATTCCATGCGTTCCCCTACCCGTCCCGTTCCGGCCGGCCGATCCTTACTTTCCCACTATTGAGATATCGGCCTTGAACCACTTCTTGGAGATACCCGCGATGGTACCGTCGGCGGCCATCGCCTCGAGCTGCCGCTGAACCTCGCTCATGAGGGCAACGTCCTTCTTGCGGAAACCGACGCCGTATTTTTCGGGCGCGAGGTCTTCGGGGAGGATCGCGTAGGCCTTCCCGGAGCGGTTGATATTGTCGTTGGCGACCATGAGATCCATGATGACGGCGTCGACGCCGCGGGCCTCGAGATCCATGAGGGCCATCAGGTTATCCTTGAACTCCACGACGCCCTTGAGACTCGCGCGGAAGTCGACGGCCGCCTCGAGCGCCCCGGCCGCGGAGGAACCGGCCTGGAGGCCGACCTTCTTGCCGGAGAGGTCCTTGAGCGTCCTGTAGGGAGAATCCTTGCGGACTACGACGACCTGGGCGTTCTTGAGATAGGGCTTCGAGAAGGTTATGACCTTCGCCCGCTCGTCGGTGATGGTAAAGCCGTTCCAGATACAGTCGATCTTCCCGGTATTGAGTTCCTGTTCCTTGGCGTTCCAGTCGATCGGCTGAAGGACGAGCTCGACGCCCATGCGCTTGGCGACCTCGCGGGCGAGGTCGACGTCATAGCCGACTATCTCGTTGTTCTCGTCGCGGAAGCCCATCGGGGGGAAGGAATCGTCGAGGCCCATGACGAAGGTCTTTTTCGCCCGGATATCGGCGAGCGAGGTATCGGCGGCGTCCTTCTTGCCTCCGGCGAAGGCGAGGGAGGCGATCGCAAGGGCGAACGCGATGCATGCGAGTCTTTTCATCGGTAGTTTCTCCTTAAGTTTCGATAATATCCGGTTTTAATGCGTCTGTAAACGCCGGGGAACCCGGAGGCTCCGGCCATCCGGCGCCTCCGTTCTTCCGCCGGTTCGACGTGTCTACGCGTTGCCCCGAAGGGCGCGCGCGAGTTCCTTCCAGACGGTCTTGTCCCGCTCGGGAAGGGCCGAGAAGTCGCCTTGGCGGCCCCAGGCGGAGCATTCGATAAAAGCTGACGAGCGGGCGAGAAGGTGTTCAAAGGAGGCGGTCTGGAATTCCGAAAGCCACTGGGGCACGCGCCGGGTCAGCGACAGAAGGCGCGCGTAGTGCGGCACGCACAGGCCAGGCGAGGCCGTAAAGAACGAGACGAACTCTTCCTCGTCGCGCTCTCCGATGTACCCGAGGAATTCGTTCTCGACTCTCCGGCTTTCCGCGCACGCCGGGCACGCGCCCTTTCGCTTCGGGGCCTTTCCCCGTTTCAAATCCGGCATGAACGAGGAGAGGATGTCGACGCCCAGAATCGCGACGGCGAGTCCGTCGCGCCACGAGTCGAGGTTCGCCGAATGCGTCGCGCAAAACCCGCCGGCCTCCCGGTAGGTTGCCCGGAAGCCCCGGTCGGAGACGTGCTCGAACAGCATGTTGTCGATGTACTTCGCGGTCCGCTCACCGACGATGGCGCATACGGGGCACGCGGATACGGCGCATGCCTTTTCGAGGGCGAACCAGTTGACGTGTCGTTCCGTCATGCCGG
This sequence comes from Spirochaetota bacterium, assembly GCA_023393015.1. Taxonomy (GTDB): domain Bacteria; phylum Spirochaetota; class Spirochaetia; order Treponematales; family Treponemataceae; genus Teretinema. The sequence continues at coordinate 32,313 of JAEWMY010000038.1, forward strand.
TCTCAGGAGGTAAAGTCGACAACGGCGCGCGAGAGGCGCACCTTGGATACGTACTCGCTGACCTTCACGTGATCGGGATGCGCGGCGTAGATGTCGAGATCGTCCTTGCCGTCGAACTCGGTCATCAACACCATGTCGAAGGCCATGGCCCCGGGGAATTCGTTTATGCCGACCTCGAGCTTCCTGATGGTGGGAACCTTGGCGGGAAGCGACTCGAGCATCCCCTTGATATAGGCGCAATTCTCGGCCTTCGTCCTGCCTTCTGCGGAATCCTTGAACTGCCACATGACTACGTGCTTGAGCATCCCCTGCCCCCCTTACGCGCGAATTTTACGCACTATACCACGGGAGGGCCGGGAAAGTCGATCACTGCACGATCAATTCCTTGAGATCCGAGATGACGTCCCTCGTGTCGGCAGAGACGTTTCTCAGGAGTCCCAGGTTTTCCTTGAGTACCTCGTTGCATTCGCTTTGCTCGCGGGAGGCGGTCACGATGGATTCGGTCACCCGGTCGAGAAGCTCGAGCGACTCGCGCAGGTTTTCGCCGCTCGAGCGCTGTTCGCCGGTCATCTTCGAGATGTGCCCGACCGCCGTCATCAGGTCCCGCACCGTCTCGCTGATCCGCTCGTTGCGCGCGAGCTGCTGTTCGAGCACGCGGAAAATTTCCTCGATCGAATCCGTGATGGTCCGGTTCTCGAAGACGATCTCCTTGAGCCTGCCGGAAACGAGGGTCTCCTGGCGCTGGATGTTCGTTATCTTGTCGACCATCGTGCCGAGAATCTGCTTGATCTGGTTCGCGCTGTCTCCCGAGCGCGTCGCGAGAGACCGTATCTCGGCGGCGACGACGGCGAAGCCCTTGCCCATCTGGCCCGATCGTGCCGCCTCGATTGCCGCGTTTATCGAGAGGATGTTCGTCTGTTCGGCGAGATCGCCGATCGACTTGACGATCTCGTTGATGTTGTCCGAGTAGCTCGCGAGATCGTCCGCGAAGCGCCTCGATTCCATCACGTCGCGGTCAGCGGCGAGGCACACCTCGTTGAGCTTGCGGATCGTCCTCCCTGATTCCTTGACGAGCTCGTCCGTCCGGTGAATCCCGTCCGTCAGTTCCCTCACGGTCGACACGGTTACCCCTACGAGGCCCTCGTGCTGGCTTACCATTCCGGAGGTTTCCTGGATCGCGGTGAAGATCGTCTCGACGTGCAGCTTGTTTTTCCGCACTTGCTCGCCCTGGGTCTCGATATTGCGGTTGATGTTGTCGATGCTCTCGAGGTATTGGGACACGAGCGAACCGACGCGCTCGATGCTCTCGCCGAGCCGCTCGCTCGACTCCTCGCTCTTGATCGTGTCCTGCCTGATCTGCTGGAAGAGGCGGTCGCGCTGTTCCTTGCTCTTGCGCATCTCGGCGGCGTACACCGCGCACTGCCGGTTAGTGTCGGCGACCTCCTGCGAGAAGCTGTAGAAAGTACCGACGATGAGACTCATGAAACCGATGCCCTGAAGGAGTATCATCGGCGTCATGTCGCCGATGAAGTAGTAGATGTCGTACGCGGAGAAGACGATCGCCACGACGAAGCCGAGGGCGGCGGGAATGGCGCCGTAATGACCGCTCCGCAGGGATTTCGCGACGCCAATGAGACCGTATACGATTGCGGCGATCGGATAGAGAAGCATGATCGAGTGCCACGCGTCGAGCGCGACGGTTGTCCGCTGGAAAAAATACCCGACCGCGAGCGCGAGGCCGATCGCGGTCACGACGCGCATGGTGTGCTTCCTCGGTTTCATCCGGAAAAAACGCGCGAAAAACCGGAAGATGAACATGATGGAAAGGGGGAAGCACGCGTACAAGGCGGCCTTGAGCGTGAGGTAGGACACGGTCGAGTCGAAGGCGCTCACGTTCAGGAGGTAGACGGCGAAAAAAAGCGCCGAAAGGGCGAGAAAGAGGCTTTCCTTCTTGTCCATGTAGTTGATGAACGAGAACAGCGAGTAGAGCGCCACGAAAATGAGGAGCACCGAGGCGAAGCGGGGAAGCTGCACGTCGAGGAAATTGAACCGGTTCATCGTGACCCGGTACGTGTCGACGTCGAGGATGTCCATCATCCTGAGCTTGTAGGTGCCCGTATCGTTCCAGAGTTCGAGGGTAATACGGTTCTTTCCGGCAAGCACGGAACCCGGCACGAGGACGCAGCGAGTAATATACGGTTGAAAGAAGAAGTCGGGGCCCGCCCTGCCGAGGGTATCGACGTAGACCCCGTTTACCGACACGCGGCAGGACATGTTGTTTTTATAGAGAACGATCCCGACAGGACGGTCCGGATCGGCGGGGGCGTCGAAGTAACCCTCGATGACGATTCCCCGGCTCGAGGACGGCGGGGGCGTTTTGACCGCGACGGGAAGGGCGTCGCCGAGGGCTTCCGGCGCGCTCCCCTCCCCGACGAGAGACCAGCCGTACGGTCGGGGAGATTCGGCGGCGCGGGCGGATACGGCTACGGACAAACACAGGATCGACGTTATGAGATATCTTTTCAGCATAACGAAAGAATAGCACTATTCCTCGGCGATTTCGAAGAAAATCCCGAAAAAATCAATTTCCTCCGCTCGCGTAATGCCTGATCGAGGCGCGCCACAGGCGGGTGGACAGGAAGCCGAAGACGACCGGCGCGACGACTCCCCAGGCGAACCAGAGGGGAGGAAGGCGTCCGAGCGCGAAGAGCGCGGGGAAATTCGTGATGACGAAGATCGGCACGACGAACACGCCGACGAGTTGGCCGACGCGCCCGTAGACGACCATGGGGACGTTGTTGAAATCCCAGAAGGTGTCGGCGAGTCCGGCGATCGCGTCGGCCCGCACGATGCGGAAAACGAGGCTGATCGGGATGATCCAGAGGAAATACCCCACGGCGGCCCCCGTCGCCGCGAAGAACGACCAGCCGAGGACAAGCGGCAGGTCGATGGCCGTTCCCGAACGGACGAGCCCGATCGCGACCATGACGATCCCGGCGATCGCGTCGAAGAAGAGCGGCCCCATGTCCGAACGCCGGAAGGTGGCGTAAAACTGTGTATTGACCGGTTTGACCAGCAAGAGGTCGAAGGAGCCGTCCCGGACGAGCGAGGTGAGCTGAAAGAGATTCATGGCGAATACGCCCGCGTAAAAGCCCGTCAGCGTGACATAGCTTCCGACGAAGACGAGTATCTCGTCCGGGGAATAGCCGGCGATCCGTTTGCCCGCGGAATAGGCCACGATGACGTACATCACCTTGGCGAGGAGATAGCCGGCTTCCATCATGATTCCCGTGACGAAGTTGGCGCGGTATTCCATCTGGCTCATGAAGTTGATGCGCGCGAGTCTGATCCATATGCGCGCGTGCCTGATGATTTCTTTCATGTCAGCTCCCCACCGCGGCGAAACGCCTGATGCCGCGCGCCCAGACGAACTGACCGAGCAAGGCGAGGGCGAGCGCCCAAAGGACCGCGAGGGCGAAGGACGGCAGCAAGTCGCCCGTACGCACGCGGGAAGAGAGAACCTCGGTCGGAAACTGAATGGTAAAGCGGAACGGCAGGAGCGAGAGGACGCGGGACGCGCGCGGACCGAAGACCGCGAGCGGCAGAACCCCGCCCGAGACGGCGATGATGACGATGCGAACCGCCTCGAAGAGGTAGCCTATCTCGGTGAGCCAGAAGCCGACGAGGGCCACGCACCAGAAGATGAGGAAATTGAGGACGAAGGCCATGACCAGGGCGAGCAGGAAGAGGGAGACCGACGCGAGGCTCGCGGAAAACCCGAGCGCCAGGGTAAGGACGACGACGGCGACGACGAGGAAAAAGCCCATGAAAACCGTCTGGACGAGCTTGTCGCCGACGAAGGAAAAGAGACGATACCCGAAATAGCCGATGGGCTTGACGAGATAGCGGTCAAGACTTCCGGTCTTGATCTCCCAGTTCACGTCGTACTCGAAGCCCGTGCGCACGAGCCGCGAGACGAGCTGGGCGATGACGGTATAGGCGACCATCTGGGGAAAGGTAAAGCCGAAAAAGGAGGCGGCGGGGTCGTCGCCGTAAAGGACGATCCACAACGCCGTCTGTATGACGACCGGAGCGACGGCTCCCGCGAGGGACATGAAGAAGTTCGCGCGGTACTCGAGGGCCGCGCGAAACCCTGTTTTGACGCACTTCGCGTACTTTCCGGCGACGACGATCTCAGCCACGGCGCGCCTCCGGACGGTAGAGGCGCTCGATTCCCTCCTCGAGCGGGGCGTCCTCGATGGTAAGGTCGACCACGGGAAGGGCGTCGAGCGCGCGGCGGGAAAAGGCGCGCACGTCGGCGCGGTCAACCTCGAAGACGGCCGAGACTCCCTCCACGGATTTCAGGCCGCCGAACCCGGAAAGCGCCGATTCGGGCACCGCCTCCGAGAAGACGAGCGTGACCGTCTTCCGGTCGGCGAGCGTGTCGTTCACCCCAGAGAGGGCGCCGTCGTACACGACCGATCCGTCGTTGATGAGGATGATCCTCTCGCACAGGTCCTCTATGTCGGAAAGGTAGTGACTCGTCAGCATGACGGTAGTGCCGAATTTTCCCTTGAGCGCCTTGAGGAGGTCGCGGATCGACTTTTGCGAGATGAGATCGAGGCCGATCGTCGGCTCGTCCAGGAAGAGGACTCGGGGCCGATGAAGGAGCGCCGCGATAACCTCCATCTTCATCCGTTCGCCGAGCGAGAGGCGTCGAACCTGCACGGAGAGCTGGCCCTCGACGCCGAAAAGTTCCACGAGCTCGTCGAGGGTTCGACGGTACTCGGTTCGGTCGATCTCGTAAATGGAGCGGTTGAGATCGAAGGATTCGAGGGCGGGAAGGTCGGGCCACAACTGACTCCGTTGCCCCATGACGATGGAAATCTGGCGGCGGAATTCCTTCTTGCGTTGCCATGGCACGAAACCCATGACGCGGGCCTCGCCAGAACTCGGGTGCATGATGCCGGAAAGCATCTTGAGGGTCGTGGTCTTTCCCGCCCCGTTCGGCCCGAGAAATCCCACGGTGGTTCCCTCGTCTATGGAAAAGCTGACGCCGTCGACGGCCTTCTTGACGAGGCTCTTCCGCGCGAAGAGGTTTCGGAGCGAGCCCGACACCCCCTCGGCCTTTTCGTAGTAGGTAAACTCGCGACTGAGGCGATCGACTTCGATGATTGGCATGCGCTACGCTCCGTCGCCCGCGAATGGCTTCGAGCGGGCGCGATCACAGTCTAACCCCTATTTGTTTACGTTGTCCACTATTAAATTATCCCTGACGAACGGAACGAAACTCTCGACGATCATGTCGGTCGTAACGCGGTGAGCCGCCTTGAACTCCCGAATACTGACCGGTATACCCGCCCCTTCCATGGCCGCGGCGATATACCGCGTGCCCCGGGGAATCCACTGATAGTCGTCGTAGGCGCCGTAGACGAACGAGACCGACTTGAGTCTCGCCGTTCCCGCGGCGTATCGCTCGAGTTTCGCCTTGATACCTCCAAAGCCCGTTTCCCAATCGGCCTTCACGAGGGCGTCGCCGTAGGTGCCGTCGAACGAGGGAACGCGGGCATGCGGCGCGGGAAGCGAGAAGTCGGGGGAGAAGGCAGCGCCGTAGGAGTTACGGTAGACGGCCCCCCACGTGGCGAGGGTATCCCTGAGGCCGTTTTCGTCCCAGGCGCCGGGACAGCACACCCACGCGAACGAGAATACTTCGGGGTGCTTGAGCGCGAGGTTCCACGCCCCGAATCCGCCCATGGAAAAGCCGGAGAGCATACGGCCCTCGGGTCGATTCACCGTGCGGAAGTTCCTGTCGACGAGGGCGACTGTCTCCTTGGCGACGAGGTCCTCCCAAAAGCCCGATGCCGGGGAGTTCGCGTAAAAGGAGCCTCCGAGACTGTTCGTCCCGTCCACAGCGACGAAGATCACCTCGGTAACGCCCGCCGCCTTGAGCGCGCGTTCGAAGGGCGTGATCATCCCCAACGCGCTGTCCCCGAACCCGTGAAGGCCATAGACGACCGGATAGCGGCGGTCGGGAGAGGAGGCGTAGGATTCGGGAAGGGTCACGTGTATCTCGGTCTCGGCCTTTTTCTCGAGCGACCCCCTGGCGACGGACGGGGACTTGATTTTATAAACGACATAGGTGTCGGAATGCTTGAGTTCCGAGAGGACCTTCGGGAGATTCCCGCCGCACGAAACGGCGGAAAACGGAAGGCATGCGAGGAAGATCGCGAAAAGGGCGAGGACGCCGGTCGGACCCGCGCGTCGGTACGGTGCGTTCTGTTTCATGTCCGCACTATACCACGACCGGAGCGCGGCGTATGAACCGTTCTTGCTTATCGCGGCGACCGCTGGTAAAATCGTATCGATGAACGGGCGCTATCTTGAAAACCTTACGAGGGTGATCGACCGGATCGAGAGAACCCTTCACTCCCCGATCGGGCTTGACGAGCTTTCGGCCGAGGCGGGTCTTTCCAAGTTCCACCTCCATCGGGTGTTTCGCGCACTGACCGGGTTTCCGCTCGTCGAGTACGCCCGCGCCCGGCGTCTTTCGGAAAGCCTCGGCGCCCTGCTCTCCACGGACCGAAGCGTTCTCGACATCGCCCTCGAATTCGGTTTCAGCCACGAGCAAAGTTACATACGCGCGTTCCGTTCGCGCTGGCTCATGAGCCCCGGGGAATGCCGCGCGAAAAAACCCCTCCTCGCGGTAACGCAACCCCTTTCCGTGACCGACCTCGTCCCCGTCGGCCATGACGGGGCCCTGGCCTCCCCCAGGCTCGTCGTCAGGCCCGCGATGCACCTCGCCGGCAAGCGGTATTTCATAACCGACGCGGAAAACGCGGCACGCGATACCGTCGCCGAGGTAGCGAACAGGTTCATGACCGAAACCGCGCCGATGATTCCCGATCCGATATATCCGGATCGGTACGTCGGCTACGTCGAACGGTGCGCTGACCCGAACGACAACTGGTACATGGCGTGCGCGGAGCTGCGTAAACGGCCCCGTGCGCCGTCGCCACCCGAGGGCCTTGAATACCGTACGGTGGAAAGCGGAAGATACCGCGAATTCCTGCTCGTCTCGCGCGTTCATCCGTCCGCCCTCCTCTGGAGGGACGTCGAAAGCCTCTACGCGAGTATCTTCCACGACTGGATGTCACGGCACCCCGAGGACGGAAAGGAACCGTGGCACCTCGAATACGTCGATCTCTCGAACGCCCGCGAGGATTACGGGGAATTCCGCGTTCTCGTGCCCGTAGGCTGATTCCTCGCCAAAGACCCCCGCGTTTACTTGTTCCTTCGCGCGGTTTTTTGCTATAGTATAGGAACACACGCAGTCAGGAGAAATAATGGAAGACCTAACCTCGGATTCGGGCGACTTCGCCTCCCTTTTTGAACAAAGCATCGCGAAAACGAATAAATTCACGCCGGGACAGCCGGTCGAGACCGCGATCGTCTCGATCTCCGGCGACACGATATTCCTCGAGCTCGGGGGAAAAAGCGAGGGGGTGCTCGACCGGGCCGAACTCGTCGACAAGGAAGGGCGCCTCGCCGTCAAGGAAGGGGACGCGATCAAGGTATTCTTTCTCGCCGCCAAGGACGGGGAGCTTCGCTTTACGACGCGTATCGCCGGAGAGTCCGCCAACAAGGGCATGCTCGAAAGCGCGTTCAAGTCCGCGATACCGGTCGAGGGTCACGTCGCGAAGGAAATCAAGGGCGGATACGAAGTGATGATCGGGGACACGCGGGCGTTTTGCCCCTTCTCGCAAATGGGAGAGCGCCGCGCCGAGGGCGCGGAATCCCCCGTGGGCAAGAAGCTTTCTTTCAAAATTCTGGAGTTCTCGGAAAACGGCCGAAGGGTGCTCGTGTCGAACCGCGCGATCCTGGAAGGCGAGCGACAGGCGAAGATCGAGGAGCTCAAGGACAGCTTGCGCGAGGGGATGACCGTCACGGGAACGGTGACCTCGCTCCAGGACTTCGGCGCCTTCGTGGACGTTTCCGGCTTCAAGGCACTCCTTCCGATCTCGGAGATCTCGCGGAGCCGGGTCGAGGACGTGAAATCCGTCCTTTCGGAGGGTCAGACCGTCGAAGCGCGCATTTTGAAGATTGACTGGAAGACGGAGCGCATGTCGCTCAGCATGAAGGCCCTTCAAGCCGACCCCTGGGACGGCGTTAAGGAAAGATACGCCAAGGGATCGAAGCACTCGGGAACGGTCTCCCGTCTCGCCGACTTCGGCGCCTTCGTGACGCTCGAGCCCGGTATCGACGGACTCCTCCACGTCTCGGAGATGCGCGGAGAGGACGCCTACGGCAACCAGAAGATCACCGTCAAGAAAGGCGACACCGTAGCGGTCGTGGTGAAGGATGTCGACGCGAAGGCGCGCCGCATCTCCCTCGCGCAAGCGTCCTCGGTCGAGAACGACACAGCCATCAGCGGCTACCTCGACAAGGGCACGGACGGCGACACCTACAATCCCTTCGCCGCGTTGTTGAAGAAGAAATAGGGGATACCGTCCGCCGAAACGACAAGGCCGACCAAGACGTTCTTGGCCGGCCTTCTTATTTCAGCGTCAGTACTTAGGCTTCCGCGGCGAGACCGTCCCGTCGGTCGCGAGAACCTCGATCATCTCGTCGAGTTTGTCCTGCCCGAAGAAATTCGCGTGATGCGCCGACGTAACCGAGGTCGCGGTCTCGACGTGCTTGAGCGGACACCAACTCGATTCGATCTGCTCGAGGTTTCCCGCGAGCGAGTACGCGTAGAGTTTCGCTCCGCGGATGAGCGTCCGAAGGACGAATGAATGCCGGCCCGCGTACTTCGAGGCCTTGAGTTCCGCGCGAAGTTCCCCGAGCTTCACGATGTGCATCCCCAAAAAAAGCGCGATCACCACGAAGAGGATCTTGCTCATGATAAAGCTGAAAAAAAGAAAAATGGCGAGGCATAGCGAGTAGAGGGCGACGACTACTTTTGCGAAAGCATTTCCTTTCCGTAAATCCGAGCGGGCCAATTCGTCGAGTTCGTCATTCCACATCTTCGCCGTCCCGTTCGCGTATGCGCAGAACTGACAGTTGATCTTGTCGAACGCGCGCATACGGCTTACCTTGCCCCGGTCAAACAGCATGTAATCGCCGACACGGAACCGCTTGAGGCCGAAAAGCGGCGCAAGCATCACCCGGTAGAGAACGACGATTACCGTCAGGTGGAGCATTATAAACTCGAATATACTGAGATACTGGAGGAAGCCCCCGATAAACGTGCGTAAGAAACCGATGCGCTTTACGTGCGTCCAGAAAATGGAGGCGGCGATGTGCGGCCGCGCGTCGCGCCGTATCGTCTTCCCCCTCGTCGAACCCGTCGCTTCGTCCTTCATGCCATCTCCTTTTCTCCGTCGCGGCGTTTCGTGGGAGCGAGCGTACAGTATAGCAGGGAATCCCGGAATTTTGAAGAATATCGCGACGCATAACGAGGCAGACCCCGGGGTTTTCGCGTGCATCAGCCGATAAAACCCGCGTATATGGTTTTCTTCGCGTGAGGGACTGAAGCGGTAGCTCCCGCGGG
>JAEWMY010000043.1 GCA_023393015.1 Spirochaetota bacterium
CCCTCGTACCGCTCTCCGAAAACGCGGGAACCATCCGCGCGGACGCCCGGCTTCGGGGCGATCGCCTGGCCATAGGGGGACGCTGGATCCGTTCGGGACGCTCTTTCAGGGATTTTTCCGGTTCGGAAGATCCGATACGCGAGCAAATCGTCGTGACCCCGTCGTTGTACGTCCCGCTTCCCCGCTCCTCCGCCCTCTCGCTCGAGTTTTCCGCGCTGGCCGCGCGCGAAACGCTTTCGGGAGACTCCCTGAACGAGCTCAACCGAACCCGGTTCTATTACGGCGGAGCCATTGACGGAGACCATCCGCGCTATTCGGTTTCGCTCCGCGCCGAGCGGGACGAATCCGAGGATACCTATACGGCGGAAACGTCCCTGTTCCGGTTTCCGGTCCGGTCAACGCGCCTTACCGCGCGGCTTTCGGCCGTCAGTCCGATACCCCGGAACGGCGAGAGGTCGTTTTCCGAGGTCTCGGGGGATATTACCCTGACCGCCCGTCCGCGACCGTCTATCCGGGTCCAAAGCTCGGCGGGATTCTCGAACGACCGGGAAGAAGGACGCGTCGATCCGAGATGGCACATATCCGTCTCCGCGACGCCGTTTTCCTCCCGAAGAATCGAGGCAACGATCGATTTCGAGCTGTTTCGCGATACCGTAAACGCTCCGCTTTCCGGTAGCCTCGGAATACGCGCCAATCTCAGATAAACAGGGCAAACCGGCCGTTTTCCCGGTATTGCAACTCATATCTTTTTTCGATATACTGCAAAAGATAACATGTTCTTGAAATCCTTTGCGTTTTTCGCAAAATAAGCAATGAGTGAGGTACAGGATTATGGCCTATGATATTTCCAAAATGAGGAATATCGGTATCAGCGCCCACATCGACTCGGGGAAAACCACCCTATCCGAACGCATCCTTTTTTACTGCAACAAGATCCACGCGATCCATGAAGTCCGCGGTAAAGATGGCGTGGGTGCCGTGATGGATAACATGGAACTCGAGCGCGAGCGCGGAATTACCATCCAGTCGGCGTCGACCCAGGTTCAGTGGAAGGATCATACGGTAAACGTCATCGATACCCCCGGACACGTCGACTTTACCATCGAGGTCGAACGCTCACTGCGCGTTCTCGACGGGGCGATCCTCGTCCTCTGCTCGGTCGGCGGCGTCCAGTCCCAGTCGATCACCGTCGACCGCCAGCTCAAGCGCTATCACGTCCCGCGCATCGCCTTCGTCAACAAGTGCGACCGCACCGGCGCGAACCCCCTCAAGGTCCGCATGCAGCTCCGCGAGAAGCTCGGCCTCAACGCCTACATGATGCAGCTCCCGATCGGCCTCGAGGACAAGCTCGAAGGCGTCGTCGACCTCGTCACCATGAAAGCCCTCTATTTCGAAGGCGAAAGCGGCACCGAAATCCGCGTCGCCGAGATCCCCGCGCACCTCCAGGCAGACGCCCAGAAGTACCGCGAGGAACTCGTGGACGCCGCGTCCATGTTCTCCGACGAACTCGCCGAGGCCTTCCTCGAGGGCGCCGAAACCGAGGAGATGATCCACGCCGCGATCCGCAAGGGAACCCTCGCCGAACAGCTCGTGCCCGTGTTCCTCGGTTCCGCCTACAAGAACAAGGGTATCCAGCCCATGCTCGACGGCGTTATCCGCTACCTTCCCGACCCCACCGAGGTCAAGAATATCGCCCTCGATCTCGACAAGAACGAGGAACCCGTTACCCTTTCCTGCGACGAAAAATCGCCCACGGTAGCCCTCGGCTTCAAGCTCGAAGACGGCAAGTACGGCCAGCTCACCTACGTCCGCATCTACCAGGGCATGATCAAAAAGGGCGACGAGCTCTATAACACCCGCGCCCGCAAGAAGTTCAAGGTCGGCCGGCTCGTCCGCATGAACTCCTCTACGATGGAAGACATCAACGAGGGCGTTCCCGGCGATATCGTCGCGCTCTTCGGCATCGAGTGCGCCTCGGGAGACACCTTCTGCGGCGGCGGACTCAATTACGCCATGAGCTCCATGTTCGTTCCGAACCCGGTTATCGACCTCTCCATCACCCCGAAAGACAAGAAATCCTCGGATCAGATGGCGAAGGCCCTCAACCGCTTTACCAAGGAAGACCCGACATTCCATTGCTTCGTCGATCCGGAATCGAACCAGACGATCATCCAGGGAATGGGCGAGCTCCACCTCGAAGTCTACGTCGAGCGCATGAAGCGCGAGTACAACTGCGAAGTCGAGACGGGAAAGCCCCAGGTCGCGTATCGCGAGGCCATTACCCAGCGCGCGGATTTCAACTATACCCACAAGAAGCAGACGGGCGGTTCCGGACAGTACGGACGCGTCGCCGGTTTCATCGAGCCTATCGAAGACAAGGACTACGAGTTCGTGGACGCAATCAAGGGCGGCGCCATCCCGAACGAGTACATCCCCTCGTGCGACAAGGGTTTCAAGGAATCCCTCAAGAAGGGAGCGCTCATCGGCTTCCCGATCGTCGGCCTTCGCGCGACCATCAACGACGGACAGTCACACCCCGTCGACTCCTCGGATATCGCCTTCCAGCTCGCCTCGATCGGCGGTTTTCGCGAGGCGTATCTCAAGGCGAAGCCGGCGATCCTCGAACCCATCATGAAGGTGTCCATCGAAGGTCCGCAGGAATTCCAGGGCAATATTTTCGGCCTGATCAACCAGCGCCGTGGTATAATCCTCTCGTCCACCGAGGATGAAGCCTTTACCCGTGTCGACGCCGAAGTTCCCCTGAGCGAGATGTTCGGTTTCTCGACCATCCTCCGTTCCTCGACGCAGGGAAAGGCCGAGTATTCGATGGAGTTTGCCAAGTACGGCAAGGTTCCCCAGAGCGTCGCCGATACCCTGATCAAGGAATACGAAGCGAAGCGCCGGGCAGAGCAGAAGTAAGGAGATAACAATGGTTAAACAGGATCTTATAGAGCGAAGCCCCGTGCGGAATTTCGAGAAATCGCTCGGCGGCGGCGTGCGCCCCGGCGAAATCGGTGTCATCGTGTCGAAGAAGGGCCTCGGCAAGACGTCCATACTCGTACAGTTGGGAATCGACAAGCTCCTCCAGGGCGTACCCGTCGTGCATGTCTCCTTCAACCAGCAGGCGGCGCACGTCATGACATGGTACGAGGACATCTTCGCCGAGCTCGCCAAGAAGAAGAATCTCGACAAGGCGTCCGAGGTGCAGGCCGACCTCATCGCCAAGCGCATAGTGCTCAACTTCAACCAGGACTCGGTGAAGACCACGCAGGTGATCAAGACGATCACGGCACTCGCCGAGGGCGGGGCGAAGCCCGAGGCCGTCATCGTAGACGGCTTCGACTTCTCGCGCGCGGTTCCGGAGAGCATGAAACAGATGCGGGAGTTCGCCAAGACCATCGGTTGCACCGTTTGGTACAGCGCGAACGCGGAAACGAGCGAGAAAGGGCTTCCTTCGGTTCTCGCGCCCTATAAGGACGACATCGACGTCGTGCTCTATCTCGAGCCGAAGCCGGATTGTATCCAGATCAAGGCGCTCAAGGAACACGATCGGGGCGACTACGTGACCGATCTCAAACTTGACGTGAAATCCCTCCTGATCGCGGAAAAGTAATCAGGAGAAACAGCGTTTACAGTCCTTAAAAAAAAACCGCCGCCCCGGCGGTTTTTTTTATGCTTGCCTTGTGTCGTTTCTAAAAGTACCGTATAGTTAGGTAAACCGGTTTACTTTCCGGTATGGAGGATACATGCACCTGCGTCGATCTAGCGGTATTCTGTTACATCCCACATCCTTGCCGGGTTCACCGGGAATCGGTACGCTCGGAAAGGCGGCATACCGGTTCGTTGACTGGCTCGCAGAAGCGCGTCAAACCCTGTGGCAGATACTGCCCCTGGGTCCTACGGGCTACGGAGACTCACCATACGCGTCTTTTTCCACGTTCGCGGGCAATCCCCTTCTCATCGATCTGGACGCCCTCGTTACCGACGGTCTCATCTCTCCCGGGGAATGCGCGCCTCCCGCCGCTATCGCCTCATCGCGATCGGTCGATTTCGGAGCCGTGGTCAGCTGGAAGAATCCCCTTTTACGAATCGCGGCCGAAGCCTTCGCCGCGGCGGGTACTTCTCCCGAGTACGGGGTATTCGTCAAGAAGAACGCGTACTGGCTCGAAGACTACGCGCTCTTTCGCGACATCAAGGGACACTACGACGAAAAGGCCGCGCGGGCCGGGCTTCAGGGAAAACTGTGGAACAACTACTGGCCGAAGGATCTCGCGACGCGGAACCCGAAGTCCCTTCGCGAGTGGAAGGAGTCGCGCGCGAAAGGAATAGAGATCGAGCGTATCATCCAGTTTTTCTTTTATCGACAATGGTCGGCGCTCAGGGAATACGCCAATTCGAGGGGTATTTCGATAATCGGCGACATACCGATCTTCGTCGCGGCCGATTCCTCCGACGTCTGGGCGAACCAGTCCCTGTTCCAGCTGAACCCGGACGGCACGCCGCGCCGGGTGGCTGGCGTTCCGCCGGACTACTTCAGCGAAACCGGACAGCTGTGGGGAAACCCCCTGTACGACTGGAAGGCGATGAAACGGGACGGATATGCCTGGTGGAAGCGTCGGATCGGCGCGACACTCGCGCTCGTCGATTTCGTGCGCGTAGACCATTTCAGGGGATTCGAAAGCTACTGGTCGGTTCCGGCCGCCGAAAAAACCGCGATGAACGGCGAATGGGTCAAGGGACCCGATCACGATTTCTTCGCCGCCGTAAGGAAGGAACTCGGAGACGTGCCGATACTGGCGGAGGACCTCGGCGTGATAACCGACGAGGTACGCGCACTCCGTGACGACTTCGACTTGCCGGGCATGCGCGTGCTTCAATTCGCCTTCGACGCGAACGAGGCCGGCAAGAACGGGTTCACGAATTCCTTCTTGCCGCACATGTACGAACCGCGTACGATCGCGTATACGGGAACGCACGACAACGACACGATGCAGGGCTGGCTCGACGGGGCCGCGGCCCCCGAGCTCGGAATGATCCGGGAATACCTCGGTATCGACTCGGACGAGACACCGCTCGTGCCGGAGTTGATACGGCTAGCGATGATGTCGGTCGCGGTTTTCGCGGTTTTTCCGCTCCAGGACATCTTTTCTATCGGGAGCGAAGGGCGCATGAACGCTCCATCCACCCTCGGGACAAATTGGTCCTGGCGAATGGAAGAAAAACACTTCTCGTCGGAAAAGGCGGCATGGCTTTCGGACATGTCGCGACTCTACGCGAGGAACCTGCCGAAGTAAAAAAACGGCACGTGCGATAAAGGCCTTTGACGGTCGTTCCCGTTATCTTCCCGTCGGAAACAGGTTTTTGAACACGGCGCCGAAACCGCGTTTCCCGACGGTTTCCTCCTCGCGGGAGAACGAGTTTATGCTTTCCTCCGAGCCCGCCACGAGCAATACGTCGCTTTCCTTGAACATATACGAGGGATCGCTGATGAAGGCGAACTTATCGCTTTCGACGGTACGCATCGCGACGACGTTCAATCCGAACGTCTTTCTCAGATTCGCCTCCAGCAGGGTTTTCCCGACGCAATACTCGTTCGCTCCCACTTCGGCGAGAGCCAGATTGTCGGATATGGGCAGGAAATTGAACAGGAGGGATGAGACGAGCAAGGGCGTCACGTGCATGGCGGCTTCGCGATCGGGATATATGACGCGTGTGGCGCCTACCATCGAGAGAACCTCACCGTGCTCGTCCGTTTGCGCCTTTACGACGATATCCTTGACGCCCATCTTCTTGAGATAGTTCGTAGCCATGATGGACACTTCAATCTTGCCCCCGAGATCCACGATGACGGCGTCTATATCCTTCGGAACGATCTTCGAGAGCGCGGCCTCGTTGATCGCGTCGGTGATATAGGCGGCCTTCGCGGAATCCTTGTACTTCTCGATTATGTCCCTGTCCTTGTCGATGATGATAATCTCGTTCGTCACCGACAGCAATTCCTCGAGCATGCGAATCCCGAACGCACCGAGTCCGATGATAGCGAATTGTTTCATGACTCCTCCCCTATCCGATCATCACGCGCGCGGAGGGGTACTCCACGAAGCGTTCCTTGTCGGTCTTAGCGAAACCGAGCGCCATGGCGAATACGCCGGTTCGCCCGATAAACATGGCAAGTATTACAACAAGCTTTCCTGCGGTCGTCAGGGTACCCGTTATACCGAGCGACAACCCGACCGTGGCGAACGCCGAAACCGTCTCGAAAATCACGTCGAACAGCCGGATCGCTCCCGATTCAATGGCGACGCGCTCGGTTATGTAGAGCGCGGAGATCACGGCCAAAACGATAATAAGGCTCTTCGCCACGATGCTGAAAGCCCGCTCGATCAAAGCCGTATCAAGGTTTCTCTTGCCGACGTTCAGGCCACGCATATCCGGATTTCCCCGAATCGCGTACAGCAATACGAGAAAAAAGGTGGTGGTCTTGACGCCGCCCGCGATCGATCCCGGGGAACCGCCGACAAACATCAGTATCGCGGTAAAAAAACTGACGAACGGCGAGAAAGAACTTTGCGGCACAACGGTGAAACCCGCGGTACGCGGGGTCGCCGCCTGAAATACCGCGAGAAACGCGCCGCGCCCGATACCCATCCCGGAGAAGGCGCCGTTAAGTTCCGCAAGAAAGAAAACGAGCCCCCCGATAAACAACAGAGAACCCGTCAGGGCAAGAACGAGCCTTGAATGAAAACTCAGGCGAGAACGAAAACCGGTAATCCTTCTGGCAACATCCGTCAGTACGATAAACCCGATACCACCGGTAACGAAAAGAACGAATACCGGAACGATCACTAGGTCATTCGCGGAAAATCCCGCCAAACTGTCGTCATACGTCGAAAAACCGGCGTTGCAAAAGGCGGAAACGGAATGGAAGATCGCGTCGAGCAACGGATTTACTGCCCCCGCCGAACGAAAGCCGAGATAGAGGGGAACCGCGCACAAGGTCTCTATCAGTATCGTGAATACGAAGATCGAGCGCACGATTTTTCTGGGCTCCGTCTCTACATCATCTATGAAGAAATCCCTGATAACCGCCCTGTTTACGAGCGATACCTTCCTTTGAGGAACGGCGATGTAGAGGGAAAAAAAGGAAACGATACCAAGTCCGCCGAACTGTATGAGAATCATGACTGTTACGAAACCTGCGGGGGTGTATACGTTCATCGGTACGGTGGAAAGACCCGTCACGCACACGGCAGAAACGGCGGTAAAGAGCGCGTCAACGTACGGAACGGATACGCCGCCGGCATACATCGGGGGAAGACTCAGGATAAAAGAACCGATCAGAGACAAGCCAACGAAATAGCCGAAAAGTTGCAGCTTGTCCATCGAAAGACGTGAACGCATGCGGCATTATATCGTTTCGCGAGCTCGCTGTACACATTTTTCAGATATCCGATAGACGAAAACGGCCCACCTTGCGGTGAGCCGTTTTCATAAAAATCGGAAAGCCATGGAGAATCGTTACGCGAATCTCCCGCTTTTTTATTAAAGCGTCTCGAAAGAGACGCTTTAATAAAAAAGCCTGGCAGCTACCCGAGAAACCGCGGTCGCGGTTTCTCTTGGAGAAGAATGCCGAAGAATATCGAAATATCTTCCGGGAAAATCATGGACGGCATTCTTCTCATGGCTATC
>JAEWMY010000052.1 GCA_023393015.1 Spirochaetota bacterium
GTTTCGTGGTGCGCCTGCAAGCCGCGTGCGCGCCTGATGACAGCGTGAGCGCCTGATAGCTATGTGGCGCGCCTGATGACAGCGTGCGCGCCTGCAAGCCTCGTGAGCGCCTGATGACAGCGCCGTGCCTGCAAGCCGCGTGCGCGCCTGATGACAGCGTGCGCACCTGATGGCAGCGTGCGCGCCTGATGGCTACGTGGCGCGCCTGATGACAGCGTGCGTGCCTGCAAGCCACGTGCGCGCCTGATGACAGCGTGTGCGCCAGCAAGCCGCGTGCGCGCCTGATGGCTACGTGGCGCGCCTGATGACAGCGCCACGCCTGCAAGTCGCGTGAGCGCCTGATGGTTTCGTGGTGCGCCTGCAAGCCGCGTGCGCGCCTGATGACAGCGTGCGCGCCAGCAAGCCGCGTGCGCGCCTGATGACAGCGTGAGCCGTTAGCGGCGTTCGACCGTACCGTCGGCCCGGGCGACGTAGACCGTAGGAATGTTGCGGGTAAAGAGTCCGTTTTCGACGACGCCGACGATGGCGTTGACGAGCGATTCCATCTCGTCGGGGTCGAAGGGACGCCCGCCGGAGGGACCCGGCTTCCAGAGACAGTCGAGTATGAGGTTGCCGTTGTCGGTCACGACGGGACCGGCCTTCCTGACGCCTTCCCTGAGGCGAACTTCCGCGCCGAGGCGTTCGAGCGCGCGCGTCGCGCTGACGCGCGCTTCGGCGACGATCTCCACGGGCAGGGGAAACTTGACGCCGATCGACCGGACGTCCTTCGAGGCGTCGGCGACTATCACGAAACGCGTCGCGTTGTAGGCGACGATCTTTTCCAGCAACAGCGCCGCGCCGCCCCCCTTGATGAGCCGCTTGTCGGCCGTGATCTCGTCGGCCCCGTCGATCGCGAGGTCGAGCCTTCCGCCGATCTCGCGCGAGTTCAGCGAAAACACCGGGATACCGAGCTCCTCGCAGGCGATCGTCGTCTGGAAGCTCGTCGCGACCGCGCGGATCCCCGCGAGCGTTCCGTCCCTCACGAGTTCGGCTACGCGCGCGACGGCGGGCATGGCGGTCGATCCCGTGCCGAGCCCGAGTTTCATCCCGCTCGCGATCTCTCCTCGCCTGACGAGATCGTCGACGGCGTGGCGTGCGGCAAGCGTTTTTTGCCCGGCGGGGGACAGCGGTTCATTCGTCATATTCGACTCCCGTGAACAGGCGATACTGAAGATACGCCTGGTATTGCAGCATGGTGTATCCGTTGCAGACCCTGCAGCCGGCCTTTTCCGCGCGGCGGAGCATCCTGGTCCGTTCCGGATGGTAGATGACGTCGTACACGGCTTCGTGCCCGTTGAACGAGTAGAAGTCGATCGGGTCGTGTTCCGTTTCCGGAGACATGCCGACGTTGGTCGTCTGGATGATGACGTCCGAATAACTTTCGAGGAGTATGCGGTTTCCGGCGTCCAGCGAGGCCCACTTGAAGTTGTATTTCGTGGCGAGCTCTCGCGCCTTGTCGGTCGTGCGGTTGAAGACGCACGCCTTCCCGCCGAGCTCGCGAACGGCGTGCGTTACCGCGCGCGCCGCCCCTCCGGCGCCGATGATCGAGACGCGGAGACGCTTGAGGTCCTTCCTTCCGAGGAAACCGAGCAGGGCGCGCGAGAAGCCGGGCGCGTCGGTGTTGTAGCCGTTCCATCCCGCGCCGTTCCTGACGATCGTGTTGCACGCGCCGATCTCCCCGGTTTGCGCCGATATCTCGTCGAGGTTCGGCAGGACCGATTCCTTGAACGGGAAGGTGACCGAAAGCCCGTCGATGCCGGTTTCGTCCGCGAACTCAAGCGATTCCTCGACGGTGTCAGCGCGAATCGGCAGGTACACGGCGTTTATCCCCTGCTTGCGGTACCCCTTGTTGTGGATGAGCGGGCTCGAGGTGGCGTTGAGCGGGCTGCCCGTCACGCCGAAGACTTTCGTTTCGGGCGTGATCCCGCGTATGTTGTAGATTTCGTTGATGGTTACGGGGTCGAGATGCCCGAGGACGCTTCCCGTCCCGCCCTGGCTCCGTATCGATTCCTCGCTCGAGACGAAACAGATCGAGGAGCCGAGTATCGGCGAGAGGACGCGCGAGGGAAGCCCGTACGGTCCCATCGCGATGAGTATGTATTCCTCCCCGGCGCATTGCTTGGCCTCGCGGAACAGCCGGGTGACGTCGCCGAGGCCCCGCGGCATGAAGGCGATCTTGGCGATCTCGTCCTTCGTTCTCCGCAGCCTTTGCACCCGCGAGCGGATGTCGGGTTCGGGGCCTGTCATGTTGTGCACGCTTCGTATGATGCGGGTTCCGAAGGCGCGGGCCGCTTCCTCCACGCTCGGTACCTGGAGGTCTTCCTCGAGGTCTATGTACGCGAAGTTCTTCGCCGGGTTGATGTCCGCGAACGCGAGGCCGCGCGCGAGCATCGCGGTTCTGGACCCCTCGCCCTCGAGAAACTGTCCGCCGTCGGATTTTCTCCTGATGGTGAGGATGCAGGGCAATCCCGCCATTTCCGGGAAGCGACGGAAATTGAGTCGCTCCTCGGGCGAGAGGCAGTCGACCCTGAGTTCCGCGATATCGATCCATTTCCGGTACAGTTCGACCAGGGCGAGATCCTCCCTGAGCGTCGGGGCCGTCAATACCAGGCATACTTTCGTTTCCATTGTCGATGAGGATACCGCAAAAGGCGTTTCGCTGGAAGTGCCGGACGGTACCCGCGCGAAATTTATTGAGAAGGCGGGTTTTCCGGGTTACAATGACTCGGATCGATTCGCCCGCATGGCGGGTTTCCCAAGGAGTGCTTCAGGATGGAACATTTCGGCGCATGGGGTCTCATACCTCCCCTTCTCACGATCGCCCTCGCCTTTTTGACCAAGGACGTGATCGTCTCCCTGTTTCTCGGCATCGTTTCGGGAGTGCTTATCGTGGCGGGAGGAAACCCCGCCGTCGCTCTGATCAACACGACCGACCTTCTCGCCGCGGCCCTCAACGACGGCTGGAATATCCGCATCTTCCTCTTTTGCGCCCTGCTCGGCGGACTCGTCGGGATGCTCTCGAGGACGGGCGCGTCGGGCGCCATGGGCGTATGGGCCGGCGGACACCTGAAGACGCGCAAGAGTTCGCAGATCACCGCCTGGTTTTTCGGGCTTTTGATATTCATCGACGATTACTTCAACTCGCTCGCCGTCGGGACGATCATGCGACCGGTAACCGACAAGCATCGCGTGTCGCGCGCGAAACTGGCGTATATCCTCGACTCGACGGCCGCGCCCGTGTGCATCATCGCCCCGGTGTCGAGCTGGGTCGTGACGGTCATGTCGGTGGTAAAGGGGTCCGACAAGTTCGGAGAGCTCGGCGTGACCGAGTTCGAGTTCTTCATCCGATCGATACCCTATAACCTCTACGCCCTGCTTACCCTCGTGATGGTCGTCGTCGTGGCGCTCACGAACCGCAACTTCGGGCCGATGGCGGCTTCCGAACGGCTCGCGGAGTCCGGCGGCGCGCTCTGGAGCGCTGACAAGTACGGCGCGGCCCCGGGAGAGGTCGACCACGTAGAGAACCCGCGCGCGCGCGCCCTCGACATGGTGTTTCCCATCATCACGCTCATCGTGACGGCCCTCGTATTCTTCCCTCTCACGACCTGGCTCGGCGCCGTCGACGGAGAGTCGGTCAAGACGCTCGGCGAGGCCTTCGCCTCGATCCCGCTCGCCCGTGCCTTCAACGACACGGACGCGTCGGTGGCCCTCTTTTACTCGGCCGTGTTCACCCTCGTCATCACGTACGTGTATTACCTGGCCCGCAGGCTCCTTACCGTGAAGAGCGCCTCCGAGGCGCTCAAGGACGGCATCGGCTCGATGGTTCCGGCGCTCATCGTGCTCACGATGGCATGGACGATCGGCGGCGTCATCAAGTCGGCTCCCGCGGACGGCGGGCTCGGGCTCGCGAAATATCTCTCCGAGGTCGTCGTTGACGGAGGTTTCCCCGTGTGGGCCCTGCCCGTGGTGGTCTTCGTCCTTTCCGCCGTCATCTCCTTCTCGACGGGAACGAGTTGGGGTACCTTCACGATCATGATCCCCATCGTCATGCCGATCGTCGTCGCGCTCGCGCAGGCGCGCGGACTCGCCGGGGGCGAGCTCGTAAACGCCTCGATGATCAGCGTGGCGGCCGTGTTGAGCGGCGCCGTATTCGGCGATCACGCCTCGCCCATATCGGACACGACGATCCTTTCGTCGACCGGGGCCGGGTGCCCGCACCTCGAGCACGTGTCGACGCAGCTTCCCTACGCCATCTTCGTGGCCGCGGCGAGTCTCGCGGGTTTCGCCGCGGGGGGAATCTTCCTCAGCGATCTCGTCGGATGGATCGCGGCTCTCGCGGTTTTCGTCGGGGGCATGTTCGTCCTCCCGAAGGTATACGCGAAACGCTAAGCCGCGCTTAACGGACAAAAAAAACGGGCGCCCTTCGGGGGCGTCCGTTTTTTTTTCGTTCATTCGTCCTTTCGCTTGTTTTTTCCGCGTATGTCCTGCTCCGGGAGAGCCCGCTCAGTTTTCCTGATCGGGCGCGTGGATCTCGTAGGTGCCGACTTCCTTGTTGAGGATCGTGAGCGAAAGGACGGTTCCCTCGGGAACCGCGTACGGAACGGAGAACGGCCCGCCGGGATGCTTCAGGGAGACGAGTTGCGTTCGTTCTCCCGTCGGCGCTATGGCGGAAAGCTTTATCGTAAACGGGTAGGGGTATTCGGGGAGGGTTTCCTGGAAGACGCCGTAAACGAGTCCGTCGGTGGGATTTACCGGCAGGGCGATCACGGTCGAGACGCGCGAATAACTCGTGACTTGCGAGTTTCCGGCCGGCATTTGCGAGACCACGGTTCCGGCGCGTTCCGCTCCCTCGGGAGCGCGCGACGTGAAATCGAATACGACCTGGCCCGCGCCTATCTCGGCGAGAGCCGCGGGTATCGAGAGGCCGACGACGTTAGGCACGGTCGTCCTGTCGTTTTCCGGACCCTTGCTCACCACGAGGTCAAGCTTGATGGGGCCGGTTATCGGGGTGTCGGGAAGCGGATTCTGCTCGAGAACGGTTCCCGCGGGCGCCGCGCTGAAACGCGGAAGCGGCGGTTCCGTGATGACGATGAGCGGTGTGTTCGTGGAGGTGAACATCGCCTGGAGGTTGATCCTGACGTCGTCGACGCTCTGCCCGACGTAGTTCTCGACGCGTTCCATGATGACGCCGCGACTGACGGTTACGTTGATCCTCCGTCCGGCCTTGACGATCGCGCCCGGCGACGGGCTTTGCTCGAGTATCGTTCCCCTGTCGTCGGGCTTGTCGGAAAATTTGAGCTGTACACGGGGATAGAGTTCCTTGGCCTGCATCTCGAGCATGGCGACGGCCAAATCCTTTCCGCGCACGTCGGGAACCATGACTTGCTCGCTCCCGCGGAGCGAGAGGAAGAAAACGACGGCGCACGCCGAGACCGTAAGCAGAAGCACGGTTATGCCGGTCAGGATGACCGTTCGGGCGTTTTCGCGAAGCCTCTCCGCGAGCGTTTCGAAGTTGACGCGAAAGTCGGAAAGATTGAATCTCATGTCGATTGTCCTTTGTTCCCGAGCACGGAGCCGACGAAGTCCCGCGATCCGTTCATGAATGACTTCCAGTCAAGGATTTTTTTCGTTCGCCACTGAAGGGTCTCGAGGGCTATAACCCCGTTACCCGTTTGTACCAGAATTCCCTCTTTTTTGTCTACTCCGAGCACCGTTCCCGGACTCGCGGCCGCTACGCCGAACGCGAGCGCGGCATCCTCCGTCGCGACGCGGGCGCGGTGCACGATAAGCGTGGATCCCGGACCGTCGGGCCCGCCCGACGCGGAACGCGTATGGGCGCCGGGCCAGGGATGGAACGCCCGTACCTTCGCCGATACCGCAGCCGCGTCGAGTTCCCAGTCGATGAGACCGTCTTCCTTCCTGAGCATGGAGCAAAAGGTCGCCAGCGAGGAATCCTGCGGTTGTCCCCGTTCGGTACCGCTCTCGACTTCGTCGAGCACGTCGGCGAGCAGGGGAGCCCCCGCGCGCGCGGCACGGTCCAAAAGCTCGTCCGCGTACTCGGTTCCGTCGAGCGGAAAGCGGATTTGCGCGAGCACGTCGCCCGAATCCATCTCCAGGGCCATTCGCTGCACCGTCACCCCGGTTTCCGCGTCTCCGGCGAGTATGGCGGCCGGTATCGGGGCGCATCCGCGCCAGCGGGGAAGGAGGGACGGGTGGACGTTGTACGAGCCTTTCGGAAAAAGCGCGAGGGTCTTCGGCCCGAATATCTTGCCGTAGGCGAAGCAGGCCATGCAGTCTGGAAGCAACGAGCGAATTTCGTCCCGAGCGTCGTCGTTGATTTTCTCGGGCGCGAGCACGGGGACGTTCGAGTCGATAAGTCCTTCTTCCGCGAGCCTTCGCGCGGCGAGGGCGACGGGAGTCGGTACCGGAACGCCGGACCGTCCGGCCGGGGCCGGCGGATTAGTGAGCACGGCGACGATTTTATGCCGGCGCGCGAGTTCTTCGAGGGCCGGGACGGCGCACTCGGGGCTTCCCGCGAACAGTATCCGCAACATGCGCGTCAGGATTCCTTTTTGTCGGCGGCTTTCCGGAATCGTTCCTCGATTTTAGCCTTTTTCGCGGGATCTATGCGGTCGATGAAGAGTATTCCTTCCAGGTGATCGTATTCGTGCTGGATCGCGCGCGCGAGAAGTCCGTCCGCCTCGAGGGTGAACCTGCGTCCCCGCTCGTTGAGCGCCTGTACCGTGACCCGTTCCGGTCTCGTCACGTTCTCCCACGATTTCGGTATGCTGAGGCAGCCTTCCTCGTAGCCGCAGGTCTCCTGCGACGTCGCGACGATCTGCGGGTTGATGAACGTCCGTTCCACGCCGTCGTCCACCTTGATGACGAACAACCGCAAGCTTTTTCCCACTTGGGGAGCGGCCAGTCCTACCCCGTCCTTTTCTTCCATGGTGACGAACATCTCGCGCACGAGATCCCGTACGCTATCGTCTATTTCGGGCACCGGCTGCGCCTTTTGGCGGAGGACTTCTTCCCCGAGCGTCATGACTTCCATATATATAAGGTACCTTTTTGGAGCCCTGAGGTCAAGGTTGGCGCGTTCCCGAGAGCGTGCGCGACGCCCATGCCCTTGACAAAAAAAGGAGAAAAATCCATGGTAAGTAATGCAAAGCTCCATCTTCGAGAATGACGACGCGATGCCCGACGTGGTGAAAAAGGCGGCGACAGAGGTCCTGCCCAAGTTCGTTTCTACCGCGAGCGCGAACGTGATCTCGGCGTCAGCAGTACAACTCGCCGCCGCGTTCGGCGATCAGGGCGATTTCAGGGTTATCGTGTCCGGAAAGGACGCGGGCCGCGACGCCGCCGAACGCAAGCTCGTGACGGGATTTCAGCGGAATCTCGAGCTCCTCGTACAAAAGACCTGGGTCGAGAAGGCCGACGAGGCCATGAAGGAAGAGATGCTCTTCCGCATCAACACGCTGTGCAAGAACCTTTCGCGTTACGACTACCATACCTCGCTTTCGGAATTCCTTCCCGTGCTCCACGACGTAGTTTACCTCCTGTTCGGCTCGCTCGCGAAGGCCGACGGATTCCTCGAGTACGCCGTCCGCATCGATCCCGACTTCGGCTTTTTCTGGTACTATATCAACAGCCTGCCGGCCCACAAGGACTGGTCTGAGGAAAAATGCCGGGCCGCGGTCCTTCTCGGGATCTGCTTCCTGGCGAACTTCTAGGAGTCTCCCATGAATCTCGATGCCGTCTGTTCCGTCCTTCGTTCGGCGTCTTCCCGACTCGCTCGTTGCACGGCGGAGCAGAAGAACCTCGCCCTGCTCGCGGTCGCCCGCTCGATCCGCGAGGCGAGGGACGGGATACTCGAGGCGAACGCGCGCGACGTGGAAAAGGCGCGCGCGGGCGGCATGACGGAAAGCCTCATCCAGCGACTCGCCCTCGACGACCACGCGCTCGACGACATCGACGCCGCCCTCCGCTCGCTCTCCGAGCAAACCGACCCCGTGGGACAGGTCGTCGCGGGATGGTCGGTGCCGAACGGGCTCGAGATACGCCAGGTGCGCGTGCCGATCGGCGTGGTCGCGGTCATTTACGAGTCGCGACCCAACGTTACCGTAGACGCCTTCGCGCTCGCGTACAAGAGCGCGAACGCGGTCTTGCTGCGCGGCAGCTCCTCGGCGCTCGAGTCGAACCGGGCTATCGTCAAGGCGATGCGCGCGGGGCTCGAGTCCTCAGGCGGCGTCGCCGACGCCCTCGCGCTTTCGGAGCCGGGAACGGGAGCCGACGGCCACGCGGACGTCGACTGGATACTCAACGCCGTCGGCAAGATAGACGTCGCCCTCCCGAGGGGCGGGGCCGCCCTCATCCGCCGCGTCGTCGAGACCGCGCGCGTTCCCGTCATCGAGACGGGCTCGGGCGTGTGCCACGTATACGTCGACGAAACCGGCGACGCCGTCATGACAGTCTCCATCGTCGAGAACGCGAAGATACAGAAACCCGCGGCGTGCAACTCCGTCGACGTTCTTCTCGTGCATTCTTCCCGCGCGGCCGAGATCCTTCCGCTCGTGCGCGCCTCCTTCGAGAAGTATGCCTCCAGGACAGGCCGGGCTGGCGGGGTTGAGCTTCGCTGCTGCGAGCGTTCGTTCGCCGTTCTTTCGGGCGACGACTATCCGAACGTCGTCCGCGCGGCGGACGGCGACTGGGGATGCGAGTTCCTCGACTACGTCCTCGCGTGCCGCGTCGTCGACTCGCTCGAGGAGGCGACGGCGTTCATCGACGCGCACGGAACGAAGCATTCGGAGACCATCGTGACGAAGTCGCGCGACAACGCCCGCGCCTTCCAGCGGAACGTCGACTCCGCGTGCGTCTACGTCAACGCCTCGCCCCGCTTTACCGACGGCGGGCAGTTCGGCATGGGCGCCGAGCTCGGCATCAGCACGCAAAAGCTTCACGCGCGCGGGCCCATGGGCCTTTCGGCCCTCACTACCACCAAGTACCTCATCGAGGGCGAAGGACAGACGCGGCCATGATCAAGAAGGTAATCGCCGAATCGCGAAAGATCGTCATCAAGATCGGCTCGAACACGCTCGCGAAGGCGGACGGAAAGATCAATCCCGATTTCATGGCGGACCTCGCCTCCCAGTGCGCCGATCTCATGGCGCGGGGAAAGCAGATCGTGCTCGTCTCCTCGGGCGCCCAGGTCGCCGGCCTTTCCACGCTCGACCGTTGGGCGCGAAAGAAGGACATCCACTACCGCCAGGCGCTCTGCGCCATCGGCCAGGTCGAGCTCATGGACAACTGGCGAAACGCCTTCGGCTCGGTCGGTATCCACATCGGACAACTCCTTCTGACGAAGGAGGACTTTCAGGACGACCAACGGACGCTCAACATGCGGAACACGATATTCACGCTCGTGGACGAGGGCGTCGTCCCGATCATCAACGAGAACGATTCCGTTTCGTACGACGAGATAAAGATCGGCGACAACGACAACCTGAGCGCGCATACCGCCATACTCTGGAGCGCGGATCTCCTGATCTTGCTGAGCGACATCGACGGGGTGTACGACAAGAACCCGAAGGAATTTCCCGACGCGAGGCTGATCGGCGAGGTTCCCGATCTCGCCTCGCTGCGCAATACGATCACTATCGGTTCCACGAACGGTTTCGGGACGGGCGGCATCGCGACGAAGCTCGAGGCGGCCGAGAAGGTCACCTCCTACGGCATCCCGATGCTGCTCGCGAACGGCGGAAGGCCGCGTTTTTTGGAGTCGCTCGCGAACGGGACGCAGGAAGGAACCGTTTTTCTGGCTCGGGCCTAAGCCGGGACGAGGGGGCTGTTATGGAAAGGATCAAGGCTGGATGCATCGGGACGGGCGTCATGGGCTCCGCGCTCATGGAGGCCGTCGTCAAGACCGTCGGCGCCGAACAGGTGATCGTGCGCGACGCCGATCCCGTGAAGACCGAGGCGTTTTGCAGGAAAACCGGATGCAGGACCGCGGCCTCGAACCGCGACGTGGCCTCCTCGTGCGACTACGTATTCCTCGCGGTGAAACCGCAGTTTCTTTTTTCGGTGCTCGAGGAAATCTCGCAGGCGCTCGGTCAGGATACGGTGATCGTCTCGATGGCCGCGGGCGTGCGTATCGAGCAGATCAAGAAACATCTCGACCGGCATCCCAAGATCATCCGCATCATGCCGAACACGCCGTCCGCCGTAGGCTCGGGAATGACCGCGATAGCGCCCGACGCCGGATGCTCCGCGGGAGAGGTCGAGGAATTGCGGAGGATATTGAGCCTGACCGGGCTTACCGAGATCACCGCCGAATCCATGATGGACGCGGTGACGGCCGTTTCCGGTTCGGGCCCCGCGTACGGCTATCTTTTTATCGAGGCCCTCGCCGACGCCGCGGTGCGCATGGGAATCCCGCGCGCGCAGGCGATCAGGTACGCGGCGCAAACCCTCCGCGGGTCGGCCGAGATGGTCCTGCAAACCGGTACTCACCCCGGCGTGCTCAAGGACGGGGTGTGCTCTCCGGCGGGCACCACGATCGCGGCCGTCGCGAAGCTCGAGGAAAAGGGCTTCCGGTCCGCCGTTATCGACGCCGCCATGGCCGCGTGGAACCGGTCGAGGGAATTGGGTTCGTAAGGGTATCGCGGTCCCGGAGCGTCAGCCTATGTACCGCTCGATGAGCTCGAACAGCTGTTCCGGGCGGAACGGCTTGAACAGGTAGTCGGTAATGTACCCCTGGTGTTCGTGAATCGACTCGGGCGTTGCGTGCGTGGCGGTTTGCGCGATGATCGGCGCCTTCATGAAGAGTTCTTTTTTTATCTTCAGAGCGGCCTCGTATCCGTTCATGCGCGGCATGTGTATGTCCATTAAAATCAGCGAGTAGTAATCCTTGCTTTTACCGGAGCACTTTTCCACCGATTCGACGCCGTCTACGGCGAGTTCCGTCGGGATGCCGCGTTCTCCGAGCAGGGTCATGATGATCTCCGCGTTGATCTCGTTGTCTTCCACTACCAGGACCGGCGCCATGCTGCGTACCCCCGTATACTCCAGTATAGTGGGCGAGCCGCGAAAATCAAATATAATTTCCCTAATTCGACATAAAAGACGGGTTAAAAATACGAAATCCGGAACGGGGAATCCCGCCTGAACCCGGTTGCCTCGTACACCCCGCGGGCGGTATCGTTGCCGTCCTTCACGAAGAGGACGACCTTTCGTCCCTTTCTGCGGCGTTCCCGCACGACGTGCGCTACCAGCGCCTTCGCCAGTCCTCGACCCCTCCATGCCGGATCGGTATACACCCCGCCCAGCTGATCCCACCCGAATCCGCGCGCGTTCGTGCCGGCCTTCGAGACGAAACGCCCGCCCGCCCGCGCGGCGTAGATCGCCTGTTTCGCGAGCGAACGCTCGAGCATGATCCGGCACGCCTTCCTGTCGAAGGGATCGCCCGGCGGCACGACCTCCTCCCGCTCGTATCCCTCCTGGAGGGAAAGCAGGGCGACCGCGTCGTCGGGCGCGCACCTGACAAAGGCGAGCCGATCGTCGCCGGTCGCGTTTCCGGGGTCGGGCGGCTGACGTTCCTCGGGTTCCGTCTCCGAGACCATAAGGGTATAGGCCACGGAGCGATACGGCGTCCGTCCCGTAGCGCCCTCAAGAAACCGCGTTCCGTCGGACGGGCCGAGTACGCACCGTACCGATTTCAGGTCAACCGAGCGCGTCAGCGATTCCCTCAAGGCGGCAGGGTCTCCGGGACGATCGAGACAATGAAGGAGTATGCCGGTCCGGGTCAGCGCGACGACCCCTGTGACCCTTTCGGCGGCGGCACCGGCGCCGATGCCCGCTTCCCCCTCGGATACGACGACAAAGGCGTCCGCGAGGGTCTCCGCTCCGTAACGCGGGCAACCGTTCGCGGCGAAATGGCTCGCGAGGGTAACGCATCTCCATTCGCGTTCGCGTAGGAAGGCGACGCATTCGCCGAAGCGCGTCTCCGTCACTCGCTCGACCGCCGCGCTCAACGGACGTCCTTCACGGGCATCGTTCCCGTCGGGACGAAATCTCCCGAGATCGCCCCGAACGCGGCCTTGAAGGACCAGTGCGAGTAGCCGTAGACGGCGATCGCGGCCTCGACGGGAGGTATGTCGTTGAGAAGGACGGGTGATTGCGCCGAGACGACGATGACGCGCTTGCCGAGACGGCGCAGTTCCCATAGATAGCCGCGTTGATCCTTCGACGAAAGACAGAGGATGACGGTGTCGGCGGATCGCGCGAGGTTGAGGAACGAGTCGTTGAGGGGAGAAGCCTTCGCGTCGGGAAAGCGTCGTTTTCCCTCCTCGAGAAAGGCCGGATACGCGCCCGCGATCACCGTTCCCTTTCCCCGCGCGGCCACGGGCTTGAGCTCGCCGCGAACGAGGGTTACCGAACGCACCGCCTGCGAGAGGAAGAAACGACCTCCCTCGCGGTCCGGAACGCGTTCGGGTATCTTCGAGACGTCCGGCAGGATCGGGACTGCGGAGTCGTCCTTGAAGTAGGCGAGTTTCGCCTCGAGCACGCGCCGCGCCGCGTCGGCGACCCGCGCGCGGAACGCCGGCGACCCGGACATCTTCTGGAGCGTCGCGGTCCAGAACGCGTCGCCAAAGCCGGGCGTCGTCGAGGATTCCACGATGTCGTTTCCCGCCTCGATGGCGAGCTGTACCGCGCGCGAGACGCTACCCGCGTATTCGGTCGCCCCGTTCATCATGATGTCGTCCGTGATCACGAGTCCGTCGAAGCCGAGTTCCTTCTTGAGTATATTCCCGATAAACTCGCGGGAAAACGTGGCGGGTTCGTTCGTCCCGGTGACGCGCGGGAAGCAGAGGTGTCCCGGCATTACCGCGCTCACGCCCGACTTGATGAGTATGTCGAAGGGCACGAGCTCGCGCTCGAACAGCGTCTTTCTCGATATCCCGATGACCGGAAGCCGTCCGTGGCTGTCGAGTCCCGTGTCGCCGTGACCGGGGTAGTGCTTCGCCGTGGTGAGCACGCCGGCGGCCCTGCTTCCCGCGACGAAGGCAGCGCCGAGCACTCCCGCCGCGACGGGGTCCTCGCCGAACGAGCGCGTTCCGATGACGGTGGACTCGTGATCCGTGTAGAGGTCTACCGTGGGCGCGAAGTTCAGGTTGATACCGAGCGCCGCGAGCTCGCGCGATATATAGAAACCCGAATACCACGCGTCGGCCGGCACGCCGCTCGCGCCGATGGCGAGGTTCCCGGGCGTTTCGGAGGTGTTTCCCTTGATATGCCTGATCCAACCGCCTTCCTGGTCGGTCGCCACGAAGAGGGGAATCGAGAACCTTCCGGCGGCCGCGTTTTCCTGAAGGAGCCTGACGGATCGCGCGACTTTGACCGTGTCGTCCGTATTCCAGCCGAATACCTTTATGCTGCCGAGCGCGCGGTCCCTGACCCAGGACACGACGAGCGGGGAGGGATCCTCTCCGGCCCAACCGAACATGAGCGTCTGCGCGAGCAGTTCCTCGTCGGTCATCGCCGAGACGATAGAGCGGGCGAGTTCCGCGTCTTCCGCGGCGTCCCAAAACGAGGGAAGCGCGCTTTCCCGCGAGGATGACGAGACGAAAAGCAACGCCGCCGCGGCCACGCACGCCAGCGGAACGGCGATCGCCGACAGCGGACCGCGAAGACTCAAAGGCCCGAGCCGCACAGCTGTTCGTCGATGCAGGAGGCCGCCGCGTGCGCGGCGATCGCGCCGTCGGCCGCTGCCGTTATGATTTGCCTGAACGACTTCGCCCTGATGTCGCCGGCCGCGAAAAGGCCCCGTATGGAAGTCTGCATGTTTTCGTCCGTGACTATGTATCCGTTCTCGTCCTTTTTCGCGAGCGAGGCGAGTTCCGTTCTCGGGTCCATGCCGATGAAAATGAACACCGCGTCGCAGGCCAGCTCCTCGCGTTCCTTCGTCTCGGCGTTTTCGAGGATGACGGATGTGACCTTCGTTTCCGTTCCCCTGATCTCCGCTACGGTCGTGTTGAACCGCGTCCTGATATGCGGGTTTTTCATCGTGCGCTCGGCGATGGCCTTTTGCGCGCGGAATTTATCCTTTCGGTGGACCATGGTAACGCGGTCGGTGAGGTGCGCGAGAAAGCCCGCCTCGTCGCACGCCGCGTCTCCGCCGCCTACCACCACGATATGCTTGTTCCGGAAAAACGGCCCGTCGCAGGTGGCGCAGTAGGAAACGCCCTTGCCGTAGTATTCGGCCTCGCCGGGAACGCCGAGCTTGCGGTGATCGGCTCCCGTGGCGAGAAGTACGGTCCTCGCCTGATAGTTGACAGGGTCCTCGTCGCTCGATTCTATCGGAATCACGAAGAGGTCTTCCTTCCTGCCGAGACCGGTAACCTTTCCGTAAACGAACTCGGCCCCGAATTTCAGGGCCTGCGCCTTCATGGCCGCGGAGAAATCGAAGCCGCTTACGGGTTCGTTGATTCCCGGATAGTTCTCGAGCCGATCGATCAGCGTGGCCTGGCCGCCTTCTCCCTTTTCCTCGATTACGAGCGTCTTGAGGTTCGAGCGTCCGGCGTACTGCGCCGCAGAGAGTCCGGCGGTTCCCCCGCCGATTATCACCATGTCATATACGCGTTCCATGTGGTTAATAGTAAGGATTACTTCCCGTATCAGTCAAGCCAATATACCTTGTCGGGGGCTTTCTCGCTCAGGAACATCCGTCGGTATCTGCCCGAGTGCTCGACGCGAACGTCGTTCGGGAAGTACCCCGTGTGGAGGAACCAGACGACGTCGAGGATGTCTTCCATGGATTCCGACGGGGCGTAGCGGTAATAGAGTTCGGCGTCCTCGAGCGCCGCCTTCTTGACCGGGTCGTTCGTCGCGTCCGGGTCGATCGCGGCGCGTATCTGGCTTCTGAGCCCGCCGTACCAGGCGTGCGTCACCGAAAGGAGGTTGAGCTTCTTGTCCTTGTCCATGCGATACAGTTCGTAGAGCCCGGCGACGGAGGGTACCTTGAGGGTCACCTCGTACTTGTCCGCCTTCGTCAGCGGCGACCAGGTAAGGGTGTAGTACGCGTCGCCGTTCTCGATCTTCCGCGCGATGCCGGGTTTTTGGTCAAACATGGGTTCTGTACCCGCGCTGAAGCGTGATACCGCGCCGTGGCCCGTTGAGCCCGATCTCGAACCGGCAGCGGTCTCCCGGAGTGATCGACTGCGTATACTCGAATACCGTCCCGTCCTCGAGATAGGCGAGGCGGGTGATGAGGAAGGCCGGCGAGAGGCTTTCCGTCCCGAGCATCTCGGCGACCGTCTGCGGGATCGATATCACCTCGTGGGTCTCTATCGCTCGATAGGGCATGACTGAGCACCGGTCCGAGAGCGTGGCGTAGAGCGAGCGCGCCGAAAAGTCCTCCGTCTCTATGCCTTCGCACAGTGAGTACGGGACGCAGCTCGTGTCGAGCAGTATCGGACGTCCGTCTGCTTCCCTTATCCGTTTCAGGAAGAAAACCCGGTCGTTCCTGCCGATTACGAGCTCGTTAGCGATATCGGGACCGGCTTCCCGTACGTCGCTTTCCAGTATCCGTGACGTCGGAACGCGTCCCGAGTCGATCATGTCGTCCGTGAAGCTGTACAGGTTGTTGAGCGTACGGCGGAGTTTGGGTTCCGCGACGAAACTGCCCTTTCCCCGTTTCCGGATTATCCGGCCGTCGTTGATCAATTCCCCGAACGCGAGCCTGACCGTGGTCCTGCTCAGTCCGTTCGCCTTGCAAAGCTCGTGCTCCGAGGGAAGTTCGTCGCCTCCGGCCCATATGCCCTTGTCTATTCGTTCCCTCATGAAGTCGGCAAGCTGACGATAGAGCGGGGTTCCCGACGCGACGTCAAAGGCGAAATCCCTCGTACTGCGATGTCCTGCCATACGTGCCTCCTTTTCGGTAACTTGTCTGATACCTTAATTGTATCAGATGTTTCAAACGTTTCATACAAGGTAAACGAAAAAAGTATGTTTTTTTTGATTCTTGCCCTTCTCTTGCCTAACCGGCGTATCTTTGGTATATTTCGTCCATGCTTTTGGCGTCTGTCCTCGGGATTGTATCCCTCGGGCGGCGCAAGGAAGTGATTGGCGCCGTCCTCGTTACCTCGGGCGGCGAGTGGAATGGATTTGAGGTAATTGCTATCGCAATTGGCGCCGTCCTCGTTACCTCGGGCGGCGAGTGGAATGGATTTGAGGTAATTGCTATCGCAA
>JAEWMY010000048.1 GCA_023393015.1 Spirochaetota bacterium
AGAAGGTGTGCGACTACGCCCATAAGCACGACGTAACGGTCGAAGGCGAGCTCGGCGTTCTCGCGGGCGTCGAAGACGACGTCTCCGCCGAGGAAAGCCACTATACCAAACCCGAGGAAGTCCAGGACTTCGTCGCGAAGACCGGAGTCGATTCCCTCGCCATCTCCATCGGAACGAGCCACGGACGCCAGAAGTTCAAGCCCGCCCAGTGCACCAAAAACGCCGACGGCGTGCTGATTCCTCCCCCGCTCGCCTTCGACATCCTCGCCGAAATCGAGAAAAAGCTCCCCGGTTTCCCCATCGTCCTCCACGGTTCCTCGTCGGTTCCCGTCGAGTACGTCAAGGAAATCGAGAAGTTCGGCGGCAAGCTCTCCGACTCGGTCGGTATCCCCGAAGAACAGCTCCGCAAGGCCGCCAAGAGCGCCGTGTGCAAGATCAACATCGACTCCGACGGACGGCTCGCGATGACCGCCGCGATCCGCAAGGTCCTCTTCGAGAAGCCGGACGAATTCGATCCCCGCAAGTACCTCGGACCGGCCCGCGACGAGCTCAAGAAGCTCTACATGCACAAGAACGTCAACGTTCTCGGCAGCGCGAACCGCGTGTAACCGAAAGCGTTTCTTTCGCACGAATAAAAAAAGCCGTTCGGCCCTGGCCGAACGGCTTTTTTTCGCGGTCGCGCGGTTACGGCGGCCGCCCCGGGCGTCGCCGCGAACCGCTTATTTTTTGTCGAGGCGGAAAGCGATCTTCTGGAAGTAATGAAGGATCACGATCATAACGCCCATAAAGACGAACAGTACCGCCATACCGGCGACCAACAAGACTACACCCTTATCAATATCGTTCATGACATTCCTCCTTTATCAGCCCGCGAGCAAGGGAACGAGGGCAAGAAGCAAACCGCCCGCGATAACCGAGCCGAGCTGTCCCGAGACGTTCGCGCTGACCGCGTGCATGAGGATGATGTTCTGCGGATCTTCCTTCAACGCCATCTTCTGTATGACGCGGCTCGACATCGGAAAGGCCGATATTCCGCACGCGCCGATCATCGGATTGATCTTGCGCGCCTTCGGTATGAAGAGGTTGACGAACTTGGCGAAGAGCACGCCCCCCGCGGTATTCAGTATGAAGGCGAAAAGGCCGAGCGCCATGATGCCGAGCGTCTGGAGCCGGAGGAACGATTCCGCGCGCATCGAGGCGGCGACGCTGATGCCGAGAAGCAGCGTCACGATGTTGGCGAGCTCGTTTTGCGCCGTCGACGAAAGCTTCGCGAGGACGCCGCTTTCGCGCACGAGGTTTCCGAACATGAGGAAGCCGATAAGCGGCGCGCCCATCGGAACGAGCACGCACGAGACGATGGTAACGATGATCGGGAAACTTATGGTCACGGACTTGGGAATGACGTGATCCACGGCCGTCATGCGGATGAGCCGTTCCTTCTTCGTCGTGAGCGCGCGAACGACGGGAGGCTGAATGATGGGAACGAGGGACATATACGAGTACGCTACGACCATGATCGGCCCCATCAGGTCCTTCGCGAACTGCTTCGTCACGATGATGGTCGTCGGGCCGTCGGCCGCCCCGATCACTCCGATACACGCCGCCTCCTTGAGGTCATACCCGAACGCCATGGCGACGATAACCGTCAGGAATATGCCCGCGTGCGCCGCGGCGCCGAAAAGCATGAGCCAGGGACGCTGAAAGAGAGGGGTGAAATCGATCATGGCGCCGACGCCGATGAAGATAAGCAGGGGAAAGACCTCGGATATGATACCCGCGTTGAAAAGGGTTTGCAGGATACCGGACTCCCCGTACATCTCCCAGACCGCGCCCAGCGGGAGATTGATCAGAATGGCCCCGAACCCGATGGGCAGGAGAAGCATTGGCTCGTAGTCCTTGGAAATGGCGAGCCAGATCAGCAATATGCCGATACCGTACATGACGAATTCCTGCCATCCCAGGGAAAGGATACCGGAAGTGAAGAAAGATATCACCTCTTGAAACACGAAGACCCCCTCTATTCAGCAACAATTTTCCCGCATGACCACGCTATGCGAAATGTCGTACTACACTACGACGCCGTTATCGGCAATACTTCGCGAGTCTCGTCAGCAGTGAAAGAAACACGACAAGGATTCCGACGGACCCGTACAGCCAAAACGGTACCGCGAAATACCACATGACGCGCAGAACGTCGGATACGACCAGAAGGCCCGCGGACGGAAGCAAGGCGACGATAAAATCCTCGTACGAGGGGGCTCTCCGTATCCGGGAAAGATACCTTCGCACGGAATAATCGACGATAAAGACTGCGGACACGATCAGGGACGGGTTAATCACCGATGACCAGAGATCGGGAAAATTGAACCGCGAGAGGTGCAAAAAGGGAAGGTATACCGTCAGAATTCCGAAAACTTGCGGAACGAGTCGCTCGATTCGGTCTCGAAGCGGGGAATCAAAGATCCAAAAGAGAACGACACTACCGACAAAGAAGGGGATAAACGAGCACGAAAAGAAAAAAGAAAGGAATTGAAGGACGTATGAAGCGGACTTTATATTGAGGATACCGTCCGCAAGATACGCGAGAAGCGATAAAACGACTCCGCAGGCTACGCCGGAAAGCCAGGCAAGCCGGTAGGTCGGAAGGCCGGAAAACCGGTTTCCCACCGAATAGTAAACGAAAACGGAGGGAACGAGAAGGAACAAGAGGATCGACATAGGCCGATACTACCACGCCAAATCGGGGATTTGCAACCGTATTCCCATCCTTGACAGAAAACCGTCATCTTTGCTATAGTTTCAGCTGTAACTTTACGTGAGAACGACGTGCAGACACCTGCATATAAGGGGGATCGTTGGCGGACAATAAAGGTTTGCGGATTAATGAACAAATCCGCGTGCGA
>JAEWMY010000042.1 GCA_023393015.1 Spirochaetota bacterium
CTCAAGTTCTTTGATACCCGGCATTGCTTCCCTGATCGAATCGTATTCAGTATATCATCGGTTTTTCGCGTCGCCACTTTACCGGGGAACGGTACCCGCCGTCTTTTTTCCGTTACAACGGGGGGTATCTCAAGATTTTGCAGGATAATCCGACAATTGTAAAGAACTACCGACCGCGACGACCCGATCCCCTACGGAACGACGCCGTCGCACAGTCCCATGATTTCGGCGGAGAACGATGAAAAAAGCACTAATCCTCGCCGCGGCGCTTTGCGCTGCCGCGACGGGAGCGACGGCGGCGGGTATCGAGACCGTCGCGTACAACGAACTCGTCATGTCCATCTCCCGGGCGAAGGCCCCGGTCGTCTCCGGGAGGTTCGTCGTCTTTACGGCCGAGGGCACTGCCCGTCACGCGGGCATATCCTTCGAACACGAGAACTACGGCCGGATACATTCTCTCAAGCGGCTTACGAGACTCGACGAGTCGGGGAAGCCCCGGATCGACGAAACGAGCGAACGAGTTGACTCCGTGCTCTTTTACATAGCTGAGATTCCCCCATCGGTCGACAAGCTCCGGTATCGGATGGTTATTGACGGCCTGTGGACGGTCGACCCCCTCAACGAGGCGACCGAATACGACTACGACAACGGGATGCGCGTCTCGACCGTCGCGGTCGAGCGATACGAGCAGTTCAGGACGAAAGACGTCAGCGGCGGCCTCGTGAGGTTCGCGTGCGAGGCGCGAGCCGGCTCGTCGATACGACTCGCGGGTTCCTTCAACAACTGGGATCCGTTCATGTACGATATGGAAGAGATCGCGCCGGGACGCTACGAGATTTACCTGCCCCTTCCGAGGGGAACCTGGTACTACGCCTTCTTCGAGGGGATGAGCCAGATTCCCGACGCCGCGAACGACGAGCGCGTCTATACGAAGGACGGACGCGTTGCCTCGGTGGTACGGGTCGACTGACGCCGGTCGACCGGGTCAGCCCTTCTTCCGCTCGAGCGCGACCTTCATCGCGTTGTACGCCCCGTCGTATATTCCGTCCTTCTTGTTCCTCACGATATGCGAGCAATAGAGTTCCAGAAGATCGCCGTCCTCGACGAGCATTTTTAGTATGCGATGAAGGCCCGTAACCGAGGCGGTTTCGATCGTCCCGTCGCCGATCTCGGCGCCCCGGATTGCGCCCCACGCCTCGTGCCTGCCGACGCGCTGGATGAAAAGCTTCGGCACGGGATAGAACGAAAGCTCGCTCGGCTTGGTGACCATCACGTCGCATACCCGCATCAACAGGTTCGTGGCGTACACGGCGCAGTAGAAATCCTCGTGCAGGAACACGTGAACTCCCGAAATCTTCGACACCGCCGCCTCGTCGATGAAAGCCCGCGACTCCTTCCAGTCGGAGTGGAGCGTCCATTTGATGCCGTCCGCGCGGAGCATCGCCTCGAGCTCCGCCCACCGGCCCTTGTGATCGCCCATGTTGACGAATAGAGAGACCTTGCCGCCTTCGATGGCGTCCTTGCACGTGCGGGCGATGTCCGCGAAACGGAGCACCTGCGCGCCCGCCCCGCCCATGGTGAGGAGAAACCGCCTCGTGCCGCCGTCGCGGATGCGCCTGACGCGCTTCTCGCAGTCTTGCTCGATCCCGGCGACTATCTCGTGGTCGACGTAGTGGCCGACCATGGTGATGTCGCTCGCGGGCATCGTGTGGTCGAGATGGAGCCCGTTTCCCATCGAATGGAAGGTGCGGTACCCCATGTAGGCCGAGGGCGACTGCACGACGTGATGGCTTCCTTCGACGACGTGGAAGGCGAGCGGGAAGTTGTCGGGGATGATCGTGACGACGTCCGTCATGCCCGCTCCGCGGGCGGCGTGTCCGGTCCAGGGGTGCGTCGAGAAAAAGGGCATGTCGCGCGGAATGTCGCGGTAGAGCGGCACGAAGATGCGCGAGAGTGCGTCTTCCTCCACCGAGAACGAAAGCTTGCGGGCCGCGCCGTTCGTCACGTACTCCCACACGAGGGAGTTGAAGAGCTTCGAGCGCTGGGACAGGCGCGAGCCGAGGTTGTAGAGGTCCTCGAGGTACTTGATCGTCTTGCTCGCCGCGGAATCGGGAAAGGACATGAGGTCGAGCCAGTACGGGGTATGGCCCATCGAACGGGCGGCGGACGCGAGGGCGATCGCCATGCGGCAATGCCCGAAGCCCATGCGGATGGTTCCGAGCATCACGCCCTTTTCTGCGTCGATCGCGGCTCCGCCCGGGCGTTCCGACGTTCGCTCGCGCACGGTCTGTATCCCGAAATCCTCGAAGCCGAATCCCTCGGGATAGGCTGCGAGCTCCGGGCTCTTGGCGGGATCGAAGCTGAATTTTTTCGCGTACCGCGCGAATCGCCGCTCGGCCGCGCGCACGATTTCGCGCGGGATGCTGTTTCCGTAAAGCCGTTTGTCGTCCATGCGGATAATAGTATCTCCGTTTGCGGAAAATGGCCAGCGGGATTTCCCGGCGGAACGGCACGCGGTATTTGCGCGAGTGTCGAGTGTCGGTGTATCATGCGTAGTAATGAAAGCGGAACGGCTCCTCGCGATACTGACGATACTCCTCTCCGGCAAACGGGTTTCGGCGCGAAGCCTCGCGGAGGAACTCGAGGTTTCGGTCCGCACGGTATACCGCGACGTCGACGCCCTCGCCGAGGCGGGCATACCGGTATACGCGACGACGGGGCGCGACGGGGGCTTCGGCCTCGTGGAGGGGTTTCGCATGACGGGCCAGACGCTCCGCACCGGCGAGGTCGGCCGGGTGCTTTCGGCCCTTGACGGCCTCTCGGGCGTATGCCCCAAAAGCGAGATCGAGAACCTGAAGCGGAAGTTCGCCCTGCTCCTCGGCGAGTCCGACAAGAAGGGGATTCCCCGCGCGGAAAGCCGGGTATTCATCGAGCTTACGCCCTCAAGCCGCGAAAAGGACACGATCGACGCCCTGAACGAGTCCATCGCCCGGGGAACGGTCGTCCGCGTCGACTATTGCGACGCGAACGGCGCGCGGACCGAGCGGGACATAGAGCCGCTCGCCCTCGTGTTCTTCTGGCAATCCTGGTTTCTCTACGCGTGGTGCCGCCTCCGTTCCGCGTTTCGCTGTTTCCGCATCACCCGGCTCGGCTCCGTGACCCCGACCGACCTCCGCCGGTCCGCCCCGGAAGTGGACCTCTCGCTTCGCCCCTGGACCCTGCAATGGGAAGACGAACCGCTGGAGGAGGTCGCCTTCACGACGGACGCGAAGGCGCGCGGCAGGCTCGCGGAGTACTTCGACGCCGATTGCGTCGCCGACAACGGCGACGGCCGCCTCCTCGTCCGCGCCCGCTTCCCCGTCGGGGACTGGTTCCTCTCCTGGCTCACGGGTTTGCCGGGGGCCGTTTCCGTCGTCGAGCCGAGGGCCCTTCGGGAACGCCTCCTCGCGCATGCCCGCGAAATCGCGGCGGCGAATTCGTGAAAAAGGCTGACAAAAGATGTCAGCCATTCCGTGCGACACTCGCATCATCACGATACGAACGGAGGCATCGGAACATGGAAAAAATCCTGGCGGCGTGCGGTCTCGACTGCGCGAAATGCGGGGCGTATATCGCCTCGAAGACGAACGACGACGCGATGCGGGCGAGCGTCGCGAAGGAATGGACGAAGCAATTCAACTTCGCCTTTACCCCGGAAATGATCAATTGTCACGGGTGCTTCGCGACGGACGGAATCCAGGTCGGCCATTGCGGCGAGTGCGAGATGCGCAAATGCGCCATCGGCAAGGGGGCGGCCAACTGCGGCGCGTGCGCGGATTACCCGTGCAAGACCGTCTCGTCGTTCCACGAGATGTGCCCGGAGGCGGCCGAAAACCTGCGCGGGCGATAAAAACCGGAATTACGCCTCTCCGACGGACTCTCCGTCGCCGGAAAGGCCGTATTCCTTCATTTTGGTAAGAAGCGTCCGTCTCGTTATCCCGAGTTCGCCGGCGGTCCGTTCGCGGTGACCTCCGTTGCGGGCAAGGGCTGCGGCGATGGCGGCCTTCTCGGCGTCTCGTATGCTCACCGGCGCGTCGCGTATGCTCACCGGCGCGCCACGTATGCTCACCGACGCGCCACGTCCCTCCGGCGCGCCGTCCCGGGCCGATCTATCCGGGAATCCGAGATCGGCCGGACGCACGAGCGGGCCGTCGCAGAGGATCACCGCCCGCTCGACCGCGTTTTCGAGCTCCCGGATATTGCCCGGATACCGGTACGCGGCCAAACGAGAGAGGGCGTCGTCGTCGAATGCCGTCACGGCCTTTCCCGTCTCCCGCGCGAACCGCGAGAGGAACATCCCGGCGAGCGGGAGGATATCCTCGCGGCGGTCGCGGAGCGGCGGAAGGGCGATCCTGATCACGTTAACCCGGAAGTAGAGATCCTCGCGGAAGCGCCCTTCCCTCACCGCGGCCTCGAGATCGCGGTTCGTCGCGGCGACGATGCGCACGTCGACCGGCACGGGCCGCGAGCCCCCAACGCGGGTTATGACGCGGTCCTGCAGCACGCGGAGGAGCCGCACCTGGGCGGGAAGCGGCATCTCGCCGAGTTCGTCGAGAAAGAGCGTGCCTCCCGACGCGAGCTCGAAGTACCCCTGTCGTCTCGCGTCGGCGCCGGTAAAGGCGCCCTTCTCGTGCCCGAACAGCTCGCTTTCGACAAGGTTTTCCGGCAGGGCCCCGAGGTTGACCGGGACGAACGGCCCGTCCGCGCGGGTCGAGCGACGGTGAATCTCCCGAGCCACGACTTCCTTGCCGGTTCCGCTTTCCCCCGTTATAAGGACGGTCGAGGAGATCGGCGCCACCTTCCCGACGAGCTCGCCGACGGCGCGCATCGCGGGAGAATCCCCGAGCCAGGCGCCGCCCGAAAGCCTCCGGCCGATCTCCGCCATGCGGACGAGATTCCTTCCCGACACGGCGCGCTCGAGGCGCACGGCGAGTTCGGCGGGATCGAAGGGTTTCACGAGATAATCGACGGCGCCGCGCTTCATGGCCTCTACGGCGTCCGCGACGCCTCCGTGCGCGCTCATCATCACGAGGGGAAGCGAGGGCCATTCGGCGAGTATGGCCGACAGGAGCTCGAGCCCGTCCATCCCGGGCAGGCGCAGGTCGAGAACCGCCGCGTCGAAGACGCTCGAGCCGAGAAGCGCGAGGGCGGCCGGCCCGTCTTCCGCGAGCTCGCAGTCGAAACCCTCGAGGGCCAGGTACTCCCCGAGCGATTCGCGCAAATTCTTTTCGTCGTCGACGACGAGGATTCTCGTCCGGCGTTCACCTTCCATCATCGACCTCCCTCATGTACGCGCCGGCGCGCCGGTCGCGATCGGCACGGTCGCGGTAAAGACGCTTCCGCCGCCCGGCCGCTCGGCGTATTCGAGCGTCCCCCCGGCAAGCTCCATGTAGCGGCGGGAAAGCGCGAGCCCTATACCCGAGCCTTTCGGCTTTGTCGTGAAAAACGGGGTAAAGAGGCTCGCCCTGTGTTCGGGCGCGACGCCCCC
Source organism: Spirochaetota bacterium (assembly GCA_023393015.1). Taxonomy (GTDB): domain Bacteria; phylum Spirochaetota; class Spirochaetia; order Treponematales; family Treponemataceae; genus Teretinema. The sequence continues at coordinate 5,528 of JAEWMY010000042.1, forward strand.
GCCGCGATCGGCGACCGTGAAAGCGGCGGCGCCCTGGCGAATCGCGAGAGAAAGGGTCGGCATTTCCGCCGAACCCGATTCAAGCGCGTTCGCGAGGAGGTTGTCGAGGGTTTGCACGAGCCGATCGGGATCGACGCGGACGACGACTTCGGCGACATCGGCGATTCCGCCGACCTTGCCGTCGGCGCCGGCCGCGCCGCGCTCGACGCGCACCCGACCCGCGTACCGTTCGGCGCACCGCTCGAGCATCCCGACGGCGGACACGAGCCGGGGCGTCCCCTCGGAATTCCGCAAGAAGTCCCGCAGGCGGTCGGTTAGCTGCGCGAGCCGGGCCGTTTCCTCCTCGATGACGGAGACGTTCCTTCTATACGTTTCCGGCAGGGTCTTTGCGAGCGTGGCGCATTGCACGCGAATCACGCCGAGTGGATTCTTGATCTCGTGCGCGAGCGTCCGCGCGGCCTCGCCGAGCTGGACGAGATGGGCGTTCTCGGCCTCGCGCGCGCGGTAACGCGCGACCTTGCGCGAATAAACGAGGGCGAGCGCGAGGCTCGCGACGAACACCGCAATCAGGGCCGTAAGGGACAGGAACCTGAGCCTGCGGACTCGCAGAAACGATTCCATCGCGACATCCGCGAATACGTACCGCCCCATGTGTCCCGCCATTCCGCCCGCGCGCGGACGCTTGAAGGGAGGCGCGTCCGCCATCCTCCGGCCGGGAAGGGCCCTCGCCTCGGGGAGCAGCTCTCCCATGAGGCGGTCGTCGGCCACGCGCGGCTCGTCGTCGGGAAAGCCGAACATCCCGTGCCGCATGCGCGTGCCGGGCATCGCCCCCATCCTGCGGACGATGACGACAGAACGGTCACGGACGCGCGCGAGGGCGGAGTCGGCGACGCGCGAGGGATTCTCGAGCGAGACGGGGGCGGTTCCCCAACGGTACAGGGCGTCTCCGGAGGCGGAATAGACGCCGAAACCGTTCAAGTCCTCACGGAGCGAGGGATCGAACGAGGGATCGAAGGCGTAGAGGTCCAATACGCCGGTCATGACGCGATACGCGTGGAACTCCGCCTCGCGCCGGTACCTGGTCGACGACTGTCCGACAAGGAGGACGGCGAACGAAAGCGAAAGCGCGACCGCGACGAGAATCCCCGTCGCGACCACGCGATTTTGAACGGTATGCCTCGCGGCCTTCATCTTTCGGACTCCATACGCTTCAGTGTATCCCGCAAACGACCCGGTCGCAAGGACGCGCCGGCTTCGGTCGGCGCGTCGCGAACCGGGTCGCCGGAATCAGCGCTGGCCCCGACGATCGCCCTGGCGGTCGTCCCGGCGGTCACCCCGGCGGTCATCGCGGCGGTCAAATCGATCGCAACGGTTTCGGCCGCCGAACCGATCACGCCTACCGTCCGGTCCGCACCCGTCGCCGAATCCCGGTCCGCGGCCGCGCCTGGCCACGTTCGACAGATCGAGTTCCTTTCCGTTCGCCCATGCCCTGGTCGGCACGATCATCTTCGTCTTGTCGCCGTCGCCGTCACCGGGTCCGTCAAAGTCGCGGCCATCGACGACGAAGCCCTCGACCTTCAGGCTATCCCCGACCTTGAGGCCCTGTTCCCAGGCAACCTGGTAAAAGGGTCCGGGGGGCAAGGCCCACGAGTCCTTGCCGTCCGACAGCGTCGGAATCGACTCGACGATAGCGAGCTTTCCCTCGACGGTACGGGTCTCGCGCGCCCCGTTCGCGAAGACGACGGCCGCGGCGACGATCATTCCAAAAATCGCAAGTGTCTTTTTCATGTCATACTCCTCGGGTATCCGCATGAGGTACCCGCCAATACACAGCAAGAAGCGTGCCAACTCCGACTCTTTCCCGGCGCGCATGACGGAATCGCCATTAAGCCGCGATTTTACCGAACGAAATGCGGGTGCGGGATATTCGCGCCGCATGCGATCGGAACGTACCGCGCGAACCCGCGCGGGAAAAAAATACCCGCGCGGGAAATTTCTGCCCTTCCTTAAATCGATCTTATATGTTGTTTGACAAAAAGTATGAGGAACCGGATAATATCCTGATCGTACGGGTGGCGATGAAACACAGACTGGATTTACTATTTTTTTCCCTCGCGGGGATGTGCATCCTCACCGGTTTTCTGGTCGCGTTTCTTCCGCGTCAGCAGACGGGCACTGTCGTCTCCGGCATCATGGAACCTTCCTTTTACGAAGACGCCTCGCACGCCGAAACGGCGGAATCCCTGCGGGAGATGGACGGTCTCTTTCAACCGCTCGAGCGACCGGTTCTCTTCCTCAACCGAACGAAATCAGCGTGTTGGATCCGTTTCAGGATAGAATCCGCCGAGACCTCCGAGGATCGCTTTATCGAAATCGACAACGCGAGCCTCGAGCTTATCGAGGTGTGGTTTCCGGACGGTACGCGGGAGCGGGCGGGCAAACACGTCGACGTGCGCGATAACGGGGTCAAGACCCGCATCCGCAACGTCCCCGTTCCGGACGGGATCGACCCTTCCGCGTACACGTACATGCGCGTGCGCACGAATACCATCATGTTCGTTCCCCTCGCGCTCGTGACGGCGCGGGAAGCGCTCGAACGCTCGTTCCGGACGAACCTCATTTTCGGCGTCTTTTTCGGCATCATCCTCGCGATCATCTTCATCAACCTGTTTTCCTATATGGTGATACGGAACAGGCATTTCCTCGTGTACCTTTGCTATCTCGTGTCGCTCCTGGTCTACCACCTCGTCGTGCACGGTTTCATGTATTACGTTCCCATGCCGCCCCAGGTTCACGAGGCCCTCTTGTGGCTCAGCCTCGCGGGTTTCGGCGTCTCGATGATGGTATTCGCCAAGCGGTTCCTCTTCCTCAAGGAACGCCTCCCCGCGGTCAACACGATCCTCGACGTCAACATCGGCCTCTTCCTCGTGCAAACGGCCCTCGGACTCTCGATGCAGACGTATCTCGCGAACCAGATAGCCTATATAACCGGCTTCGTCGTCCCGATCGTCATCATGGCGACGACGGTCAAGCTCTACGTGTCGGGCTACCGCGAGGTGAGGTTTTACCTCATCGCCTGGGTCGCGCTCTTCACGGGAACGACGATCTGGTCAACGGCGGCGTACGCGGAGGCACGCGTTCCCGCCAACTACTTTTTCGTCGTCGGAACGTCTATCGATTCCCTGCTGTTCACGCTCGCGATTTTCGACCTCCTCCGCAAGGAACTCAGCGAGAAGGACGTGATGCTCGAGCGGGAAAAATACTACATAAACCTGTCGCGCACCGATCCGCTCACCGGCCTTTACAACCGGCGTTACCTCAACGAGCTCATCAAGCGGCTCGAGTCCGACGGGGAGATACCGAGCGATTCCGCGCTGATCATGATCGACCTCGACAACTTCAAGACGATCAACGACACGTACGGACACCTGGCGGGAGACCTAATCCTGACGAAGACGGGGACGAAGATCAAGAAACACATCCGCAAGACCGACATCGCCTGCCGCTACGGAGGCGACGAATTCCTGGTGTTCCTTCCCGGCGCGAACGAGTCCGCCGCCCGCCTCATCGCGGAGTCGATACGGAACGACATCGTGTCGGACTGCTCCTATTCAGAGGAGGGCGCGCCGATCGCCATCACGGTCAGCATCGGCATCTCGGAAAACAGGCTCGACGATTCCTTCGACGGCCTCTTCCTGAGGGCCGACGCGGCCCTGTATCAGGCTAAAAAAACCGGACGCGACCGCATCTCCGTCCTCTAGCCGCCCGCGCCGGCCGGGCCCGTCATTCCCTCACGAACAGAACGCACATCCTGTCCCCGAAGGCGAGTCGCTTCGCGAGCGCGTCCAGAGCGCGCTTGAGAGCCCGCGGCGCCGCTCCCGCGGTGAGGCCGCTACCGAACCGCGTCGAACCGAGCCGTCGAAGGCCGCTCTCCGCGCACAGGGCGTAGAGGGCGCGCGCCGACGGTACGGCGAGGTGCTCGTCCGGCATGAGATGGCGCCAGGAGGCGCCGAAGGCGCGCGCGACGACGCCCGAGACGGGCGTCTCGACGACGGCGAAACCGCCGCGGGAAAGGACGCGCGCGGCGTCCGCCACGAGGCCCGGGACGTCGGGGGAATGCTCGAGGACGTTGAACATGAAAAGATTGTCGCACGAGGCGTCGGGTAGCTCGGAGAGGGATCCGCGCGCGAAACGCGCGGCCCCGACGCCGGGAAGCCGGCGCGCGAGCGAAAGCAGGGACTCGGACACGTCGAGCCCGACGGTCGAGGCGCTTCCCGCCTCGGCGAGGAACCTGACGAAAAGTCCGTTGGCGCATCCGAGCTCGACGTTGCGGCCGAGCGCGACGCGGGAGAGGGGGAACCCTATCTCGGAAAGGGTAAGCGTACGCTCGCGCGAGAGAGCGGCGTACGAGGACTCGTCGAGATAGCCCGGGTTCATCGTCGCCTTCGTCGAAAGATAGGACTCGTAATACGCCTCGATTTCGGCGGGAGACGGAAGCGGGTGCTGTAAAACGGACCCGCAACCGCGGCACCGCCAGTACGGTCGGCCTATCGCGGTGCGGAGGGTCGAGGCGCAAAACGGGCAGGGCGGGTGACTCGATGACGAACGCATGCGGCAAGGTTACCGCGTATGCCCGTGCCTGTCGAGCGGCTCCGGCGAGCGGTTCGTTCCCCCCGCGTCCGTCGGCCGGCGACGCGCGAAAAAAATAGGCCGACCCGAAGGCCGGCCCGATACCCCGAGGGGTGCGATCAGAACTTGACGCGGAAGACGACCGGGACGCTGATCTTGGTGACGGAATCGCCGGACTCGGGGCTCGTCATCTCGATCTTGACGCCCGCGTCGATCGCGGCGCCCTTCTGGGCGGTGACCGTCACGCCGGGACGTACGGTCAGCGTGTTTCCGGCCGTTCCCGCGAGCTCGGCGGCGTCGCCCGAGACGCGGGCGTTCGCGACGAGAAGGCACGGGGTGAACGTGTCGTTCGCCTTCCACGCGACGTTCGCCATGTTGTAGAGGATCATGAGGTCCTCGCCGAGGGTGGCGTTGTTGTGGCTCGTCAGGGAGATGTCGCCCATCGCGTAGCGGGCCCGGAGCTCGACGGCGTTGAGGCTGTTCCCGGAGACGTCGAGGTCGTGATACCCGGAGTAGCCGATGACGGCGTTGAGGTTTTCGATCATGAGGACGTTCGCGAAGATACCGACGGTGGCCTTGTCCTTGCCGTTCATGACGAAGGTACCGGTGAGCTTGGCCGCGTCGCCGACGTCATAGGTACCCCGGGCGCCGAACTGCTCCATCGCGTTATAGGGATCCTTCGTATCGCTTCCGCTCGCGAAGGCGAACGAGGCGTCGCCGAAGGCGATGTCGCCCGAGAACTCGCTCTTCCAGGGCGTGATGTTGTCGGATTCGGACATGAACACGACGCCGCCTTCCTTCGTGGCGTCGGCCTTGAGCGGGCCGTAGTAGATATCCCACACGCCGCCCCAGCTACTCGCGTCCTTGTCGACGATGTCGGCCTTGCGGTGATCCCATTCGCCGGCGGTGAGCTTGAGGTTCCCGAAGCTCATCCATCCGTAGTAGTCGTAGAGCTCGACGGTTCCGTCGATGAGCTTGCCCTTCAGCAGTATGACCGCTCCGGCCTTGTCGCTCTTGTATTCGACGCCGAAGCGGTCGTCGCCGGGAACGGAAACGCCGGAGTCGGTTCCGGCGTCGTCAAGGTAGACGGTCGCGAGGTTCAGCTTGGTTCGGGCGCGAATCGTGAGCTTCGATTCGTCGGCGAACGCGAGTCCCGCGATCAGTGCCATGCACGCGCAGGCGATTACCACATTTCTTTTCATTGAGCACATCCTCCTCCCGAACGAGTCGGGCGTTTTGTACCCGGCATGCGGCCGGGATATGGCGCCACTGTGCCCGACGAGTGTCAGAAACGGGTGAGAAAAAGGCGAAAAATGCGATAATTACCGCTCGGGCAAGATTGACAGGCGCGAATTTTAACCTGAATATAAATACGAGAGGGCTGCCGTATGGAAAATCGCTTTGTCCTTGTACTGGTTGACGACGAACCGGGGATAACCCGTTCGCTGGAACGCGAAATCAGGCTCGAGTTCGGGCATGACGCATTCGAGATCGTTACCTTTAACGACCCCGTGGAAGCCCTTTCCTGGATATCGGACCGTATCAACGAAGTATTCCTCGTCATCGCCGACCTCAGAATGCCGGAGATGAACGGAAGCGACCTCCTCGTCAGGATTCGCGCGCTCTCCGAAACCGTCCAGACGATCCTGCTGACGGCCTACACGGACATAGACAGCATACAGAAAGCGGTATCCTCGTCGATTCTCAGCCTGATGTTCAAACCCTGGAAACGCGGAGAACTCGTGACAGAGATAGACCGGGCGCTGCGCATGCGCAAATGCAAGCTCGAGAACGCCCTGCTCAAGGGCAGGATAGACGAGATGCTCGCCTCGGCGGGCGAATTCCAGCGCTCGTTGTTCTCGCTCGAACCCCCGCAATCAAAGAGACTCTCCTGGTCCGTGTCCTTCAATCCGCTCGAAACCTACCATTGCGGAGGGGATTTCTACGAGATAGACGGCGTTGACGCGGACCGGTATCTCGTCGTGGTCGGCGACGTCACCGGCCACGGACCGAAGTCGGCGGCAATAGCCTGCATGCTGAAAGTCGCGCTCCGCGCCTCCCTCGAGCGGGCGCCGTATCTCCGCGTCGCCCCGGACCTCCTCCTCGCGGAGCTCAACGACCTTTTTTGCGACCTCCTCGAGCCGACGCCGGAGATACTCCTTCCCATGCACGTCGCATTCGTCGATCCGGCCGCGAAAACGGTCTCACTCGCCTCGGCCGGGATGCCGCCCGCGATACTCGCGCGAAAGGGAATCCCCCGGCTCTTCCCCTGCTCGAACCCCGTCCCGGGCGCCTTCAAGACCTCGGAATACGCCAAGGTTGATATCGCCCTCGAGCCGGGCGATCGGTTTATCCTGTACACGGACGGGCTCGCGGAATCCGCGCCCGCCTTCTTCTCGCGCGAGGGAGAGGACTTCCTCAAGCACGTCACCGCGCGGGCCGACTACTCCGCGGACGCCCTTCTCTCGTCCTTCCGCGACGCCATACCCGACTGCAGGTTCTCGGACGACGTGACAATCGTGTCGATGCTCTTCGAGGGCTGACCCCGTGGAATTCGCCTTTCGCCTCTACGCGAACCTGGCGCCCGTGGCCGCGGTCTCGTTGCTCGTCGCGGTGGCGGCCATCCTGCCGTACCGGCGGGAGCCCGCGGGAAAGTCGCTTGTCGCCTACCTCCTGCTCGCCTGCGCCCTCGTCGTTTCCAACGCGATGGAGCTTGTCCTTCCGCCGGGCGAGCGGGCGATGCTCTTCGTCAGGTTCCAATACGTGGCGTTCGCGTATATCCCCGTCGCGTGGCTCTCGTTTTGCCTCCGCTACACGGGGTGGATAACCTACACGCGGAGGGGGCTTCTCGCGCTCGCGCTCGCGGGGCCCGTCCCCGTCGTGCTCGCGGCCTTCACGAACGACCTGCACGGGCTCCTCTGGGAATCCGTCGGTTGGGTCGAGGCGGGCGAGTACTCCGTCATGCGCGCGACGTACGGGCCAGTGTTCTGGATCGTCGCCCTGTACTCCTGGGGACTTATCGCCTTCGGCACGGTCATCGTCTTCCGCTCCTACGTCTCGGGCGAACGGCTCTTCTACCGGCAGTCGCGCTGGATGCTCGCGGGCGCCATCCTTCCGGGCGTCTTCAATCTCGTCCACGTCTTCAGGATACTCCCCGCGGTCCCAAAGGATTTCACCCCCGTCGGCTTCGCGCTCTCCGGTCTCTGTTTCATCTTCGCCGTCTACTTTCACAAGCTGTTCTGGATCATGCCCGTGGCGAGAAGCGTCCTCCTCCAACGACTCGACATCGGCATCCTGGTGCTTGACCGCCACGACACCATCGTCGACCACAACGAGATGGCCGACGACATCCTCGGCATCCCGTCCGTTTCCGTCGGGAAGGACGCGGCCTCATTCCCGCGCCTTTCCGCGTTACTCGGCGAAGTCCGGAAGGCGCGGGCGTTCGGCGACGAAGAGCAGTCGGAAACCGGCACGTTGGAGGCCGACGGCAGGCGCGTCTCGTATACCGTCCAGACGAACGAATCCAATTCGCGGATGACCACGATTACCGTGCGCGACGTCACGGAGGAAACGAGGCTTCGGGAGGAGATGGAGCGTATCAAGGGGGAGTTCATCAACAGGGAAAAACTCGCGACGGTAGGCCGGATAACGGCGGGGCTCGCGCACGAGGTAAACAACCCGCTCGCCTACGTCGACGCCGACGTGCGGTCCCTCGAGCTCATGCTCGAGCGGATGCGCGACGCGGCCGGGCCCGGCGAGCGCGCCAGGTTCGACGAACTGCTGTCGGTGACGGCCGGTATAGGCGCGGGTGTCGAGCGGATCTCCGCCGTCGTCGGATCCCTCCTGTCGTTTTCCCGGGGAGGGTCGACCTCGGCGGAACGGACCGAATACGACCTGCACGAAGGTATCGACATGACACTCGATTTCCTGCGGTACGAGCTGAAGGGTTCCGTCGCGGTCAAGCGGGAGTACACCCGCATCCCGGCGGTGCGCGCCGTCAAGAACGAGATCAACCAGGTGATCTTCAACATACTCACGAACGCCGCCCACGCGATCCGCGATCGGGGCTCGGGCGACGGGGCTATCGTCATCCGGACCGGCCATATGGACGATACCGTTTGGTGCGAGATCGAGAATAACGGGCCCCCGATTCCAGAAGACGCCAAAACGAGGATATTCGAGCTTTTCTACACGACGAAAACGGAAAAATGGGGAACGGGTCTCGGTCTCAGCCTCTGTCGGGACATCGTCGAACACCATCATCGGGGTCTCTTGTACCTGAAATCCTGCGATCCGGTGGTATTCCGCATGGAACTTCCCGCGCGTGACCCGGAAACCGGGGATCGCGACGCGTCGGCCTGAGCGACACGCAAAAACTTTCGTTTTATTCACGAAAAACGATCGAGATTTCGGCGCGATGGAGTATAATAAACGTGTAAGGTATTCCTCGCGTACCGCGCGTTTTGTCTTTTACGCCGCGATTATCCTCCTTTTCGCGGCGTCGGCGCGCGAGCGCGGGGAACCCGCTCGAACAGCACCCGGCGCGGGTCGCGCGGTCGGCGGAAAACCGGCGCGCGTCCCGAACGGGCCCTTCGGGAAGGGATATCCTACAAAAGACCCTTCTTCAGGGCGCCGAATACCTTCTGGATGACGTTCGAGGCGTATTTCAGGGGATTGTCGCGAATCTTTCCCTCTTCCACCGCTATCATGTGAAACAAGCCGTCCAAGGCCTTGTCGGTGGCGTATCCCGCCAAATCGACGTTGACCGGCGGCATCGGCTCCTTTTCGCCCGCGACGCGCGCCGCGGCGTTCGCCACCGTGCCCGCCTTGTTGTAGGCGACGGTGAGCGTTTTCCAGGATTCCTTCGCGGACACGCCCATCACGAGCGGTTTCGAGAGCGCGGAATCCACCTTGGGACGATACAGGTCCCGAAGGCGCGTCCGGGTCTTGCGCTCGAGGTAATCCGTCGCGGCGCGGTCGCCGCCCTTCACGATCGCGATCCCGTCGGAGATCGTCATCGAGGTAATCGCGTCCCTGAATATCGGCACGACGTCCTTCGCGGCCTCTTCCGCCGAGCGGTTGAGCCGGAGGACGACGTCGTTCACGAGTTTCTTTCCCTGAGGGATCTTCGAGATGGCGTTCACCATCGGCTTCGCCTCGGGCGGAAGCATGATCTTCAGGAGTTCGTTCCCGAAGTAGCCGTTCTCGGCCGAAAGCGCGGAGCTCGCGCTTTTCGCGCCCTCGACGAGAGCCTCCCTGAGCGCGGCTATCGCGTCCTCGTTGGTGACCTTGCTTCCCTTCTTTCCGTTTTTCCCGAAGGCCTCCGAGGCCACGGACTCGAGCGTCGTGGGACACGCGGCCGCGGTCAGCGAGACGACGGCGAGCGCGACGGCCGCCGCGACGAGCGCGATCCGGTTCCGAATGGTTGTTGTTTTCATGCATCAGAGGATATACCTTGCCCGACGCGCGCACAAGGTATACTCTCGTAATTCATGACGGACTTCAGGCACGAATACGAACACAAGACGGTGACCTGCGGCTTTTACGGCGCGTCGGTGAACCTCGCGACCTCGCAGGAACTCTTCAGCAGTTTCGAGGTCGATCCGGGATCGAGCCTCCTTTTGCACTCGGTCGGTTCGCGACTCGACGTCGACTCCCTCGGCACGGTCCTGGACGTCGGTTGCGGGGTCGGCACGCTCGCCCTCGCGCTCGCCGCGAAAAACCCGCGCCTCCGCGGAACTTGCGTCGACCGCGACGCACTCGCGCTCGCGTTTACCGAGCGAAACGCCCGCGCGAACGGGATCGCCGGCGTGACGTGTCTCCCCTCCCTCGGGACGAGCGACGTGCCGTACGGCGACTTCGACCTCGTCATGTCGAACATCCCGGCAAAGGCGGGAAACCCCGTGATAGAAAGGATGCTCCGGGACTTTTCGGCAGCCGCTTCCCGCGACGGCGTCGTCGCGGTCGTCATCGTGCGCACGCTCTCCGATTTCGCGCGCGACTGCCTCGTTCGGGGCGGCGCCGAGATACTCCACGAGCACGTGACGAGGGAATACACGGTGTACCATTACCGCGGCGCGAGCGCGCCGCCGGCGCGCGCCCCCGCGACGCGCGACGCGACGGTTCGCGAACCGGGCGAACTCGGCGTCTACTCGCGGGGAACCTTCGGTTTCTCGCGGGGAGGGAGACAATGGACGATCGATTCGGTGTTCGGAATCCCGGAGTTCGACAGCCTCGACCACGCGACCGAGCTCGGGATCGACCTGCTCGGGAATCTCGACCTTCGCTCATTACGCCGCGCGTCCGATGAGCCGAGCCGCGTTCTTGTCGTCAACCCGGGACAGGGGCACGTTCCCGTCTTTCTCTCGCTCGCGACAAAAGACGACGCGACCGACTCCTCCGACGGTACCGGCGCAGACGGAGACGCGCCGGAGCTCCGCGTGGCGGGGCGGGACCTTCTCGCGCTCCGCGCGACGGAGGCCGCGGTACGCGCCGCGACGGGAGACTCCGTCGCGACGAGTCACGTTCCCTGGCTCGGTCGTATCGACGGGCGGTTCGACCTCGTGTGCGTCAACTGCGTCAAGGAGGCCGTGCCCCGCGCGCACGAGCTTCTCGCGGAGGATCTCGCCCGCCTCGTCGAGCCCGGCGGAACGCTCGTCGTCTCTGGCTCGAGCACGCTCGTCCAGCGACTCGACTCGGTCGTCTCCGCCGACTTCGCGCGGGTCAAGGACGTCAGGCGAAAGGGATGCCGCGCCGTCCGCTACGAACGCAAGGATCGCTGAGGCAGCGCGCGGCGATTCGTGCGTACCCGCCGACCCCCTTGTAATTCGCAAAAAATCAAAGTAAGATTTGACTAACATACACCAGGGAGAGGAACATGATTCGGGAAGAAGAGATAACCGGACGGGTTCTCTACGAAGACGGAACGCACTCGTTCATCTGGCTCGGAACCGAGGGAAAATACCGCAAAGGCGTCATACAGACGATGCAATACCTCATTATCGACAACGGACGGGGGATGCTCCTCGATCCGGGCGGGGTCCACCTTTTTTCGCGCGTGGTAGCGTCCGTAAGCAGGTATATTTCGATAGACAAGATCGACGCCATCTTCTTCTCGCACCAGGACCCGGACGTTTCCTCGGGGATTGCCCTCTGGCTCGGAATTACGCAGGCGAAGGTCTATATCTCCGAACTCTGGGTGCGCTTTCTTCCGCATTTCGGCATCGTCGACACCGCTCGCGTCCTTCCCGTTCCGGACCGCGGAATGCGGATAAAAATCGGATCCGCCCCCGAGCTTACCTGCGTTCCCTCCCACTTCATGCATTCGCCGGGCCAATTCAGCCTGTTCGACCCCGTCTCCCGCATCCTCTTTTCCGGGGATATCGGCGCAGCCGTGTTCAAGGAAGGGGAGGAGACGCTGTTTGTCGAGGATTTCGCCGGGCACAAGCCCTCCATCTCCGGCTTCCACGAGCGGTACATGGCATCCAACGCCGTGACGAGGCGGTGGTGCGAGACCGTGCGGCGTCTCAAGCCGGACATGATCGCCCCCCAGCACGGGGCGGTATATCGGGCAAAGGCCATGGACGATTTTCTCGATTGGCTCTCGTCCCTGCGCTGCGGCGTAGACCTCGCCGACCAGTATTTCTAGGCGAGGAGGAACGATCATGAACGCCGATACACAACGGGACCGAAGCGGCCAAAACTACGAAACGGCGATCGGAAGGTTCGTCGTGGGCTACAACAAGAGCGTAATCCTGAATTCGGTTACGACGCACTCGCTCGAGATTCTCGACGAGGCCATGGGACAAGTCGAACGCGGCCTCGAGACGATAGTGAGCGCGTTCGAGGAAATGCGCGCTTCGAGCGAGGCGACGTCGGAAAACACGAAAAGCATCGACCGGACGATGGGCGAGGTTCTCTCCAAGAACGCGGCGATGGACGTCGAGATCGAGCGGCGCATGGAGGAAATCAAGGCCGCGTCCGACAACGCGCGATCGCTGGCGCGGCTCTTCGCCGAGCTCGGGGAAAAGACGGAAAACGTCGCGGGCATGACCGGCGCCATCAAGGACGTCTCCGACCGCACGGGCATCCTCGCGATCAACGCCTCGATCGAGGCCGCGCGCGCGGGAACCGTCGGCCGCGGCTTTCGGGTGATCGCGAACGAGGTCCGGTCCCTCGCGGTGCAAACGGGGGAGTTCGCCCGCAGCATCGAGGCGAATGTCGGCGAATTCCGCAAGGCCGTGAGGGCGATCGACGCGCGCATGAACGAATTCACCGCGCTCTTTTCGCGCTTCGGCGATTCGTTCGGCGCGATCCTCGAGCGCTTCGCGGAAAGCGCGAAGGACCTGAGCGACGCCGGGGATTCGCTTTCCGGCATAACCTCCTCCATACGCGAGGAGGCGCTCGCGCTCAACGACGGCCTCGCCTCGCTTGAGCGCGTTAACGACTCCATGCATGACACGCACGTCGTTCTCGAGGTATTGCAGAGAAGCCACGCGAGCCTCGACCGACTGCTCGACAGGGAAGAATGACGCTCCCGATTGACACGCCGTTCGCCGCATGCTATAAGGCAGATATGGCAGAAAACGCAAAGAGGTGTAGATAGTCGTCTATGCCTCTTTTTTTTGTTTTTTGCCGACGATGTGCTAGTCTTTACTACGCCTTGCCCGCACGGGTCAGGCATTTTGAATAGTGAGGTTTTTGTTATGAAGAAACTGACCACCCTTCTCCTTCTGCTTGTTGTCGCCGCGACGATGGCGTTCGCCCTCCCGGTAAGCTTCAAGGCCTATGCCGACGCCGAGACGAGCGATCTCCTGCTCGAGGATGCCGATTTCGGACTTGGCGTGGATCTCGGCGTCGAGGCCACCTTCGGCGAGACCGGTTTTTCCGCGTCCGTCGAGGTTAACTCGATCGTCATGCCCGACTTCTCCTTCGAGACGGTTACCGGCGAGATCGTGTACGCCTTCAACAAGTTCGACGTGGACTTCGAGATCAGCAACGAGAACGTCTTCGACATCAACGACGATACCGAAGAAGACCTGACCGGCGTCGTCGCCCTCGACGCGACTTGGAAGATCGTCAACGCCGGACTCGAGTTCTACTACACCCCCGAAACCGCGTTCGACGTCTATGCCGGACCCGTTTACTCGATGGAGCTCGGCCCGGGAACCCTCGACCTCTCCGCTACCGCCTACCTCCTCATCCACCCCGACTTCAAGCTCGGCAACATCGAGGGCGAGGCGAAGTACACCATGGGCTTCGACGCCCTTGAAGTCTATGCCGGAGTCCTTCCCGTGCTGTACGAAAACTTCGAAGAAGACCGCGAACTCGCGCTCTCCATCGAGTTTGGCGTAAGCTACGCGTTCTAAGGATTCGTTAATCGCTCGCAGAGCCTAAAGTTCGTCGGGGCTTCCGTCCCGGGGGACATACGCTCTCGTCGCGCGCCGGTTACTCGCGGCTTCCGCCCGGGCGACCGGCGCTTTTTTTTGGAAATCAAACCGCCCCGGCGGTCAGAACTTCTTTCCGCCGGAACCGACCGTATGCTCGTCGATAACGCGAACGGCGCTTCGCTTTCCCGAGGCATCGCGGATGGCGAAGGCATACACGTGGACGTACCGGGCCGACTCGTATGTCTTGGCGTCCGGTGCCCGCTCGGGTCCTTCCTTTACGAGCTCGAGGGAATCGCGGTCGTGCACCGCGCGAAACACCTCGTTGAGGTTCAGCTTTCCGTCCGTAACGAGCGCGGTGAACGCCGCGGCCTCTCCCGCCTTGAGCGTACCGTGTACGGTCGACACGGCGACGACGGTGCCGTCCGCGCCGAGAAACTCGGTGTACGCGAGAAAGGCGTAGTCTTCCACCGAAAAGGCCTTCCCGCTCGCGCTCCGTATCACGTAGTCGACGTACTGGTTTTTCGCCTTCGCGACAGGTCCCACGCGGACCCCGGTCGCGGCGTTATGGATGCTTACGTCCTGCGTCTCCGCACCCGCGTCGCCGGAACCCGCGCCGGCGGCGAAACCGGTGCCGTCCACGAATCGGTCATAGAGCGCCTTCTGACCGGCGCTTTGCGAATGCGCCGCCCCGAGGGCAAACGCCGCGAGAACGAACGAATATACGATGCGTTTCATGGATACTCCTTGTCATGAATCATAACTCGTGAAAGTATACACCACAAAACGGGTTTCTTGTCCGCCGGCGGACGCGTTCAGAACAGGGACGCGCCGTTGAGCCCCGACAGTATCAGGACGACACCGGCCAGGACGGGAACGATCACGTACCCGAAAAAGTGAAGCGTGTTACCGGCTTTATCGCCGAAACGCCGTTTCATCGGCTCGAGTTTCCTGAAATACTCGGGTTTCTTCTTTCTCATAACGGCCGAGAACACCCCATAGCAGAGCGCGACCGCTCCGATCGCGATAGTCATACCATTCATGACGGTTCCTCCCTATTTGATATTACCATGGTTCGTATATATAGGAACCGGAATAGGAGAACGAGCAGGACGTAACCGCTAGCGCGATAACCGCGAAAATCCCTAAAAGCGCGAAACTCACTGACCTTTTCATACTACGCTCCCTTACGATGGAATCATCCTCATGCCAAGATTCGCGCATTAGGATTGTCGCTACTATACAGCGCGCGATCAGGAGAATTCCAACAAAAGAAACCGTGATAGACGAAAGTTTACTATTTTTGCGATCGACAAGTAACGACAGTGAGGGGTTAATGGATTATTTGGATTTTTTTCACGAGATGCCGAAACAAGATTCGAGGTCGGGCAAAGAGACCGCGTCCACACACGTATCCATTCGCGTTACCGTATGTCGCGACCATCCACGATAATTACCTGACAATTCCCGAGGGGATTATCCGTCATGAAACCATAATCGAAACGATCGAGAATCGCGGGAAGGCCCGCGCGCAACAGCCCGCCATGGGTGACACACAGGACGTTCGAGACCCGCGCGCGGGCAGCTTTCGTTTGGCGGCGTTCGTCGACAAGGCCGAGAACGAATCGGCGAAACCGCGCCTGTATCTCGGCATACGATTCGCCGCCTGCGATTCGAACGTCATGGTTGCGCGCGTCCCTCCAGAGCTCGGCTACCCGGAAATACTCGCCCCACGCGAGGTCGTCGGTTCTTCCCTCGAGGACGCCGACGTCATACTCGCGCAGGGCCTCCGTCACGATTACGGACCCGGCGGAAAGCCTCCGCCCGACGATGTCGGCCGTTTGCCGCGCGCGAAGAAGCGGGCTTGAGTACACGCGGGCGAACGAAACGCCGGCAAGCGACGATGCGAGAGCCTCGGCTTGATCGACGCCTTTTTCAGTCAGCGGGTGCCCGCACCCCCGATTCGAAAACGCCCGGAGGATATTCGCCTCGCTTTCACCGTGCCGCGCGAAATAGATTTCCATGCTTCGATCGGCCCTCCCCGGCGCTTCCATAATACTGCACCGGGGAAGGGCCGCTCGCAAGCTTTTTTTACCTGGTTTTTAGAATCTTCGCTCGAACGACCACGCGACCGGCTCGAAGTACCTGAGCCAGAAGGCGCGGGCCTCCGGATTATGGGTTTCGCAATCCACCGATACGAGCGTTTTATCACGCGCTATCCCTTCGTCTACGAGCGACGCGAGAAGCCGCTCGCCGACCCCGAGACCGCGCGCCGAAGGATCGACCCAGAGGCCGCAAATCGCGAGCGTACCGGGATCGTGCACGAACCAGCTCACGTCGAATCCGGGAGGCGCGGCCTTGATAAACCCGACGAGACCGCCGCCTGACCGCTCGGCGACGACCGTACGCGCGTCGGTCCGACTGATCCACTCAGCCCAGTCCTCCGCGCTCGAACCTCGCGCATCGGGCATGAGCACCGGCGGCTCGGCGATATGAACGGCGAGCCGCGCGTCAAGCAGGGAAAGATCGCGGGCGTCGCGCGCCTCCGCGGGTCTGACGACGACAGTCGCCCCTTTCCCGCCTCGCGCGCCGGTTGCCCGGCTTGCGAGTGCCTCCCGCAAGTCCGACGCGGGTCGCGCCGCGTCGAGGACGATCCCGCCCCACCCCAACAGGGAAAACTCCCGAAGCCCGGCGCGCGACGAGGCCGGCACGCCGACGGCGTGGACGCCAAGCCGAGCGCGACCGAGGTCGGAAAGCATGCGGCGAACGAGCGGACTCACGAGCCGCGACATGTGGCGCGCGCGCGACTCCCCGCTTTCCGCCTCCTCTGTCGTTTCGATCGCCTCGGGCGTTTCGTCGCGTACCCCCCAGCACCAGTCCGGGGTAAGCGCGCCGGGACCCAGGTTCCGGAAGTCGTCGAGACGGAACCATCCGAGAAACGACTTGAGCTCGCCGTCCTCCTCGAGGCCGTAGACGGCGCCCTCGTTCGCCATCCATTCGATGCGTGGAACGAAGTCCTCGACGGCGCGGGCCGGAAGCCAGGGAAGCGACGCGACCAGGCTTCGGTGAGCGGACGCGGCGATATCGGCCGCGCGACGGATCTCGGCGGCATTCTTGATAATGAAAATATTCACGGATCAACTCCTTGGTTGACCGTTCCTGTGCGTAGGTGTTTTTTTTAGCGCGGGAAAGAGACCGAAGAAAAGACGGGAACGGTCAGACGGCTTTTTTCGAAACCCCTCGCCGCGTCACTGACAACACTCCGAACATGTATGACCTCCCGATGCGATTTGATTCAACTCGATTT
The DNA here is from genome assembly GCA_023393015.1 of Spirochaetota bacterium. Lineage (GTDB taxonomy): Bacteria > Spirochaetota > Spirochaetia > Treponematales > Treponemataceae > Teretinema. The sequence goes on from JAEWMY010000042.1 coordinate 22,850, forward strand.
CACGGACATTTTATACCCGTTTCCCGCCAGTGCGCAAGCGGAAAGCCCGTTTTACGAGACGGACGGCGACCAGTATCAGGCCTACAATACACGCGTACGGCAGCAAGAACAGCAAAACCGGAACGATCGACTCGAGACTCGTCTTGAGCGCCTCGGAGGCGTGCTCCGTCCCGAGCAGGAAGGATTCGTAAAAACCTATCTCGCGCTCCACCGAGATGCGCACGTAGGAATACACGGTCCCGTCGCCAGACACCTCGCCCCTCTTGACCGATTCTCCGTCCGTCGTGCGGGCGTAAAGATACGTCGATTCAATCTTGTACGCGGACCGTAAGTATTCCACGTAGGGCAAGAAGCGCGAGGACGGCAACTTCACCGAAATCGAACCGCTCACGCTGAGGCTGTCTTCGTTCGACCAGCTCTCGCTTTCGACCGTCGCCTCGAAACGTTCCAGGTTACTGTAGATCTCGTCTCGAAACGCGTTTTGGTCTTCGCTTATGACCGAAAGGTTCGCGCTCTTTACCGTGTCGTCGCGTTCGAGCAGTGAGGTAGCCGCCGCGCCGCCTTGCGCCTCTTTTTGCGAGCACGAAGACAAGGCCCCTGCCGCGAGGGCCAGAAGGATGACGGGAATAATCGGAATCCGCGGACATTTGTTACTGGTCATATACGCCCCCCTTACACCGTTTCATGGCATTCGATGCCGTTTCGGCCGTTTCGCTTCGCCCGGTACAGGGCCTGATCCGCCTGGGAAAGGCAGCGCGACACGCTCGCGCCGTCGCCGGGTCGGGCTACCGAGATGCCGACGCTGACGGTAACCGGGGTATTGACGCCGCCCGACGATATGCTGATCGCGGACACCTCGCGCTTGAGACGCTCCGAGAAGGCGAGGCATTCCTTTATTCCGGTATCCGGCAGGCACACGCAGAACTCGTCGCCGCCGTACCGGCCAGCCACGTCCCGCTCCCGCAAGGCGGACTGGACGCGCCGCGACACGGAACGGAGAATCGTGTCGCCCGCGTCGTGTCCGAAGGTGTCGTTGATGTCCTTGAACCGGTCCAGGTCGAACATCATGAAGGCGCATTCGCGCCCGCAATCGATCGATGAACGCAGGGAATTCGCCGCGAGCTCCTCCCAATAGGCCCGGTTGTTGAGCTCGGTCAGACCGTCGATCAGAGCCTTCTTTTTCAGGCTTTCCAGGTACTCCCGCTCCCGCGTCACGTCGCGGAAGATATACGCGTTCCCGAGCACGCGTCCGCGCCCGTCCATGACCGGCACGTTCTTGATCTCGTATCGCGTCCCGGTCGCCGCGGACGCCGCGGACGCAGCGTCCTTTCGTCTCCGTTTGTCCGCGGGAACGCGCTTCCCGGCGGCCCCGCCTTCCGCGCCGGCGACCCGGCTCTCGCGCGAATAATCCCGCACGTCGTTTTCCCCCGGCAGGAATCCCGAAAGACAGGGAACGGCCGCCGCGAACGCGAGTCCCCGAGCGTCGCGCGCTAACTCCGGAAAAAGTCTCCGCGCCGCATCGTTGTACTCGGCTATCGTGTCGGGCTTGCTCGTCACGATGACCGCCTCGCGCATCGACGAGAAAACGAGGTCACGCGCCCTCTGCCCGAGCTCGAGCAGACCCGTCCGCTGGATGCCGTAGACCATGAGGTTGCTGCACAAGAGGGCCGAAACCGGGCTCGGGTCGAGATGCCAGGGAACGATCTCGAACAGGTAGAGCATGATGCTTATGAGCGGAAAGACCGTCGTCGACGCGAGCACGTACAGCCGCTTGTGCTCGATCCCCCTCGGGGTCGCGAGGAGCCGGACGTATACGAGAAGGGCCGCGAGACAGGAAACGATGAACGACGTCATGTGCGCGGCGTATAACGGACCTTTGGAAAGCGACGACGTGGGAAACGGCCCCGTCGCGTCCGTGCCGATCGAGGAATAGAAAAGGCCGTGAAGGGCGTTCGTCTGCACCGCGGCGAAGGCGAGGATGCCGACCGCGAGGGGAACGCGCAGGAACTTTCCGTACGAGCGGTTCAGTCCCGAAAACTCGATGGCGATCCGCAGGATGAGATACGGCATGAACGCGAGACCCGCGTACTGCACGCGGAGCCACGCGAAGGTCCACTCGGGATCTCCCGAAAGAATCTCGAATCCGTATCCCGTGGAATACAAGGCCGCCGCGGCCATCAACAAAACAAGGGCCGGCCCCACCTTCCTCGGTCGAATCTTCCGGAACGTGTACAGGGAAAGCAGGGTCGCGTAGAGCGCGCACGAAAACAACAACGCGGAGACGACGTAGTTCAGCGGTATCATGGAAGCTCCCTCCGGTTACTCCGCCGACAGTATAGCACACATCGCCGCGACGCCGCGGAAAAAGAAAAGGGACCGAAGCCGAACGCGCCACGATCCGCGAACGTCCCCGTTCGGAGCTCCCTCACGCGAAGGCCCCTGCCCGCGCGCGATCGGGACCCGCCGTCATTTCGCCCGTCGCACGGTGCGCAGGCCGACGTCGCGGAAGGGGAAATAGTATTCCGGGTTGTTGATGTTCTGCCGGTAATAAAAGACGCCGAAGGTGTCGGAGGCGAACGAGCCGCCGCGCCAGATGCGGTTGCTCGTCTGCAGGGCCGACCCTTTCGTCCGCGCCGAGGTAATGACGGGCTTGAACGTCTCGGTGCAGAACTCGTTCACGTTCCCGCTCATGTCGTACAGGCCGAGCTCGTTCGGACGCAAAAGGCCCACCGGATGAATCGCGTTTCCCGAGTTCTTCGCGAACCAGCCGACCTCGAAGGGGTCGTCCGACCCCGCGTACGCGAGGCCGCGTCCGAGCGACCCGCCCCGCGCCGCGTATTCCCACTCCTCGAACGTCGGCATGCGGTACCCGTCCGCGCCCTCGACGACACCCCACGTTTGCAGATCATAGCACGGAGCGAATCCGTTAACCTCGCTCAGCACGTTGCAAAAGAGCGCCGTTCCGTACCAGCTGATATTGCTCGCGGGCCTGTTCGCCGCGTCCTCGAGGCAGGCGACGGCCGCGTCGGACGCCGCTACCAGCGAGTCGGCGTTCTGCCCCATCTCGAGGATGACGTCGTAATACTGCGGGAAAAGCCCTACCCGCGGCACGATCTTGCCGTTTTCGAGCGCCACGTATTTTTTCCCGAGCGCTACGTTGATGATTTTCGCCATCGTTCCCCAGGTGATCTCGTGCGTCGAAACGTATAGATCCCCGACCGTCGCCTCGTATCGAGCGCAGTCGTCGTCGTTCCCGATCGTAACCGTCCCGCCCGCGACGAGCGTCTCGCCGAAAGAAATCGCATCATGCCGTGCCGAGCAGGAAGTCATAATCGCCGCGATGAGAGTCAATACTATCAGTGTTTTCGCGTTTTTCATTTTTTCGTCAACAACCCCAGAATCTCTTCCGCCACCGTCTGCGAGTAACTCGAGACGCTCACTTTCCCGTCCTCGATCTCCCGGTCCATCCGCCCCACGAGGATCATCCGCTCGGGGATAAGGATGGATAGTTCCTTCCCGCGGTTTTTCCGGATGAGGGCGTTCACCGTCGCGACTCCGTCATCGTCGAAGCACACCTCCACGATCAGCTTTTTTTTCGTCCTCGGTTCCCGCGCGAGCTCGACGCTCGCGATGTTCTCTCCCGCGACCCTCGCCGAGGCGTTTCCGCAGATGAGCTCTATGTCATGGTACCCTTTCGGCTCCTCGATTTTCGGTGCCTCCGGTTTCGGCGCCTCGATAATCGCGGGCGTCTTGCAGCCGATCAAAAAAAGGCACGTCGCCATCAGTACGCCTCGCCCTCTATTCACGTCATCCTCCGACAAACGGTCGGCGCGCGTCGGTGAATCTCCGCGCGCGCCTCGTACCATTTTACACCGAATCGGCTGGAAGACAAGGGATTTCGCGCGGGTGGGCCGTTCCGGAAACCGCGACCGGAGCCGTGATTCGGGGAATCTAGAGCCCCCGTACCGCGTACCGCAACACGCGCGGTCTGGCGTAATCGGTCGACGCCGGATAGGCGTCGGAATCGGCGACGGCGAGATAGAGATATCCGTCGGGACCGAACGCCAGATCGGGCCAGATCGTTTTCCCTTCCGGAAAACCGTCGCGGGAAAGCTCAAGCCACTCGTTTCCGCTCAAACGATATACCCGCGTCCGGAAATCGGACAAGGAATCGAACGCGACGCATACCGTACCGTCCGGACTTACTGCGACGCTCGAAAGGTGAATCTCGCTTTCATACGTATCGGGATCCATGGGAGGTACAAGGTCGGGACCCAGCTGCGCCCACGAACTCCCCTGCCAGCGCATAAACCGGACGGGCCTCGGGCCAAACGGAACGCCGCTGGTCTGAGCGCATACGCAGATCGAGCCGTCGTCAAGGCTTACGATGTCGATCGAACGGAGAGCGACAACGAGACCGATCACGGTCGAACCGGCCTGCGTCCAGGCGCCGCCCTCGTAATAACGGACGACAAGAGACCTCGAATTTACGCCGTCGTCTTCGACAGTCGCCGCCCAGGGCATGCCCTGCGGATCAACGAGCGACACCATGAACTCGCAGGAGGCCGCGGGCAGCGCCGCGCCTCCCAAAAGGATCCATGCGCTCCCGTCCCACGCGAATACCTTCGCCCGTTCGTTCGCCGCCGCCCCGAAATCGCAAACCGAGAACAGCAGTCCGCTTCCGTACCGATTCAGGGAGGTCGCGTATATCGCCCCCGTACAGAGCGGATCCGGTCCGAGCGCGTTCCAATCCGAACCGTCGTACCGCTTTACGACCGCCCGGTAAGAACTGGAATAGTCGCAATACGCGACGCAGAGCGCGTCACCCGCGTCCCGGCACGCGCTCAGCTCGGTAGCGCCTTCGACGCCGTTAAAATCCACGCCCACGGTCTCCAGCGCGCCGCCCGCTACCCGCACTACCCTGCCGCCGCCTGAATACGACGTCCCGGTTTCGGAAAGCCAGACGTCGCCGGCACCGGAAAACACGAGGCCGAGCCTGTGCGACGTGCCGGCGCCAAAACCGACATACAGGTCGGATACGGCCAGGGATTCCCAGCGCGGCGACTCCACGACCGGCGATCCGCCGGACGACTGTTGACACGCCATAATGGCTACGGCTACAAGAATTGCCAGAAACAGGCAGACGACTTTTTTCCCCATATCCATCTCCTTACCGGTAAGGTGTTAACCGCGCGCTTTCGCGGCCCATGACCGGAGTGTACGGGCTAAAAGTCGGTGGAGATAGTGTACGAAAGTACTAGTTTTCGGCCTCGCGACCCGCTATTGGAGGCCGGTCAGCTTCGCGAGAAAGAGCTGCAGCTCGAAGATATTATCCATCGCGACGACCCGCTCGAACTTGTTGAAGTCCTTTCCGGAAAGCACGGACACCGGCTTTCCGCGAAGGCGGATTTCGGCGGTCTTGTCCTTCAGCTTCTTGTACGTGAACGGCTTTTCGACGAATAGCGGATTCGTATCGCTCACTTAAGGTCTCCCGGTCCCGGCCGCCGAAAGGCTTCTCAAGCGCCGTCGGCGTATCTCGGCCGTTATCGTCAGCATGAAAAGTCCCGACCACCAGAGAACCATGTCCGTCACCTGGAACTTCGGCTCGTTCGGGATTATCCCGAAAACGGTAAGGCTCAGCAGAAAGTCGCTGATCGTCACGCACACGCATCCGATGAAGCAAACCCACTGGGAGGACGGGCTGATGTGCGCCTCGCCGAACCGCGCGGAGGACCGCCAGAGAAAGAGCGTATGGATGACGCAATATCCGAGCACCGGCAAGGCGAGCGCGGCGGTATAGTCGTAGAGGATGATGTAGAATACGCCCATCACGATCGCGACGGGTATAAGGCGTATCCAGTCCCCGCTCCTGTCCGAAAAGTAGAAGAAGAGCGTATAGAAGACGACGCCGAGGGTATTCGTGCCGATGCCGATCAGGAAATACGTCTCCCCGGGCAGTTCCATACAGACGTCGCCGAGCATCGAAAACACGATACCTATCAGTATGTAAATATTGTACTTGTCGACCTTTATAAGGACGATCCACGCCGCCATCATGAGCGTCGGGATCATCTTGAGCAACACGACCTGATAGAGCGGAAGGGCGTGCCTGACGACGTTGAACGCGATCGCCGCCGCGAGTCCTATCACGAATAACAAAATCGACAGCCACTTTTTCATCTTCTCGGGTTCTCCTCGGGCCAGTGTACACCGGTTTCCGGGGATGGTGTGTTGTTTTTTAACGGCAGAACGCGTGACCAGGGGCGGACGACGCGGAAACCGACGCGCGAACACCTCCGTTCAGCCCGTTTTCGTGCTACAATGGCGCGACGCGCGGCGGGGCACGCCGCGCGGTACACCGGAGGAAGGATCACGAATGACTATCGGAGTTGTCTTTGATTCCCTGATCGGCATCTATCAGGAACCCGTGTGGCGCGGCTTGAGCGACGCGGCCTCGGAGCTCGATATCCGGCTTCGCATCTACGTGGGAGGGGCCCTCGAATACGCCCCCCTCAACCCGTTTGAAAAAACCAAGAACATAGCCTATGACCTCATCGACGTACGCGCCCTCGACGGTCTCGTATTTTGCGGCGGCACGCTCGGAAACGGCGTTCCCAAGGAGCGGTTCGACGCCTTCTGCAAGCGCTTTTCCGCCCTCCCCGCCATCAGCATCGGGCCCGCGGGAACGGACGTCCCGAGGATCCTCGTCGACAACGACCAGGGGATGCGGGACATGGTCCTCCACCTCCTCGACGACCACGGCTATACCAAAATCGCATTCATCAGCGGTCCTTCGGGCAACGCCGACGCAGAACGGCGCAAAAAGATGTTTCTCGACACCCTGCGCGACCACGGCCTCGCGCAAGACCCGAAGATGCTCTACGAAGGGGACTTCAACGCCGCCTCGGGGTCCGACGCCGTCGCGTACTGGTTCGACACCCTCAAGATATCGCCCGAGGCCATCGTCGCCTCGAACGACAGCATGGCCTTCGGCGCCCTCGCCGCGCTCCAGGAGCGGAACGTCTCGGTGCCGTATTCCGTCGCGGTCACCGGCTTCGACGACGTCGACGAGGCCGCCATGTCCCTGCCGTCACTCACCACGGTCAGCCAGCCTATCTACGCCCAGGCGAAGCGCGCGCTCGTCATGCTCGCCGCCTCCGTCCGCGGGGAACCGCTTCCCTTCGAAACGCTCGAACCCGCGGTCCGGGTGCTCAGGCAGTCCTGCGGCTGCCTCTCGGCGAACGTCAACGCCTTCACGGAAGCGCTTTCACGCGCCTCCGACTCCGTCGAGCGGGACGTCTTCTCTCTCGTCGGAATGGACAGGGACGACGCGTCGGCCGGCCTTCTTTCGGAGCTCGTCTCTAGCGTCACCGACGAGAAGTGCGACGAGCGGGCCGTCCTCAAGGCCGTAAGCGATCTTTTGCGCCGGGACATCCTCTCGGGGACGCGCGCGGGCCGCTGGTACCGCGCCGTCAACCGCCTCCGCTTCGCCGTAAGCGGAAGGGCGAACCTCCTCCACCGCTGTCAGGCCATGATCGCGGACGCTGAACAACAACAGGTCTTCGTCAAGTTGAACGCCGAGCGGACACAACTCACCCTTCTCATGAACGCGGAGCGCGAACTCATCACGAGCTTCCGGATGGAAACGCTCGTGGAGGCGATGCGATCGAGCTTCACGCGCCTCGGGATGAACGGCGTCGTCCTCTGCCTCTACGACGACCCCCTCGATCCCACGCGGAGCGCGCGCGTCGCCGCGGCCTTCAAAAACGGCGAGAACGTTCCCTTCCCGAAGGCCTCATTCGCGCCCGTCGACCTCGTGCCGTCGGGCGTCGCGTACCTCGGAAATCCGTCGGCCCCGATCATCGTCGAGCCGGTATTCTACCGCGAGGAGAACATCGGCTATCTCGTCTTCGAGCAGACGGTGCGCTCAGGTATACTCTACGAGTCGCTCGCCGCGGAGGTCAGCAGCGCGCTCGAGGGCGCCCTTCTCATCGACCGGGTCACGGCCGCGGAAAAGGGGCTCGAGGAGCGTAACAGGGAAATCGAGGCGCTCGTGCGGCCGATGCTCGAGTCGATCCAGTCGGTCACGGCGGTGGCCGCGGGGCAACAACGTGCGATCGGGGAGCTCGAGGAACTCAATCAGCGGAGCATCAAGGCCGCCTCCGAGATGTCGAAAAACACCGGAGCGCTTTCCGAGGCGCTGAAGAAGACGGGAGAGCTCGTCGGCGCGATCGACGACATCAGCGAGGTCATCAACGTAGTCGCCATCAACGCGAGCATCCAGGCGGCGCACGTCGGCAAGCAGGGCGCGGGGTTCGCGGTTATCGCGGGCGAAGTCCGCAAGCTCGCGCAGTCGACGAGCAAGAACTCCACCGAGATCACCGGATTCCTATCGGACGTCGACAAGAAGATAGCCGGGCTCACGGGCTCGAACGAGGAACTCTCCGATTCGTTCGCCCGCCTGCGAGCCACGGTGCGGGAAACGGTCAGCTCGCTCGAGACGATCTCCGAGAAGATGCGCGACATCGACCGCGGCAGCAACGAGATACTCAGGGTCATGAACAAGGGGTAAGGCGCGTCCGACCCTTGACAGACCCGCGCGTTTCTTATACATATTTCGGAAAATCGCCATACCGGGAAAACTATCATGATTTTGTGCATTGCCGCCGCTCCATGCAAAGTGTGAGGAACTAGCATGGAGGAATGACAGTCCTCAGACTTTGCGTATTTTGACCTGACCCAAGATCAAAGGAGCAAAGTTATGAAATCCCCTTTCCATCCGAAATTACGGACATTTTATCTATTGTGGAGCACTCAGGGCCTCTCCCAACTGGGCAGCGCGATGACGAATTTCGCGCTTACCTTGTGGCTGTACGGGAAAACGGGCTCGGCGCTGCAGACGGCGCTTCTGGCCATAACCTCCTACACGCCCTACGTGCTGATGAGCGTTTTCGCCGGGGCCTTGAGCGACCGGTGGGATAAAAAACGCGTCATGCTGGTATCGGACGCCTGCGCCGCGCTCACCACCGTGCTGGTACTCGCCCTGGCGCGGCACGAATTCCTTCGGCCGTATCACCTGTACGTCCTCAGCGCGGTCAACGGCCTGATGAACACCGTCCAAAGGCCCGCCTCCGACGTCGCGATGACGCTGATCGTTCCCGAAGAGTCGTATCAGAAAACGAGCGGCCTGCGGTCGCTGTCCAACTCCCTCGTCACGATACTTCATCCGGTTCTGGCGACGACCGTATTCGCCTTCGCGGGTCTCCGGGCCGTGGTGCTGATAGACCTGGGAACGTTCCTTATCGCGTTCTTCGCCCTGCTCCTCGGGATCAAGCTGCCGCCCGTCGGACGGCCCGACACCGAGCGACCCGAAGCCGGGCGTGCCGGCGCGTCTGGCGAGAAAAAAGAATCCCTGCTCGCTTCCTCCAAGGAAGGCCTGCGGTACCTCAAGCGCAACCCCATGATCCTCTATCTGATCCTGTTTCTCGCGGGGGTGAACCTCGTCGCCTCGGCCTTCGGAGCCGCGCTTCCGGCCTTCATCCTTCCGAGGGAAAACGGGGGGCAAAGGATCCTTGGACTCGTCACCTCCTTCGCAGGCGTCGCGACGCTTCTGGGCAGCTTCGCCGTCACCGTCCTTCCGAAGCCGCGCGACAGAATCCGGGTCATCGTGGGAACCATGCTCTTCTCGCTGACGACGGAAAACTTTCTCCTGGCGTTGACGAGCCGGTTCTCTGGTGCGCGGGGCAGATACTCGGCTGGCTCGTCGTCCCGATCATGGGGGCGAATCTCGACGTTATTTTGCGGACGACCATACCCGTCACCATGCAGGGACGCGTGTTCGCGTGCCGTAACTCCCTGCAGTTCTTTACCATCCCCGTCGGTTTTTTTCTCGGCGGCTTCCTCGTCGACGTTTTCTTCGAGCCGCTCGCGGCCGCCAACCGGGGCAACGCGATTCTGACGTCCCTCTTCGGGTCGTCGAAGGGCTCCGGGGCCGGCATGCTCATATTCCTCTTAGGGATCGCGGGCGCGGGCATATGCCTTTTCTTCGGCCGCCTTCTTAAGGAGTTCCGCTATGTGGAACGTATCGACTGACGTCGCGAGCCGACGCGACAGCTGCCAGACGCGAACCGGCGCGGCTACTCAAACGCCGCGGCGGCCGGAGCGAAATCGCATCGGGTTCAGTCAACCTTCTCCGTATGCTCGACCCAGACGAGTTCGTCTATCTCGTACCCCAGGGCCTTCGCCAGGCCCACGTACTCGGCCTTGACGCCCTCGGGGATCTCCCGTGTCCGTGAAAGTATCCATAAGTACTTCAGACTCTTGCCCGCCACGAGGGCGTAGCGGTAGTCGGCGTCGAGGGCGATGACATTGTAGGCTCCGTAGAAGGGCCCGAAGAACGAGACCTTCAGTTCGGCTACCGTTTCGCTTCCGCGGAACTTCGCCGTTCCGACCGCCTCGCGCCATTCGCGCTTAGCGTAATCGTAGCCCCGGTTGCGGACGGTTATTCGCCCGCCTTCCAGCGCGGCGTATTCGGCCGTCGTGTTATTCAAACCCCGCTCGAACCGGAAATCCATTCGTGCTATCTCGTACCAGGTTCCGAGGTAACGGCTCTTGTCGAAGCCGGTAACCGCCTTCGCCCCGTCCGGGATATGCGCGCACCCGCCGAAGGCGACAACGGCAAGGGCGAGAAAAGCGAACGTCGTCAGTACGGCTTGTTTCATGGCATGACCCCCCGGTTCAAGTATACGAACGCGAAAAGCGGAAGTAAAGGATTCGCATACCAACACGGAAGAAGTCGAGGCGGAACGGGCCACGCGGGAAGAATGATTGACGCGCGGAGCCGCCGCGAACGAGGGTCGTTGCCGGGGCGGACTCGGGACTCCCTCACGCCCCCTTCTTCGCGTCCCTCCGGGCATACGCGATCAAGGCGATTACCACCGGTATCAAACCAAGGGCGACGGGGTTTCCGTAGAAGAGCTTGGCGAGCCAGCCGCGGAAGAGTTGCCCGCCGTCGAGGAAGCTCGTGAACTCCTGCCCGCCCGCGACGGGATACTTCGCCCGCGAGGCCATCTCGGTAAGGAGCGGCGCGAGGTTCGAGGCGAGATAGAGATTCCCGATCACCACCGGGATTCCGATGATGACGCTGTGGATGATGTTTCCCCTCGTCGCAGCGCAGATGATCGACATGGGTACCATGAGATTCGTGAGGTCGCCGAGCGGGATGAACCGGACGCCCGGCAACACGAAGGCGAGGCCGATCGAGATCGGTATCATGATAAGCGCGCTCACGACGGTTGCCGGCACGCCGAAGAGGACGGCGACGTCGAGGCCGATATAGGTCGTGCCCGTGCCGGGAAGGCGGCGCTCGAGGAAGGCCTTCATCCCGTCGCTGACCGGCGTGAGCGCGGAGCCGAGCACGCCGCCCATGATCGGCAGTATATAGATGACGGCGGCGAAGCCGAAAGCGAGCTCGAGGACGCCCTTGACGTCGTAGCCCCCGCCGACCGCGAGCGCGAAGCCTATGATAAAGCCGAGGATCATGGGCTCCCCCGCTATCCCGAGTTTCGCCTTGATGTGCTCGGGGTCGGCGCGGATATCCTTCAGGCCGGGCACGCGGTTCAGGACGCTCACGGCGAGGCGCGCGAGGGGAAAGTGGGTTATCGCGGAAAGGTGCGGGACGCTAATCGCGCGCATGCCCGAGTACTCGCAGATCATCGGGGCGCTCCACTCGGCGAGTTTGAGGGTAAGCGCGAAGCACGCTATCGAAACGGCCGCCGCCACGATGTAACTTCCCGTTATGTACTGCGCCAAAGCCGCGACGAAGATGACGTGCCAGAAATTCCAGATATCGATGTTTACCGTCTTGGTGAGCTTGAATACGAGCATCAAACCGTTGACCGCGAGGAAGGCCACGATCAAGACGGGAGCGAGGCCGAAGCTCCAGGTAATCGCGGCGAGCGGGGGCCAACCGACGTCGAGGACGGTGAGGCTCAAGCCCGACCGGGCGATAAGCGCCTCGGTGACGGGTTTGATCAGGGCGACGAAAAAGTCGAACACCATGAAGATGCCGATAAAGGCGATCCCGAGCTGAAGGGCCGACCTGACCGCAGCGCCGAGTTTGATGCCGAACACGAGCGACAGGGTCAGGATGATGACCGGCAGCATGACGTAGGGTTTGAACGAAAGAAAATACGAGAAGGCTCCCGAAAAAGCCGCTACTACCGAATCCATACTGCCTCCCGCGCGCGGACGGTTTCCGCGCCATGGGTAACTATACGCTACTTCGCCGTAAGGCTCAACGTGTAGCGCGGGGGAAGGAAAGGAAATAAGGAAAAAGAACTCAAGGACGAGGCGGAACGGGCAACGCGGGGAGAACGATTGACGCGCGAGGAGCCCGGCGACGGTTACGTCGCTGCGACGAATACGTCGCCCGCGTATGAGGGTCGTTGCGGGGGCGGGGAGTTGTCCCTTAGCGCCAGTCGACCTATCAGAAGGTACGCTAAACAAAAAGGATCACCCATATGGATGATCCTTTGAAAACAAGGATTGCTTACGTTCCTTATGTATAGAGAATCAGTTATTCCAACTCGAATATGGATGATATTCAGTTACAAGCGGACAACTTCCGTATGAGAAATAACTGTGATTAATGGTTTCTGCGATATGCTCATTCCAGCTTGAGATATCTTTATTGAAAGCAGAGGCACCATTGAACATGTTGCTCATGTTGCTAACGGATGAAACATTCCATCCGGAGATATCTTGATTGAAAGACGTGGCTTGGTAGAACATCCAGCTCATTCCAGTAACATTGGACACATTCCATCCAGAGATATCTTGATTGAAAGATGCAGCTTGGTAGAACATATTATCCATTTCTTTGACAGTGAATACGTTCCAACTTCCGATTGGTTGATTGAAAGATGTGGCTTGGTAGAACATATTACTCATATCTGAAACCTTATTGATCACCCATTTTGAAATATCCTGATCGAAAGATGCGGCCGTGTGGAACATGGCACTCATATCTGTAACATTTGAAACATTCCAGCCGCCGATTGATTGATTGAATTTCGTGGCTCCGAGGAACATACCACTCATATTTGCGACATTAGAAACATCCCAGCCGGTAATATCTTGATTGAAAGATGCGGCTCCCAGGAACATCGAGTGCATGTCTGTTACGTTAGAAACATCCCAGCCGCCGATTTGTCCGTTGAAAACCTGATTACCATAGAACATAAGGCTCATATCAGTGACGTTTCGTGTTTTCCAGGAAGGGAGATCCTTATTGAAAGCCTTGGCGTTGCTGAACATGCCGCTCATATTTAAAACTCCGGAAACATCCCAGCCTGAAATGTCCTGATTGAATGAATCGGTATTACAGAACATATTATTCATGTACAAAACATTTGAGACATCCCAACGCGAAATATCTCCATTGAATTCTGATGCATAATAAAACATGTATTTCATGTCGTAGACATTTTTTGTATTCCATTTTGAGATATCCCCATTGAAGGCAGAAGCTCTTGCAAACATATAGCTCATATTGGCGACACTTCCCGTATCCCAGTCCGAGATATCCCCGTTGAAAGCGGAAGCCTCATGAAACATATAGCTCATATTGGTGACACTTCCCGTATCCCAGTCGGAGATATTCTGATTGAAAGAAGAACTTCCATAAAACATTTTAGACATGTTTTTTACATTAGAGACAACCCACCTACCGATCGGTTGATTAAACGATTCGGCGCCCAAGAACATATCACTCATGTTCGTAACATTGGAAACATCCCAACCCGTGATGTCCTGATTGAACGCTTTTGCATTTTTAAACATGGCGCTCATGTTTGTAACATTGGAAACATCCCAACCAGAGATATCCTGATTGAAAGTGCGGTTATTCAGGAGTAAATTTGTCATATCGGTAATACCGGACACATCAATTTTTGTTACATCCTGATTATCATTTATCAATGACTGTAATTCAGACAAAGTGATTTTATTGAGTTTTATCGTAACTACATAAGACCGTTTTGTTCCGTCCGCAGCCGTTACGATATAGGTAACCTCGGAAGAAAAATCATTACCGGTTCCCCCGCTTACTTGTTCTATGCCATTTACTGTTACAGACATGCCTGAACATATGAAAGAAGCAACAAGGTTAGTTACATCGGTTAAATATGGGACATTAACCGTAATATTTGCATCTTCTATCACTCCGATGAAGTTTTCCGAGAATTGCGGGTTTTGACTCCTGTAGAAACCAAATGAACTGATTTCCTTCGTGGAAATACTGCTTATCGCTACCGTAACAGTATACTCTTTGGTACTTCCATCTTCCGCGATAACGGTGTATCTAACAGGATTGGAAAAACTATTGGAAGTAATGCCGCTTACCTGTATCGCGTTACTAACTTTTAACGAAACGCCAGAAATTGTAAATGACGCAATAAGATCGGATCTGTCAATACCGTTTGGAACGGTGACTGAAATAGCAGAACCGGATATGCTTCCGGTAAGGTCAGCCGACAATTGCGAATTATGAGATCGTAAAAAACTGAATGATATTATATCTTTTGAAGAACTTGCCGGATTGCTATCATCAGAATCTTGCGCGCTGTCAACCTGACACCCAAAAAAAACAAAGACACTGAGAATTAAGAAAATTGATTTCTTTACCATTTTAGACTCCAAAAAGAAAGACAATACTTTATCAACGATATTTGACGTTAGTCTATTCTAGGACTGAAGGTAGGTCAACCAATAAAAAGGATTCCCGCATGGTGCTTGTTGCTATTCAGGATAAAAAAGTGCCGAGTCGCCTTATTGGACAATCAAGCAACAGGCATAACGAGTAAGCATAAAGTCTTCGAAAATCTTCTTTTGCCCCATTGCCATGCTCGATCATGTTCGTGACGCCGCGAAAATGATCGTTTTCCCGTCAGCTTCCGGTTCTCGTTTTCTCCGGGTTCATATCTACCTCGATCCGTCGCGTAGCACGAACCGGATGCATTAGTTCGAAGGTTTTCGAAACGACGTATTTCCTGTTGTTCGGGTTTTCCCGCATCCAGTCAAAGAGAACCACCGAGCCGGCCGTCGCATAGTCATCGACAAGGTGCTCGGGAATAAGGCTGTCAAAATCCTCGTCGGAGATCCCGGAGGAGTTCCATATCAAGCTTAAGGCGATGTCTCCTTCTTGCAGTTTGCGGTTCATATACTCAAAGGAGATGTTCGTCGCGCGGGTACTCAGCGAGGCTTTATAGAGGTACTCGTAATCGATGTGTTCGGATGTCAGGATTCCGTCGTAGTATTCGTTTCCCGTTTTCCCGTCGCCAGGATCCGGGTAGCTGAGGTACGTGATTTCATCATCAGATCTCGCGGTAGCAATCAGTTTGGTGAACAGGCTCTCCGTGGTATCGGTACAGCTGGCGCATGCAAATGAGATTAGCAGTAGCAAACTCAAGTTTCTTTTCTTCATGATTTTTCCAGGCACTCAGTATCGCGCCGGTACGGGGAGTTGTCAAATTAATCGCCGTAGTCTGGTGGGGAAGCAAATAGTCGTGACCGTAGTTGACCCGGAATCAAGCAGACAAGGCGCTCAAAATCCGTTAGCCAGATTCTTTCCTTATGTCATATGTCTTCCATAATTCGATTAAGCGATTACATTCTTGTTTTGGCAGACGTATGTATTAAACTGCGTAATTGTAACAACACCCTTTTTCCATCATTTAATAGTGTATCTTTGATTCACGATGATGACGGATCCTCCTCGCGCCAGGGATTGCAGCGGGAGTAAATCGCGAAAGACGCGTCTTTCGCGATTTACTCGGAGCGGAAAGCCCGGCCGCGGGCGCTTGCGCACGCGGGGCGCCCCGGTTACTATTCAATTCACAGCATCAACTATGAATAGGGAGAGCCTGAACCCGTGAAACCCGGACGAAACGACCCGTGCCCCTGCGGCTCGGGAAAGAAATACAAGAATTGCTGCCTCGGAAAGAACGGCTTCTCGGACGAGCCGACGGCGATGGAAACGCGCGGGACGCCGAACCTCGCGACGGAGGCGATTAACGACATGCGCCGCGTCGCGGGAGATCGGGAGTTCGAATCGGCGGAGGAATTTCAGGCGTTTCTCGACTCCTATGTGGCGATCAGAAACAGCCGGCCGATCGCCGACTTCGCGGGTCTTTCTCCCGAGGATATCCTGATCATGTTCAGCGACCGGCGAAAAGCCGTCGCGCGGCTCGTCGAGATTACCGGCCCCATATCGACGGAAGAGACGCGTGACGTACCGGTGCTTCGCGCCGCGATCACGCTGCTCCACGAGCTCGCGCGCGGCCCGATCCGCATGACCGCGAGCGGATACCTCGCGCCGGAAGCGGCCGGCCGATGGTTCGACGAGGACTTCGCGCTCGAGGAGTCGCCGCGGGTGCGGGAGATCCTGAGGCCGAAATCGGAGTCGGGCTATATCCAGCTCGTCCGTTTTCGCCTCTGCGTGTGCCTCGCGGGATTCGCCGAAGCGAAATCGAAGAGACTTGGCATTACCGAAAAGGGCCGCGAGATACTCGCGCGAGAGGACTGGCACGCGCTGTACCGCGGGCTTTTCGCGGCCATGATCGACCTCTATGACGATACCGACAATCCCGTGAACGACCGGATGATGGACGGCGTCGGAGAATCCGTCCTTTTCGCGCTCAGGCTGATCGGCCGGAGCGAGAGCGACGCGATTGCCGCGGATGACCTCTGTACGGCGTACCGCCGCGCGTTCCCGCAAGACTTCGTCGACCTTGACGACAACGGGCTTTCGTACTTCGTCTTCGGAGACGCGATCCTCCCCGCGCGAGAACTCGGCATCCTCGCGCAAGACCCGCTTCCCGAGCGAATCGAGGATTTCGACGCGATCGACCATGAAACGGTCGCGAGGACGGCGTTCGGGAAGCGACACGTCGTGTGGAAAAAGTAAGGCTAGAACTTGCGCAAGGCTCGGCGCGGATTTGAGCTCACGGGCGAGTACTGGGTGAACTTACGGGATTAAGGGTGCTTTTTTTCGCATCGTAGCAATCTTTAACTTTGATGCGTTTTTCTTGTCGGGTTGCGCGAGCGTACGCGCGACAGCTTCCCGCTCGGGAGAGGCGAGTTTACCGAATAACGCACGGCATGAAGGATAGTCATAGATCCCGCGATAACGGTCAAGCGCCAGGCGAGGCCCCTCGATATGCTTGTTTTGGGCCCATTTCCGCAAATATACGTTTTTTTTTAATTTTCCGATGAAGTGTGGACGGGGACGTGCTAAAAAAAGAAAAGGAGCGAGGGAGGAACCAATGGCGTATTCAAAACAAGAAGCGAGAAAAACGTTCGGCCGGTACGTCGTTCTCGTCGCGACCGGGCTATTCCTCTTACTATCAGCCGCAAGCGCGCGCGACAAAAAGGACTCGTCCACGCAACCGACGTCGGAATGGTTTACCGCGTATCCGGCCCTTGAAGAGTTCTCTTTTACGATCATAGAAGCGCCCGCGTCACCCGACGTCAAAGACGTGGCGTACGTAGGCGTCGAGTTCGGAGAAGGAGTAACGCCGACGATCGGCGTTTCGGGGAAGGGCGCCGGGGACGGCCCGGTTATAAAGAACGACGGCATGAGGGGCGGAGCGAGACTCTTCACCGTAGTATTCCGGTCCCCGGGGGACTATGTCGTCTCGCTCGGGTGTCGACCGATCAACGAACCTGGCGCGATCGGCGTAACCGTCGCGAAATGGGAGATACGGGCAACCTGCGACCCGGAACGCGTATCGTGGCTACTTGCCGCCCCGGAGGAAAACCTCGCGTCCGCGCTTGAAAGGAAAAACGCGGAGCGACTGCGATCCTTCCTGTCCTCTTGCCGGGATTCGGCCATAAGCAGGAAAACCGCCGCGAGAACGGCTCTTGGCAACGCCCTCCTCGATCGGGACGCGAAACGCTCGGAAACGATCCGGTCGTTACTCGAGCGGACGGGCCTCGACCCCGAGATCTCCTCGACGTTGCTGAACCTTTGCATGGACAAGAACCGAATCGATGTCGCCCGGTGGATTCTCGCGCATTGGCCGCAAGCGCTCGCCCCCGACGAGAACGGGGCGACGCTGCTCCATTCCGTCGCAAGTCCCGTTCGAGCCGATCTGCAACCGATCGAGGACGAATCGGCATGGGCCAGCCTCTTCGTCGCTAACGGGGGAGATATCAACGCGAAGTGGTTCGGGAAAACCGCGCTTCACGAGGCGGCGGCGCGGGATTCGACGCACGACCTGCTCGTAACCCTCGTCGAGCTCGGCGCCGACCTCGCGTCGGGAGACGATGACGGAAATACCGCGTTAAGCCTCGCGATTCAATATGACGCGCAAAAGAACGCGGCGTTTCTCCGCTCGAAAAACCCCCTTCTCCACTCGTACGAATTTCCCTCTTCGAACGATAGCGCCGCGTGCGAGGCGATCCTTTCGGGAAACGCCAAGGCCCTGCGTACCGTGAAAAGGGAAGAGCTTACCGCGATGACCGCGCGAACCGTCGGGATGGTTCCCGCGACGCCGCTCCACCTTGCCGCGGAACGGGGGAGCCGAGACGTCGTCCGCGCGCTCGTGTCGCTTCGCGTCAACTGGAACGTTCCCGACCGCAACGGACTGAGCCCTCTGGCGTATTCGATTTTGGCCGGTCGAACCGACGTATCCCTCGCCTTGCTGGACGGCGGCGCAGATCCCAATTATCTTCGTGACGGCGCCCCAAAGGACGATGCAACGCCCTTCGACCTCGCCATGGCCCAAGACCCCGCGTTCGCCCTCGCGATGCTCAAAAAAGGGTATACGCCGACCGGGAAAAACACGGCGTCCGTGGCCGTCTATTCCGGAAGCCCGTCTCTGGTTCGCTCGCTCAAGAACGTCTCGTGGAGCAAGTCGGATCTTTCCCGCGCCGTGAGTCTCGGAATGCCAGACATCTGCGACCACATCGCGGAACGGATGGCGCTATCCCCGGACGAGCGCGCGGCGGCCGTTCAAAAGGCAAACGAAAAACGGATCGCGAGCGCCGACTACGCCAAAAAACGGGATGAGATCGTATCCTCCGCCCGCGAGGGAAAGAAACCGCCGGCCCGGCGCGGAACGTTCATGAAAACCGTCGATTCATGGTCACCCTGGACAAAACCCGTCAAGCGGGATATCAAGCGGTATCCCGTCGGCGTGTACGTGCCCGACGCGTACGACGGGAGCGAACCGTTCGGTCTCGTCGTGTCCATGACGAACGCCAAATCAAAAAGCCCGTATCCACGCGAGTTCGAAAACACGCTCGACACGCGAAAACTCATCTGGGTCGGTTTCGATCCCTACACGCATACGATGCAAGGCGGGGAAAACGCGGCGTTCTGTCTCGCCGTCGTCCACTCGATGATTCGAGAGTACTCGATCGATCCTTCCCGACTCTACATCGGCGGCTTCTCGCTCGGCGGACAATTGACCCGTACCGCCCTTCTCGACTCCGCGTGGCCGTTCACGGGAACGTTTATCATCAACATATCCTACCAACCCGGCGGAGACGATTCGGTGGAATGGAACTACGCGCGCGAACGCATCCCCGCCGTCATCGTATCGGGAGACTACGACTATAATCGCGGCCCCACCCAATACTCGTATAAGCGGCAACTTCTGAGCGGATACCGGAACCTGGCGTATCTCAACGTTCCGCTGCAAGGACACCGCCTCGTACCCCCGGAAACCTTTGACGCGATTATCGCCCACTTGGACGAAAAGAACGGCAAATCTCCCCGCTCGCCTCGATAAGAGAAAGGAGTATCGAATGAACACGCGCGTATCGTTTCTCGTCTCCGCTTTCCTCGCCGTTGCGCTCGCCACCGCGATCTTTTGCCCCGAAGCCCGCGCGGAGGCGCCCGACAAGAAAACGGTGGCGATGCTGCCGATACGCGCGGGAGAGGGAGTCCCGAAAAGGTTCGCGAAGGCGCTCGAGTCCGCCCTGGCGAAAAAACTCGCGTCAAAGCCGTTTGTCTCCCTCGAAAAGTCCAAATTCGATCCGGAAATCCTCGCCCTCGTCGACGAACGCGGATTTACGGAACGCGCGTGCGCCGAAATATTCCCGGAAGCGAAAGCCGACTTCGTGTGCCATACCGCGATATCCGCCGAGAGCAAAGGAAAGCAAACGCGTTATACGCTTACGTTCCGCGCGTATATGGCGAAGGAGGACTTGTTTTTCAGCCGCGAACCGATATCCGCGTATGACGGCGATGACAAGGTGGTTATCGGCCGTCTCGTCGGGATATTCGCCGACTACCTTGTCCCGGTTATCGAAAATCCGGAGAAACACCATTCCTCGCCAAAGTCAAATGGCCTTCATACCGCGATAAGAAATAACGACGTTGCCGCCGCGGAAAAGGTCCTCGCCGAGGGCGCGAACCCGAATTGGGGAATGAAGGTAACTCTACAAACGACGTCAAACGGGAAGATAGTCGATGAACGGGAAATAACGGAATATCCGGTATCAAGAGTGCTGAGTAGTCAGAATATGGCCCTGAAGGACAAGCTCTCTTTTCTGGAATTGCTGTCGCGTCATAAGGCGAACTTCAACGTCACGGATCACGAAAACAGGTCTCCGTTACAGGTTCTGTTCATGCCCTATCGGTCGAAGGACGGACGAGCCGAACTCGCGCTTGCCTTGCTTCGGGGAGGAGCCGACCCCGATCACCTTGATAAGCCCGACGGTTGGTCGATATTGCAAACGGTAATAGCGAACAAGACCGGTATGACCGAAAAGGAACACCTCGCGTTGGTAACGGTCCTTGTCGAGAAAGGCGCGAGTCTCGAGCATTCCAACAAATCGGGGGATACGGCGCTTTTCACCGCCGTCGATAATGACGAATACGACATCGCATCGTTGTTGTTGCGGCACGGCGCGAATATCTACCATCGTAACGCGGACGGGAAAAACGCGTTATTCCGCGTCTCGATAGCAGCGGAAACGCAAAGGCAAATCGCAATGTTCCGCCTCCTCTTCGAGAACGGGGTAGAGAGGAACGGCTACGACTCGCCTCTGTGGAGATACGTCTACGACGACAAGAACCTGCCGGTAATCGAGTACCTGATTTCCGCCGGTTTGAATATCAACGTTTGCGACGAGGACGGACGCACCATTACCGAATATGCCCGAACCGAATCGAAAGCCGCGTATAATCTCCTCACGTCAAAAGGGGGAAAGCGGTTTGCGTTCCAGCTACCCGCAAGCAATTCGTCACCCGCGTGCGCCGCCGTGCTCGCTGGTGACGTATCCGCCTTCAAGGCCCTGTCCCAGGTGGAGATATCCGCGTTGCAAGCCCGCACTACCGACGGCGTCCCGGCGACTGTGCTCCACCTCGCGGTCGAGAAAGGGGACGTCTCCTTTTTGCGGGCGATCGCGTCCGTTCCCGAATCATGGAACGTTCCCGATCGATACCGCCGCACGCCGTTGTTACTCGCCGTGATGAACGGCCGGCAGGACATCGCGGAACTTCTGATGAGCAAGGGCGCAGACCCGAATCTCGCTGACGACTCCGGGGCAACCGCGTATTTCCGCGCGGCGGGGTCCAGCGCCGCTATGCTCGGCTCGCTGTCGAGATTCGGCCCCGTGCCGAGGAATGCCGATCCCGCTTTCGTCGCGACCATGTCAGGCGACACCGAACGCGTGAAGATCATGGTGAAGTCCATCAGGAAGGAATGCGAGAGGCGGGCCGGCGACCTTCTTTCGTTCGCCGTCGATTTCGGGTACACCGACGTCGCGGCGTACCTTGCCGGGGAATTTCGCGCTTCCCTGCCCGATAGCTCAGAGGCGCTGAAGGCGGCAAAGGAAAACAGGAACCGCTTCGAGGCCTACGAGGCGAAGGGGTCCCTGGCGACATCGGCGGGAAGAAAGGAGGACGGCTCTATTTCGGATAAGCGCGGCTCCTTTACGCACGTTTTGGAAGAATGGTCGCCGTGGAGGTCTCCAGAGCTGGAATTAAAGCTCGGCGACTACCCCGTCGGCGTGCACGTACCGGCGTCTTACGACCCTGCCGGTAAAAACGGCCTGATAGTATTCATGAGCTGGAACCTTCCCGACGAGGCGTACAAAAAGGTGCTGGAGGAAAAGCGAATCGTCTGGATCGGGTTCGATTGCTATAAAATCAAGTACCAGCCCCTGTCGGAAGACCGTCGTCACGAAACGATGGCGCTCGCGATGGCGTACGCCGCGATGCGAAACTTCAGCATCGATCCCGCAAGGGTGTACATAGGCGGCATGTCATGGGGCGGAAGACTATCCGGGCGTATCGCGTCGAGAAACCCGAACGTCTTTACCGGGGCGATTACGACGGCGGGCTCCCAGGTCGACAATTGGGAAACGAACGACAAGCGTTTCCACGACGGCCTCCGGCTCGCCCAGAGGCGGCTAGGCTTCGCGATTACCACGGGAGATTACGACTATAATCGCGGCGAGTGTCTCGCCATGCGTACATATCTTCTCGACCGCGCCTACCGTAACGTGCTGTACCTCCAGCAAGCCCATCAGTATCACGGACCTCTTTCGGCCGACAATTTTGCGCGGGTTATCGACTTCTTTGACTCCCGAAAACCTTAAGGCGAAATGAACGGTTATTAGTACGCCGGACTCGCCTTCCGGTCGCGCGCTTCGTGTGCGCTCCTTCCAGGCCGCCTCCAGCCGCTGACGCCGCCATACGTCCCTTCGGGCCGTTTGCCTAATGGAACTGTATCTGCCGTCCGTTCTCGCTTCGTTACGAACGGACTGGGCATCCTTGGCGGCTTTTCCTCCCGTTGGTCGGCGCGGCTTCCGGTTCGAGTCCTGCCCCTGCGAGAATAAAAAAAAAAGACCTGCCTGGTAAACCAGACAGGTCTTTTTTCTAGCAGGGACAGGACTCGAACCTGTGACCTCCGGGTTATGAGCCCGACGAGCTGCCAACTGCTCTACCCTGCGTCGTGTTCGTGAAAGATACCAAGTTTGGGGGATGTGGTCAATGGGTTAATTAGCGTTTGTTGGCGTTTTCTGCGGTTTTCCGCATAAAACTTGGGCGCGGGGCAAAAAAAACCCGGCAGGTAAAAGGAGTAAAACCCTGCCGGGGTTGGAACCGTGTGCCGGTTCCCAGGAACAATAAGGAGGGCATATCGGATACCGTGCTCATTCAGCATCGCAACATACGCCATATAAAGGGCGACGGGGGCAAAACGTTACAGGGTTTCGGACGAATTCGGCGAAGGATCACGGGATTCGGCGGAAAGGGCGGCTCGGCGCCAGCGGCCGGAGCGGTAGCGGGCAAGGGCCACGACGCAACCGACGAGCCAGCCGACGCCGAAGGACCAGACGATTTCCCCCTTGCCGAAGAGGCGGTCAAAGAGATAGGCGAGCGGCATGCGGAGGAACAAAAAGGAGACGAGTGAGGCCGCGAAGGGCCAGAAGGACTCGCCCGCGCCCCGCAGGACGGAGTTGGTGATAAAAAGCACGGAAAGAAGGATGTAGGTCGGCATGAGCCGGCGGAGTACCCCGACGCCGACGGAGATCACCTCCGCGTCGGGGGTAAAGAGAGCCATGAGGGGTCGGGCCACGAGAAAGACGACGGCGCTCACGGTCAGGCACACGAGGGCGCTCAGGGCGTGGGTGGTCCGGAAACCGCGGCGGACCCGGTCGAACTTCCCCGCGCCGACGTTCTGTCCGGTAAAGGTGGTAACCGCGGTAGCGAAGCTCGCGATCGGCATGAAGGCGAGGGAGTCGATCCTGCCGGAGATGCTCCAGCCGGCCATGAAGGCGGGCCCGTAGCCGTTGATGAGCCGCTGGATGACCATCGTTCCGATCGAGAAGAGCATGAACTGGATACCGGTCGGGAAGCCGACGCGGGCGGCCTCGGCGAGGAGCCGGCCGTCGAAGCGCATCCGGGCGGGCACGAGGTCGGTGAGCTTGAGGCGGAAGACGATGAAGGCCGCCCCGAGAAGGAAGGAAACCGCCTGGGAGACGATCGTGGCCCAGGCTACCCCCGAGACCCCCCAGCCGAAGACGACGACGAAGAGGAGATCGAGGACGACGTTGAGGACGGTCGCGACGGCGAGAAAGACGAGCGAGGAAACCGAGTCGCCGAGCCCCTGGAGGATGCCGGCGTTGAGGTTATAACCGAAGGTCCCGATGATCCCGGCGAAAACGACGGTGAGGTAGGTCGCGGACATCTCCATCGTGGGCCCCGCGGGGGTATTGAGGAGAACGAGGAGGGGACGCACCGAAGCGATACCGACGAGGGACACCGGGATCGCCCCGAGAAGGGCCACGATATAGGCGGTGTCGACCGCCGATCGGAGGCCTTCGCGGTTTTTCGCGCCGAAGAGCTGGCTTATGACGATGGTAAAGCCGAGCGAAAGACCCGAAAAAAGCGAGACGACGAGGAAGCTGATGATGAAGGTGCTCCCGACCGCGGCGAGGGCCTCCTTTCCGACGAAGTTGCCGACCACGAGGGAGTCGACGAGGTTGTACGCCTGTTGGAGGGCGTTTCCGGCGAGCAGGGGAAGGGAAAACTTTACGATGTGGCGGCTCGGGCTGCCTTCGGTCATGGATACCATGAAACAATTCTAACGAAACGCTCAAGGGACGTCGAGCGCCGGCCGATAGTCGTCGTATGAAGAAGTCATCGTTCGCCCGGCAGGCGGCCCGCGCGGCCGCGCTCGCGTTCGCGTTCCTCGCCGTCGCGGAAATCCCCGCCGGCGCGGAGACCTTCCGCTTCAAATTCGGCGAGGGCGACTCCTGGCGGGTCAACTCCGTCGTACGCGAGAAGGTCTACGTCGACCGGAGGCTCTCGCACGACGCCGAGATCACGAACCGCATCACGGTCGCCGTTTCCGACGTACGGGACGGCTCGGCCCTCCACGACTGCACCTTCATGACGAGCGAAAAAACCTCGAACCGCACCTTCAGCTGGGGCCGCGAGTACGAAAGCTCCTTCAGGCGGGACGTCTACGGGAACTACGACATCGCCCCCGAGCTCTTCATGCCCGTCGTGCGGAACGTGCCGACCTTCCCCGAAGGCGACGTCAAGCCGGGAGACACCTGGTCGGGCACGGGCACGGAGGCGCACGACCTCCGCGACCACTTCGGCATCGAGGAGCCCTTCACCGTCCCCTTCAACGTCGCCTATACCTATGTCGGCCCCGTCGAACGCGCGGGCAAGAAGCTCCACCTCATCAAGGCGGAATACGTCCTCTTCTTCGACGCGCCTTCGTCCCTCGCCCCGAAGGGGGAAACCGACGGGCGCGACTATCCCGTCGCGACGATGGGAAACTCGAGCCAGCGCCTCTACTGGGACAACGAAACGGGAACCCTGCCGTATTACGAGGAGACCTTCGCGATCCGCCTAAAGCTCGCCTCGGGCGTCACCCTCGAATACAGGGGCACGGCGGAGGCCACCGTAACGGAAAGCCGCCTCATGGACCGCGACAAGATCGCCAGGGAAATGAACGACGAGCTTTCGCGCATGGGGATCAAGGACGCCTCGGCCGCGGCCACCGAGGACGGGGTCACGATCAGCATCGAGAACATCCAGTTCGCCGCAGACTCGGCGAACCTCCTTCCCTCCGAAAGGGAAAAGATCACCCGCATCGCCGCCCTCCTCGAGCGCTTCCCCGACAAGGAACTCCTCGTCACCGGGCACACCGCCCTCGCGGGCACCGCGGAGGCGCGGCAAAAGCTTTCGGAGGAACGGGCCGCCGCCGTGGCGAACTTCCTCGTGTCCAAGGGCGTGAGAAACGCGTACAACGTGTACACGCGAGGCTTCGGGGCCGAAAAACCGGTCGCCCCGAACGACACCGAGGCGAACAAGTCGCGAAACCGGAGGGTCGAGATCACCATTCTGGAAAAATAGCCGAACTCCGGCGCGCGCCGGAGCGTTTCGCATACGGTGCCAAACCTTGCATGTTTCGCGGAAAAATGGTACATGTAGCGTAGCGGGGAAACGCAATGACATATTCGGAGCCGACGGAACTTGCGGTTTTGGCATGTCCCGGAGGCGAAAAGTTCGCCGACGAGACGATCAAACACCTGAATCATATCTATAGCCGGCGTTTCCGCCAGAAAAGCGACGTGCTCGCCAAGCGGTACGAGCGGGATCGCCTCAACCTCGTCAAGGACGTCAACTTCTACAACGACCTCCTGACGTCGGACATTTGCATCAGGGGCGACGTGACGAAATTCCGCGCCCCCGACTTCAAGGTCAAGGCGCGGTACACCTGGTTCATGAACGGCGAGTTCAAGACGGAGATCCTCGACTGCATCCGCGGCAAGGACGTCTTCATCTTCCAGGACGCCGAGAACCACCAGGAACTCGACCTCAACGAGGGCAAGAACAGGAAAGCGCTCTCGGTCAACGACCACATCATGTGCCTCCTCGTCACCATCGACGCGGTCAGGCACGCGGGCGCGAACCGCATCACCCTCGTACTGCCCGTCTATCCCTACAGCCGCCAGCACAAGAAAAAAGGCCGCGAGGGACTCACCGCGAGCCTCCTCGGGCACCTCTACGAAAGCCTCGGCGTGAGCCAGATCATCACCCTCGACATCCACTCGCGCGAGATCGAGAACGCCTTCGTCAAGGCGCGCATCGAGAACCTCCACGCGAGCTACCAGATCATCCGCGAGCTTTCGCGCATCGTGGACCTCACGAGCGAGGCCGACGATTTCGTCGTCGTCTCCCCCGATACGGGCGCCGTCGACCGGAACAAGTTCTACGCGACGGGTCTCAAGAAGCCGCTCGCCATGCTCTACAAGGAACGCGACTACTCCGTCGTCACGCAAAACGCCAAGTCCACGAACATCCTTTCCATCAAGCTCCTCGGCGACGTGAAGGGAAAGGTCGCCTTCCTCGCCGACGACATGCTCGGCACGGGAGGCACCCTCCTCAAGGCGATGGAGTTCCTCAAGGAGCAGGGCGCGACCAAGGTGATCGCCGCGATCAGCCTCCCGTTCTTCACCGGGAACGCGATCGAGCAGTTCGACGAGGCCTACGCGAAGGGACACTTCTACCGGATCATCGGGACGAACGCGGTCTACCACGAGGATCTCCTGACGAAGGAATGGTACATCAAGACGAACGTGTCGGGACTGTTCGCGCAGGTCATCTCGCGCCTCCACCACAACCAGTCCCTCTCGGACCTCCTCGACAACCGCAACATCATCGAAAAGCTCGTCATGCAGGACAAGCCCGCCGAGGGCGAGTGACGGGCGGGCCCGTCCATGCGTGACGCGATTCTCGCGGTCGACATCGGAACGTCTTCCCTCAAGGCCGCCCTCGTGGACGCATCGGGGACGGTGATCGCCTCCGTGCGCCGCCGCTTTCCCGACTCGCCGCGCGTTCCCGGTCACTGGACCGCGGCCTTCCGCGAGGCGGCGGACTTCCTTCTCGACGCGTCCGCGCGGGAACCCGCCGCAACGCGACCGCGCCCCGCCGCCGTCGCCGTCTCGGGGAACGGACCGACCCTCGTCGCCGCCTCTCAGCGCGGCGACGGCCCGATCCTCTTGTGGAACGATCCGATCGACGCGATCAGCAAGCAGGGCGCGGCAAGCCCGCAGGGCGCGATCAGCGCTCAGGGCGCGATCAGCGCTCGGGGCGCGGGCCGATCGCTCTTTATCCCCCGCATCGACGCCTTTCGCCGGCTCTTTCCCGCCGACTACGAGGCCGCGCGCTGGCTTCTGTCCGGTCCCGAGTATCTCGTCTACGCCCTGACGGGCGTGGCCGTCACGATCCTTCCCGACCCGCGCTACAGCGAAACCTACTGGACCGACGACGACCTTTCGCGCGCCGGACTCGACGCCGCCAAGATGCCGCCCTTCGTTCCCCTCGGCGCGGTCGCGGGAGAGTGCGGAGCCGGGGCTAAGACCGGAAGGGAACGCCCGGGCGTCGGCCTTCACCCCGCGCTCGAGGGCCTTCCGGTCATCGCGTGCGGTCCCGACTTCCTCGTCGCGCTCGCGGGAACCGGAGCCGTGCGGCCGGGACTCGCCTGCGACCGCGCGGGCACGAGCGAGGGTCTCAACGTCTGCGTCGCCTCCCCCGTAACCGCGCCGGACATCCGAGCCCTCCCCTCGATCGTCCCGGAACTCTGGAACGCGTCGTATCTCCTGCCCGAAACGGGGCGGCGCTTCCACGACTACCGCGCCTCCTCGGGTCTTTCGTACCGGGGATACCCCGAGATCATGGCCGAGATCGAGGCGAGTCCGCTCCTCCCGCGCGCGGGAGAGACCCTTCACCCGGGCAGGGCGCTCGTCGAGGACATCGGTTTTTCGGTGAGGCGCGGGGTCGACGCCCTCGAGAAGGCGACCGGCTTCGCGAGGGAACTGAGGCTCTCGGGCGGGCAGGCGAGGAACGAGGCGTGGAACCGTATCAAGGCGAGCCTCGCCGACGCGACGCTCGTCCTCACCTCCACGGCCGACGGCGAGCTCATGGGAAACGCGGCGATCTCCTTCGCGACGCTCGGCGCGTACCCGTCGGTCACCGCCGCCTCCGAGGCTATGGTACGCGTCGCGCGCCGCTATGAACCCGAGGCCGCCGTCCGCGAAACCTACGCCGACAAATACCGAGCTTGGCTCGGGGGCGCGCGATGACGCTCTATCGGATACCCGAACGGGTCGAGTGCGTCGTCTTCGACATCGACTCCACCCTCTACACGAACGACGAGTACGCGCGCGAACAGGTCGACGTCCAGATACGCCGCTTCGCGTCCCTCCGAGGCATGACCGACGACGAGGCGAGAACGCTCGTCGCCGCCCATCGGGACCGGCACGAACGCGAGCGCGGCGAGAAGCTCAGCCTCGGGAACGCCCTCGTCGCCTTCGGCGTTCCGATCGCGGAAAGCGTCCGATGGAGGGAGGAGCTGCTCGAGCCCGCCGACTTCCTCTCGCCCGACCCGCTCCTCGAAACCGCCCTCGAGCGGCTCGCCGGCCGGTTCGCCCTCGTCGCGGTCACCAATAACCCCGTCATCCCCGCGCGGAAAACCCTCGACGCACTCGGCGTGACGCGCTTCTTCCCCACGCTCGTCGGCCTCGACACGACGGGCGTGAGCAAGCCCCACGAACTCCCCTTCCTCACCGCCTCGCGCGCCGCGGCCGTCGCGGTCGACCGATGTCTCTCGGTCGGCGACCGCTTCGACATCGACATCGCCCTTCCCCTCAAGATGGGCATGGGCGGTATACTCGTCGACGGCGTCGAAGACGTCTATAAACTTCCCGACCTCCTCGGCGCGTGAAGGAGTAACGGCTTTCCGTATGCGTACGGGGCGCGGGATCGCGGCGCGGCTTTCCGCATGCGTACGGGGCGCGCGGCAGCGTTCGGGGCGCGAATCAGAAATTCATCGAATCGATAAAGCGGCGTGAAAACTCGGGGCTGTCGGCGAGCTGGACGAGCGAGGCCTTGAGGATGATCTCGTTCGCGAGCGCGAGCGAGGACGGGTCGAGCAGAAAGGCGCGCGCGCCCGCGAGCGAGGTATTGCCGACGGCGTGGACGCGGCCCGCGAGGCCGGGGGGCAACAGGCCGCAGGCGAGGGCGCTCTTTTCCTTGAGGTAGAGGCCGAAGCCGCCGGCGAGATGAGCGGCGCTTACCTCGTCATAGCCGATCCCCGCCTCCGCTATCAGCGTCTCGATGCCGGCGCGTATCGCGGCCTTCGCGAGCTGTATCTCGCGCACGTCGGAGGCGAACAGGCGAATGTTCACGCCCGGGGCGAGCCGTATGCCGCGCTCGGCGAGCGCGGGCGAAAGGGAGCCGTCGGGACGCACGAGGCCGATCTCGAGCGAACAGGCCACGAGGTCGAGCAGTCCCGAACCGCAGATACCGGTCGGCGGCGTCGCGCCCGCGATCGTCGAATAGGCGAAGCGGTTTCCCTCGACGCGCACCTCGGAGACGGCCCCGGGCACGCCGCCGATTCCGCAGGAGACGCGTCCGCCCTCGAAGGCCGGCCCCGCGGCGGCCGAGGCGCAAAGAATCCGTCCCGAGCCGACAAGGGCCATTTCGGCGTTCGTGCCGAGGTCGACAAGCAGCTCGCGCGGGCCGTTGCCGTCGAGCTCGAGGGCGACGAGGCCCGCGACGATATCCCCGCCGACGAAGGCGCTGACGGCGGGAACCACGCGCACCGGGCAGTCCGCGTTCAGGGGAAAATCGCCGACGGCGGAAAAGACGTCGCCGGCGGCCATGTCGGGAAACCTCGTGCGCTCGGGCGTATAGGGAGCGCGCGCGAGGGCGTCGCAGGGAAGGCCGAGCAGGAGATGGACCATCGTCACGTTCGCGGCGACGGTAACGAGGCCGATCTCCCCCGCGCGAACCGAGGTCTCGCCGAGAAGGAGGGAGACGCCGCGCGCGAGATCCCGCGTCACCGCGAGCCTCAGGGCGTCGGCCTTTCCCGAAACGGCGGCCTTGACGCGCGAAAGAACGTCGGCGCCGTAGCGCTTTTGCGAGTTAAGCAGGGTTACCCCGGCGAGCACCCGTCCCGAATCGCGGTCGAGAAGCTCGAGGGCGATCGTCGTGGTGCCGATGTCGACGGCGATTCCCCGGCGTACCGCGCGGGACGGGATCCCCCGGGCGGCGGCCTCGGCGGTCATCGCTTCGGTCGCGGTCGCGGTCGCCGTCGATTCGGCCGGCCTCATCGTTCCGGCGGCGGTCGCCGTCGATTCGACCGCTTCCATCAACGCCGCTCCGCCGCCGTCGCCGCGCGCCAGCACGCGCGGGCGGCCAGGAAAAGGAGGGCGAGGGCCGCGAGGGCGACGGGTATGAACGCGGCGCCGATTCGCAAGGGGCCGACGAGGAGGACGAACGAAAAGAGGCCGTGAAGGAGGCAGGCGACGGCGAAGCCCCGACGGACGACCTTTCCCGCGCGGACGCGCGTTCTCGCGCGGGAAACGGCCCAGGCGGAAACGCCGCACACCGAGGCGAGGGCGTGCACGGGCACGGCCGTCACCATCCGCACGAAGACGGACCGGGGAAGGGCCATGCCGTACGACACGCCCTCGAAGGCGGCGAAGGCGAGGCCGAAAAGGGCCGCGCGCGCGAGGAGGGAGCGGTTGAAGGCTAAGGGGTCGTACCCGGGGACGTCGCGAGCGAGACCGTCGCGACCGCCGTCTCCCGAGTCGGTCGCTGAAGGGAACAGCACGGGCCCGGCCAGTGTGCCGAGGGCGACGAAAACCCCGAGGCGGGCCGCTTCCTCGGCGAAGGCCGTCATCGCGAACGACGAATACACCGCCTCGATGAGTCCGGGAAGCCGGGGTATCTCCCAGGACACGGCGTCGATAAGGAGCCGCGAGGGGATCGCCAGCAGGCGCGACAGCGCCAGCGCCGCGAAAACGGCCGCCATGGAAGCGAGGCACGAGGCGAGCGCCCCGCGGAAGGTAAACCAGCGCCGGGAAACGCCCGCTGCGGCGAAAAGGCCGCACGGAAGAAACGAAAGAACGACCAGTATGAGTACCGACATACGGACAAGAATAACGACGGTTTCCCTTTAACACAAGCGATAATTCCGCTATAGTGCTCCCGATGGATCCCAGAAGCGGAAGGATAGTCCTCGTAGGACTCAAACATACCGGGAAAAGCACGGTCGGGCGCGCGCTCGCCTCCCTTCTCGGCGCGCCCTTCGTCGACACGGACGACGTGATCGCGTCCCTTTCGGGGAAAACTCCGAGACAGCTCCACGACGAGGGCGGTTGGCCCCTCATGGCCGAATGGGAAACGCGGGCCTGCGCCGAGACGGCGGCGCGCCAAGGGTCCCTCGTAGTCGCCACGGGAGGCGGACTCGCCGACAACGCCGACGCCGCGGGAATTCTCAAGAACGCGGGTACGATCGTCTTCCTCGACACCGATTTCGAGACGGTCTACGCGAGGATTCTCGAAAGCGCGAAACGGGACGGGCGCATGCCCTCCTTCCTCCGAGGCGACGACCCGCGATCGGAGTTCGGCAAAGTTTTCGCCCGCCGGCGCGAATCGTATGCTACAATGGCTGACGTGCGCGTCGAG
Organism: Spirochaetota bacterium; assembly: GCA_023393015.1. GTDB lineage: Bacteria > Spirochaetota > Spirochaetia > Treponematales > Treponemataceae > Teretinema. Next base: position 54,861 of record JAEWMY010000042.1, read on the forward strand.
ACGGGCGCGCTCAATCCCCTGGAGATCTGCCGGACGATAATGGACGCCGTTAGAGCATGAGCAAAGAACGCATCTTCATCGTAGAGGACGAACGCATCATCGCCATAGACCTGCAACGGAGACTCGAGCGGCTCGGGTACCAGATTTGCGGCACGGCGACCGAGGGAGACGAGGCCGTCGCGGGAATACGCAAGGCGCTCCCCGACCTCGTCCTCATGGACATCCTCATTCAGGGCCCGATGGACGGCATCGACGTCGCCGTTCTCGTCAAGCGGGACCCCGGCACCCCCGTCATCTTCCTTTCCGCGTACACGGACGCCAGGACCCTCGACCGCGCGAAGGAAGCGGAACCCCTCGGCTTCATTCTCAAGCCTTTCAAGGAACGCGAGCTCGCGACCCTCCTCGAGATGGCCCTCTTCAAGCGCGTCGCCGACAGCCGCATCCGCGAGAAGGAACAACTCTTCTCCGCGATACTCAACTCGACCACCGACGCGATCCTGGCGCTCGGCAAGGAAGGCGAAATCGCCTTCCTCAATCCCGAGGCCGAACAGATACTCGAGATCAGCGACGCCGACTCCCGATCCCTCAAGGCGAAGGACCTCTTCGGCCTCGCGGACATGGAGACGGGCGAGCCGTTCGAGCTTCCCCGCTTCAACGAGCGTATGCGCGTCCTAAAGGCGCGGAACCTCAGGCTCACGAACCGCAACGGAAATTCTTTCGTCGTCGAGATGACCGCGAATCGCGAGCTTCCGGCCGCGGGCCGGGGAGACGGCTCGGAAGGCGACGAGAACTACATCGTCTCCTTCCGCGACATCTCGCGGCTCCACGAGATGACCGACACACTCAAGTACCAGACGAGCCACGACACGCTCACGGGACTCCTCAACCGCAACGAGCTCGCCGTCCGCATGAACGCGACGCTCGCACGCGAGGCCTCGTCGCAGGAGAGATCCTTCGCCCTGTACGTCGACGTCGACCACTTCAAGGTCATAAACGATTCATGCGGCACGCAGGCGGGGGACGTCCTGCTCCGGCAGATGGCGGGCCACGTCAGGCGGTACGCGACGGGGCAGAACTACGCGGCGCGAACCGGAGGCGACGACTTCGTGCTCGTCTACCGCGAGGACGGCGAGCGCGACGCCGACGTCGCGACCGTTGCCCGCGAACTCCTGGAAACCGCGAGGTCGGAGCCCTTCAAATGGAACGGCAAGGTATACCCGGTCACGCTTTCCGTCGGCATCGTCAGGCTCGACTCCTCGTTCAAGAACGAACACGACGTCATGATCGCCGGCACCCAGCTTGTCGCCTCGACGCATTCGGGCGGCGGCAACCGCTACGCGTTCTACGAGCTCGGCGAGACGGCGCGCTACGGCTCGCTCCCGATCAGCGAATGGATCAGCCGCGTACACTCGGCCCTGCAGTCCGACGGATTCAGGCTGTATTACCAGCCCATCGAGCCGCTCGGCCCGGGCAGGAAAAAAAGGAAGATCGAGGTGCTTCTCAGGATGGTGGGGGATTCGGGTTCGATCATCGCGCCCGGGGACTTCATCCCGATCGCGGAACGGTACAACCTCATGCCGCAAGTCGACCGCTGGGTCATCAGGAAGGCCTTCGCCTCCTTCGCCGCCCTCCGCGAGCGCAAGGACCCGCTCGCCGACGCGATATTCTGCGTCAATCTCTCGGGCGCCTCGCTCGGCGACGAGGGCATCATCGACTTCATCGTCGAGACGGCGCGCGACCTTTCGGTCCCCTCGTCGCAGTTCTGCATCGAGATCACCGAGTCGAACGCCATACTCAACCTGACGTCCGCGTCCCGCTTCATACACATTCTGCACGAGAAGGGGTTTACCTTCGCGCTCGACGACTTCGGCTCGGGTTTCTCGTCGTTCAACTACCTCAAGAACCTTCCGGTCGACTATCTCAAGATCGACGGTTCGTTCATCCGCAACATGGACAGGGACCCCGTCGACTACACGATGGTCCAGGCGATCACGAGCATGTGCAAGGTATTGGGTCTCGAGACGATCGGCGAGTTCGCGGAGAACGGATCGATCATACGGATGCTTCACGAGATCGGCGTCGACTACGCGCAGGGATACGGCATCTCGAAGCCGATGCCGCTCGACTGCTGACGCCCGCCGACGGCACGGCCTTTCGCCAGACGACCGTCCGGCTCGACCGCTGACGCCAGCCGGCTCTCAATCCCCCAGACAGGTTCCCACGTCGCGCGCGGTCGCGAGCATTCGGTGCCCGTCCGGGACCGTCTTTATCTTTCCCGCCACGAGCTCGAGCGGCACTCCGACGACCTCGCCGTTCCTGAGCGCGACCATCTTGCCGTAATCGCCGTTCGCGAGCATCGCGGCGGCGGCGGTGCCGAACTGCGAGGCGAGAACCCTGTCGTAGGCGACGGGGGTGCCGCCGCGCTGAAGGTACCCGAGCACGGTCACGCGCGACTCTATGCCGGTCGCCGCCTCTATCTCGCGCGCGACGCGGTACCCGATCGAGAGGCTCATGTGCTCGCGCGATTTCTTGAAGGCCTTGCGTTCCATGAGCGCCTCCTCGGCCGAGAGGGCGCCTTCGGCCACGACGACGATCGAGAAGGTCTTTCCGTCGCGGGCGCGCTTGTCGAGGTGGGAGGCGATGCTTTCTATGCGGTAGGGAATCTCGGGGAGAAGTATTACGTCCCCGCCGCCGGCGACGCCGGAGTAGAGGGCGAGCCAGCCGGCCTTGTGGCCCATCACCTCGATCACCATGACGCGGTTGTGGCTCGAGGCCGTCGAGTGGAGACGGTCTATGCCGTCGGTCGCGACGGTCAGCGCGGTATGGAAGCCGAAGGTCACGTCGGTCTCGACGATGTCGTTGTCGATCGTCTTCGGAAGGCCGATCACGTTGAGCCCTTCCTTCGCGAGGAGCGAGCCGGTGGTGTTGGTCCCGTTGCCGCCGAGCACGACGAGACAGTCGAGGCCGAGCTTCCGGTACGTGTCCTTGATCATCCCGACGGCGCAAGGCTCGCCGTTTTCCGCGCACCAGTTCTTGTCCTTGAAGGGCTTTTCGCGCGAGGTGCCCAGGATGGTCCCGCCCTGCGCCAGGATGCCGGAAAACTCCAGGGGCTGAAGCACGCGGCTCCGGTTCTCGATGAGACCGCGATAGCCGTTCTCTATGCCGACGACCTTGATGCCGTATACGTCCATGGCGGCGCGCGCGACGCCCCGTATCGCGGCGTTGAGTCCGGGGGCGTCGCCTCCGGAGGTCAGTATCCCGCAGGTTCCCGTTTTCGATATCGGCATGGCGCCCTCCGTTTCTCCCCAAGTATACCCGCAATCCGCGCGCGGGGCAATCGACCGTTCTCATTCGTCCGCTTCTGTGGTATCCTGTCGGCGTCATGAAACCCATACGCCGATCGATCCTTCTTCCGCTCCTGTGCGTCTCCATCCACGGCCTCTCCTTCGCCGCGGGAACCCCCGTTCTCGCCGGAACCGCCTCCGGTATCTACCGCGTCATCGACGGGCGCGCGACGCTCCTCCGCGAGGCGCGCGAGGTACGCAAGATACTCAGGGTCGGCGACCGATGGCTTTTCCTTACCGGAGCGGGGATACTCGAAAGCCGGGATCTCGTCGTCTTCGAGGAACGCAACGCGGGCCTTCCCGTCAAGGTCGTGAAGGTGCCCGATTCGGGCTCGAAAAAGTTCGTTCGGGAGGTCCAGGAACTCAAGGACCTCGAGGTCCACCCCGACAACCCCGAGATACTCGTCACGGCGACGAGAGATGCCGTATTCCTTTCCCGCGACGGAGGACGGTCCTGGAAGAGCGAGGGGATGAGCGCGGCGACCGCGGGCGTCAAGGCGGTGGCGGTCCTCGACCTTCCCGACGAGACGGGCGCGAACCGGCTCGCGATATTCATGTCGCACCCCATTTACGGCGTTTCCTGGAAGCGTCCCGACGATCCCAAGGGCGCCTGGCGCGACATCGTCTCCGGACTCGAGAAGATGCCGACGGTCAAGTGGCCGGACGAGGTGGCCGACATCGTCGCCACGCGGCGCGACGGCGTCCTCGAGGTACTCGCCTCGCAAACCTTCATTCCGCGACTCTACCGGCTCGACTGGGCCGCGCTCTCCTTCGCGCCGATTTGGTCGGGCGCCGATTCGCTCGGTACCGTCGAGGGCCTTTCGCGCGGCGCGAACGGCGTCCTTTTCGCGGGTCCAGGAGCGTTGATGGAACTCGGCCTCGCGCGTCAGGCTCAGTCGGCGGTCACGCCAGCGACGATTCCCCCGACTGTCGTGGCGGCGGCGGTCACGCAGACTACCGTCACGCCCCAAACGCGCTCGGAGGCGACACCGGCCACAGACCTTTCGTCCGTCCTCGCGGGCGTTCCGGGACAGCTCCTGTCGGCCTGGTTTCCCGCCTCCCGGTCGCGCGGACGCGGCGACGTCTCGCTTTCGGAACTCTGGCTCCTCAATCCCGGACGGAGGGCGTCGCCCTACGCGGCGCGCGCCGCGGGGCGCGCGGGCAACTACCTTCCCGTGCACCAGGTAACGACGGCGGCCGGCCTCGAGCGTCACGTCAAGACCCTCGTCGACAACGGCCTCGACACGATCGTCGTCGACATGAAGGACGACTACGGGTTCCTCCGGTACGACGCCGCCGACCCGCTCGTGACGCGGCTCGGCAAGACGGGCAAGGGGATCGACCTCGAAGCCTTCGTGAAGAAGGCGAAGGAAAACGGGCTCTACCTCGTCGCGCGCATCGTGGTGTTCAAGGACCGCGAGCTCGCGCGCCACGGCGGCGGGAAGTACGCCGTGTGGGACCGCCGCGAGAACAAGGTCTGGCAGGGATACGAGTTCGAGACGAGGAAGATCGAGACGACGGCGCCATCGGGAGGCGAAACGAAGACCGAGACGGAAACGGTGCGCAAGTATTACGACGAATTCTGGGTCGACCCGTACAGCGAGGCCGTGTGGGAATACAACGTCGCGGTCTCGAAGGAATTGATCGCCCGCGGCTTCGACGAGATACAGTTCGACTACATACGCTTCCCGACCGACGGCAAGAACCTCGGCGACACGCAGTACCGATGGCAGGACCCGGGGATGGACAAGGAAAGCGCGCTCATGTCCTTTCTCTCGTACGCGCGCCGCGAGATCGCCGCGCCGATATCGATCGACATCTACGGCGCGAACGGCTGGTACCGCACCGGCGCGCGGACGGGACAGGACGTCGAGCTTCTTGCCCGTTACGTCGACGCGATCTGCCCGATGTTCTACCCGAGCCACTTCGAGCAGGGCTTCCTCGCGCATGACCCGGCGCAGGACCGGCCGTACCGGATTTTCTACCACGGCACGTACCGTAACGCCGTCATCGCGCGCAACCACGTCGTCGTCAGGCCCTGGGCGCAGGCATTCTACCTGAACGTCTCGTACGACCGCGCGTGGTACGGTCCCGACTACGTGCAGCGCCAGGCCTTCGGCGCGCGCGATGCGATCGGTCAGGGATACACCTACTGGAACAACTCGGGTCGCTACGGGGATCTCAGGCCCCGCGCGGGAACGCTCGACCCCTATCCCTGGGCGGCTCCCGCGGAGTCGCCCGCGCCCGCGATCCCGTTCTTCGGCGAACGGAGCGCGCGGTGACGCCCGCGCTGTCCCCGGGCGTCGACGCGTTCCCGGCGTCGGCCTTCGTCGAGGCCTTGCGCCCGTCGCTCCTTTGGGGCGTCGCTTTCATACATGAAGCGCGCGCCGCCCTCCCGGGCCTCGCGGGCGCCGCGAGGCTTCTCGCCGACGCGGGAGAACCGGTCGTCCTCGTCTGCGTCGCGTGCTGCGCGTTCTGGCTTTCCGGCGCGAAACGCGGTCTCTCCCTCGCGCTCGCGCCCCTCGCGGCGGACGCCCTCGCCCGCCACCTCGCGGGAACGCTCCGCGTCCCGCCGCCGTTCGTCCTCGAGCCGGGGATCAACCTCGTGTCGGGAAGCGGATTCGCGTTTCCCTCGAGCCACGCGGCGGCGGTTTCAGTCTTTTTCATGGTGTTCTTTCTCGCGCGGCGCGGCGTTGCCGGTCCGGCGACCCTAATCGCGGGAGGCGCGGCGCGTTCGGGGAGCGCGGCGCGCGCGGCGCGCGCACTGCGCGCGCGGAACGTCCTGTGCGCCATCGCTTTTCCCCTGCCCTTCCTTCTCGCGCGCGTATACCTCGGCGCGGCCAATCCCGCCGACGTTCTCGCGGGAGCCCTCCTCGGCGCGTCACTCTTCTGTCTCGATCGTTTCGCGGGAAGGCCGCTCGCGTCAATGGTGTCGGGGCGTCTCTCGGATTACCCGCCCGCGGCGCTCAGGAACGCGCGCCTTCTCGCGGCCTCGGGCCTCGCCCTGGCGCTTAACGCGGTTACCCGCGACGGGTCGACGGGGGGCATGGCGTTCGGCCTCTGCGCGGGATACGCCCTGTCGCGGGAACGGGACGCGGAGGGCGGCTCCGCGGAGGAAACCCGGGCAAGGGTGCCGACGGCCCGAAGCGCCTTCGCTCGCTCGCTCGCGCTGCTCGTCGGGCTCGCGACGCTCGCGCTTATCCTCGTCCCGCTCGGTCGGGTACTTCCGGGAAAGGAACACGCGCAGTACGGCCTTTTCCGCTTCGCGCGCTTCTCCCTCGCCGGTTTCTGGTCGGCGTACGCCGTTCCCCGGCTCTTTACGAAGACCTCGTCGATATAAACCGGTCGACGACCGGGCGCAGGGCCGCGTTCGCGTCGGCGTACCGGAGGATCGCTTCGAGGTACCCCGCGGGGTCTCCCGTATCGAGCCTCGTTCCCTCGATCGCGCACCGCGCGACCTTTCCCCGTCTCATGAGCTCGTTCAGGGCGTACACGTGATAGTACTCGCCGGGTTCGCGACCGGCGGCGGCGGCCTCGGCGAGATGCGCCTCCCATCCCTCGGCGAGCAGGTCGAAAAACTCGCTCGTATAAAGGTAGCGCCCGACGGAGACCTCCCTGCCCGGCTCGGTTCCCGGGGCGGGCTTTTCCACCATGGCGCGGACGTGCAGGCCGTCCGGATCGACGTCAAGCACGCCGTACCGCGAAACGTCCCCGCTCTCGGTATACGAGGCCATCACCGAACAGCCGGTCTGCGCGTGAACGGCGGCGAGCTGGGCGGCGAGCGGTACGTCGCCGAAATGGAGGTCGTCGGGATACGCCACGACGCAGGCGTCAGAGCCGATCCAGGGTCGCGCCGCCAGCAGGGCGTGACCCGTGCCGAGCATCCGTTTTTGCCGGATAAAGGCGATCGAGCAATCGGGCGGAACGAGCGAGGCGAGTTTGTCGACGCGACCCTCGCGCGCGAAAACGCCTTCGAGCTCGACCTCGCGGTCGAAGTAGTCTTCCATGCATTTCTTGCGGCGCGAGGTCAGTATCACTATGTCTCGAACGCCCGCGGCGACGAATTCGTCGACGATGAACTGAATCGCGGGAACGGTCACGAGCGGCAGCATTTCCTTGGGGACGGTCCTGGTAACCGGCAAAAAGCGGGTTCCGTATCCGGCGGCGACGATTATTCCTTTCATTCCCCGAGTGTATCATCGCCGCCCCGACGGGGCAAGGGAGACGAAGGGCCGCTTTTTCCTTGACCCGGGACGGGAATCAAACGAGAATTAAGTATCGTCATGAAAAAAAACGCGCGCGGACGGGTAACAGCCTTGATCCTCCCGGTACTAGCCCTTTTATGCGCGCTTCTTCCCGCGCGGGCGGACTCCGCGCGCGTACCCACCGTCCTCGTACTGCACTCCTACAACGTCGAGTACGCCTGGACGCGCGACATCCACGAGGGTATCCTCCGGAGAATCAACTCCATGGACGGCCCCCACCTCGTGTACACCGAGTTCATGGACTGGAAACGCTTTCCGGACGAAGCCCTCGTCGCCCGCGGCCTTTCGCTGATCGCGTACAAGTACCGCGGACGGCCCGTCGACGCGATAGTGGTCAGCGACGACAAGGCCCTCGAGACGGTCGTCAGGAACCGGAACGAACTGTTCCCCGGCGTACCCGTCGTCTTTACCGGGGTATACCGCGAGTCGCTTCCCGCGCTTGTCGGCGGCGAGCGGGGCATTACCGGGGTTTTCGAGGACCAGGACGTCGGGACGACGATCCGGTACGCCTTCGGCCTCCAGCCGAACGCGCGCGCGGCATACGTCGTCAGCGACGGGGACGAATCGGGTCGGGCGGTCGAGGCGCGACTCGCCGCGGCCATATCCGCGATCGCCCCGACGATCCCCGTGCGGTCCCTGAGCGACCTTCCGATCGCCGCGATCGAGGAGAAGGTCCGCGCCTTTACCGTCGGGGACCTCCTCTTCGTCGGGAGTTACTCGAGAGACACCGAGGGAGCGACTTTTACCGGGGAAACCCTCATCGGCCGGGTCGCGAACGCGGCGAAAACCCCGGTGTACGTGCTGAACACACATCACCTCGGGACCGGCGCGCTCGGGGGAAACCTCCTGAGCCCGTACCTTCTCGGCACGGCGGCCGGCGACATCGCGGTCCGGATACTCTCGGGAGAATCCGCCGACTCGATCGCGCCTCACGCTACGGGAACGCACACGCCCCTTTTCGACTGGCGGGTCGCGTCGCGGTTCGGCCTGACCGAATTCCCGCGGGGCGCCGTCTTCGTCAACCGCGAGGAATCCGCCCTGGTCAGGTACCGAAGGGAGATAACCGCCGTCGCGGTCGCCTTTCTCCTGCTCGTCGCCCTGGCGGGCAGACTCGCGCGCAACGCGCACAAAACGGAAAAACTCGCCCGCGACCTGATCGCGCGAAACGACGAACTCGTCAGCGTGAAGGCGCATCTCGAGAAAAGCGAGGAGCGGTTCAGGCTTTCCGCGACGGGTTCGAACGACGCGCTCTGGGACTGGAACGCCGCGACGAAGGAAACCTACCTTTCGGAGCGATGGTTCGAGATGACCGGCTACGAGCGCGACCGGTACGACAGGAACGATTTTTCATCCCTTATCCATCCCGACGACCGCGAACGTTTCGAGCATTCGGCCCGGCTCCATACCGCCGGCGCCACGCCGCAGCTGAACGAGGAGATCCGGATCAAATGCGCGAACGGATCGTGGAAGTGGCTGCTCATACGCGGGCGCGCCCTGCTCGGTCCGGAAGGTTCGCTCTCTCGATTCGCCGGATCCGTCACCGACATCGATTCCCGGAAGCAGGAGCGCGCGGAGATCGAAAACCTCGCGTACTACGACCAGCTCACCTCCCTTCCGAACCGGGCCAAGGCGAAGGCCATCGCCGAGTCGGCGATGGCGGACACTCCCGTCGACCGGGTTTGCGCGCTCCTGCTCGTCGACATCGACGACTTCAAGCTCGTCAACGACACCTACGGCCACCGCGTCGGCGACAAGGTGCTCATGACCGTCGCGAACGTGCTGTCCACGCTCACCAACGAGACGATCGAGATAGCGCGCGTGAGCGGCGACGAATTCGTCGTTATCGCCTCCCGAACGACGGCCCTCGCGGCCGACCGCCTCGGCGGGCTCGTCGTCAAGCTCGTGTCGCGCAAGGTGGAGATAGACGGACGTTTTCATTACCCCTCCGTCAGCGTCGGCGTGGCCCTGTGGCCCGATCACGGCGCGGGTTTCGACGACATCCTCGGAAAGGCGGACGCGGCCCTCCACCGCGCCAAGTCGATGGGCAAGGGACGACACCTCGTGTTCAACGAGGACATCCAGCGTTCCCTCGTGAGCCGCACTACGCTCGAGGCGGGCCTCAGGACCGCCTTCGACAACAAGGAATTCTTCGTGGCGTATCAGCCGCAGATCGACATCGGAACTGGCGCCATATCCGGTTTCGAGGCGCTCGCGCGGTGGACGAACGACGCGCAGGGGGACGTGAGTCCCGCGCGGTTCATCCCGATCGCCGAGGCGACGGGGCAGATAGACCGCATCGGCATGTTCGTCTTCCGCTCGGCGATCGGGTTCGTCAAGCGAGCCGAGCCCCTCGGCTACGCGGACTTCAGCGTCTCGGTCAACATCTCCGTGCGACAGCTCGCTGACCCGGGGTTCTCCCAGCGACTGATCCGTCTCGTCCGCGAGGAAGGCGTCGACCCCGCGCGCTTCGCCCTCGAGATCACCGAGTCGATCGTGATCGACGGCGTCGAGGAGGCCGCGGACCGCCTGGCGAAACTCAGGGACGCGGGATTCTCGATCGCCCTCGACGACTTCGGCAAGGGGTATTCGTCGCTCGCGTATCTCAAGGCGCTTCCCATAGACTGCGTCAAGATCGACAAGGCCTTTATCGACGACATCCTGACGGAACGGAAGACCCGCGTGCTCGCGCGGAACATCGTCCAGCTTTCGCACCAGCTCGGCTTCACGGTAGTCGCCGAGGGCGTCGAGTCCGAAGAGCAGCTCGAGTACCTGAGGGAATGCGAGTGTGACCGTTTTCAGGGATACCTGTTCAGCAAACCGACGAACGAGGGAGACGCGATCCGGCACCTGCGTTCGGGTCGCTGACTTCAGCGTCTCGCGCGGCGTCCCGTTTTCGGCTATACTGAGCCACCATGAAACCATCCGAATACGACCTTAACGAGCCGATCGCGGCGATCGCGACGGCCCTCGCGCCGGCCGCCCTCGCCGTCGTGCGCGTTTCGGGCGCCGATTCCCTCGCGTTGCTTTCGACGCGGTTTTCCAGACCCGCCGCCCTTTCCGGCGCGGCCGGCAACACCCTCGTGCACGGATGGCTCCTCGACGCGAACGGCGGCAGGATCGACGAGGTCATGGTCGCCTGCTACCGCGCGCCGAAAAGTTTCACCGGCGAGGAATCGGCCGAGATCGTCTGCCACGGCGGAGTCGCGGTCGCGCTCGCCTGCTACCGCGAAGTGCTCGGCGCGGGGTTTCGCCCGGCGGAACGCGGCGAGTTCACGTTGCGCGCCTTCGCCCACGGCAAGGCGGACCTCACCCGGTCCGAGGCGGTGCGCGAGATAATCGACTCGCGCACCGACGCCGCTCGCTCCGCCGCCGCGGGCCGGCTCGCCGGTTCCCTCGCGGGCGAACTCGACTCCATCCGCTCCCTCGTCGTCCGGGCGCTCGCCGCCATCGGCGTCGAGATCGAGTACCCCGAGGACGAGGAAACCGTGAAGGGCTCGTTCGACGCGGCGCCGATAGACGAAGCCGTCCGGCGCCTCGCCTCGCTCGAATCCGCGTGGGCCGCGGACCGTCTCGTGCGAGAGGGTGCGACCGTCGTGCTCGCAGGAAAGACGAACGCCGGAAAGTCGAGCCTGTTCAACGCGATACTGAAATCCGACCGCGCGATCGTCTCGAGCGCACACGGCACGACCCGCGACTGGCTCGAGGCGGAGGTCGATTTCGGCGGCATCCCCGTAAGACTCTTCGATACGGCGGGAATACGCGAAACGGACGACGACATCGAGGCGGAGGGCGTGGCGCGCTCCCGCGCCCTCGCGCGCGGCGCCGACGCCGTCCTCTATCTCGTCGACGCGACACGGGGCCCCGACGGCGAGGACGAGGCCTTCATGGCCTCGGCGCGCGAAAAGACGGCGGTGATACCCGTGTGGAACAAGGCGGACAAGGTCGGAGTCGCGACGGGAATTCCCGCCGACGCGATCAGGGCGAGCGCGAAGACGGGAGAGGGAATCGCCGATATCGTGCGCGCCGTCGGCTCCGCTCTCTCGCGCGACGCCGCCCCGCGCGCCGACGGTCCGGCTCCGGGAAGCGAGCGGCAACGCGCCGCCATATCGCTCGCGCGCGCGTCCCTCGAACACGCCCTCGCGGCGGAGAAGGCCGGGTTCCCCCTCGACGCGGTAACCCAGGACCTGGAAGACGCCCTCTCGTCGATCGGGGAAATCACCGGCGAGACGACCGGCAACGACGTGCTCGACGCCGTCTTCTCGTCGTTTTGCGTGGGGAAGTGACGTACCGCCGGGCGGCTACGGAAGGAAACCGAGTATCTCCGGCGCGAGCGCCGGGACCCACGTCGTAAGCGAACGCGAGCGGGACACGACGCCGCGACCGGTGATTACGCGCGACGCGAGCCAGGGAACGATCCGCTCGTCGGGTACCGACGGGCCGCGGCTCACGAGAAGGCAGGAAAGATCGCGCGAGCCCCGCGCGACGATCCATCGGGCGGTTTCCTCCGCGAGACGCGAGAAGGCGGCCTCGGCGAGGGATACGGCGAGTGCGGCGCTCGCGGGTTCGACCGCCGTCCCGGCGTGGCCCGGGATCGCGGAAACCGCGCGGCGCGTCCGCACGAACGCGAGCCGCCCGCGCCCGCGACGCTCGAAGGCCGCGCAGAGCTCGCGCGCGAGGTGAACGTACCCGGTCACGAGGGAATCGACGATAACCGACGGACTCTCGGCGGCCGACAGCGGGGCCGACAGGGCGGTCGCGTCGAAGACGACCACGGCGGCGTCGGGTCCGGACAGACGGGTGGAGACGTCCAGCAGGGCGGTTCTGGCCGAAAGGGGCGAGGACCTTTTCCATTTCGGCTCGATGAGGCAACCCCCGCAGGATCGATCGGGCTCACGCGCAGGCGCGACGCCCGAATCGCCGGGCGAAAGAAGGGCGACCGAGGCGCCGGTCGCGCGGAACGACGCGGCCAGCGAGACCGCGCACGGGATGGACGCATCGGAAACGAGGACACTCAGGCTCATAGCCGCAGTATACCGGCCGGAGCGTTACGGGACAAGCGTGCCGGAAGCGTCACGAAACACGCGTGACGCCGTCAGAGGACCAGCATGGCCGAAAGGCACGTCACGAGCTCTTCCCTCGTGTACGGTTTCGGCAACACACCCCGAAACCCGTATTCCTTCCATTTAGAAAGCGCGGGGTCGTCCGAGTAACCGGAGGACACGAGAAGCACGGCGTCAGGATCGATCGAGAGTATTTCTTCCGCGCACCTCGTCCCGTTCATGCCGTTCGGGACGATGAGGTCGAGAATGCAGAAATCGAAGGGATCCGCGCGCTCGAACGATTCGCGATACAGCGAGACAGCGGTCGCGCCCTCGCACGCCGAAACGACCGAAAAGCCCAACGAGCAAAGCAGTCCCTCCGCGATATCGCGAACCGCGCCGTCGTCGTCCATCAGCAAGACACGCTTTGAACGCGTAGCGGGTTCGATCCCCGCGGTCATCGGCCGATCCGCCGGCACTGTCGTCCGCTCGGCGGACTCCGACCCGGACGTCGGCCGCTCCGCCGGCCCCGAAGACTGATCTCCAGCCGGCCACGTCGTCCGCTCGTCGGATTTCGGTTCGCCCGCCGGCCCGGTTTCGTGGTCGGCGGGAAGGTACACCGTAAAGACGGCGCCCCCGTCCGAGCCCGAGCCGACGCTGACGGCGCCGCCGTGGTTTTGCACGGTCGAGAACACGATGGACAGGCCCAAACCGGTTCCCTTCTTTTTCGTCGTGAAAAAGGGATCGAATATCTTTTTCTTGATCGACTCGGGGATTCCCTTCCCCTGATCCTGTATCCTGATCTCCACGTACGGACGCGGCTTGATGCGCGTCGATTCGGGGCCGAGCGGGCGCTGGGTCTCCGCCACGTTCGTGAAATCGACGTTCACCGCGCGGACGGAAACGATCCCGCTTCCGTTCATTGCGTCGACGCCGTTCCGCACGAGGTTGTTGACGACCTGCCCGACCTGAATGCGGTCGACCATGAGCGGCCAGAGGTCGGGAGGGAAATCGAAAAGACAAGCGACCGAGGTTTCGGCGCACGCGAGCATGGCCGCTTCCGTGACGAGGTCCCGCGTGTCGCACGAGGAAAGCACGGGCTGGCCGCCGCGCGAAAAGGCCAGAAGCTGCCCGGTCATCTCGCGGGCGCGGATGCAGGCGGTCTCCGCCTTTTCCACGGGAACGCGCGCCTGCGGGTCGACGATCTTCATCTTCGCGAGCCCGATATGCCCGAGTATCACCGCCAGGATGTTGTTGAAGTCGTGCGCGATACCGCCGGCGAGGATGCCGACCGTCTCCATCTTCTGCTTCCGCAGGAGCGCCTCGCGGAGTTCCTCCGCCTGCGTCACGTCGGCGACCGACAGGAGAACCTGCCGCGTGCGGTTGAGGTCGAATGTCACGGCCGAAAGCCGCGCGAGGCGCGTCGTCTCGCGGTCGATCCGTATGGCCGCCGAGAACTCGGGAACCGTTCCCTCCGTTTGCAGTTTGTCCAGGAATATGCCGTAGGGCACCTCGCTCATCTCGAGTCCCGTTTCCTCGAGCGACTTGCCCACGAGGCTCGCCGAGTCCCGCGCGAAGATGTCCTCGGCGGCGGGATTCGCGTCGGTAATCAGCATCGACTCGAGGTCCACGATCAGGATTCCGGTCGGGTTGAAGATGAACATGCGAGAGAACTTGCTTTCGGAGAGCGCGAGGTCCCGCGCCGCGTATTCGCGGTCGGATATCTCCTTCATGAGCTGTCTCGTGATCCGCATGTCGCTCGCGGAAACGACGTACCCCGTCTTTTCGCCCGACAGGTTCACGACGCACACGATCCTCATGTCGATGGGGATTTCCTCTCCGGCCTTCGTCGCTATCGACGCGTCGATCGAGGGAGTGCGCCGGGAGCTTTCCCGCCCCGTGTCTACCCACGCGTAATCCGCGAGCCACTCCCTCCGCCGCTCGGCGTCGAGGTTCTGGTGGACTATGAGGCGCTCGATCCAGTTGCCCGTGACGTGCGTCGGCGAAAAGCCGGTTATCTGGTAGCCCCGGCGGTTCATCCTCATGATCCTGCCGTTCACGTCGAGGATTACGACGATGTCGAACACGTTGTCGACGATAAGCAGGTTCTCCCTGTCGGTCAGGCTTTGATAGATGCCGAGGTGGTTGACCGTGTAATGCATGGTCAGGTGCCACAGCGCGAATATCCAGTAGACGGCGGTCGTCGTTTGCGCGAACGCGACGCCCAGGGCGACGCCGTACGCGAAGAACACGAGCAGCATCCATTCGCCGTCGCGCCGCGCGCGGTCGTCGGTGGCGGAGCGCACCCATGACAGGAGAAAATCGACGGAATGGCGGATGACGAGGACGCTCCCGACGGACGCGAGCAGGATGACGCCGAGGGGGCGGGGCGCGAGGACCGAGGCGACGGCGAGCGGCGCGGGCAGGAAGTACGACAGCCAGAAACGGCGGGAACGATGGGTAGCCGTCATGTCCACGAGAAACGAAAGGTAAAGGAGCGCGGACATCCAGCAAAAAAAGGCGAACAGGGACAGCACGGGAAAGGACTCCGGCAGATACCCCCACCTCCAGGCTGAATAGGAGACGATCGAGGCGGCGACGGAAAAACCGAGCGCGGCGAGCCGGGCGTTCAGCTGCTTTCTTTCGCGGGGAAACAGGTTCAAGAGGGAGGTAACGACGAGAATGACAAGCGCGCTGGCCGTGTTGACGAGGTATGAAAGGCTCACCGGACCTCCTTATGATTGACGGGAACCGGACCATCCGGTATCCTCATTCCATGAAAATCTGGATAAAATACCTCGCGGGGGTGGTTATCGGCCTCGCCTTCGCGCTCGCGGCCCCGAGTCAGAACGCGACCTTCGCCGAAGTCACGGCATACCTTTCGGGGATCGCGATCCAGTTCGGCCGTTACTCCCTCTACCCGGTCCTCTTCTTCGGGTTCACGGTCGCCGTCTACGAACTGCGCGAATCAAAGGCCCTGTTCCGCCTCGGCGCCGTCACGGCCGCCTTCATCATTATAACCTCAATTCTCGCGGTCGTCATCGGGCTCGTGACGGTGCTGATCCGCAATCCCTCGCGCATACCCATCTTCGTCGAGGGCGCGAGCGAGATCGGGAAGATCGGCATCGGGGAGTCGTTCCGCCAGCTCTTCCCCTCGAGCGCCTTCGAGGCCTTCGTGAACGGAGCCTTTATCCTGCCGCTGTGCGTGTTCGCCGGGTTCGCGGGAGCCGGTTGCGCGGTCGACAAGAACGCGTCGAAGGCCGCGATAACGCTCTTCGACTCCCTCGCAAGGGTCTCCTACGCCGTCATGTCCTTTTTCGTCGACATCGTCTCGATCGGCCTTATCGCGCTTTCGGTGCACTGGACCCTGCAGTACAAGGCGATGCTCTCGTCGAAGGTTTTCGCGGACTTCATGCTCCTCCTGACCTTCGACTTCCTCCTCCTCGCGACCGTCGTGTACCCCGCCCTCCTCCGCCTCGTGTGCGGAAAGATCAACCCGTACCGCGTCCTCTACGCCTCGCTCGCCTCCGTCGTGGCGGGCTTCTTTTCCGGCGACTCGAACATGACCCTGCCGGTCCTCCTCCGTCACGCGAACGAAAGCCTCGGCGTGCGCCGCCGCGTGTCGTCGGTTACGATGCCGATGTTCTCGATATTCGGCCGGCCGGGCGCTGCCCTGACGGTTACCGTGAGTTTCATCGTCATCCTCAAGTCGTACTCGAGCCTCGGTATCGCCTTCTCGGACATGCTCTGGCTCATAGCCGTCGCAGTCCTCCTCTCGTTTTTCCTCGGGCGCTTCCCGTCCGGCGGCGCCTATGTCGCGCTCGCGACCGTCTGCGCCCTGTACGGGCGCGGCTTCGAGGCGGGGTACCTTATCCTGAAACCTGCGGCCTTCTTCGTTTGTTCCATAGCGTGCGCCATAGACGCGCTCACGGCTACCATGGGGACCTTCGCGATCGCGAAGCGATGGGATTCCGTCAATCACCGCGATCTCCGGTTCTTCATTTGAGGCCCGGAAGGGGGGATATCATGACCGTATCGACCCGTAAGGGACCGTTCTCGCCGCTCGTCCTGGCGGCGGCCGCGCTTTCGGCGATACTGACGCTCTCGTCCTTTTCCTGCGCGACGGGACCCGGGGGAGACGGCAAGGCGAAAGCGGTAAAGGGCTTCCCCATCCTCGTCACCGAGGGAACGGTAACCTTCCACGTCCGCGTGTACACGGGCGGGAAAACCCCCGTGCTGAAAACCGAGTATACCGCCATCAAGCAGGCGGGAGAGTCGCTTTCCCAAACCGCGCGCAAGGGCTCGGTAATCAGGATCGAGGTCGAGAACCTCGGGCGGGAACTCGCGGAAATCGAGACCGACGGCAGGAGACTCCTCATCGGAAACGTCCGCGGCAGCGAGACGAAACTGACCTTTATCGTGGATTGACGCCCTTGCGCCGCCCGTCCGGGGGGCGTATCATTAAGGCATGTTCAAATGTATCCCTGACCTTCCCGATATGCCCAAATTCGTCATAACGCCCGGGGAGCAGCGCGCGGGAACGGGAACGTTTCTCGTGTCCACCCTACTCGGCTCATGCGTCGCCGCCTGCCTCTACGATCCCGTCGCTAAGGTCGCGGGGATGAACCACTTCCTGCTGGCCAACAAACGCTACGCGAAAGAACGACCCCTGAATATTACCGAGGCGGGACGGTACGGCATGCACGCGATGGAACTTCTCATCAACGAGATGACGCGGCTCGGCGCGCAGAAGAAACGGATGCGCGCGAAGGCCTTCGGCGGTGGCGCGGTACTCGACGTCGTCGGCAAGGACAACTTCCTCTGCGTCGGGGACGTCAACGCGCGGTTCATCCGCGAGTATCTCGCGAGCGAGGGCATACCGCTCGAGGCCAGCGACCTCGGGGGAGAGCTCGGCCGCGTCATCCGCTTCAGGACGGACACCTACGCCGTCTATCAACGGTACATAAAAAAGGCCTCGACCTTCGTCGTCGAAACCAAGGAACGCGGCTACTGGAAACGGTCGATCGAGCGACATACCATCGAGGAAACGAGCCCGTCGTCCGTCATTCTCTTCGGAAAAACCTGACCGGCCTCTCAATCGCCGGAATCCGCCCGGTACCGGTCGTTCAACACGTGCCAGTCTACGGGTGGTGGACGACTTCCCTGGGCTTCGAGCCGTTCGCCGGGCCGACGATTCCGCGCGCCTCCATGTCCTCCACGAGGCGGGCTGCTCGATTGTAGCCTATCTTGAGCTTGCGCTGGATATACGAGGCCGAGGCCTTCCCCGCCAAAAGGACGATCTCGAGGGCCTTGTCGTACAGGGGATCGTCCCCGTCCCCGAAGAGGGACGCGTCGATGGAGTCGCCCTCCTCGTCGTCCACGAAGATTTCCTCGTCGATGTACTCTGGCTCGCCGAGCGTCTTGACGTGCTCGACCACGCGCTCCACCTCCTCCTCGGAGACGTAGGCGCCCTGGATGCGGACGGGGAAGGGGTCGGTCGCGCTCGAGTAGAGCATGTCGCCGCGCCCGAGCAGTTTTTCGGCGCCGACCTGGTCGATGATGATACGGCTGTCCATTTTCGAGGCGACCATGAAGGCGATCCTCGTGGGGATGTTCGCCTTGATGAGCCCGGTGATGACGTCGATGGACGGGCGCTGCGTCGCGAGCACGAGGTGGATGCCTACGGCGCGGCTCATCGCGCACAACCGCGCGACGGTCGATTCGAGTTCCTTGCCGGTCGTCGCCATGAGGTCGGCGAACTCGTCGATGATGATGACGATGTACGGAATCCTCTCGGTCGCGATCTTCCGTTCCCTGATGCGGTGGTTGTAGCTCTTGATGTCGCGCACGCCCATGCCGTCGAGGAGGGCGTACCTCCGTTCCATCTCGCACAGGCAGTACTGCAGCGCCTGGAAGGCCTTCTTCGGCTCGGTGATGACCGGCGACAGCAGATGGCCGATGTCGTTGTAGAGTTTCAGCTCGACGATCTTCGGGTCTATGAGGATCATCTTGACGTCCTCGGGCGAACGCTTGTACAGGATCGAGAGGATTATCGAGTTGACGCACACGGACTTTCCCGAGCCGGTCGAGCCCGCGATCAGGAGGTGCGGCGTCGCGGCGAGGTCGAGGAGCTGAGCCTCGCCGGTGATATCCTTGCCGAGGATGACGGGGATTTCCATCTTCTTCGCGTCCGCCACGTCCGACTCGATGAGCTCCCTGAAGCTCACGATGGCGCGCTTCTGGTTCGGCACCTCGATGCCGACCGCGTGCTTGCCGGGAATGGGGGCGACGATTCGCACGCTCGAGGCGGCGAGCCTGAGGGCGATGTTGTCGGCGAGCCCGACGATCTTGGAGAGTTTGACGCCGGGCGCGGGCAGTATCTCGAACATCGTGATGACCGGCCCTTTCCGGATTCCGGTCACGTCCGCCTGTATGCGGAATTCGTTCAGGGTCTCCTTGAGCGCCACGGCCGCCCGCCTCGTCGTGTCGTCGATTATCCAGTATTCCCCGTCGGGATAGGTGTTGAGTACGTCGAAGGGAACGCGGTACTCGCCCCTCTTCTTCCGCACGACGGGAGGGACGGTCTTGGGAAGCGGCGGCACCGAGACGGCCTCGGGCATGCCGCCGGCCGATGCGACGGCGCCGGCGGCGCCTTCTTCGGTATCGGCATCGTCGGCATCGTCGATATCGTCGATATCGTCCTCAAAGTCCGCGTCGATTTCGGCGTCGAAGTCGAAGTCGTCGAGATCAACGAGCGCGGTTTCGTCGGTAACGGTTTCGTCGGTAACTGTTTCGAGGAACTCCGGCTCAGCGGGCCCGATTTCCGCCCGGTCGACCGACGCGGCGTCGCTCACTTCCGGCTCGTCGGGCTCGTCGGGCGCGACGGATCCGTCGCCCTCGACCCAAGATGACGACTGGGGAAGGTCGAACGGCGCCTTCATCGTGGCGACGTCGCCGTACGTCTCGTCGGCGAGATCGCCGAATTCGTACTCGCGCGCGAGGGCGTCAAGCGCGACCTTCTCGTCGGGCTCGATCTCCCCGTCGGTCGGGACTTCGCCGTCAACGGAAGATTCGTAACCGAGGGGAGTTTCGTAACCGACGGGGATCTCGCCGTCAAGCGTCGCGTCATCGTCATGACGGTCGTCGCGCGCGGTCGGCGCGTGAGCCGTGCGACGCGTACGGGCGAAAACGCGGTCATAGGCAGCCAGAAAAACGAGGAATTCGAGCGTCGCGAGCAGGACGACCGACGCCGCGACGCCGCCGAGGATAAACGGCGTAATGAAAGAAGTTCCTCCCGCGAGCGAACGGTAAAGCCGCTCGCCGCCCGCTACGGTGAAGAAGGGAACGAAAGAACACGCGAGCAGGAAGGTCGCGCGCGGCCACCAGCCGGGAACGAGCAGGAGTATGGCCCCCCAGAGAAACAGAACGGGCACGAGAAACGCGGAAAACCCGTAGGCGGAATACAGGAGACCTCCCGGGGAGACGAGGGCCTCCGGCAGGGACGCGAGCGGAAAAACCGCGAGTAGCAAGGACAGCGCGAGCAAGGCCGAACCGACGAGCAACGCGGCGCCCACCGCGAAGGCGGCGACGCGGGCCCTAGGACGACTGGAACCGTTCATCATGTAAACTCCCGGATAGAGCGAGTTAGCCCTCAGGCGGCGGCGAAATATATCGCCAGGGAGATTCCGGCGGGTACGAGATACGCGGCGAACCAGCCAAGCTTGCCCTTATTGATCAGCGCAAGCAGGAATCTCAGAGAAAGAAACCCGACGGCGAATGCCGTAAGCATCCCGACGACGAGCGGGGCGGCCGAAACGACCCCTGACAGAGTATCGGCAGATTTCAGCTCGAGTATAAACGCCCCGAGGATGACGGGAATCGAAAGCAGGAAGGAAAACTCCCCCGCGGCCTTACGGTCGACGCCCGCGAAAAGGGCGGCGGAAACCGTTATTCCGGACCTCGATATCCCCGGGATCACCCCGATTCCCTGAGCGAGGCCGACGGCAAGCCCGGCGAGAACGCCCGGCACGGGCTTGACGACGCGAGGGCGGAAACGGCCCGAGACCACGAGAAGGATACCGGTGACCGCGAGGGACGCCGATACCCAAAAGAGCGGAAGGGATTCCACTGCGTCCCTGAGCGCGAAGCCGACGACGGCGGTAACGGCGGTTCCCGCGAGAAGGGCGAGTATCATGGTCCGGTCGGACGCGTCCTCGGGACGCGATTTGCCCGTCAGGAGACGCCAGAGCGTCCAGAAAAGATCGGCGATCCGCGTACGGAACACCAGGCACACGGAGCAGAGCGTCGCGACATGGAGGAGGATGTCGAAGAGAAGAGGCACCTCGCCGAGATCCATGAAATGCTGGACGATCGCGAGGTGGCCGGAACTCGAGACCGGCAAAAACTCGGCAAGGCCCTGCAAGGCCCCCAATAAAATCGCTTGAAGTATGGTCACAGGTTTTCTCCGGGTTCAGAAGAGTTCGCGAACGACCTCTCCGGTCGTCTTGCCGTAGTAAAGATATCCGTAAACGACGGCGGCCGCAAGCACCTTCCTTCCGTACTCCCGCGTCTCTTCGTACGGCAGGGTCTCCAGAAAGAGCTCGCCCGGGAGGTCGCCGGTCTCGCGCATCCAGGAACGTACGCGCGTGATTCCGGCGTTGTAGGAAAAGAGCGCCGGCATGACCTTGCCGTCGAGACGCTCGATGAGCCGCGACAGATACCAGGAACCGAAGGCTATATTCGTGGCGGGATCGGTCAGGTCGTACTCGGCGACCTTCAGCCTTGCCGCGACGTCCGAGGCTGTCGCGGGCATGAGTTGCGTGAGCCCGATCGCGCCGGCGTGCGAGACGACGGACGCGTCGAAAAAACTCTCGCTCCGGATAAGCGCGTAGAGAAGATACTCGGGAACGCCGTATCGGCGCGACGCGTCGGCGACTTCCCCGGCCCAGGGACGCGGATACAACAGACGCAGGTAGTCGTCCGTCAGCTCGGCCGCCGGGGATCGCATCCCGAACACGGCGATCCTGAGCGCGGCCGAATGGTTCCCCGAGGCGGCGAGCGAGGCGGACAGCTCCATGGCGAGCTCGTAGGGAAGGTCTCGCCTGCGCGCGGACACGAAGGAAGCAATCTCGCCGGGCAAGCCCCACCGGACGAAACCGCGCAGGATCGCGGCCATATCGGCGTCGAGTCCGGCTTTTGCGGACAAGACCTGAGCGTCGGTCGTCCCGTCCGCGGAAGCCGGGGCTGACGCGCCGGTCGGGGCTGACGCACCGGTCGGAGCTGACGCACCGGTCGGAGCTGAAGCACCGGGATCAAGCCCGAGCGCGAGACCCGCGAGAACGCGGTAATAGAGCGAATCGTGATCCCCGTCACGGGCGCTTTTATAGGCGGCGGTACGCGCCTCGGGCGACAAGGCGCCCGAACGCGCGAGCACGTACCGGACGCGCGCGCGGATGTCCGGGTCGACGCCGTCGGGAAGCATCCCGTCAAGACGCGCGAGGGATTTCCAGTCGCGGGCGCGGGCAAGGGATACCACGAGGGAATCCACGATGCCGGAAAGACGGCTTTTGTCGTGCCAGGAGGGAGCGAGCCGGGCGAACTCCGCGAGATAGGCGGCCGTTCCCCCGGACGATCCCGATTCCAGGAGATACCACAGGGCCGCGTCCCGATCCTGCCCGCGCGGGGCGTAGGAGACGGCGCGCTCGAGGCTCGCGCGGGCGCGCGCCAGGGCGTCCTTGCCCGGGCGGGTCGCGCTCCCGACCCGCTCGGCCTGCCGGGAGCGCAACCTTCCCGCGTAAAAGGCGCACATATAGGCCGCCTCGCCCGAAACCCGCGCCTCGAGCGCCTCGAACAACACGGCGGCCGCCGCGGGATCCTCGGCGCCGTACAGGGCGGCGCGCCCGATGTCCGAAAGGGCGGGACGCGAGGGAACCTTGGCGCCCGACGAAAGGAACTCGCGTGATGCCGTCCACGCGCCGCGATAGTCGCGCCGATACGCCGCGACCCGTACGGACGCCAGCCGCGCGAGCGAATCCGTCGGTAGGGAAGCCGCGCCGTCGGCGCGCTCCGCCGCGAGGACGCTCACCGCCTCCGCGAGCGCGGGGGTAAAGGCCATGTCGGCGACGACGGCCGCGATGCCGCCCGGAATCTCGTCGAAACGCCGGAGCTCGACGAGGGCCGCGACGCGGGCGGCTTCGGTTCGAGCGGGATACGCGGTATTGAACGGAGAAACGTGCGATTCAAGCGCGTCGATCGACGCGAGACGCTCCCGCGCCGGGCCCACGGCCGTCAATTCCTGCATGCACAGCGTCTTGAACGGCTCTGAACTCCGGGAAGCGCCCAGCTCAAGAAACGCGCGCGCCCGCGCGTCATCGCCGGCCCGCGCGAGATGTCGTGCCATGAACCAGGGACCCTCGGTTCCGAGCGCCAACACCTCGCCGTAGCGACGGGTATCGATCGCGTCCAAAAAGGAATAGTCGTTCGAGGCGAGTCGGGCAAGCACGCGCGAAGCGCTCTCGTCCCAGAGGGACGCGTCGCCGCACGCGTTAAGGAGCGGAAGCGTCGCTATGATCGACGCCAGCAGCGCGAGAGCGCGCCCGCGGGAACGCGCGCTCCGGTCAGTTCGCGGGGATTTCGATGTAGGTTCCCGTAATGATGAGGTTCGGGTTCCGGATCTTGTTGTGCTTCGCAATCTTTTTGTACAGCCAGGGGTTACGATAATACGTCTCCGAAAGATCCCAGAGGGTGTCGCCCCACTTGATCTTGTATCTCACGTCCTTCGCGCTGGGCGCGGGCTCCGGAGCGGCGGGTTCGGGCGTCTCGACCGGCACCGCGACCGCCTGACCGGAAGTCGTCTCGTCGGCGGGCGGCGGGGTTATCTCCTCGGGGGCGGGTTCCGAAACCGGGGCGGGCTCGACGGCGGGAACGGCCGGCGACTGCACTGTCTGGGGCTGGGCCGAGGCCGAAGCCCGAAGGGATCGATCGAGCATCATCGCGCGCGCGGCGACGACGAGCGAGAGGACGAGCGCGAGGACGCCCACGACCAGGATCGTGACGCACAGCCACGCGGGCATAAACACGCCGTTTTTCTTTTCTTCGGTGGCATTCATATCGAATAGCCCCTCCGGGGCGTTTCCCGGTATCGTCGCCTCGACTACCACGTTCCGCCTCTCGGGATCGGCCCCGAGGTTGAGGGAATCTTCGATCGGCGTCAAGTCGAAATCGGGAAGGGAATACATCTCGTCGCCGCCGAGGGTTTCCAGGGAAACCGACAGGGCCTGGCGAGAGCCGGAATCGAGGTCGACGGCCTCGGCGGATAGCTCGTTCATGCCGTCGAGCGTCAGGGTAAGCTCTATCGTCGCCTCGCCGGCGGGGCGGGCGGTAATATCCTCGATAATGAGGGTTCCCACGTACGAGGCCGTATCGACGGTATCCTCATCCCCCCGAAACAGGTTGATCTGAACGCTCGTCTGGTCGTCTCGTACCGTCGTGAGCTCTATTACCTTGCTTGCGGGAGAATCTTCCTCGAGGACGGGGAAAAACTTGCTGTCGGCCAGTTTAATGCCTATGGAAGCGGCCATGGTCGCACCTCGCGTCGGAATATGCTTACTTTTACTGTAGTACGCATTGATTGACCTTGTCAACGCGAATTGTTGACAGTCCAAAGATCAAGCCCCATAATGGTTTATATATGAATCTAAGTATCACCCTCGTGCTTGTCGTCATCATCAGCTCGCTTGCCGTCCTGCTTCTTTCTTTCATCGGCAAGAAGGGCGAAAAGAAGGGACCGAGGAAGGAAAAACGAAAAGACCGCGCGACGGTCATCCGGGAGGCCACGAAACGCCTTTCGCAAAACCCCCGCGATCCCGACGGCCTGTCCGCGATGGGAAATCTCCATTATCAAGAACAGGACTGGGACAAGGCCTACGCCGTATACGAGATATTGATCGACCTCGCTCCCTCGCACCCGAAGCTCGACGAATTCGAATGCTCGCTTCGCATGGGCGTGTCCGCGGTAAAGACGAACCGCCTGCCAGAGGCGATCAAGGGATTCCTCCTCGCGCGGAAACTCAAGAGCGACCATTTCGAGGTCAACTACAACCTGGGATACATCTGCTATCTGCAGCGGGAATACGAAAAGGCGATTCCCTTCCTCAAGCAGGCGATGCTGACGGACGGCGAAAACGTCCTCGCGCAGCGCTACATGGGATTCAGCCTCCACAAGGCGCACCGCTACCGCGAGGCGCTCGCCTACCTCAAGAAGGCGATCGATCTCGCGCCGGACGACAAGGAGGCCCTCTTCGCGATGGCCGAATGCCTCTTCGAATCCGGCGCCGTCGAGCGGGCGCTCAAGATATTCTCGCACCTCAGGCCCGACCCGAACCTCGGCCCGCAATCGGCCCTCTACGCCGGCATCATCCACGCGCAGACGAACCAGCACGACAAGGCCGTCGTCGATTTCGACATCGGGCTCAAGCACGAGAACATCCCGCAGGACATCGCGAACGACATCCGCTACAAGCTCGCGATTACGCTCATCAAGACGCAGGACATATCGCGCGCGCTGACCGTACTCAAGGAGATTCAACGCGTGACGCCCGGCTACAAGGACACCGCCGCGCTCATCGTCCGTTATCAGGAACTGAACCAGAACAAGAACCTGCAAGTGTACCTGCTCGCCGTCCAGAGCGACTTCATCACCCTGTGCCGGAAGATCGTCGTGCAGTTTTTCCCCGGGGCGAAGGTCAAGATAACCGACATCTCCGTCTTCGCCGACTATTCCGACATCGTCAGCGAGATCGACACGCCGAAGTGGTCGGACGTCGTAATCTTCCGGTTTTTCCGCTCTCAGGGTTCGGTCGGCGAGCTCCTGCTCCGCGACTTTCACGCGCGCATCAAGGACCTCAAGGCGGGAAAAGGCGTGTGCATCTCGGCCGGCGTGTTCTCCGAGGAATCGCGCAGGTTTACCGAAGGCCGCCCCATCGATCTCTACGACAAGGACCGTCTCAACAAGATTCTCAATTCCGTGGACACCGGCGTCTCGCTCAAGGCGAACTGACGGAATCCGCCGGCCGAATCGTCAAATCGGCCGAATCGTCACGAGATGACGTTCATCGGCGTCGAGGAACGGTACCGTTACCGGCTCGGCGTTCCACGCCCCCGTCAACGACGCTATCCCCGACATCTCCCCGTCGATCTTCGAGCGGCGTCCTTTCCAGGCGACGAGCGCGCCGCCCGGGCGAACGAGGGCCGAAAGGCTCCGGTACATGGCGTCGTCGAGCGGCCTGAAGGCGCGGAACACGACGGCGTCGTACGCCCCGGCGGGCGCCCGCTCGATCTCGCTTTCGAGTATCGTGACGTTCGAGAGTCCCAGGAAGGCGCGGCAATTCTCCAGAAAGGCGCAGCGCTTGCTCATGCGCTCGACGAGCGTGAACGAGATTCCGGGAAACATGAGCGCGAGCGGAACGCCGGGAAATCCCGCGCCCGATCCCGCGTCCGCGACGGAAGGGGATCCCGCGCTCGAAGAATCGCGCGCGCGCGAAGTATCGAGCGCGCGCGATTCTTCGAGCGCGCGTAAAAACGGTTTCCAGGGCGCGAGGCTGTCGAGCAGGTGGCGCACGACGAGATCGGCGCGCGTTCCGGCTCCGACGAGGTCGAACGCCGCGTTGAAAAGCTCCAGCTCCCGCACGTACCGTTCGAGAAGCGGGATCAGGGTCGCGGAGCCGCGCATGCCGTACGGTCCGCCGTCGCCTTCGGCCACTCCGATCCCGGCAAGCCCCTCGGCGAGAAGACTGCCCGCGTCGCGTCCCCCGTAAGAATCCCCGCGGAGCGTTTCGCCGCGCGCGGACGCGCCCCGCGAAGGTTTCACTTTCGCCCCTTGAGAAGTTCGGCGAAGGGATTGTAGGTCATGCCGTCGTCAAATCCACCCTGTGCGCGGCTATCCCGGTTGTCGCGCTTGTCGCGCGTGTCGCGGCCATCTCGCCCTCCGCGACCGGCGGTGGCCGGAACCTTCGGCGACGAAGGACCATCGCGTCTCGCGACGACGACCTTTCTCGCGCCCTCGCGCGGGGACGCGGCGTTCGCGCCCGAGCCTCCCTGATAGGCGCCGTGCGACGCATAGGCTCCGGCCTGAGCGTTTGCTCCGGGCGTCTTGCACGAAAGGCTGATGCGCCTCCGGTCGGCGTCAAGACCGATGATGCGGCACTCCTTGACGTCGCCGACCTTCACGACCTCCATCGGGTCCTTCACGAAGCGGTCGCTCATCTCGGAAAGGTGCAGGAGCGCCGTCTCCTTGATGCCGATGTCGACGAAGGCGCCGAAGTCGACGACGTTCTTGATCTTTCCGGTGACGACCATCCCTTCCCTGAGGTCCTCGAAGGAGAGGACGCCCTTTTGCATGATGGGCTTCGGGTATCCTTCGCGCGGATCGCGGTTCGGCTTTTTCAGTTCCTCGACGATGTCGCTGATCGTCTGATCCCCGAGTTCGTACTTCGCCTTGAGGGTCGACCGCACCTCGTGGGTGACGTCGTCCTTCCGCTGGACGATCTCGTAGACGACGCGCGCCGCCTCGTAGTTCTCGGGATGCACCCAGCTGTTGTCCAGGGGATCGGCGCTCTCGGGAATCTTGAGGAAGCCCGCGCACTGCTCGTAACTCTTCGGGCCCATGCCGGGAACCTTCATGATGTCGGCGCGGGAGAGTATCTTGCCGCCCGCCTCGCGGAAGGCGACGATTTTTTTGGCGAGCGTTCCGTTGATGCCGGAAACGTACTTGAGAAGGCTGAAGCTCGCGGTGTTGAGGTTGACGCCGACGTTGTTGACGACGGAACCGACGACCTCGTCGAGCATCTCGGAAAGCTTCTTCTGGTTGAGGTCGTGCTGGTAGAGTCCGACGCCGATCGACTTCGGGTCGATCTTGACGAGCTCGGCGAGCGGGTCCTGCAGGCGGCGGCCGATCGAGATGGCGCCCCGGATGGTGAGGTCGAGCTCGGGGAATTCCTCGCGGGCGACGTCGCTCGCCGAATACACGGAAGCGCCGTCCTCGTCCACCACGGTGTAGAGGACGTTCGGGCAATGCTCCGAGATCACCTTCGCCACGATCTCCTGCACCTCGCGCGTGCCGGTTCCGTTGCCGATCGCCACGAGCTGGACGTCGTAGTCCTTGATCGCGCGGAGTATCGCGGTCTCCGCTTCGGCGGTCTTGTGGTTGTAGATGACGAAGTTCCCGAGGTATTTCCCCGTCTCGTCGAGGGCGGCGCACTTCGTTCCGGTGCGGATGCCGGGGTCCACGCCGAGAATGCGCGTTCCCTTGATCGGCTGCTGCATGAGAAGGTTCTTGAGGTTCTCGCTGAACACCCCGATGCCGTGGTCGTCGGCGCGTTCGGAAAGGTCGGAGCGTATCTCGCGCACGACGGCGGGAGAGAGCAGGCGGACGACGCCGTCGGTTATCGCCTCTCCGCACCATTCGTTGTTGACCGCGTACTTGCGCTCGAGCCGCTCGATTGCGCCGTCGACGTCGACGTCGATCTTGACGTCGAGCGCCTTGTCGCGTTCTCCGCGGTTGATCGCGAGTACGCGGTGCGGCTTGATCTGGTTGAGCGGCTCCTTGTAGTCCCAGTACATCTGGTACACGCTCGTCTTTTGCGCCGCCTCGTCGCCGACGCCGGTCACGACGAACTGGCCGCTCTTCAAGTAATAGTCGCGTACGTCGGCGCGGTTTTCCGGATCCTGGGCCACGCGCTCGGCGATGATGTCCATGGCGCCCTGGATTGCCTCTTCGGCCGAATGCACCGAAAGCTCGGCGTTCTCCCCGTCAACGCGCACGTACGTCGCGGCGGCGGCCTCGACCGTCGCCTTGTCGGCCTTTTCCATGAGGTCCGCGAGCGGTTCGAGACCGCGCTCGCAGGCGAGCATGCCGCGCGTCTTCTTCTTTTTCTTGAAGGGCGCCCAGAGATCCTCGAGCTCGGTGAGCGTCGCGGCCTTCATGACGTTTTGATGGAGTGTCTCGGAGAGTTTTCCCTGCGCGAAGATTCCCTTGACTATCTCGATTCTCCTCGTTTCGAGGTTCAGGTAACTTTTGAAGAGATGATCAGAATCGCGAACCTGCACCTCGTCGAGGGAGCCGTGCTTTTCCTTCCGGTAACGCGAGATGAACGGGATCGTGCAACCCTCCGCGACGAGCGACACGACCGCCGACACCTGGGCCGGCTGTACCTTCAGTTCCTCGGCGACGCGCCGGAGGATGGAGACCTCGTTCACGACGAGGCCGTCAATCTGTTCCTGGGTGAATTCCATAGTGCGACATACTACCCGAATCGGGCGCGCCGGGCAAGGGAAAACATCCGTGTCCCGGAGCGCCTTTCGCGGCGTATTGTTAGTCCACTACCGCCTCGCAAAAGACCTGCGCTTCGCGCCCGACGAAATCGACGTACACATAGCAATGGTCGCTGCCGTCCCATGCGACGTCGAAATACGTCTGCTCAAACACGGGAAGAACCCCGGGTGACGCCACGGCGCCCGGGGCACGGGAACCGTTCGGACGATACACCGCGGCGGCCGACAGCGAAATGGGATAGGCTCCGTCGGAATTATAGACAAAACAGCGCAGACGCGCGGTAGCGGGATCGAGTCCCTCGAAGAGATCGATCAATCCCGTTATACGGGCAAAAACCCGGTTTCGCAGATCTTGTTCCTCCCCGTTACCGACCATAACACCCTCGACCGCCGGTTGAGTTTCGTTGGTTACCGGTCTCAAGGTCATGAAAACCGGGGTTATCGTCCGGGGATACAAAACGAGCGGAGGCGTAAGACCAACGCTCGACGAGTCGTTCATGCCGTCATCAAGCGGCGTGAAATCTCCCAACGAATCGACGAATTGCCCGTCCGGCAACGCGAGAAAATCCTCGACGCTGGTATCAAGCGCGGACAAGGTGTTGCCGTGCACGGGCTCGGCCGCGTAGATGACGAACATCCCGTCATATGATCCGGCGGGAATATCGCTCGTTATGAATTCTGGACCAGACACGGCATAGGGGCCGTAATACTCCTTCGCGCCCGTCCCCGAAGGGCCGCCGAGCATGCGGATATAGAGATAGCCCCCGCCCTGCACCACGGCCCGTTCCGGGGCACTCGCCACGCGCGGCACCGCTACATAGCCCGGAAGGCTCGCAATGGAGATCGATACGGTCGCGGTTCCGTTATTCGCGGGTTCGAGGGCTCCCGTACACCCGGGAAACGTACAGCAAAGGGCGACGCCGGCCAGAACCACGACGATACGAATAAACCCCGCGTTCGGACGGGTTTTCGGACCTCTACTTTTGCCCATGATCACCCCCTGGGGATTCCCTCGGAGATCGCGGGAACCCGCTCAGGTTAAGTATACCACCCGCGAACCCGGCGTCAACGGTTAAAAGAAGAACAAACCCAGCGGCCGGTTGCCCGCGGCCACGTACTCGACGTAGAGATACAGCGACTCGTCGCCGGTCATCGTGAACAGGATCGACTCGGGAGAGTCCGGCGTGATGGGCCGGTTGAGGTTCTTGGTTTCGACGCAACCGCCCGACGCGGTATAGAGGGAAACGGTTCCGGCGTAGGTGATGCCCGCGCCGTCGAAATTCGTGAGCATGACGTAGAGCGAGCCCGCCGACGAGGGATCGAGGCGGATAAAGCGCTTGCGAACGGCGCCTCCCGTATCGGGACACGGGGGCTGTACGCCGTCGGCCGCGGCGAAACGCTCCGAGGTCAGGGGAACGAGGGCGGCCTCGAGGTGGTTCGGGCGGAAACGCCTGATTTTCAGGTCGGCGAAGAGAGCCACGGCGCCGGAGTCGTCGAGGATGTCGCGGGACACGGCGGGCGCGGCGGCCGTATCCCAGAAAGCCGCGCGATCCTCGCCGGGAAGCGGGAGGTTCGCGACGACGGCGGGATCGATCGCCGCGGGGGCGTAATAGAGCGCGACGTAGCGGTAGTTCCCCGGCTCGAGCCCTTCGGGAACGAAGGGAAGGCCCGGCGCCACCGGGAAAGGCCCGAGGGAGAGCTCGCCGTCGGTCCCGCCGCGGGTTATCTTGAGCGCGCGGAGGTACACGACGCCTCCGGGAGGCGAAAGCGGGGCCGGAGCCTTGTTGTCGAACCCGGCGGAATTGAACGCGGGGACCTCTCCCGGCATGAAGGCGAAACGCACGTCGGTCGTCGTGTCGAGGGAACATCCGAAAGCGGACGAAAGGATGGCGAAAAGGGCGAGGCCGAAGGCGGCGCGGGAAACGCGCGGAGATTCGGCGCGAGGGCGTGTCGTTCTGTCCATGACGGCCAGTATACAGAATAGACGGGGGTTTGTGGAGAAGCCGCGGGCGAAACCCGGCACGAACTCACTCGCTGACGTACCTTCGGGTTATTGACTCGAAAGAATCGGGCGGTGCCGCGGACAGGGCCTCCTCGAACCGCGAACGAAGCTCGCTCCCGCGCGGGGAAGGTCCGAAGATGCTGTATATGGGCACCTGGTCTACCGGGATGGGCAAGACGCGGAGATCCTGCAAGTAGCCCCGCCGCCTCATGTCGAAAAGGAAGGAAACGTAGTTGATGTCGAGCAGGGCGTCGACGCGACCCGCCATCAGCTTGAGGTGGTTCGTCTGCCTGAAATCGGTGGTCGTCACGTACTCGATCTCTATCCGCTCGTCGATCACGAATCGGGGGACGTGGGCGCTCGTGATGAATCCGAGCTTCATGCCGAAAAGGTCGCTCGGCGTCTCAACGCGCGCTAGCGGACTGTCCCGTCGGACGACGATGCACGCGGCTATCCTCATGAGCGCCCTCGAGGGATACAGGAATTTCGCCTCTCGCGCGGGAATCTTCGTGACGTAGGGAATGACGTCGACCTCGCCGGACGCGAGCATCATCTCGAGCCGGGGAATCGGATACGGCCCGGAGACGACGACGTCGACGCCCATAGCGGGGCCGATAACCTCCCTCCAGAAATCCGCCGCGACTCCGCCGGCCGAGCCGTCCTTCCCGTTCATCATGAATGGCGCGAGCTCGAAGATACCGAGCCGCACGACGTCGCGCGACTCGTCGCGCGGCCCGTCGCGCCGCTCTTCGCGCGGAGGGTTCCCCCACGCAGAGGCGACGGGGAATACCGCCGACAACGCGAACGCGAGGGCGAGAATACGCGCCCGACTCCTTCGCGCGCGCCTCACGCTTCCCCCATCGGGAAGGGATACTTTCCCGCCCGCCCGCCCGTTTCCATCCCGGCGAGGAAGATGTCGGTCAGGTGCGGGTCAAAGCTTACGCCGCGTTCCTTCCTTATGACGTCGAGCGAGTCGGAGACGCTGAAGGCCGGCTTGTATACCCGTTCGCTCACGAGGGCGTCGTATACGTCCGCGATGGAAACGATACGCGCCTCGATCGGGATATCCTCGCCGGCGAGGCCCTCGACGTAGCCCTTTCCGCACCACTTCTCGTGGTGATAGAGGACTATGTTTTTCGCCATCGGGTCGATGGCCGAGTTGTCCAGGATCCGGTAACCGATCCGCACGTGATCCTTGATGTGCTCGAATTCCTCCGGGGTGAGCTTGCCCGGCTTGAGCAGGATTTCCTTGCCGACCCCTACCTTGCCGATGTCGTGCAGGGGCGAGTACATCTTGACCAGCTTCACGAAATTGTCGTCGAACCCCGCGCCGCGCGCTATGTATTCCGAAAGGAGTGAAATCCGCTTGATGTGGTTTCCCGTCTCCTCGTCGAAATAGAAGTTCGCGCTCTCGAGGGCCGTCACCATCGCCATCGTCAGGTGCTCGATCTTCTCGCCCTGCTCCTCGATGACGCGCTCGCGCTTCCAGGCGCGATACGCCTCCTTCACCGTCATGATGAGGTCGCTTCGGTCCCAGGGCTTCGAGAGGTACCGGTAGAGGGCGTTCCGGTTTACGAGATTGACGACGGCGTTGAGGTCGGCGAACCCCGTCAGAAGGACGCAGAGGGTTTCGGGACTCAGCTCGCGCGCCTTGACGAGGAATTCGTCCCCGTTCATGACCGGCATCCGCTGGTCCGAGAGGATAAGGGGGATTTCGTCGCCGTCGGACAGGATATCCTCAATCAGCGAGAGGGCGCGCGGGGCCGAGTCGGCGATGTCCACGCTCAACGTAGAAATCAGGGGGTCCTGGGAAAGTTCCCGCTTGAGGCTTTGTATGACGATCGCCTCGTCGTCCACGCAGACGATGTGATGCCGCTTCATCTCGCCCCCGGCCGATCGATCCTGCATCTTTGAACCGCCGCCACGAGCCGTTCGTGATCCCAGGGCTTTTCGAGCACGTCGCACACGCACCCGGAGGAAAGCAGGCGCTCGATGACGTCCGCGTCGGCATGACCCGTTACCATGACGGCGCGCACGTCCGGATGACGGCTCCGGACGGTTTCGAGGAATTCGTCCCCCTTGACGCCGGGCATGAGCCAGTCCGCGATAACCAGGATGAGCTGTATGCCCTCGAGGGAGAGATCATCGATTATCTCGTACGCCCGATACGCGTCCGTCGCCTTCTCGTATACGAATTCGTCCCCGAAGGCCCCGCGCAACTCCTGTATTAGGGAAAGGAGTATGATCATCTCGTCGTCGACGCATAAAATGGCCATTTTTTGTTCGGTCATGCCTATAGTGTTACTCCGTCCCGCGTCGTTGTCAAATCGCCGGAAGGCTGACGATAAAGGCGGTTCTGCCGGGAACGGTCTCGACCCGTATCTCGCCCCCGTGCGATTCGACTATCTTTCTGCAGATATCGAGCCCGAGCCCCATCCCCTCGCCCTGCCGTTTCGTGGTAAAGAAGGGGTCGAAGATGCGGGGAAGGACGTCGGGGGGAATCCCGGGCCCAGAATCGACGAAGGAGACGACGGCACGGCCGTCCCTGACGGCGGTTTGAATGACGAGATCTCCCTTGAAATCCATCGCCTGCGCGGCGTTCCGGATAATGTTCATCCATACCTGCCCGAGCTTGTCCGAAGAGCCCTTCGCGCGGGCTCCGGAGAATTCGCGCCTGACGGCAACGCCGTGCTTGAGCATGTTGTTCATGAGGGTCAGGATCTTCTCGATGTCCGAATCCAAATCAACGAGGGTGTCCATATTCTCGTTTTGCGGCGAAAGGTAAAACCTCAGGGCGGAGACGGTAACGGATGCCTTGCGGCCGGCGACGTCGACCACCTCGGCCATCCTGCGGGACACGAGGACGTCCGAGGCGAAGGCGAGCACCTCGCGCGCGCGCGGGCTCGCGAGGTACCGGGCGAGCGCCGGGGCGGCGTGGTCGATCCCGAGGTCGACGAGGCATTCGGCTATCTCGCGCGCGTTGCCGACATCGAGCCGTTCCAGGTCGGCGCGCACCTCGCGGCACCGGCGGCGGCTCGTTTCCGTCAAATCGAGGTTCCGGCTCGAGTCCGCGCCGAGGGACAGGATGGCGTCATAGAACGCGAGCTCCTCCCCGTCGAGGGATACGAGGAAGTCACGCGTCGCGCGGAGGCGCGTATCCAAAAAATCGATGACGTTCCGGTTCGACGAGAGAATCGCGCCGAGCGGGGTGTTGAGCTCGTGCGCCATGCCGGCGGCAAGGAGGCCGAGGGCCGAAAGCTTTCCCGACTCGACGAGACGGTCCTGCGCCTGCCGCAGTTCGGTCAGGGACTCACTGAGCTCGACCGTGCGCTCGGCGACGCGCCGCTCGAGGAGGGCGTTCGCCTCGGTGAGCTCCGAGCTCTTGGCGAGGATGTTCGCCGACATGCCGTTTATGAGATCGATCAGGTCGTTGACGTCGGAATACTCCGTCGTCGGGATGACGGTGGCGTAGTCGCCCGCGCCGATCGAGTCGAGTCCGTCGGCGATGGCCGCGAAGGGCCTTCGTATCCGCGCGCGGATCAGGATGCGGTTGACCATAAGGTTGACCGCGAATACGGCTACGATGACCATGAAGCCGATGAGCACGAGCCGGTTTCTCGTGGCGTCGATGTCGGCGTCGCTGAAATAGAGCGTGACGGTCCCGATAAGGAGCTCGCCGTGGTATATATCCCGCGTTATCGGGGGAATCCTCCGGGAGGGCGGACCCTTCCGCTCGTTCAGGAGCTGGCCGGTCGCGGTGGAAACGAGCTCAATACCGGAAAGCCGCCCGGAAAGCAGGGTCGACTCGGCTATCCGAACGGCCTGAACGTCGTCGACGTTATAGAGGGGCTCGGAAAGGAAGTACGCGAGCTCGTCGGCCGATTTTTCGGAATCCTCCCGCAAGTCGTCTCCCATGGAATAGGAAATGACGAAAAGCGAGGATATCTGCACGGCAAGTATGATGAGCGTCGAAAGCGCGAGCGAAAGGTACTGGATTTCGTCGAGCAGTCGTTTGCGTGACGGCGTTGTTCTCGCATGCATGACCTAAAGCATAGGACACGGGCGAGCCCGAGTCAAATCCTTTCGGGAGGCGGAAGGCTGTGTACAAACGGGGGGTATTTCGCTAGGATGCACGCATCGACTGACGAGGAGGCGCACGATGCCCGTAAAGATTCCAGCGACGCTGCCGGCGGCCAAGATCCTGACGGAAGAGAACATCTTCGTGATGGACGACACCCGCGCCATGACCCAGGACATCCGTCCGCTCAAGATAGCGATCCTTAACCTCATGCCGACCAAGGAGGTGACCGAGACGCAACTGTTGCGGCTTCTCGGAAACACCTCCCTCCAGATAGAGATCACCCTGCAGACCATGGCCTCGCACGTCTCGGCCAACACGAGCCGGGAATACCTCGAGGCCTTTTACCGGACCTTCGACAGCGTCAAGAACTCGAAATTCGACGGCCTCGTCATCACCGGGGCGCCGGTCGAGAACCTCCCCTTCGAAAAGGTCGACTACTGGAACGAGATGACCCGGATCATGGACTGGAGCCGGACCCACGTCTACAGCACCCTGCATATCTGCTGGGGCTCGCAGGCCGCCCTCTATCACCGGTACGGCATCGACAAACACCGTCTCGACGACAAGGTTTTCGGCATCTTCGAGCACCGCGTGCTCAACCCCCGGCACAAGCTCGTCCGCGGCTTCGACGACACCTTCCGGGCGCCGCACAGCCGGCATACCACGATTTTCAAGGAAGATATCGAAAAGATACCGGAACTCGAGATACTCGCGGAGTCCGACGAGGCGGGAGCCTTTATCGTCGCGGGAAGGGACGGCAGGTCCATCTACGTCTCCGGCCACGCGGAGTACGACGCCGACACCCTCTCGCGCGAGTACAACAGGGACGTCGGGCGCGGCCTGAAGATAGAGGTCCCGCGCAACTACTACCCGGACGACGACCCTACCAGGACGCCGCCGGTAACCTGGCGGGCGCACGCTAATCTCCTGTTCGTCAACTGGCTCAACTACTTCGTCTATCAGGAAACGCCGTTCGACATAGAGGCCATCCACTAACGGGCGACGGCGAAAGCGAGCGCGCCGACGGCGAGCGCGAGCGCTACTACGCGCAGCGCGGCCGAAAGCAACGCCGGCCGTTCCGAAATCCTCCCGACGACGGAGTGAAGACCGCGAAGAAGCGCGAGCTCCTCTCCGTGCGACCGACTCCCCGCCCCCGGGAACGCCCCGAGGAGACGCTTGAGGCCGCGCGCGCGCGACACGATGCGCTCGAGCCTCGCGGCGACTCGCTCGGCGACGCGACGGTCGTCCTCGGATACGGCGAGGCGGATCCTCTCGCGGATGGCCGCGAGACTTCCGGCGAGATCACGCTCGTCGAGCCACTCGCCGATGCCGACCGCTTCCCTCGCTCCCGCGAGGAATTCCGACAGGGTCGAAAGCCAGGAGGAGAAGCCCGAAAGGCTCCTGAGCGTCATGCCGAGATCGACCGCGAGAGCGGCCGCGAAAACGAGGGCGAGGGCCTCGAGCGCGGCAGGCGGAACGGCGGACGCGGCCATGACGGCGAGGGGATGGAGAAAACGCACGCCGACGACGCCCATCGCGCCGAACAGGAGCGAATTGAGCAGGCAAATCCTTCCGTGCAGGTTGAACCGGTAGCTCGAATAGTCCCACCACCTCGTCCCGAAGGCGGTCTCGAGGAAGAGACCCGTCGCGTACTCGAGGGCGCTCGTTACGAGCACCGCCATGGCGAACAGCAGGGGAACGTTTCCCGCGAAGGGCTCGAGCAGGTAGATGACGAGAAGGGCGCCGAAGCCGTACACCGGGCAAAGCGGCCCGAAGAGGAAGCCCCGGTTCACGAACCTCCGCTCGAGTATCGAGCAATACACCACCTCGCTCAGCCATCCGACGAACGAGTAAAAGACGAAAAGAACGAACAAAAAGGCCGGGCTCACGATCTACACGCCTCCCTATCGTAAAAATACGGAAAAACGGCGCGGTCGAAAAGCGAATCGCGGACCTGGGGCCGCGCTCCGGGGACAGGGGTCGCCCTTTCTGCTATACTCGCGCGCATGAAGAGAAGCGAACCCTTTACCGTCATCCACCGGGACGCGCACGTCGTCGTGCTCAACAAGGCAGCGGGACTGCTCGTGGCGCAAGACCGTTGGGACCCGGACGCGCCCCGGCTCGACGCGCTCGCTTCAGCGACGCTCTGCGCCGGAGACGAACGGCTCTACGCCGTCCACCGGATAGACAAGGACACCTCCGGGCTAATAGTCTACGCGAAGACCGAAGAGGCGCACCGCGCCCTCAGCATGTCGTTCGAGCGGAGGGAGGTCGACAAGACCTACCACGCGCTCGTGCACGGGCGTCCCGCCTGGGACGAAACTGAGGTGGACATACCGCTCAGGGCCGACGCCGACGCCCAACACCGTACCGTCCGCGACAAGCGCGCGGGGAAGCCGTCTGTCACGGTCTTCCGCAATATCGGCGCCTGCGGACCCCTGAGCTGGATCGAAGCCCGCCCGTTGACCGGCAGAACCCACCAGATCAGGGCGCACCTTCTCCTTTCCGGACTCACTATCGCCTGCGACCCGATCTACGGCGACGGTCAGCCGCTCCTGCTCTCGAAGATCAAGCGGTCATGGCGCGGCGACTCCTACGAGGAACGGCCGCTTATCGCCAGGCTCGCGCTCCACGCGTGGAGGATTTCCTTCGATCACCCGGCTTCGGGGGAACGCGTTTCCTTCGAGGCGCCCTACCCCAAAGACCTCGACACGACGCGGAAACAGCTCGCGAAGCTCTTCGGAACCGATCCCCTCGGGGAAGACGCGCCGCGGGACTGACGGCGGCGTCGCGACTACGGGGGCCCGCCCTTACGATAGCGCCCGATACCCGGCGAGCGGACGCGCGATCCCGCGACCGTCCCGGTTCATCTCCTTCGCGCGGTCGAAGAGTTCGGGCCACACCGACAGAAAGCGGCCGAAACGGTCGAGGTCCGCGCGAACGGCTCCGACGGAACGCGCCCCGCCGTCGACCGTGAATACCGAGGCGGGTTCCCGCAAAAAAGCGAACACGTTATCCAGATGCTCCTCCGCGTCGCGCGCCCAAGTCCCGTTCCCGCGCGCGTAACGCTCGAGCAATCCCTGGATGGTTTCCGCACGGGCCATGGCGGCGTCGGCGAGAGGCCCGTACGCGAGATCGACGAGATCCGACGCGGAAAGGCCCGAGGCCCCGCGAAAGCGCGCGCCGAGTTCGGCCGTCCGTTCGCGCGGGTCCGTCATCGCGGCCGGAGGGCACAGGCCCGCGGCGAAGGCCATGAAAAGCTCGGCGCGGCTCGGCTCGAAGGACGTCAGGGTCGCGGGATCGTGGGAGCGCGGCTCGACGGGGGCATGGAGGAGGCCGAAGGCCGGATACGCGGTGAGGCTTCCGGGGAGGAGTGCGCGCGCGAGCAGGGCGTAGAGGCCGTCCTGATTCCGGCCAACGGGCAAAAAAGGCGGGGCGTAGTTTCGCGCGTCGTATCCCGCCTGCATCCCGAGAAAGCGCGTCGAAGGGCTGACAACGTCCCGTTCGGGGACCCGCACCGTCTCGCGCGAGAGCTTGCAGCGTTCGTATCCGTTAGCCATCAAACGATCGCGCGCGGGGCCGTCGAGCGAGAGAGAACCGCGCGCGAGGGAAAAGCCCGAGTCGCCGTAGGTGCCCGGGCTCGTCATGAAAACGAAACCGCCCGGAACGCCCTCGTCCGGGAAGAGGTCCGTCGTATCCGCGCCGAGATACGCGAGATGGGCCTCAAGCACGTCGAAGTCGCCTCCCGCGTCGGCCGGTTCGACGAGCGAAACCGCCTCGGCGCGGTCCCTGCAGATCGTGACGGGCGGCGCGTATCGCGCGTCCGAGTAGGCCGGAGCGGCCCGCGACCCGCCTGCTTCTCCCGACTCACGCCGCGCCCGCGACGCGAGTCTCGCGGGGCGGCACGCGATGTCGCCGTCGGTCATGATGACGCGCGATCCCGCGCCCGCGAGAAGCAGGAGATTTCTGTTATACGAGGGGTCACGCTCGCCCGCGGGTTTTACGAGACAGCCGAAAGACGCGTCCGGATCGAGATCGCGCGTCAGCTCGCGCGCCCGTGCGGCGAGGGCCTCGTCGCCGTCCGCGGCGATCGCGACCCCTACATCGCGCGAGCTCCCTGGCGCGCGCTCACCTTCGAGAAAGGAGCGAACGTTCCCGAGCGCGGCGTCATCGAGGGTCGCGAAGGGCCACGCGAGCAGGACCCGTTCCATGTCCGACGGTCACTCGTCGGCTACTGCGCCGTGTAAAAGGATCGCGAAAGATCCGTCGGCGGCCGAAGTGCTGTTGATCGTCAGCGTAGCCTCGCGGGGACCCGCGCCCGCGGTATAACGGAACACCACGGTAACGGTCTTGTCCGCTTGCGGAGGGACGGTAAGGGGCGCGCCCTGTACGACGTAAAAATTTCCGGGATTCGCGCCGGAAAAAACGAAGGACGAGATCGCGAGCGGCAACGTACCGCCGTTGCCGATTGTCAAGTCGGCGGGTGACGCCTGCGAAGAATACGTCACGTCGGAGAACCAGTGATCCCCGCCGTTCGCGAGCGGTACGCCCGCTTCGTTGGTAATCGAAATTTCAGCCGGCACGCCACCCTCATACGCGGCAAAGTACGGCGGGCTGATAAAACTCCCCACATACACGTATATCGGAAAGGCTGACGTCGCGACCGTTCCGCGATAGGTATCGTCATTCGAGTCGAAGGTAACCCCGGAAATCCGTTTCCCGTTTGAGGCGTAGAAAAAACTGGGGATCGCGTGATTATACGCGTACATCGAAAAGAACGTTGACTCCCAATCGGGTCCTTCCGCCGGGTACGAAAGACGATAGAACCCGGGAGACTCGTCGGCGATGGTCGTGGAATAGTAGAAACCGTTATTGTCCATCAGCTCACGGCGGGTGTCGGAAGTGGTCAACGGAACGAGGGTTAACGAGAAGGCGTTGATTCCGGGTCGAATGGTCACGGAACCGGTCAGCGCCGACGAACCGCGACCCGTCACGGGACTCGCGAAGATCGAGTCGTTTCCGTCCGTAGGGCTCGCGTAGTCGCGGAATATCGCGTCGGGATACTCCATCAACGTTTGCAGGCTCACGGTTCCACCGCCGCCCGGATTCGACGCCGTCTGCCACGTACTGAAGGTGTTCTCGCCGATGTCATTGCTCGCGTGCAGGACGAAAAAGTCGGAATATGTTCCAGTTTCGATGTCGGAGATTATCACGGATTTTCCGGCGAGAGAGAGCGGCCCCCAGAACGTACCGACGTCTCCGTCGGGACCGCCGAGGGCGCGAACGTAGAGGTATCCGCCGGCTCCCGCGATCGCGCGGCTCGCGTCCGCCGTCGTCCCCGGTTCCGGCACGCGCACCTCAAGGCGAGCCGAGCCCGCCAGCGTGTTGTCGGCGGGCGGACGGCATCCCGAAAGAAGGGCAAGCCCGACCATCGCGAGGGCAAACGCGGGTACGCGCGCGCGGAAGAGTCTTCCGGTAAAGACACTGCCCATGGGAACCTCCTTGCGTTACGAGACGTCCCCCGAGAGGTTGATCACGAAGGGATTCTCGTCCGCGTCGTTCGTGCTTAACGACAATACCGCGTATTTCATTCCGGAAGGCGGGGTATAATGCAAGGTCACGGTTATCGTTCGTTCGCCTTTCGGGGGAACGGTAAACGGCGCCGCCGGGGATACGGAATAGCTCGAGGGATTCGCCCCGGTTATCGCCATTGAAGAGATGACGAGCGGCTGAGTCCCGTCGTTACTGATGTCTATGTATTGATTCAATATATCCATAGCAACCGTAACCGCACCGAAGCTCAACGGTTGCCCGCTCGAAATCGGTCCAGATCCCCCAACAACCTCTATTTCCGGCGGCAAGCCTCCCTCGTAGGCGGCAATCACCGGAGAGGGTTCAAGCCCGTCAGTCAGATACGTATAGATCGGAAACGACGAACGCGATATCGTAACGCCATAGGTACTGTCGGAAGACGAATAATTGACCCCGCCGATCCTTTTTCCGTTCGAGGCGAATAAGTTACAGGATCCGGATCCGTCCACCTCTACCGTCAGATACACGGAAGGCCAGCTCGGACCCGCCGCATCGAGCGAGACTTCATAAAACCGCAAGTTCTCGGCACCGAAAGACACTTGGTACGAGTCAACGCTAAACGGCAATTCGACAGCGAAACCCGAGGGACATTGGGGGACGAGCGTAAGCGCCATGGAATTCACGCCGGGCTTGATAACGACCGGCCCGGTTAAAACCGCCGATCCGAAGCCCTCCAGGATCATTTCAAAAAGTGCATCATAATCCACGCGAAGTACGAGGTACTGATTGAGCACGACATCCGAGAAGGCCATTATCTGTTGAAACGTATATTCGCCGACAGGGTTCCCATCGACGGCGTAGAGACTATACGTATTTTCCTCAAGCTCCAAGATCGTATGCAGCACGATGATATTCGAGTACACGCCCGGGGCGATGTCGGAGATTACGAGTGATTTGCCCGAGACGGCAAGGGGGCCCCAGAGAGGCCCGACGTCGCCCGAGGGACCGCCGATCGCGCGGATATAGACATATCCGCCGGAGTCCAGTATCGCTCGGCTCGAGTCGGGCGAGTCGGGCGTTTCGGGCAGACGCAACTCGAGTCGAGCCGCGCCGGTAAGCGAATTGTCGGCGGGGGAATAACAGCCGGCCGCGAGAGCGACGGTCGCGGCGACAAGGCAGAACAACCGCGTTCTTCCGGAAGTAGCGTTCATGACGAACCTCCTTACTTTTCCTTAAGTATACCGCGTTCGGGCGGGAAAAGGGGAAGCTCGCCGGAATTTCTTCGAAAAAAGGTTGACCCGAGTTAGCGGTCGTCCCTCCGCGCGGATTCGTTAAGCCGGATCAGGATGGCGTCCGTCTTCGGGTCCCGCTCGGGACGGCGCTTGTCGGGACGGGGGACCTCTATGAGGGAGCCCGAATGGCAGGTGGCGAGCCAGTCCGCGGCCCCGTAGGTTCCGCAAACGAGAACCATACCCCGCTCAGAACAGCCGTACCGGCCGGTGTAGTAGTCGGGCAGCTTGATCGGATCGGAGACTATCCGGACCATCATCCCGGTAAACCGCGAGGCGAGGCGAGCGACCGTCTCGAGGGCCGTGCCGTCCGGGGAAGCGGCCGCTTCCGCCTCCCCGCTTCGTCGACGGGATAGGACGAACGAAAGGGCGGCGCGATCCTTGGGAAGGTTCGCGTCCTCGGACAGACGCCTGAGACGGGGCGGGGCGTCCGAGGCGTCGAAGGCGAAATGGCACCACTTGCCGTGCCGGAGGCCGGGAAACGGACACGGACCGTCATGCGGGCACGGGGAAACGGGAGAAAGCCCGAGCGAAGCGAGAGAGTCGCGAAGGAGGGAAATAAACCGCGCCGCGCGCGGGATGCCCGGCTCGATGACGAGGACTGAACCGTCCTCCGAGGCGTAACTCGCCAGGTCTCCCGCGAGGCGCTTCGCGACGGACTCGATCGGCTCGTCGCCGTCGAGGGCGACCTCGTTGAACATGTTCGCGCTCGCGACGAGCTCCACGCGCCGCTTGAGCGACACCCCGAACGAACCCTTGACGCGGACGATCTTCCAGGGCTCTCCGCCTGTTTTCGCGGCAAGCGAGAGAAACAGCTCCTCGCCCGCGGCGAGGGCGTTCTGCGAGATGTCCACGCAATACCAGGTCAGGTCGAGCGCGCGGAGGTCGGGGCGGGCGATCCACAGGGCGACGGGTATCGTCAGGGGACCCGAGCCGAGATCGCAGGCCGCGTCGCCGTCCTTCAGGCGAAAGTCCGTCGAGACGAAAAGTCGCGTCAGGCGGACGAGGTTCCACCACATGAAATACCGTACGTACGCCGAAAGGTTCGCC
Source organism: Spirochaetota bacterium (assembly GCA_023393015.1). Taxonomy (GTDB): domain Bacteria; phylum Spirochaetota; class Spirochaetia; order Treponematales; family Treponemataceae; genus Teretinema. Next base: position 97,792 of record JAEWMY010000042.1, read on the forward strand.
GGGTCGTTCATGTATCCCAGGCGCCGTTCGGACCGTTCGTCGGTCAGCGAGTGGGAAAGATCGCGCACGACGGTCGGCAATTCCTGGAGCTTCTTGCTGTCGAGGGGCATCGCGGTCTGCGCGATCTCTTGGAATGACGCCAGAAGTTCACGCGCCTCGTTTCCGAGCGTGCCGAACACCGGATCGCCCAGCGCGGGGCCGGCAAATGCGCGGTGCGGACGGCTTTTGCTGTCACCGTCTCGGCGCGGCGGTTTGCCGTCTGCGCCGCGGTCGGCGTACGCGCCGCGGGCGGGTCGGCTGTCACCGTCTCGGCGCGGCGGTTTGCCGTCTGCGTCGCGGCCCGCGCCGCGCGGGGGATGCGCGTGAACGGGCTTACCCGTGCGTTTTCTCGAGGCCTTCGCGGCGATATTCTCGTAAAAGGGCTTCTTTCGCCCGTCGTTTCCGTCGTCATGTTCTTTCATCGGTCTTTCCTTCATCGGCGCGTTTCCGCGCGATCTCGAGCGCCCGCGAGAGGTCGGCCCTGATCGTGTCCAATTCGCGCAACGCGCGCTCGCGACGCGAGTCGGTGAGCTCGGCCATCAGCCGCTCGCCCGCCCCCGCCAACGTGTATTTTCTTTCCTGTACGAGATGCTTCACGCGCTCGATAAGCTCGACGTCGCGCGCGCCGTAAAAGCGCCTGCCCTGGGCGTCCTTCCGCGGGCGAATGAGGGGAATGGCTTCTTCCCAGTATCTGAGCACGTGCGCCTTGATCCCGGTCGCGCGCTCTACCTCGCCGATCGTGTATTCAGCCATCGGTCTTCAGTCCCCCCGCCGGCATCGGAATCAGCGTTCCCGCTCCTCCCACTTTCGCCGGCTTCCCTTCACCTCCACGACCACCGGAATCTCGGCGAAACCGAGATCCTTCCTGATCTGGTTTCTTATGTACGCCAGATACGAACCGGTTACCGATTCGGGACGCGACGCGAACACCATGAACTTGACCGGGTTCGCCTGCGTTTGCACCATGTAACGGATCTTGAACTTGTTCGCGCGGCCCTGCGGCGGCGGCGAGGCCGCGACCCAGTCGGAAAGCGCGAGATTGAGCGCGCTCGTCTCGACCTTCCGCGAAAGCTGGCCGTAGAGCCTGACGGCCGTCGAAAGAAGCTCGCTTATCCCGGTTCCCTTGAGGGCCGAAAGCGAAAGCACCGGGGCGTATTCCATCTGACCGAACATGACCCGCATGTCGCGCACGGACTTCTTGAGCGTCTTCGCGTCCTGATCCATCGTGTCCCATTTGTTGAGGACGAAGATGACGCCGAGCCCCTCGGCGGCGGCGTGAGCGACGATCTTCTTGTCCTGTTCGGCGAGGCCTTCCTTCGCGTCGATCATGTGGATGACGATGTCCGCGTGCTTGAGCGTCTTGATGGCGCGGTTCACCGAGTAATACTCGATGTCCTCCTTGACGCGGCTCTTGCGCCGGATGCCAGCCGTGTCGAGCACGAGAAACTTGTTGCCCTTCCAGGCGAACTCGCCCTCGACGACGTCCCTCGTCGTGCCGGCGATATTCGAAACGATCGACGCGTCGGTGCCGGTAAGCCGGTTCGCGAGCGTCGACTTGCCGGTGTTCGGCTTGCCGACGATGGCAACGCGGATCACCGTCTCTTCCTCGCCCTCCTCGACTTTCGAGAAGTCGAGGCGTTTCACCATCGCCTCGCCGAGTTCGAGGATGTTGTCGCCGTGCTCGGCGCTCACGAATACTACCTCGGGAAAGCCGTACTCCAGGAAATTCCAGGCGTCGGACTCCCGCCTGCCGCCCTCGGTCTTGTTGACCGCCACGAGCAGCCTGTCCCAATGGGGGCGAAGCAACTCGATGAACTCCTCGTCCTCCGCGGTAGGCGGGCCCGCCTCCAGGAGAAGCAGGATCTCGTCCGCCCTTTTGAGCGCGGCGACCGTCTTTTCCACGACGAGCTCGTCCATGATCGCCGAATCGGTGCCGGCCTCGCGGTCGAGCTTGAAGCCGCCGGTATCCATGAGGCGCACGGGTTTTCCCGCGACGAAGGCGACCGACTCGATCGGGTCCCGCGTCACGCCGGGAGTCGGGTCGGTTATCGCGCGCCGTCTCCTGAGAAACCGGTTGAAAAGCGTCGACTTGCCGACGTTCGGCCGACCGACTATGACGACAAGCGGCAGGTTGCGCCAGTGTTTTTCCTCGTCGAAGGTCCGCTCGATCGCGGCCTCCGGTAATTCAACGCGTTCATCCATAGTTCTTGAGCCGCTCCTGTACGAGTTTTCTGATTTCGCGCGCGGCGGAAAGCGAGAGGGCCGCGCGGGCGAGCTCCTCCGCGTCGGCCGCGTTCGCCTTGCTCACGAGCTCGCGCACGGACTCGATGCGCGAAGGCGACATGCTGAAATCGCGCAGGCCCATTCCCAAAAGGAGAAGGACGGCGGCCGGCTCTCCCGCCATCTCGCCGCACATGGAAACCCCGACGCGCGCGCGTCTGCCCGCCTTGATCGTCGCGTCGACGAGCCTCAGAACGGCGGGATTGAAGTGGTCGAAGAGATGGGCGACGCGGGAGTTCTCCCGGTCGACGGCCATCGTATACTGAACGAGATCGTTCGTGCCGATCGAAAGGAAGTCCGCCTTCTTCGCGAGCAAATCCGCGCACACCGCGGCCGCGGGGATCTCCACCATGACGCCGACCTTCAGCTTGTCGCGGAATGCGATCCCTTCCGCCGAGAGCTCCGCCTTCGCCTCCTCGAAAACCTCGAGGGCCGCGTCGAGTTCCTCGACGCACGATATCATCGGGAAAAGCACCCGGAGGTCGCCGAACGCGCTCGCGCGCAACAGCGCGCGGAGCTGGGTCCTGAAAAGATCCCGCCGGTCGAGGCAGTAACGGATCGCGCGCCACCCGAGCAGGGGGTTTTTCTCGAAGACGTCGAGCTGTTCTCCGATCGCCTTGTCCGCGCCGGCGTCGAGGGTACGGATCACGACTGGACATCCCTCCGCGAGGTCGAGCGCGGAGCGATATGCCTCGAACTGCGCTTCCTCGTCGGGAAGGTCCGCGGACGAGAGGAAGACGAACTCCGAGCGGAAGAGCCCGATCCCGGCGGCGCCCTCGTCCATCGCCTCCGCGGTTTCCCCGGGCAAGGCGATATTCGCGTGCAGCCGGACGGTCACGCCGTCCGCGGTCTCCAGGCGGTCGGACGAGCGGAACGGTTTCCGTTCGCGCGCCGCGGCGCCTTCCTTTCCGGACAGGCTCGCCCGGGTGCGGTAGGACGAAAGGAGGTCCGGACCCGGGGAGAGGACGACGAGACCGTCGATCGCGTCGAGTACTATCTCCTCGCCGTCTTCCACCGCGCCGAGGACGCCGCGCGCGCCCATTACGGCGGGGATTCCCCAGGATCGCGCGAGTATGGCGACGTGGCTCGTGGCGCCGCCTTCCTCGAGCGCGATACCGGCGATGCCCGAATCCCGGAGGGAGAGGGTTTCCGAGGGCTTCATGTTGCGCGCTATGAGAATCGATCCCGGCGGCACGAAGAGGTTGGAGACGGTACGCGATACGCCGGTCGCCCCGGAAAGCGACGAAGATCTCGAGAGGTGTCCGAGAACCCTCCCGAAGGCGTCCTCGATATCGACCGCGCGCTCGGCGAGATACTCGTCGCCGGCGGAGCGAAGGACGGCGGCCGCCTCGTCGACGGAATCGGAGAGTACGGCCTCCGCGTTCAAGAGCCTGGTCTCGAGCGACTTCCGCACGAGGGGTATGAACTCGGGGTCGGAAAGCATCATCAGGTGGGCGTCGAGAATTCCCGATTGGTCGCGGTTTCGCTCGTCGCGCAAAAGGAGGAGCTCCTGTCGCGCGGCCTCGAGGGCGGAGTCGAACCGCCCGAGCTCGTCCGCCGCCTCTTCGGGGGAGATAGCGCGCCGGGGAACGGTTGCCTGCGGGGCTTCCCCGAGGCGGAACGCGGGGCCTATCGCTATTCCGCGCGACGCGGACAATCCTTCGAGCTTTCTCACGGTGACACTATATCGTAAAAAATCAGCCTTGCATACAGAGACGTTTCGGCGTATCATGGCCGCATGCCCGAAAAAAAGAAGAGAAAATCCGCGTCGCTCGGCTGTCTGTTTTGGATAGCCGTCATATTGCTCATCCTGGTCCTTTTTTTCTTCAACAAGGCCAACATCCGGAAGGTGCTTGAATCGACGAACGCGATCGGGCTATTCAGGAAAACGGACGGCGCGGACGGGGACGTCGGCCCCAAGGCGCCGAAAATTCCGGAGATAACGACGGAACCGGACGCGGACGGCGACGGGCAGGCGGACTCGTCCGCGACCGGAACCGGCGACGCCGGAGCCGAGCCGGGTCCGACACGCACCACGGCGGTCGAGACAAAAACGGAGCCTTCGGCGAAGCCCGCGGCGACGACCGATAAACCCGCGAAGGTGATCCCGAAAGAGCCCGCGAAGGGCGTCGAGCCGGCCAAATCGTCCGAGGCCAAGAAACCCGCCGAAAAGCCCGCGGAAAAAACCGCGGCGACGAGAAAGGCGACGCTCTTTTTCGTCACGATAGATCCCGACGGGCGCGTTCTCAGAAAGGAGATCGCGCGCGAACTGCCGCAAACAGACGCACCGCTTTCGGACACGCTCAAGGCCCTGTTCCGGGGAACGAGTTCCGGCGAGGCGAACAAGGGGCTTCGTTCGCTCATCCCCGAAGGAACGAGGCTCCTCTCGGCGACCGTGAAAGGCGGCGTCGCGACCGTCAACGTGAGCGAGGAATTCCAGTTCAACCAATTCGGGATCGAGGGGTATATCGGACAGCTCGCGCAGGTGGTCTTCACCGCAACGGCCTTCCCGACCGTGACCTCGGTTCAGTTCCTCATCGAGGGACAACGCCGCGAATACCTCGGCGCGGAAGGCGTCTGGATAGGCACGCCTCTCGACCGGGGAAAATTCTGACCGAGGGAGCGACCGCTACGCCTCGAGTATCTCGACGCGGGTGACGGAGAGCGCCTTGCGCGTCGTCGTGTCGACGTCGACGAGAAGGCCGCGAAGCGCGCCCGGAACGTCCGGGGTTTCCATGCGATAGAGAACCTGCGTGATGTTCCGCCTGATCGAGACGGACGGGTCGGAACCGATGACGGACCGCGCGGGCCCGATCATCCCGAGGTCGGTCATGTAGGCGGTTCCGTTCGCGAGCACGCGTTCGTCCGCGGTTTGCACGTGCGTGTGCGTCCCGACGACGGCCGCGACGACTCCGTCCAGCATGAGGCCGAGCGCTTCCTTTTCCTGCGCGGATTCCGCGTGAAAATCGACGAGTATGACGGGAGGATTCTCCCCGCCGTTCCAGGCGGCGACGGCGTCGCGGGCCGCGCGAAAGGGGCAGTCGATCGCGCGCATGTCCTCGCGACCCTGCAGGTTGAGCACGACGATCCTGACGGGGCCGAGCTCGAAGACGGCCGAGCCGCGCCCGGGAAGCCGCTCGTCGCCGGAAAGATCGGGAAAATTCAGGGGGCGAAGCGCGCCCGGCGAGTTTTCGAGGACGGGCCAATGGTCGCGTTTCTCGAAGGTGTGGTTTCCGCCGGTAATCGCGTCGGCGCCGGCGGCGAATATAAGCCCGGCGTCCTCCGCCGAAAGGCCGACGCCTCCCGTCGCGTTCTCGCCGTTGATGACGCAAAAGTCGACCGACTCTCGCTCAAGAAACGCGGGCAACAGGGCGGAGACGCACCGAAGCCCGACGGGACCGAAGACGTCCCCGCCGAGAAACACCCTCACGGTTTCATTGCTCATCGGTGTACACGGCGGTGCGAAGGCTGTTTACGATGCCGCCTCTCCAGGGAACCCCGCGTTCCTCGAGGGCGCGAACGGTCCGTTCTATGTCGTACTCGATCCGGACGACCTCGAGCGAGGCGTCGGGACCCGAGGCGGTGACGATACCGAAGGACGCGCGGTTGTCGCGGTCAAGCGGCTTGCCGAGGCTTCCGGGATTGAAGATGCGGGCCTTGCGGACGGCCTGGTTTCTGGGCACGTGCGTGTGTCCGCAGACGTACAGGATGCGGGAGGCCGTGTCGATCTTCGTCTCGTCGAGGGTCTCCTCGTCCGAGCCGTGACGCCCGTGTATCATGTCCACCGTCCAGCCGTCGACGGAAAACCGGTGCCGGACCGTCAGGCTCTTGAGCCACCCCATATTGTCGGGAGAAAGCTGTTCCCGGGTCCATCGGCAGTGTTTGATCCCCTCGGGGTTGCCGAAGTAGGGATTATGGTCGAGCGCGTGCTCGTTGACGATGTAGCGGTCATGGTTGCCGGAGAGGTATATCTTGCCGGGAAAGCCCCGGAGGAGGGTTATCGTCTCCTCGGGAAACGGGCCGAGGTTTACGTAATCACCGAGAAAGTATACCGGCTCGCGCGAAAGGCCCCGGCCTTCGAGGTATTCGAAAAAGGCTTCGAGGGCAGGCAGGTTCGCGTGTATATCCGAAGCCAGAATGAATTTCATCTGGGAGCAACTATATCCCGTTTGCGAAACGTTTTCAATCGAGCGACGCGCCGGCGCCCTTGCCCTCTGCCCCGGCGGCCGCTATAGTGGCCGTATGTTCCCCGTACGACGCGCCGCGGCCGCCCTGATCGCCGCATCTTCGCTCCTTCTCGGGTCAGCCTGCGCGCGTTCCGCGGCCGGTGGCGGCGATCGCGCCGCCCGCGCCGGGGCCGAAGCCGCGTCCGCGGAACGGCCGGCGCGTATCGTCTCGCTCGCGCCGGCGACCACGGCGATCCTCGTCGAGATCGGCATGGCAGACCGACTCGTCGCGGTCGACACCTGGTCGCGCCTTCCCGATTCCGCGCGCGACGTACCCCGTCTCGACATGATACGGCCGGACGCCGAGCTCCTCCTCGCGCTCGGGCCCGACGTCGTTTTCGCCTCGTCCATGACCAAGGAGGGTCTGGGCCGCGATCCCTTCGCCCCGCTCTCCAAATCGGGCGTCAGGGTGGAATACATACCGACGAGCGGAACGATCCGGGACATCGAGGAGGACGTCCTCCGCGTCGCCGGGGCGGTCGGCGAGCCGGAGAAAGGCGAGGAGATAGTCCGGCGCATGCGACGGGAGATCGGGGAAATCAGGAGTATCTGCGCCGCGATCCCCGAGGACCGAAAGCCGATCGTCGTCTTCGAGATCGCGCCGGCTCCGTCGGTCTACAGCTTCGGAAGCGGCGTCTACCTCGACGAGATGCTCGCGGCGGCGGGCGCGCGGAACGCCTTCGCGAAAGAGCGCGGCTGGCTCGCGACCGGCGCGGAGGCGATCGTGACCGCGAACCCCGACGTGATCCTGACCAACGTGGACTACCTCGACGACCCGGTCGCCGAGATTCTCTCGCGGCCCGCGTGGTCCGCGGTGAACGCCGTCAAGAACGGGCGCGTGTACCGAATCGACAACGAGTCAAGTTCCCAGCCGGCTCCCGCCGTCTCCCGCGCCCTCGCCGAGATCGCGCGCGCCTGCCATCCGGAGCTTTTCGATGAATGACGCCGCCCGAAAGCGCATCGCGCTCGCCTGCGCCATGGCGTTATCGATCGCGTCCGTGCTTGTCGCCGTCGGCGCGGGATCGACGTTTATCGGCCCGAAGGACGTGGTGACGACCCTTTTCCGCGCGGCATTCCCCGGCCCCGCGACCGCCGGGCGAACGGCCGCGACAACGCTCGCCGAGTCGATCGTCCTCGATTTGCGCCTGCCGCGCGTCCTGCTCGCCTTCGCGGCCGGCGCCGCCTTCTCGGTATGCGGCGCGATCATGCAGTCCGTTCTCCGCAATCCGCTCGCCTCGCCGTTCACCCTCGGCGTCTCCTCGGGGGCCTCCCTCGGGGCGGGGACGGTCATCCTCTTCGGCTCGGGTCTCGCGGCGGGAGCCGCTGGGGCCGCGGGGATCCCGGGAATCTCGGGAGCCGCCTCTCTCGCGTACGTCCCGCTCGCGGGTTTCCTCGCGAGCCTCGCGACGATCGCCCTGCTCCTCAGGCTCTCGCGCGCCGTCGATCCGTCCCTCGAGGGAACGACGGTCATCCTCGCGGGAATGGTCCTGTCGCTCTTCCTGAACGCGGCGCTCTCGCTCCTGTCGGCGCTGTCGAAGGGACCGATCAACCGACTTGTCGCGTGGCAGATGGGCAGTTTCGCCCTCAAGGGCTGGCCGCCGCTCGCCGTCGTCTCGGCGGTCGCGGTCGTCGGATGCGCCGCGGCCTTCGCCTTCCGGCGCGAGCTCGACATACTCTCCTTCGGCGACGACGCCGCCTTTCCGATGGGGGTGGACGCATCGCGCGCGCGCGCGATCCTCACCGCGGTCGCCTCGCTCGTGACCGGCGCCGTCGTCTCGTTTACCGGCGTGATCGGCTTCGTCGACATCGCCGTCCCGCATCTCGCCCGCCGCGTCGCGGGTCCCTCGCACGCGACCCTCGTTCCCCTTTCGGCGCTGCTCGGCGGCTCGCTCATGACGATCGCCGACCTCGTCGCCCGCGTCGCGATCCCGCCGCTCGACCTTCCCGTCGGCGCGGTGACCGCGGCCCTCGGCGCGCCGTTTTTCGCGTACGTCTTCCTCGCGTCCCGGAGGGGACGATCGTGACCGGCGCCCTCCTTTCGGCGAAATCGCTCCGCGCGGGCTACGGCGCGCGCGAGGTCCTGCGCGGCGTCTCCCTCGATCTCCGCTCCGGCGAGCGCCTTTCGGTAATCGGGCCGAACGGGTGCGGCAAGACGACACTCCTTCGCGCCCTCGCGGGCGTCCTGCCCTACCGCGGGAGCGTAACCCTCCGCGACGGACGCGAGCTTTCCTCGCTCGGCAGAAAGGAAGCCGCGCGCGAAGTCGCCTTCCTTTCGCAGATAAGTCCCGGGTATCCCGAGTTCACCGTGCGGGAAACGGTCGCGATGGGCCGCTACGCGCGCGCCGCGGGGGGAATCTTCGGAAGCGCGTCGTCTTCGGACGACGAGGCCGTGAGGCGCGCCCTTGCGAACGCGGGTCTCGAGGGCGTTTCCGGCGAGACGCTTTCGCGTCTTTCGGGCGGCCAGCTTCAGCGGGTATTCCTCGCGCGCGCCCTCGCGCAGGAAGCGGGAATCCTCCTCCTCGACGAGCCGACGAACCACCTGGACCTGGCCTTCCAGATCGAGTTGCTCGATCTCGTCGCCTCGCAAGTCGCCTCGGGCGCGATCCTCGGCGCGATCGGCGTCTTTCACGACCTCGTACTCGCCGCGCGGTTTTCCGACCGCCAGATACTCCTCGACAAAGGGGAGATTCGCGCGGAGGGGAGCCCCGCCGAGGTGCTCGCCGGCCCGGAAATCGGGCGGGCGTACGGAATCGACGTGCGCGGGGCCGTCGGCAATCTTTTACAAACGGGCCGAAATCTGTTATCCTGAGCCCATGGTACACCGAATACGACACGACATTCCCGTAATCCATCCGTCGGCCTTCGTGGCGCACAGCTCCGAAGTCGCCGGACGCGTCGAGCTCGGCGAAGGCTCATCCGTATGGTTCTTCGCGACCGTCCGCGGGGACATCGCCCCCATACACATCGGCAAGAACTCGAACGTCCAGGACGGCGCCGTCATCCACTGCGACGAAGGCGTGCCGTGCGTGATCGGCGAGGGCGTCACCGTCGGACACCGCGCGGTCGTCCATTCGGCGACGATCGGAAACCACAGCCTCGTCGGCATGGGTTCGGTCATCCTCGGGGGCGCCGTAATCGGCGAGGAATCCGTGGTGGGGGCGGGAGCCCTCGTGACCGGGGGGAAGAAGTTCCCGCCGCGCTCGCTGATCCTCGGCTCGCCCGCGAAGGCCGTCCGCACGCTCACCGACGAGGAAGTCGCCAAGAACCGGCGCATAGCCGAGCACTACCGCGCGTCGGCGTCCACCGCCGAGGCCGATTACCAGGACGCGGAAACCGTATGACCGTCGCCGAGATCGTCGAGGCCCTTCCCGCCCACGTCGTGCACGGCGAGGGCGGATACCGCGACCTTTCTGTCGATCGGGTCATAGCCGGAGACCTCATGAGCGACATCCTCGTATCCGTCGAGAGCGACACGCTCCTCGTCACGAGCCTCGCGACCGAACAGGCCGTCAGAAGCGCCGACATCGTCGGCATCCCGATAATCCTCCTCGTAAACGACAAACTGCCGCTTCCCGCGATGAGGGACCTCGCGCGCGAATGCGGCATAACCCTGCTCGCCACCCCGATGCCCATGTTCGAGTCCTGCGCCGCCCTCGGCGCGCTTTTGAGGGCGTAATGCCGAGGAACAAGGTAGATCCCGCCGAGATCGCCCGCGAGATCGCCGGGCTCCCCCCCGCGTGCGTCCTGGGTCGTCTCGCGTCCGGCGCGCTTTCCGCCCCGCGCGGGAAAGAAACCGTCTCGCCGAAAATTCTTGTTCGCCGCGTCTCCTCGGGTGAACGCGAAACCTATCAAATCGAACGGTTCGAGGGTCAAAAGGCGTTTCACCGCAACGCGGGTCCCGAGGAACTCGCCTCCGAGCTCGCCTCGCTCCTCGGCTCCGCGTACTCGCGCGCCGAGTTCGCGATGGAGGGCGGGACGATCCGCGTGCTCGCGAACCGCAGGGGGGAATTGTCCGTACGACGCGCCGGCTCTACCCGCGCGGGAACCGCGCCCGTCGACGTACCGCCGTCGCACGACCGCGCGAAGTCGCGCCTCCTTCCCGAAGGCGAGCCGGTTCCCTTTCTCGTCGATCTCGGCGTCATGACGGCGGAGGGCCGCGTCGTTAAGCCGATGTACGCGAAATACCGGCAGATAAACCGATTTCTCGAATTCGTTTCAGACGTGCTTCCCGACCTCGAGCGCGCGGCCGCGGGCAGGCCGCTCGAGATAATAGATTTCGGCTGCGGGAAGTCGTATCTCACCTTCGCCCTGCACCACTACCTCGCGAAGGTTTGCGGCCTCAGGGTCAACGTGACCGGTCTCGATCTCAAGGACGACGTGATCGAGCGCTGTTCCGCCCTCGCCTCGCGGCTCGGATGCGGGGGGTTGCGCTTTCTCCGCGGCGACATCGCGGGTTTCTCGCCCGACGCGCGGCCCGACCTCGTCGTAAGCCTGCACGCCTGCGACACGGCCACCGACGCCGCGCTCGCGCGGGCCGTACGCTGGAAGACGCCCGTCATCCTCGCCGTTCCCTGCTGTCAGCACGAACTCAATACGGCGCTCTCGACGAGACCCGCGTCCCGGCCGGGCGAGGTCTCCGGAGCCGAGGCGGAACGGGGCTCGTCGGACGGCCTTCACCCCGCGCTACGGCACGGAATCCTCCGAGAGCGCGTATCCGCGCTCTTTACCGACGCGATACGCGCCGAGGCCCTCGAGGCGTCGGGCTATCGCGTGCAAATCCTCGAGTTCATCGACATGGAGCACACGCCGAAAAACCTGCTGATCCGTGCGGTTCGCCAAAGCTCACCGGCGGTTCGCCAAGGCTCGCCGCAGGCTAGCGACGGTTCGTCGCAAAATCCCGACGCGGCGTTCCCGACGAAGCTCGAACGCTACCTGGGCGTCGAGCTCGCGCTCTCGAGGGAACTGTCGAGGAGCCTTTCGAAAGGGATGTCCGGCGCGGTTCAGGACTCCGACGGGGGAACCGACTGATGGCCCGGGTACTCGTCGGTATGAGCGGCGGCGTCGACAGCGCCGTCGCGGCCAAGGTCCTCATCGACGCCGGGCACGAGGTGACCGGAGTGACGCTCTCGCTCGTGCCGTCCATCGACGCGATACGCGACGCCTCGGGCGGTACGTCCAGAACCTGCTGTTCCCTCGAGGACGTTCAGGCCGCGCGGGAAACATGCTACCGTCTCGGAATCGAGCATTTCGTCTTCAACTTCCGCGACGCCTTCGTCGAGGGCGTCATGCGCCCGTTCGTCGACTCATACCTGGCCGGAGAGACGCCGAACCCCTGCGTCGAGTGCAACCGCCTCGTCAAGTTCGGGAAGCTCGTCGAGCGCGCCCGCCTCCTCGGGTACGACTTCCTCGCCACCGGCCACTACGCCCGCGTTTCGCGGTCGGATAACGGCCGCTACCTCCTCAGGCGCGGCGCGGACGCGGCGAAGGACCAGAGCTACGTTCTCTATACCCTCACGCAGGACCAGCTTTCGATGACGATGTTTCCCCTCGGGGAGATGACGAAGGCGGAAGTACGGGAAATCGCCGCGCGCGCGGGATTCGCGAGCGCGAACAAGCCCGAGAGCCAGGACATCTGCTTCGTTCCCGACGGCGACTACGCGGGCTTTATCGAACGCTTCGCGCCGGGCGCCGTTCGCCCCGGCGACTTCGTCGATCTCGCGGGAAACGCCGTCGGGCGGCACCGCGGCGTCGTCCGCTACACGATCGGCCAGCGGCGCGGCATCGCGGTCGCCTTCGGGAAGCCGACCTACGTGGTGGGTAAGGACGCGGCGGCCAACACGGTAACGCTCGGATCCGACCCGGACCTCCGCGCGAAACGGGTACTGGCGCGCGAGGTCAATCTCGTTTCCGTCGAACGTCTCGAGAGCCCGACGCGCGTCACGGCGAAAATCCGCTACAACCAGACGGACCGGGGCGCGGTAATAACCACGACGGACGACGGCGGTATACTGGCGGAATTCGACGAGGCCCAGCGCGCGGTGGCGCCGGGACAGTCGATCGTGTTCTACGACGGGGATATCGTCGTGGGCGGCGGGATTATCTCGGGTACTGCCTAGGAGGACTCCTCGTCCGTCTCGCGCACCGAAAGCTGCGCGAACACGATATCCTGGTTCGTCGCCATGGAACGAAGCTCGTTCGCGGTTTGCGAAAGCTGCGTCCCCTGGATTCCGAGTTCGCCGACCGACACCGTTATCTCGTCGAGGCGGCTCACGCTCGTGTCGCTCATCCGGTCTATCATGTCCATGTTCCGCTTGACGCCGACGCCGGCATTCGCTATCCCTTCCATCGAGTCCTCGATCCGGGCTATCTGCCTGCTCGCCTCCCCGATTACCGAGGTTATCGCCTCGAACGAGCGTTTCGAGTCCTGCGCGTTCGTCAGGGTACCGGTTACGTGCTTCGAGCCCTTCCCGCTCTCCTCGAGTATGTGCGCCATGTTCGAGGTGATCTCGGACACCATCTCGCGGATGCCCTCGGCCGTATGGCGCGAGTTCTCGGCGAGCGTCCGTACCTCGCCGGCGACGACGGCGAAGGCCTTGCCGGCGGTTCCCGCGCGGGCGGCCTGTATCGAGGCGTTTATCGCGAGCACGTTCGTGTTCTCGGCGAGCTGCTCGATGAGCGTCGCGAATTCCTGCACGCGGGAGAGCCGCTCGCTGAACGAGGCGAGCTCGGACTCGATGTTGTCGATCATGGTCTTTAGCGCGCGAGTCCCCTCGTACATCTGGTCGGCGAGGCGCGAGCCCTCGGCCGAACTTCCGGTCATGCGTTCGACGAGGTCGGCGTAGCCCCCGATCGCCTCGCGTACCGACGAGATCATGGCGTTGAGGCCCTCGAGCTCGCGGTCGTTCGCGTCCACGCGGGACTTCTGCTCGTGTATGTCGTCCTTTATGCCGGCGATGGCCGTTCCTATCTGCCCGGTCGCGCGCGAGGATTGTTCGGCCGCGGCGGCGAGATCCTGACTGTTCGCCGCGACGCGCTCGACGTTCTCTATCATGGAGAGCACGATCTCGCGGAAGCTCGACGGCTCCGTGTTGAAGGTGGTTACCGCCAGGCCGTTCCTGACGGCGCGGTTTACGCTCTTCACGATCGCGGGATCCACGACCACGGTCGCGAACCCGTCGAATCCGGATTCCGCGAAGCGCCGTATCACCGGGTCGAAGACGCTCGCCGCGCCGAAATCCTCCCACGAATGGAAGGCGTCGACGATCTCGATCTCCACGTTATGGTCGGCGAGGAGTTTGCGCGCCGCCTCGGCTCCCCTCCCGAGTCCCTCGAAAAATCCGGTGGAGAGGGGAAGGATGCAACCGAACCGCCATTTCCTCCCGCTGCGGTTGCGCTCGGGCGTCGCGAGCTGCGAGCGTTCCGCTTCCATCATGACGCGCTCGTTCTTCGACGAGTCCCAGTACGTTTCGAGGTTCGACTCGTCGATGGCGATCGGTTCCATGAAGAGCTTCGGGCTCAAGGGCTGCCAACCCGTCTCGCGCGCGTTGTAGAGGTGCACGAGGGCGTTGAAGGCCTGCGCGAAGGAGTTCTGCTCGATGAGGCAGGATATTCTCCCCGCGCGCAGGAGCTCGACGTTCTCGGGCATGGCGTCGAAAGCGACGACCCTGACCTCGCGCCGTTCCTTGCGGAGTATCGTCTCGACGACGCTCGGGGGAGTGTGTCCGTCGGTCACGAACAGCGCGTCGAGCGAGGGATGCTTCGCGAGAATCTCCGTCACGCGTACGATCGAGACGTCGCGGTTCCCCGCGCCCTCGTACACTCCGGCGGTCTTGATGCCGGGATACCGCTCGTTGAGGAGGTTGAAGCAGCCCTTCATGCGAAGGACGTGGTTTATCTGGTTATAGTAGGGGATCACTCAGGCGACGGAACCCGAGCCGCCGAGCAGGGCGGCGATCTTCTCGCCGGCGAGCCGGCCTTCCTGATAGCTGTTCGCGCCGGTAAAACAGACGCGATGCGACGGCACGTCGGTGGACGCGTTGAAGTCGCCGATCGCCCCGGACAACAGCTCCACCAGCCTCGAGCCGTCGGCGCTGAGCGGAGGGGGAAACTTCCCCGCGATACGCGCCCGCAGGTCCCCGGAGGCGAACCGGGAGAGGGCGAGGGAGAGAGCCGAGGCCATCTCGGAAAGCGGACCAGTAACGTCATCCAAGAGAGACCGCCGGGCCCTGAGCTTGAGAAGCGATACGACCGACGTCGCGGCGAGCGCGACGGACAGGACGACAAGGCCGAAAAGCGGAATAACATTCATAACTTAAATGTAAGGCCCTTTTTACTCGCAGTCAATTTCATTATAGTAACCGTCGTGAAACTGCAACCCCTCATCATCGCCCTCGACCTCGACGACACCCTGCTCAGGCACGACCTGACCATATCGGACCGTACCGTCGCCGCCCTTTCGGCCTGCGCGGAGCGGGGAATTCTCGTAACCCTCGCGTCGGGCCGCGCGCCGGAGGCGATGACGCCCTACGCCAAACGCCTCGGTCTCGACCGCGCCAAGAGCTTTATCATCAGCAACAACGGCTCCCAGGCCCTCGAGTCCGACACGGGCCGCGCGGTTATAGAGCACCGTCTTCCGACGGACGTCGCCCTCGAGGCGTTCCGACTTGTAGAAGCGGCCGGGCTTTCGTGCCACATTTACGAGGGAAGTACCATACACGTCTCGAAAGAAACCGAGTACTCGGACAGGGACTGGATGCTTTCCGGCCTCAAGCCGATCGTCCCTGACGACTACGAGGACCTCATCCGCAAGGGAGTGTACAAGCTCGTCATCCCGGGCGACCCCGAGTTCATCGTGCCGGTCGAGGCGGAGTTCAAGGTGCATTTCGAAGGGCGCGCGACGGTATTCGTGAGCAAGCCCTTCTTCCTCGAGGTTCTACCCGTCAACGTCGGCAAGGGCGAGGCGCTTCGCGAGATAGCGGAAGCGATTCTCGGCATACCCCGCGAACGGGTCATGGCCTTCGGCGACAGCATGAACGACGAGTCGATGATCCGCTACGCGGGCCTTTCCGTCGCGATGAAGAACTCCCGGCCGGAGATACTCTCGCTCGCCTCCTACGTCACCGACCTCACGAACGACGAGGACGGGATTGCCGATTTCCTCGAAAAGCGCGTGCTGTAGCCGCGGAACCCTCGAGCAAGCGCGGCTTTATGCGCTATACTTCGTACCATGCTCGCGATACCCATCAACCAGGACAACTCGCCCGAGGCGGTTCTCGAGGTACTCTTCAGGCTCAAGGTTCGGGACGTCATGACCCACCCGATCCTGACGGCGCGCCCGTCGGACACGCTCAGGCACATCCAGCAGGTGATGAAAAAGAACCGCATCACCGGCGTGCCCGTCGCCGACGACTCGGGGGGCCTCCTCGGCATCGTCTCGATGGACGACATCGTCAGCGCCCTCGACAACGGCTGGATCGAGGACGCCGCGAGCCTCCACATGACGACGAACGTCATCGTCCTGCAGGAATCGATGTCCCTGTCGTTTTGCGTCTCCTACTTCAACCGCTACGCCTTCGGCCGCTTCCCGGTGCTCGACGCCGAATCGAAACTCGTCGGCATCGTGACCGCCTCGGACGTCATCTCGACGCTTCTCGTCGCGCTCAACAAGGAAGTCGAGCGGCTCGAGCAAACCGCCCCGCAAACGGTCGCGCCGGCGGCCGGAGCTCCCGGCGAAACGGAGCCCTCCGGCGAGCGGGTCGTCGAGTTCAGGACCGAGCCTTTCAACTTCGGCACGGCGGGGCAGGCCTCGACGGAGATCAAGAAGCTCCTCAAGGCGACGGGCGTCGACACCGCTATCACGAGAAGGGTAGGCATCGCGAGCTACGAGCTAGAGATCAACCAGGTCGTCCACTCGGAAGGCGGGGTGATGCGCTACCGGATCGGCCCGGAGAAACTCGTCATCGAGGCCGAGGATACGGGACCCGGGATTCCCGACGTGGAGAAGGCGATGACCGAGGGCTTTTCCACCGCGAGCGAGCGCGTCCGGTCCCTCGGCTTCGGCGCCGGGATGGGCTTGCCGAACACGAAGCGCGTGTCCGACAGCTTCGAGATCCGCTCGTCCGCGGGATCGGGAACCTTCGTGCGCGTCGGTTTCTCGCTCAAGCCGCGAGCAATCTGATATACTGGCCGAAAGGGGAACAACCCATGAGAACGAGCGAGCTTGCGAACGTCCTGGGCGCCCGGTGCGCGCAGGGAGAATACGAAGACCGGGAAATCGCCGGAGCCTATACCTCCGACCTCCTGAGCGACGCGATGGCGAACGCCGTCGACGACGGAATACTCGTCACGATACAGGCGCACAAGAACACGGTCGCCGTCGGGACGCTCAAGGACCTGACGGCAATCGTCGTCTGCAACGACCGTCCGATCCCGGACGACATGGTCGAGGCCGCGCGCGAGGAAGGTATCGCGATCTTCGTCACGAAGGAAAGCCAGTTCGTCGTGTCGGGCAAACTCTATCCCCTCCTGGGACGGTAACGGGCGACGATGATCGTCAAGGCCGACTTTCATCTCCATTCCTGCCTCTCGCCCTGCGGAGACCTCTCAATGTCGCCCCGGACGATCGCGGCGGCCCTCGCGGAGCGCGGGGTACGCATCGCGGCCCTCACCGACCACAACTCGGCCCTCAACTGCCCGGCCTTCGGCGCGGCCTGCCGGGAACGCGGCATCGTTCCCCTCTTCGGCGTCGAGGCGCAAAGCCGCGAGGAATGCCACGTACTCTGCCTCTTCGCGGAAGTTGACGCGGCGCTCGCGTTCGGCGAGTGGCTCTACGGACTCATGCCGCCGGTGATGAACGTGCCCGAGAAAACGGGAGACCAGGTATACGTCGACGACGAGGAAAACATCGCGGGCGAAGTGGACAAGTTCCTCGTCACGAGCGCGGACGTCTCCCTCGAGGAACTCGCCGCCCGCGCCGTCTCTCTCGGCGCGATCGTGATCCCGGCGCACGTCGACCGTCCCTCGTTCTCCCTTTCGAGCCAACTCGGCTTCATCCCCGACGGCCCTTGGGACGCCCTCGAGGTCGTGCGAATGCCGGACCGGGCGGCGGGGGAAGGCGCGAAGGACATGTCGGGCCGCGCCCTCGACACCCTCGGCCTTCCGCTCGTCACCTCGAGCGACGCGCACTACCCCGAACACGTCGGACGCCGCGCCTTCGACCTCGACCTCGGGGACGACGCCCTCCCCGCCGACGGCGAACCGGTTGACCCGGAAATAATAAAGGCCGCCCTCAAGAGGCGGCCCCGCTGAATCTCTACTTCCGGTATACGCGCTTCACCTTCCGCGTCGTGGTCATCTCCAAAGGCTCCGAAAGGATCGTCACGCGCGACACGCGCTGGTACGGCTGAAGGCCCTTGTTGACGCGGTCCACGATGTCCTCGACCGACTGGCGCACGGGGTCGACCGACTCGGGCGTCCCGCGCATCACGTTGAGCCGCTTCAGCAAATCGTCCGCCGGGTACGCGAGCGCCTCGATCCCCTCGCTCTTCGTCTCCTTGTCCATGATATAGCCCTGAACGGTTATCTGCTCGATGTCGTTATAGTAGAGCTGGAAGGCGTTCTCGATCTCCTCGGGATACACGTTCTTGCCGCCTTCCGTCACGATCATGTTCTTGGCCCGTCCGCAGAGGTAGAGGTAATATTCGTCGTCGATCCAGCCGAGGTCGCCGGTCTTGAACCAGCCGTCCTCGGTGAAGACCGCCTTCGTCTCCTCGCTCATGTTGTAGTAGCCCTTCATCACCATCGGTCCCTTGATCGCGACCTCGCCGACGCCCTTCGCGTCCGGATCGAGTATCTTCATCTCCATGTACGGGGGGAAGTAACGCCCGACGCTCTTGATCTTGAATTTTTCCTTCGGGTTCAGCGCGACGATAGGCGAAGTTTCGGTGAGACCGTAGCCCTGGATGAAGTCGATGCCGAGTTCGTTGTAGACGCGGAACACGCTCGCGGCCAGGGGTCCGCCGCCGGAGATCGCGATGCGGAGCGTCGAAAGGCTCGCCTTGTCGAGCACCGCGTGAAAGAGCTTCCGCCCCGGATTCTTGCCGGTGATCTTCTTGACGAGATACGAGACTCCCATCAGGAACTTCATGATGCCGTACACGACGGGTCCCTTGTCGCGGATTCCCTTCATGATGCCCGCCAGGAGCTTGTTGAAGAGGAGGGGCACACCGAGAAGCATCGTGATCTTTCCCTCGCGCAGTTCCTTGAGCATCTTGGAAACGGCCATGCTCTTGCCGAAGACGATCTCGGCGCCGACCGACATCGCCTCTATGAAGACGGCGAGCATCGTATACGAGTGGTGAATGGGAAGGAGGGCGTAGAACACGTCGGTGTGGAAGATATCGAGATTCGACTGCGCGATGTAGCAGTCGGACACGAGGTTGCGGTGCGTGAGCATGACGCCCTTGGGCGTGCCGGTCGTGCCGGAGGTAAACATGATGGCCGCGAGATCGGTCTCGACCGCGGGCGCGTTCCGCGCTGCCGTATCGGTTTTCAGGGCGTATACGTACCGGTCGGTATACCTGGGGCTGAGGGAGTAGACCGTATCGGCCGGCAAACAAGAGTCGAAGTGCTCGATCTTTTCCTCGTCGACGAAGAAAACCTTCGGCGCGGAGGCTTTCAGGAGGTTTTCGATCTCGGCGTCGTGAAGCCCGTAGTCTATCGGAATGACAGTCGCCCCCGCGAACAGGGTGGCGAGATAGGCGACCGCCCACTCCGGGGAGTTCTTTCCCGAGACGGCGACATGATCCCCGGAGCGGACGCCCCGGGAAACGAGCCAAGCGGCGAGGGTTTCTATCCTGCCGAGGGCCTCGCGATACGTCAACGTCACCCGATCGGGCTCGAAAACGGTAAAGCAGGGGCGATCGGGGTACCGTTCGACGGAAATCCGGAACATCTCCGGCAGGGTGGGCCATTCGCCCGGAAAGGCCGTGCCGCGCCAGTCATCCAGAAAATCCCAAGGTCGCCTGTCTTTCTCTTTCATGTAAACCTCTATCGACATCAAGCTTGAAATGGTACTATGGTTCGTATTATGACACGCAGTACGGCCTCGCGGTTGCAACCGCACGCAACAATTCCGCCAAAAAATGCCATGGGTTCCGACGTCGGGTCTCGCGCCGGTCATCGCGCTGCCAAGTCGCTCGTTCCGCTCCTGTTGGCCCTCGTCGTCGCCGCCTCGCTCGGCGCGCAGGAACCGAAAGGGCCGGCGGCCAACGCCCTGGCGACGAGGGATCTCTTTATCAAGGCGGCGCGGTCCTACCTCGGGGTCCGTTACCAGTCGGGCGGCACGACCGCGACGGGGATGGACTGTTCCGGGCTCGTCTACCGCTCCTACCTCGACGCGACCGGCGAGACGATCCCGCGAACAGTTTCCGCCCTGAGCGACGCGACCGCGCGCGTTCACGACACCGCCCGAGAATCGGGGGATCTCCTCTTTTTCGACACGACGGGACGCCTTACGCACGTCGGCATCTATCTCGGCGGCGGGACCTTCATCCATTCGGCCTCGGACGGCCCGAGAACCGGGGTCATCGTCTCGAGCCTTTCCGAGGACTATTGGGCTCGCGCGTACCGCCACGCGGGACGCCTCATCCCCGCGTCGGGCGTGCACGTCCCCGAGGCAGGGGGCGGTTCCGCCCCGGCGAGCAATCCCTTCCCGTTTACCGGCTCCACCCCCTTCAGACTCTCCCTGATCGGCTCCGCGCACTGGGACTTCATGGAAGCACCCTTCGTACGCGGCGGCCAGGCGCTCGCCGAGGTGAGTCTCATGCGCGGCGTCTCCGTCTATCCGGGAATCGGTGTCGGACTCTCGGGAGACGCGCGCTCGGAAAGCGTCAGCGTACCGCTGTGGTTCTCCCTCTCCTTCGAGGGGGGCTTCCGGATCTTCGTCGGCACGCAATTCCACCTGACCGCGGCCTCGGGGCTTTCAACCTCGCCCATCTTCCCCGGAATCATAGGCGCGTCGTGGACCTCGAAACCCGCGACGATCTTCGGGCAAAAGGTCCGGTTTTACCAAAGCGCGGAATTTTCGCACTTCAGCGCTGAAACCTTTGACGGCGGTTTCAGGTTATCTACCGGAGTTTCGATACCGTACGACCTATAAGGGGCCCCCAATGACCAACCGTTTTCCGCATCGCGCGTCCGCTCTCTTAGCCCTCGTCTTCGTCCTGTCAGCTGCCGTCACGCTGTCTTCCTGCGCCCCGGCCGCCAGGGTCACCCTCGCGCGGGACGGCTCGGGCACGGCGACCTTCTCCGGAACGCTCGGCCCCGCCGCCGCGGAGGCGTTCACCCGGGCGACGGGCGGAACCGGCGGACAACCCGCATTCGATCCCGCTCTCGTCAGGGAAGGACTCGGACGGGCGGGAATCGCGGCCGAACAGGTCGCGACGGGTTCCGGCTCGTCCCTCTTCATGAAACTTTCGATTCCCGACGTAACCGCCCTTCCCGGCGGAATCATATCCCGGCCGGCTTCGGGAAACGGCATCGTCGTCACCTTCTCGCGCGAGTCGGTCAATGGCCTCGTCGACCTCATGCCGCCCGAAACCCGCGACGCCCTCGACCTCCTCATGGCGCCCGTTTTTACGGACGAAAGCCTCTCCGCGGCCGAATATGAGGACGTACTGGGTTCCGCGTACGGAAAGACGCTCCGTGACGAGCTTCGCGCCTCGAGCCTCCTGCTCTCCGTGACCTGCCCGTCGACGGTTCGCGAGGCGACGGTCTCGGCGCCGGGGAAATGCGACGTTTCCGGCGCGGTCGTCACCCTTTCGCTACCCGTTTCGACCCTTCTCACCCTCGAAAACCCCGTTCAAGCCCGAATTCTCTGGTAATTTTTACCGATTGAAAAAGTCATCCTTTATTGGTACAATACACTAGTCATTTATCGATAAACTTTTATCGAATTTACATTGGGGGTTTTTGGTATGGCAACAGCGTGCGGGTTCTCAAAGGAACTCAATACGTTCATCGACGAGTGGAAGATGAAACCCGGTAACCTGATCATGATCCTTCACCAGGTTCAGGAAGAGCAGGGATTCATCTCCAAGGAGGCCGCCTGCGAGGTGGCCGAACGGACGGGGACTCCGTTGGCCCGCGTATACGGAACGATGTCCTTCTATCACTTCTTCAAGACGGTAAAACCCGGAAAGAACAGGATTTCCGTGTGCCTCGGTACCGCCTGCTACCTCAAGGGCGGCCAGGACCTCATCGACGAGGCCCGCAGCCTTCTCGGCCTCTCGGGAGCCGAGATCACCACCACAGACGGCCTCTTTTCCGTCGAGCCGGTCCGCTGCATCGGCTGTTGCGGTCTCGCGCCCGTACTTTCCGTCAACGGCGACGTATACGGAAAGCTGACCCGCGACCAGATGGACGGCATTATCGCGAAGTACAAGGACGCCTGACGTCCCGTGCACTATACCCTCTGTGACCTGTTCAGCGACCTCACGCAAAACGCGATCGAGGCCGGTTCGAGCAAGGTCACCGTGAGCCTGGTCGAGTCCGACGGGACGATCTCCCTGGAGATCGCCGACGACGGCAAGGGAATGACCGAAGACCAGCTCAAGCGGGTGACCGATCCGTTCTACACCGACGGGGTCAAGCACCCCGGACGCAAGATCGGCCTCGGAATCCCGTTCCTGATCCAGACCGCGGAGACTACGGGCGGTACCTGGAAGATACGGTCGGCGCCTGCGGGCGGCGACGCCCCTCACGGGACGGTCGTTACCTGCTCGTTCGACCTCGCGAATATCGACACGCCGCCCGTCGGCGATGTCACCGGATACTTCCGGCAGATACTGACCTTCGAGGGCCGGTACGAACTGACGATCAACCATTCCGCGACGCGCGGCGGCCGGTCGTTCGAGTACTCGGTCAGGCGGTCGGAACTGCTGGAGGCCCTGGGCCTCGAAGCCTTCGGCCTCGGGGAAAGCGGCTCCTATCCGGACGCCGCCGCCCTCGCCCTTATCGGGCGGTATCTGGAAAGCCTAATGGAGGAATAACATGGCCAAGATGTCCCTTGAGGATCTCCGAAAGCTGCGGGAATCGACCCAGCAGCAGATCAAGAAACGCGACACCGACGGCAAGATCGCCCAGGTGATCGTCGGCATGGGAACCTGCGGTATCGCCGCCGGCGCGAAGGCGACGCTCGACGCGTTCGTCAAGGCGCTCGACGAGAAGAACATGGGCGGCGACGTCATCATCCGCCAGACCGGATGCATGGGCCTTTGCCAGAACGAGCCCACCGTCGAGATCGTGATGGGCGGCATGCCGAACATCATCTACGGACGCGTGGACGCCGCGTGCGCCAAGGAAATCGTGGAAAAGCACCTCATCAAGAAGGAGCTTCTCAATGACCGGATTCTCGACCGCCCCGCGGTCGACATCCTCAAGAAGTAAGGAGTTTTTTTCATGGCTTACAATCACTACATCCTGGTGTGCGGCGGAACGGGATGCGAATCCAGCAGCGCCGACGCCATCTACAACAACCTCCAGGCCGAGGCCAAGGCGGCCGGGGTCGTGGACAAGGTCCAGATAGTAAAGACCGGATGCTTCGGCTTCTGCGAGAAGGGCCCGATCGTCAAGGTACTCCCCGAAGATTCCTTCTACGTCGAGGTCAAACCCTCCGACGCCAAGGAAATCATCAACGAGCAGATCGTCAAGGGCCGCGAGGTCACGCGCCTCCTTTACAACAAGGAGAAAAAGAGCGCGGAGACCGTCGAGGAAATCGAGTTCTACCAGAAGCAGCTCCGCATCGTCCTCAGGAACTGCGGCGTCATCAATCCCGAAGACCTCTCCGAATACGTCGCCCGCGACGGCTACCTCGCCCTCGAGAAGGCCCTCTTCGAACTGACCCCCCAGGCCATCGTCGACGAGATCAAGGCCTCGGGCCTTCGCGGCCGCGGAGGAGCCGGCTTCCCCACCGGCATCAAGTGGGAAGCGGGACTCAAGGCAACCGGCGACGTGAAGTACGTCGTCTGCAACGCCGACGAAGGCGACCCGGGAGCCTACATGGACCGCTCGACCATCGAGGGTGACCCCCACTCGGTGATCGAGGCGATGACCATCTGCGGCAAGGCCATCGGCTCCAACCAGGGATTCATATACATCCGCGCGGAATACCCCCTCGCGGTCGATCGCCTCAAGATCGCCATGCAGCAGGCGCGCGAGGCGGGCCTCCTCGGCAAGAACATCCTCGGCTCGGGTTTCGACTTCGACCTCGAGATCAGGCTCGGCGCGGGCGCCTTCGTCTGCGGCGAGGAAACCGCCCTCCTCCGATCCATCGAGGGAAAGCGCGGCATGCCGACTCCCAAGCCCCCCTTCCCCGCCCAGTCGGGTCTCTGGGGCAAACCCACCATCATCAACAACGTCGAGACCTGGGCGAACATCCCGGTCATCCTCACCAAGGGCGCCGACTGGTTCAACAAGATCGGAACCGCCGACTCCAAGGGAACCAAGGTCTTCGCGCTCACCGGCAAGGTGAAGAACTCCGGCCTCGTCGAAGTCCCCATGGGCACGACGCTCCGCGAGATCATCTTCGAGATCGGCGGAGGCATCAAGAACGGCAGGAAGTTCAAGGGCGTGCAGACGGGAGGTCCTTCCGGCGGAATCATCACCGAGGAAGCCCTCGACACCCCGATCGACTTCGGCGCGCTCACCAAGCTCGGCTCCATGATGGGCTCGGGCGGAATGATCGTCATGGACGAGGACGACTGCGTCGTCGACGTCTCCAAGTTCTACATGGAGTTCTGCGTCGACGAATCCTGCGGAAAGTGCTCGCCGTGCCGCATCGGCACGAGGCAGATCCACGCCATCCTCGAGAAGATCTCGCGCGGCAACGGAACCCGCGAGGATCTCGAGAAGATGAAGGAAATCGGCTTCGCCATGCAGAAGAGCTCGCTTTGCGCGCTCGGCCAGTCCGCGCCGAACCCGACCCTCTCGACCATCAAGAAGTTCGAGAACGAGTATCTCGCGCACATCGACGGCAAGAAATGCGCGTCCGGCAAGTGCAAGCACCTCGTGGTGTTCGAGATCAACGAAAAGTGCATCGGTTGCGGCGCGTGCGCCCGCAAGTGCCCCGCCAACTGCATCGCCGGCGAGAAGAAAGGCCGGCACGTGATCGACCAGTCGAAGTGCCTGAAGTGCGGCGAGTGCTTCAACACCTGTAAATTCGGCGCGGTCGCGAAGGCCTAAGGAGAAGTACCATGATCAACGTCAAGATAAACGGAAAGGCCGTCCAGGTACCCGAGGGAACGACGATCCTCGCGGCCGCCAAGCAGGCGAACGTGAAGATCCCCTCCCTCTGCTACAACTCGGACCTGCCCGCGTGGGCCTCGTGCGGCATCTGTATCGTCCGCATGGAAGGAACGCCGCGCATGATCCGCGCGTGCTGCACCAAGGTCACCGAGGGCATGAGCGTCATCACCCACGACCCCGAGATCGTCAAGGCGCGGAGAACCGTGCTCGAGCTGATCCTTTCGAACCACCCGCAGGAGTGCCTCACCTGCACGCGCAACAACAACTGCGAGCTCCAGAGCCTCGCGGCCGAGTTCGGCCTCAGGCAGATCCGCTTCGAGCACTTCATCGTCGACCGCCCCGTGGACGACACCAACGACGCGATCGTCTTCGACCGCAACAAGTGCATCAACTGCGGCCGCTGCGTCGAGGTCTGCCAGGAGATGCAGAAGGTCAACGCGATCGAGTACCAGGGACGCGGCGGCAAGACCGTCATCGGACCGGCGGCCCTCGCGAACCTCGCGGACTCCCCGTGCGTCCGCTGCGGCCAGTGCGCCGCGCACTGCCCGGTCGGCGCCATCTACGAAGCGCACTCGAGCCGCAAGGTGTGGGACAAGCTCTCCGACGGCTCCATCGTCGGCGTCGCCCAGATCGCGCCCGCGGTCCGCGTCGCCATCGGCGAGGAATTCGGGCTTCCCCCCGGAACCATATCCACGAAGAAGATCTACGCCGCGCTCCGCCGCATCGGCTTCAAGTACGTGTTCGACACGAACTTCTCCGCCGACCTCACCATCATGGAAGAGGGGACCGAGTTCATCGGACGGCTACTCAAGGGCAAGGGTGAAATTCCCCTCTTCACCTCGTGCTGCCCCGCCTGGGTCGACTACGCGGAGAAGAACTGCCACGACCTCCTCCCCCACGTCTCGACCGCCAAGAGCCCCCAACAGATGATGGGCTCCATGATCAAGACCTACTGGGCCCAGAAGGCCGGCATCGATCCCGCCAAGATCTTCTCCGTTTCGATCATGCCCTGCACGGCCAAGAAGTACGAGCGCAAGCGCAACGACGACATGAAAAGCTCGGGCTTCGACGACGTCGACAGCGTGCTCACCACCCGCGAGCTCGCCCGCTTCATCAAGCAGGCCGGCATCGACTTCAACGACCTCCCCGAGGAAGAAGCCGACAATCCGCTCGGACCCTACACCGGCGCGGGCACGATCTTCGGCGCGACCGGCGGCGTCATGGAAGCGGCCCTCCGCACCGCCTACGCGGTCATCGTCGGCAAGGAACTCGGCGACATCAACTTCGTTCCCGCGCGCGGGCTCAAGGACGTGAAGGAAGCCGCCGTCGACGTGAACGGGACGGAAGTCAGGATCGCGGTCGTGCACCAGCTCGGCAACGTCGAGAACGTGCTCGCCAAGGTACGCGAGGCCAAGGCCGCCAAGAAGGAGCCGCCCTACCACTTCATCGAGGTGATGGCGTGCCGCGGCGGTTGCATCGCCGGAGGCGGCCAGCCCTACGGCGCCAACGACGAAGTCCGCGCCCAGCGCATCGCCGGCCTCTACGCCGACGACGTCAAGAGCGAGATCCGCGTGTCGCACAAGAACCCCTACGTGCAGGCGATCTACACCGAGTACCTCAAAGAGCCGAACTCGGAGAAGGCCCACCACCTCCTCCACACGCACTACGCGGAGCGACCGCTCTACAAATAAAAAAAAGCCGGAAGGCCGATCGAAAAACGTCAGTTTTGCGATCGGCCTTCCGGCGACAATCCTTCCAAACGGGAAGGATACGAAACGGCCCCGGGAGCGATTCCCGGGGCCGTTTTATTTATATTCCGTTTCGCGCGCGGCGGCATGTCCTCCGTCGGACGCTTCAGGGCCGGAGGGCCTCGTCGATAGCCCCGTAGAGGTCGTCCGCGTCCTCGATACCGACGGACACACGGATGAAGTCGTCGCCGATGCCGGCGGCCGCGCGTTGAGCCGCGCTCATGTTCCGGTGCGTCGTCGACGCGGGATGTATGACGAGGGTCTTCGCGTCGCCGATGTTCGTCGTGTGGGTCACGAGTCGTACTCGGTCGATGAAACGCTTCGCCGCCTCGAAGCCTCCCTTCGGGGCGAAGCCGATCATGGCGCCGTACGTCCCGCCGAGGTACCGTTCCGCGTTACGGTGCGAAGGGTGGGAAGCCAGCGACGGATGGTTCACCCACTCGACGCGCGGGTGACCTGCGAGCTTCCCCGCGAGGAAGGCCGCGTTCTCGAGGTGCCTCGGGTAGCGAACGTGCAGGCTCTCGAGTCCGCGGAGGAGGAGCCATGCGTTGAACGGCGCCATGCACGCGCCGAGGTTCATCAAGACCCGCATGCGCAGGCGCGTGAGGAAGGCCGCCTTGCCGAAGGCCTCGGCATAGGGCCGTCCGTCGCTCGCGGGGTCGAAGAGCAGCGGATAGCGTTCCCGGTCGAACTCGAAGGTCCCCGAGTCGACGATCATCCCGCCGATGGAGTCTCCGTGGCCGGTCATGTACTTCGTGGTCGAGTGGAGCACGAAGTCGGCGCCGAACTCGGCGGGCCTACAGGCGATCGGGGTCGCGAGGGTGTTATCGACGAGGTACGGCACGCGCCGTTCGCGCGCGACGGCGGAAAGGCCCTCGTGGTCGGGCACCGACAAGGCCGGGTTCGCGAGGTTTTCGGCTATCACCAGGCGCGTCGAGCCGTCCGTTACCGCCCGCAGGCTTTCCGCGTCGAGAGGATCGAAAAAACGCGTCGTGATACCGAGACCCGGCAAGGTGTCGCCGAGAAGGCCCATCGAGCCGCCGTAGAGGCTCTTCGACGCGGCGACGGCGTCGCCGGAGCGGAGGAAATTGAGCATGAAGCCCGAGAGGGCCGCCATACCGGAGGAGAAGGCGACGGCGCCGATCCCGCCCTCGAGCAGGGCGACGCGGTTCTCGGCCTCGTCGGTGGTCGGGGTGCCGAGGCGCGAGTATATGTTGCCGGATGACTCGCCCGCGAAGAGGGACGCCGCCTCGTCTGCCGAATCGTAGGAGTACGCGGCGCTTTGGTACAGCGGCATCGCGACCGCCCTTCGGTGCTCGCGCGGATCGTAGGAGCCGTGGACGCACGTCGTACCGCGCCCCGGCTTTTTGCCCTCGTCGTTACTCGTCATGGCTCAGGGTATCGCCTCGCGCCTCGGGGGTCAAGGAGGATGACCCCGTGACGACGAATTGGCGGTAAGCGTAATACGACAGCCCCGTCCCGCCCGTCAGGGCGACAACGACGAAAAGGACGTATCGCCCGATGAGCGGGAAGAGGGCAGTCGTGAGGACGCCGCCGAGTATGAATCCGCTCAATATGGAAAGAAAGAGCGCGACCCGTCTGCGCTCCACCTTGTTCCCGAGCAGGACCTTGGCGAGTTGCGTGCCGAGGTCGGTCAGGATACCGGTCACGTGCGTCGTGCGCACGACGGCACCCGAGTACGTGGTCGCCATGGCGTTCTGCAACCCGCACGCGAAGGCGAGCAGGAAGAGGGACACCGTCGGGTCGTCGGCGTAGGCGACGAAGGCGAGGCTCACGAGGGCCGATTCCGCCATGAGCGCGATGCCGTACCGCCTGCCGAGCTTGAGGTGATAGTCGCGGATGACAAGGCCGCTCGCGGTCGCGCCCGCCACGAAGGAGGCGATAAGGCCCGAAAGCAGCAGGATTCTCCCCGCGTCGCCCGAGGCGACGGCGATGGCGAGCGCGGTCGAGGTGCCGGTATAGTGCGAAACGGGAAGGGCGATCGCGCTGACGAGGGTAAAGGCGTTTATGCATCCCGCGGAAAACGAGAGCAAAAAGGCGCCGACGCCTACCCATGTCGGCAGTTTGGAGCTCATTTTTCATTTTTAGGCGTAACGGGCGGTAGTGTCAAGCGACGACAAACGCTTGACAAGCCGTCAAAACACGTTACAATGAAGCATATATGTTTATATTGTTCTGTAACGGCGCGAAATGACAAACCTTCTTGACCGCTATCCGCTGAAAGCGCACGAAATTCTGCACTTTCCCCTCATGTTCCCCGACTCTCTCAAGGCGTACCACGCGCCCGGCGTTCCGTACGCACGGCTCGAGGCCCTCTACGATTTCGCCGGGGAGTGCGGCATACCGAAGGGAACCGTCCGAACGACCCTCTCGCGCATGAAACGGGACGGCCTTATTACGACGACGGAGGAATCGGGCGTCACGCGGTACCGGACCGCGAAACTCCAGCTCGAGGCGATGACCAATTTCCAGAAGCGCAAACGGTACCAGGCGAAAGGCTTCGTCCTCGCGGTGTACTCCTTCGAGCGGGAACAGGAAAAGGAACGCACGAAAACGAGGGAGCTCCTCGAATACTTCGCTTTCGCGCGCTTCGCGCAAAACTCATGGATCACCGTGGGTATCGAAACGGGCGAACTCGAAAAGTCGCTCGCGGATGCCGGACTCAAGGATCACGTCTTTCTCTTTACGGTGGAAAAAATCGACAGGGAAACGATGACGAGGCTCGCTGCGTGCTGGAAGATACCGGAACGCGCGGCGTTCCTGTCGGAATTCCTCGCCTTGCTTCGGGACCTTCTCGCCTCCCCGGGCGACGACAGGGACGCGTTCAACCGGATCGGCGTCGCCTGGCTCGTCTTCGTCATTCACGTCCACGGCACGGAGCCGCCGTTGCCGCGGGAGCTCTTCCCGAAGGAGTACGCGTACGACGATATCGTCCGGCTTCTCAGGAAAACGAGTCTCGCGTACGGCTCGCGGATGTACAGACACTGGAAAAAGGAGAACTGAATGAAAAAGATCGCGATAATCGGCGCGGGAATCGCCGGGCTTTCGGCGGGAATCCACGCGCGCGCCAACGGATATGACGCGGAAATTTTCGAGGCGCACGACCTTCCCGGAGGACTGTGCACGTCGTGGAAACGGGGAGAGTATCTCGTGGACGGCTGCATCCATTGGCTGTGCGGCTCTTCGGGAAGGGGCGCGCTCGGGCGGTACCTGACCGAAGTCGGCGCGCTCGAAGGAAGGCGCTTTATCGACCGCGAGGAATTGACGAGGATCGAAGTCGGCCCCGAAGGCGACAGGCGCTGGTTCGTCGCCTACACGGAGCCGGGCCGGCTTGCCGCCCATCTCAGGGAGCTCTCTCCCGGCGACGCGGAGGAGATCGACCGCTTCGAGGCGCTTATCCGGAAGTTCGTCGACTTCCCCGTCTCGACGGACAAGCCGCTCGAGCTCTGGGGCGCGGGCGACTATCTCTCGATGATCAAGGCGATGAAACCATTCATGAGGGAATACCGGGAATACGGAAAACTCACCGTCGCCGACTACTCGCGCCGTTTCGAAAGCGCGCACATACGGGAAGGCTTGTACGGCATACTCGCCATGCCGGACTTCTCCTTTTTCGCGCTTCTGATGATGCTCGGCTGGCATGCTTCCAAAAACGCGGGATACCCGCTCGGAGGCTCGCTCGACCTTGCCCGCGCGCTCGAGAAAAACTTCCTCGCGCTCGGCGGAAGGATCCGTTACGGGAGCCGCGTCTCGGAAATACTCACGGAGCGCAAGAAGGCCGTCGGCGTGCGGCTGGAAAACGGAAGCGCGCACCGCGCCGACGAGATCGTTTCCGCGGCCGACGGCTGGACGACGATCTACGGCCTTCTCGGCGGCAAGTACACGAACGGCAAGATCGACCGCATGTACCGCGATCTTCCGCTCTTCAACTCCCTCTTTTGCCTTTCGCTCGGCGTGAGGCGCGACCTTTCCGCCCTGCCGAGCCTCTCGGTACGCTGTCTTAAAAAACACGTCGTCGTCGAGGGAATCACGCTGGACAAGATCGGCGTCAAGCACTATTGCGACGACCCCGCCATGGCACCCGAGGGGAAAAGTCTCGTCGAGATCATGTATCCGGCCGACTTCGACCGCTGGAAGAAACTTTCTTCCGACAAGGCGGCGTACGCGGCGGAGAAGGACGCGGTTTCCTCGGTCCTCCTCGGGGCGCTGGAGGAAATCCTGCCGGGAATCGGCGATGACGTCGAGATGAAAGACGCGGCGACGCCCGTTACCTGGGAACGGTACACGTCGAACAGGAAGGGCACGATCGAAGGCTGGTTCATCACGCCCGGGACGATGGAGCTCCGCGTTCCGAAAAAACTCCCCGGTCTCCGGAACTTCTCGATGGCGGGCCAGTGGGTTCAGCCGGGCGGCGGAATCACGACGTGCGTGAAATCGGGAAGGGACGCCGTGTACCGGATATGCGTCAAAGACGGGAAGAAGTTCGTCCCGGCGTCGGCCGGCAAGTAGGATCATCCCGGCGCCGCGCCGCCAGGCGACCTGCGCGGGCGATAAAAAAAATCCCGGCGACGGAAGGAGCTCGTCGCCGGGAAAAGGCAGTGAGACCCCGCACGGCGATCCGGCGACAAAAAAGCCGGAAAGGGGCACCCGATACTCGGGCCGTTCACTCGTTTTCATGATATACTCGACCGTCGGCGCGCAGAATAAGGGTATCGCGTTAACGGCGCGTCGGTAAAAACACTTAGCGGGACGAGCATGAGAATCGGCGTATACGTTCGAAATCTCGACGAGGAATACCACCTGACCGTATACTCGGGGATACGCGACCGCGCGCGCGAGTACGGCATGGACGTCGTCTGCTTCCAGGGCGAAAGCGTCGACAGAAACCGCGATTCCGGACTGCCCCTCTTTCCGCTCAACGAGCACGTCCCCGTCGACGGAGCCATCATGCTTACGGCGACGATGATCGAGCGCAACCGCGCGGGCGACGCCGAACGTCTCGCCGATGCCTTCGCGCGCACCCCGGTCGTCGCCATAGGAAACACCCTCAGCGGCTTCCCGACGATACTTGCCAAAACGCGCGCCCCGATGCGCGAGCTCATGGACCATCTCATCGACCGTCACGGGTATCGGAGGTTCCTGTACGTCGGGGGCCCCGAGGGCAACCGCGACAACCGCGTCCGGGAAAGCGTGTTCCGACGGGCGCTCGAGGACGCCGAGGCGCGGGGGGAACGCGTGACGGGGACGGTCGTCACCGGAGGGCTCTTCTTCGAGAGCACCGGATTCACCGCGCTCAAGGACTACGTGGCGGACCATCCGGAGCGCGACGTCGACGCCATCGTGGCGGCAAGCGACAACATCGCGATCGGCGCGCTTCGCGTCATCAGGGCGTACCGGGACTCGTCCTGGAACTCGTGTCCCATAACCGGCTTCGACGACATCCCGCGCGCGCGCGCGGAGACGCCGCCGCTCACCACTATCAGGCAACCCCTTCGGGAGATGGGCGCGCTCGCCGTCGACACACTGCGCGAGCTGATGGACGGAAAACGAGTTCCCGCGGTACGGCGCGTCCCCGCCGTCTTCGTCCCGAGGCGTTCCTGCGGCTGCCCGGACATGGCCTCGGCGGACGCGGCGTCCGACGGCACGGAGTCCGACGCCGACGTGGCGCTCCCGACCGCGCCGGGCGACGGGGAAGGAGTGCCCGCCTGGCACCTTCTCCGCGACGTCAACTCGCTCGGCCAACAGCTCAGTCAGGCGGCGTCGCTCGAGGAGGTATTCGCCCCGCTCGAGCGCTTCCTCGTAAACTCCCGCACGGCCTCGCTCAGGATGCTCGTCTTCTCCCGGCCCTCCCGCGAGCTTCCTCCGACCGGCCGAATCGTCTTTTCCTGGAAACGGTTTTCCGTCGACGTCCCGGCGGTTCCGCGGTCAAACGTATCGCTCTCGCGGTTCTTTTCCTCCGCGCTCGCCAAACGCGGAAAGCGCGCCACGACCCGCGTCATCTATCCCCTCAAGGCGGGAGACGAGTATCTCGGCCTAATCGTGTACGAGGCTAGCGACTCCGATTACCCGTACCTTTGCAGCTGCGGGACATTCCTCTCGAACGCGATGAAGCGGATGCAGGTACTGGAGGACGAGAAAGAACGCGCGCGCCAGCTCGAGCTCGAGGTCGCGCGGCGCACCGACGATCTCACGAAGGCGAACGCGCGGCTGAGGCGCGAGGCGGCGAGACGAGAGGCGGTCGAGCGCGAGGTACTCAGGATAAGCGACCTCGAGCGGATGCGGTTCAGCATGGAGCTTCACGACGACATCTGCCAGCGGCTCGCGGGGATCGCCATGATCTGCAAGGGGCTTTCCGCCGGAGACGTCCGGCTGCAGGAGGTGACGGCGATCGCGGTCGAAACCCTCCAGAAAACCAGGGAGTACGCGCAAAACTCCTTCCCGGTAACGCTCGGCGCGATGGGACTCAACGACGCGCTTCGCCAGTTGTGCGAGACGATGAACCGGCAAAGCGGCATACGGATACGCTACGAATGGTCGGCCGGAAAGGCCTCGCCGTTCACGCCCGCCCAGGAACTCAACGTCTACCGCATCGCGCAAGAGGCGCTTCACAACGTCGCGCGCCATTCGCTCGCGACGGAGGCGCGCGTTTCCGTCACGGCCGAGCGCGGGGGGCACGCGGTAACGATACGCGACAACGGCACCGGGACCGCTGAACTCGGCACGCGCAATTCCCGCGGAGAGCGCGAACGGGCCGCGACCGGGCTCGGCATGCGCTCGATGGAATACCGCGCCCACCAACTTGGCGCCCGGTTTACCGTAACGTCCTCGAAGGCGGCCGGCACGGAAATCCGCGCGTTCATACCGGAATAAGCGCATTCTCTTATTCACAAATCGCCCGAACCGCTGATACAATGGCAACGATGCCCGCCGTAACCGTCATGATAGTCGACGACCACCCCCTCTTCACGAAAGGGCTTTCGGCCCTCATCGGCGGCAACGGAACGTATGCCGTGGTCGGAGAGGCCACGAACGGCGCCGACGCGCTCCGTATCCTCGGGGAAAAGAAACCGAAACTCGCCATCGTAGACCTGAACCTCGGCAAGGAAGACGGACTCGACCTCATCAAGGCGATGAAGCGCGAGACTCCCGAACTCATCGTGCTCGTGCTCTCGATGCTCGAAGAGGGCTATTACGCCGAGCGGGCGCTCGCCGCGGGCGCGCAGGGTTACATCATGAAGGAAGAGGTTTCGGAAACGGTATTCGACGCGATACGGACGGTTTCCTCGGGCAAAATATGGCTGAGCGAACGCGAGCGGAACAGGGCAGTCGACCGGATGGTCGGAAACCGCTCGCTCGGCGCGAACGCCATGGACTCGGTCAAGACGCTTTCCGACCGCCAGCTGCAGATATTCACCCTCGTCGGCAAGGGCTTCGCTCCCGCCGAGATCGCCGACCGCCTGAACGTCAGCACGAAAACCGTCGAATCGCATCAATACCAGATCAAGATAAAACTGCGTTGCAAGTCGGCCCAGGAACTCAGGCGGCTCGCGATCGAATGGTGCAGCGCGAGCGGTCGCTCGGCGCAGTAAACCCATAGTATCCGGAGGAATCATGAACCAGACGGCAAGTAACAGGACGGTCTTCCAGACGGCGGTCGCGGCGGTCGCGGCGGTCGCGATACTCGCGACCCTCGCCTCGTGCGGGTCGCCCGCGCCGCGAAAGATCGCCGACGGGAACGGCATGGTATTCGGGCTCGCCGTGAAGGCGGGAGACATCTACACGCCGGAAACGGTCAAGATACTGAAAAGCCACTTCAACCTCATCGTTCCCGAAGACTCGATGAAGTGGGTCAACATCCGGCCGAAAAAGGACTTCTGGAACTGGTCCGACATGGACGCGATGGTCGACTTCGCGGAAAAAAACAAGA
The DNA here is from genome assembly GCA_023393015.1 of Spirochaetota bacterium. Taxonomy (GTDB): domain Bacteria; phylum Spirochaetota; class Spirochaetia; order Treponematales; family Treponemataceae; genus Teretinema. The sequence goes on from JAEWMY010000042.1 coordinate 132,336, forward strand.
TGAAGATCAAGGGTCACACCTTTCTCTGGCAGGACCAGAACGGACCCTACGTGCACTCGCTCAAGACGAGGGAGGAGGCCATAGCGCTCCTGACGGATCACATCACGACGATCATGACGCGCTACAAGGGGCGGGTGAGCGAGTACGACGTCGCGAACGAGGTGTTCAACGAGGACGGAACGATGCGCGACACGATCTGGCGCCGCCTCATCGGGGACGACTTCCTCGACATCGCCTTCAAGACCGCGCGTGCCGCCGATCCGGACGCGAAACTCATCCTCTGCGACTACAACACCGAATACGCCGGAACCGCCAAGGGCGACGCGAGTTACGAGCTCGTAAAGGAACTGAAAGGGCGCGGGGTCCCGGTCGACGGCGTCGCGTTCCAGCTTCACTGCATGGCGGAACTGCCGCTCAACGAAGAGGCCATCCGCGAGAACGTGCGCCGTTTCCACGCGATGGGCGTAACCTGCTCCTTCTCTGAAGTCGACGTCCGCATGAAGCTTCCCGCCGACGAGGTGACGATCGGCCTGCAGAACGACGTCTACGAGCGGCTCGCGACGATCGCGCGCACGGAACCGGGCGCGAAAAGCCTTATCCTCTGGGGCCTTTCCGACAAGGGAAGCTGGATTCCGCGCGCCTTTCCCGGTTACGGCTCCGCCAACGTCTTCGACAAGGACATGAAGAAAAAACCCGCGTACCACGCCCTCATCAAGGGTCTTTCGGGAAAGTAACCGACGGACGCGCGACGGACGCCGGACGGCGCGCGTTATCCTCCCCTTCCGCGCGTCCCGTCCGGCGCGTCTATTTTTTTGGCTTAAACACACCAAAACCTCCCCTCGCGCGTCGATATAGGTGTAAGGCCATGAAAACGAATTCAGGACAACCGCTGACGGAAGAAAGACGAAGACTCGAGGGCGCCTACTCGAGCGAACGGGGCGTGTTTCTCTCGCGCCTTCGCGCCGCGGGCAGATCCCTCGAGGAAGCGGAGGATATCGTCCACGACGTCTACGCGGAGGTGATGGAACGCCTCCCGCTGATCGCGGGCATCGGAAACCTCCCCGCGTGGATCAATTCCCTGTTCGCGCGACGCGTGATCGACGCGTGGAGGCGCGACCGGACGCGCGCGCGTTCCGGCGAGACGCGCGTGTCGGAGGAAACCCTCAGGGAGATCGTCGACGGCATCGGTATCGACCCGGCGGACGCATGCGTGCGCGAAAGCCTCGTCGACGCCCTCAACACGGCCATAGCGGCGTTGCCCGCCCCGCAACGGTCGGTTATCGAGGCGCAGGTATTCGGCAACAAGACCTTTCGCGAGATCGCGGAAAGCACGGGCGAGAGCCTCGACACCCTGACCGCGAGGAAGCGGTACGCGGTGGCGAACCTCGCGCGGGCGCTCAGGCACTGGATCGACGATTAAGGAGGACACTATGAACGAAACGGGTTACGAACCGTCGTGTAACGGAGAGGAATGGTGGTCGAGGCGCGCGCTTCCCGCGAAGATAGCGATGGGAATCGGCTTCGGGATACTGGGAGTCGCGCTCGTGTTCGCCTTCGGATACCTCGTGATGAGACTCTGGAACGCCCTCATGCCGGACATCTTCGGATTCAAGGAGATAAGCTACTGGCAGGCATGGGGCCTGTTTCTGCTGAGCTCGATTCTCTTCAAGGGATTCGGATCGGGTGGTCACGCCAGGAGCGAAAGGCGGAGAAAGAGCGAACTGAAACGCCACCTGAACGGGATGGGCGAAAGGGATTCGGGCCCGGCGACGACCGACTGACAAAAAAGCCGTCCTGCGGGACGGCGCTGTTTTTACCTGGGGGTTTTGCCTTGGCTTGAGGTTACACCCGCCAGTTTACGGCAACCTTAATTCCGGAAAACAAACTCGATCGAGGTATCGATCGAGACGCCCCATCCCCCCTCCCGTATCTCGGGCGCGGAAACACGAATGAGGTCGCCCCGCCTGAGTGACGCGAACCCCGAAGACTCCGCGTACGGATCGCCAGACTTGGCCGAAAGGGGAAAACGCCCGTTCGCGCCGCATACGAGCCTGCGTATGCGGCCGCCCTTGTTCAGCATGGGCTCCGACACGACGCGGACGGCGCCATCGTAGCGTTCCGTCGCCGCGGGTTCCGCCGAATCGGGAGGAACGAAGGCGAACCAGGCCATCTTGAGCGCGTCCTTTTCCAGCCCCATCTCGGCCGCGCGGCGCGCGACCGCGGGCGGAGCGTCCCACGGGATTGCCTCGTGACAGGTATGCGCGGGTCCCGCGGAATACGCCGGACACGAAAGGCGCGAGCGCCCGGGACACGGAGCGACGACACGCCAGCCGCGGGATACGAGTATGTCGCGCAGGGCGAGCAGGTCCCGACTCGTTCGCGTCAGAGCCGGCTCCATGACGAGTATCGCGCCCGACGGCGCGAGAAGCGGGCGAACCGACTCCACTACGGCGGCACGAAGCTCCGCGCGGTCGTCCCGATCCTCCCAAAGCTCGTTGAGCGCGTGTCCGAAGGACGCGCAGTCGGCCCACCCCGAAAGCTCGGGGGGAAACGCGGAGGCGGCGCCCCCTTCGCCCCCCGAAAGAAGGGTCAGGTCCCGACGCAACGTACGCGTCTCGACCCCGCCGGAAAGCGAGGAAATCCGTGACGCCGCGCGCTCGAGGGCGGGTTCGCTCCGGTCCACCAGGAACGCGGAGCGCGTGCCGCCCCGGACGAAGGCTTCCGCGACCGCTCCCGATCCCGTGCCGAAATCGACGAGGCGCGGGAAACCGCGCGGAAAGGCGGGTTTCAGGGCACGGAGCACGCGTTCGGTCTGCGCGAGCGAAACGGGATGATAATACTCCGCGTACGCGGCGAGCATCCCGGCGTCGTTCATGTACGGCTCGCCCGCGAGAGTCCGCTCTCCCGTGAGTCCCCGCTGCAATCTTGAAAGTCCGTCGCCGCCCGTATTCCGTGCCATGCCGTATCGTATCGCCTTTTAAGGGAAAGTTAAACAACCGCGTGGTACATTTGGCGATGTATGGGATACACTGGTATCATAGATGGTTGAAAAGAAGATCCTGGTAGTCGAGGACAGCTCGCGCCTTCGGGCGTTTATTACCGAAAACCTCGAAACGGCCGGTTATTCGGTCGTCGGGGCGGAATCGGGAAAGGACGCGTACGCCGTCCTCAGGGAAACTTACGTGGATCTCGTCCTACTCGACCTGAACCTCGGCGACGTCAACGGGCTCGAGATACTCAAGACGATCCGCAGGCAGGACGAAAGCCTGCCGGTCATCATCGTTTCGTCGATCACCTCGAGCGGCACGAAGATAGACGGTTTCGACACCGGCTGCGACGATTACATAACCAAACCCTTCTACGTCGACGAACTGCTCGCGCGCGTGCGACGGCTCCTCAAGCGCGCGGTGTCGGACGAGCGGCCCGGCCCTTCCATAGCCGAGACGATCAGGAGCGGCCCCTTCGAAATCAACCCGATCAGCATGGAAGTGCGCAAGAACGGAAAGCCGATCGAATTGCGGAAAAAGCTCTTCGACCTCTTCCTGTTCTTCGCGCGAAACCCCGACACCGTGCTCACGAACGAGATCCTGTACGCGCGCGCATGGGATATCGAAGACGGGGTGAACGACAACAGCCTGTACGTGCACATCCGCCAGCTGAGACTCCTGCTCGAGGATGACCCCTCGTGCCCTCAGTACATACAGACGGTCCGGCACTCAGGCTACAGGTATTCGTCCGACCCCGCGAATTCCGCGTGATACACGCCGACGCTTTCGTTTACCTCAAGGTACCTGAACGCCGCGCCGATCGACTCGAGAATCATCCCCGGCAGCGACGACTCCCCTTCGCGCACGGCCGGCTCGGCGGCGGGAACGGCCAGATCGAGGCACGGCCTGTCCCGCGTTCCCGACAGCGAAAGGAAAAACTCCGCGGGGCGATCGACGCGCGACGCGACCGCGCCGATCAACTCCCCGACGGCGAGACGGACGAGCGCCTCGTTCGAGTGCGCGACGAGCCCTCGGTCGATCTCCGTCACGACGAGGGAAATTCCCCGACGTGCCAATTCGCCCGCGTACGAGGCGCGGACGGCGGATACGGTTTCGGACATTGGAAAGGGCGATGCGGCGGGTACCGACGACTCCCGCGCGGAAAGCGCCTTCAGCGCGACGCGCGAATCCGAGAGAAAGCGCGCGTTCGCGATCGCGTCCTTTCCTCCGAGATCGGCGGCGTTTTTCGCGAGCAACGCCTCGCCGAGCCCGGAGAGCCAGCCCTCCGCCAGGGCGCCGAGCCTCGAATGTCCCTCGACTATCGCGCGCGACCGCGCGTCCGCCGCGAGGCGAATACGTTCTTCCGCGAGCGAGCGGCGCGCGAGGTAGGTCCACGAGACGATGAACGCCGCGATCATGACGGCGAAGAGGACGCCCTCGAGGGCGAACGACCTGACGAAGCCCTCGCTCGCGAGGGATCGGATCTCTTCCGGCCCGCGCTCGACTATCACGAAGGTGTCCCAGTCGGGTATCCTTCCGCCCCACAACACCGGTCCGCCCGGGCCGTTCGGCTCGAGAACGACGCCGAAGGGACTTTCCTGGGTCCTCATCAGCGAGGGAAGGACGGGCTCGTTCCACGCGGAATCTGCCGAGAGAACCCTGTCCCGAACGAGGGAGCGGTTGGTCGCGTACACGATCTCCCCGTCTCCCCGGAAGAGATACACGCGCGCAGAATGCTCCCGTTCGAACGCGCGTACCGTCTCCATGAACTGATCCGAGTTGATGCTTCCGCCGGCCACCCCGAGAAACGCCCCGTCGTCACCCAGAATCGGGACGTTCACGTACATCTCGATGACGCCCGTTTCGTCGTTATACCACGAGTCGACGTTTCCCGAAGGTACGGAATCGCGGTACGCGTAGTACCACCCGTCGCGTTCCTTCATCTCGGGAGAAAGTGCTAGTATCCGGCCGTCGCTCGAATAGAAGGTTTCGCTCGCGTCGCTGACTATGCTCATGTCCAGGAGGTCGCGGCCGAAATCCGCCCTCTTCGCGCTCATGAACGAGATAAGCGCGAACGGATCCCGCTCGCCAGAAAGTATCCAGTCCCGGACGATCCCGTCGTCAAGCATCGCCTCGCCGGCCCGTCGATATTCCGCGACCGCGAGGGAAAGCCGGGCCACGATAGCCTGGCCGAGCGCGGGAATCTCGCGTTTTCTGACGAAATCGCGCGCCCTCGCCCGCTCGATCCGCGAAAGGGTCGCGAGGCTCGCGGCGAGCGTGACGGCGAGAATGAGCGTGAAAACGGGGACGCGGAATCTCCCGAGGGCCGGCATGTCAGAGCCGTCCCCGCAATAAAAGCTCGAAAACGCCGCCCGAGGTCCCGGAGGGACACGCCAGGTCGAAACCCTGCATGAGCGCGAGTTCCCTCGCGACGTGAAGCCCGAGTCCGGTGGTGGACTCGCCGCCAGTCGGCCGCGCGGAAAGCCGCTCGAAGCGGCCGAACAGCCGCGCGCGATCCTCTTCGCGGATGCCCGGACCGGAGTCGCAGACGCGCACCGTGACGGGATCTCCCGAAACTCCCACCGACACGGTTCCGCCGCGCGGCGCGAATTTCACGGCGTTGTCGACGAGGTTGTAGAGTATCCCGTGCAGGGCGACGCGGTCCGCCATGACGGAGGGAAGGGATTCAGGCACCGAGAACTCGAGTCGCTGATCCTTCGCGTCAGCCTTCCGCGACATTTCGTGAAAAACCCGGTCAAGCGCGGCCGCGAGGTCGACGTTCTCGAGCCAGAGCGTTTGCCTGCCGTCCGAAAGGCGGAAGGAAACGAGGACGTTCTGCACGATATCGTTGATCTCCCGCGCGCTCGCCTGGATGTCGTCGAACTCCTGCGTCGAGGAGAATCCGGCGCCTACGCGCTCGAGCTCGCGGACGCGGTTCAGCAAGACGGTGAGCGGGGTGTTCACGTTGTGTGTCAGGAAAAAGAGAAACGCGTTCTTCTCGCTCTCGGACCTCGCGAGGATCTCGCTTCGCGACGAGGCCTCCCTGAGCCGCGCGAGGGACTCGACGCGCAGGATTAGCGCGCCCGCCTCGAACGGCCGCGTGAGGAAGTCGTTGAATCCCGCGGCGCGGCCCCGTTCCGCGGCGAACTCGTCGAGACAGTCGGCGACGAGCAGCATCGGGAGCTGGACGGGACTGAAAGAATCCCTCAGAAGTCGGCACAGCGAAAAGGCCGCGTCGTCCTGGACGGACGCGTCTATGACGAGAACGTCCACCTTGCCCGAGGACGCGTCGTCGAGTACGTGGTAGCGGTCGGTCGCGAGTATCGGCGTAAACCCCTCGACGCGGAGAATGGTACACAACCGCCCGGCGACCTCCGTGTCGGGAAGGTGAAGGTACACCCGCGCGCGGCGGGCGTCGTCGCCGGAAGCATTCCCGTCGCCCGCCCCGGAATCGCCGTCCGCGGTAACGCCGTCAAGCCGGCGAACGTCCGCGATCTTGAGCTCGTCGCCCCGTAGAATGTCGCCCGCGGACGCGTCGTCCCCGAACGCGAGATCCTCGCGGAGGATCGCCCCGATCGCGCGGACGTCCTCAGCGACCGCGCGGCAAAACGCGTCCATGCGCCCGTCGGGAAATTCGGCGGAAAGGATGCGCGCCCGCGCGACGATCCCGTCGAGCGGTTCGCGGATCATCCGGGAGAACCTGAGAGACAGCGCCGACCGAAGGCCCGCGACGCCGGCGAGGGCGCGGGCCGTTTCCTCGCGCGCGCGGCCCACGCTTCGCTCGAGCTCGCCCGTCGCCTCGGTCAGCGCGTGCGACGCGAGATACTGCCGGGACACGGTCAGAAGGCCTATGGAAAACAGGAAGGAAAGCGGCGAAAGGGCCTCCCTCGGAAAGACCAGGCGGCCCACGAGGGCGTACGCCGCGTCGCCGGCGAGCAGGGTCAACGTCCAGGGTAAAAGCGCGAGCGTGACGATTACGGGCTCCTTCGCGCGCGCGCGGCTCGCCTTGAAGGCGGCGACCGTCACGACCGCGAAACCGACCGGCGTCAGCAAATACGGAAGCTCCGCCCTGAACAGCCCGTGACCGAAGGAGGAGGCGATCGCGAGGGGAACGCTCGCGATCGCGATGGCGAGCAAAGCCCGCCGCTCGGTCCGGGCGTACCTGTCCTCGAAGACGCTGCGAAAGAGGAACATGACGCTAGAAAGGCTCGCGACTATGGCGACGGTCGAAAACCACCGGGGAATCGCGAACGGATCGATAAGATAACTCAGGAACCTCGTTTGTCCCGTATAAAACACGCTCGTCGAAACGGTAAGCGCGGCGAACGGCGCGAAAAAACGTCGTAATCCCAACGACGATATGAATACGTTCAGCAAGAAGAGCAAGAACAACGATCCGAAATACATCGTCAAAATCCCGCGTTCGTACGAGGCGCGCGAGTGCCATTCCTTCCACGAGCGAACCGCCGGGGCGACCAGGACGCCGCGGGGATCGCGGTACTCGAGAATATAGGAGACCGCGACTCGCGGCGGGACGACGACCGGAAACGCGGCAAGATGATGCCGAAGGGGGCTTTCGCCGAGCGGTACGGCGTCGCCGTGGCGGAAAAGCGTTACCGCCCCCCTGGACCGCGGCTCGAGAAGCTCGGTGTACGAGTTAACCAACTCGTTCTCGAGAACGAGTTCGCGGGGGATTGACTCCCCGTTATAGATATCGACGAGGACGTACGCGTATCCGGCACGCGACTCGATCCTGCCGCCAAGCGTCGGCCATTCGCGGCCGGCTGACGCGAGCTCCCGCGAGGTCATACGGGCGTCGGTTGCCCTATAGCGGAACTCGACGGAAACGGCGGAATCGACGGTACCGTCCCCGCGAACCAGGCCAATAATGCCGAATACGCCGAAGAAGGCGATCGCTACCGCCGTGCCGACGAGAAATTCCGTAAAAAAAAGCGACCTCTCGACCCGTAACAGCCGATTTCGATCATGACGAGAGCGTTTTTCCCTACGGGAGGACCACACAGAGC